>DATGMQ010000028.1:0-31511 GCA_035293545.1 Alloacidobacterium sp. | reverse complement strand
TCTCGGCATCTTCCAGGAGAACGTCGTGAACCAGGTGCTCGAAGACGTGGCGAAGGCCTGCAACCCGGTATGGGCCGTAGTGAAAGGCGATTTTCGTCCACGCGGCGGCATCTCAACGACAGTAGAAGCCCGCTGGCCCCGTCCCGAAATCAAATAGCATTACGAGAATTTCCACATTGTCATCCTGAGCGGAACACGCGAAGCGTGCGCAGTCGAAGGACCTGCTTTTTTCTCAGCAATAGACAAATGGGTGCCCAGCCTGACCCTGAGCACAACCGAAGGGAAGGAGGGAGAAGCAAAGCTGATATCATGCGCTCACCGCATGACCGTGCAACTCCAAAAAACCAAACCTTCAGCGGCGCAGACTGCAGGACTTGCTCTCTTCCTCCTCACCTGCCTTAATCTCTTCAACTTCATCGACCGCTATGTGCTCCCCGGCGTGCAGCCTCTGGTCCAGAAAGAATTCTCTGCAAATGACGCGCAGATGGGCCTCCTCACCACGGCTTTCTTCTTCACCTACATGATCGCCGCGCCGCTCACCGGATGGCTGGGTGACCGCTACCCGCGTCGTCCGCTCATCGTTGCCGGAACGCTTCTCTGGAGCGCCGCCACCCTCCTTACCGCCACAGTCCGCGACTACAACACTTTACTCATCCGCCACGCCATCGTCGGCATCGGCGAAGCAACATTCAGTATCTACGCTCCCGCGCTGCTCGCCGACTTCTACCCTGAAATGGACCGCAACCGCGTCCTCAGCATCTTCTACATCACCATTCCCGTCGGCGCAGCGCTCGGCTATCTCATAGGTGGAGTACTCGGGCAGCACTACGGGTGGCGCATGCCCTTTTTCATCGCCGCATTGCCCGGAGTCCTCATTGCTGCAGCGTTCTGGTTCTTTGTCAAAGAGCCGCCACGCGGCGCAGCCGATGAACTCAAACCCACGCTGAGCCGCACCACCGTCTCCGGGCTCGCGCGGAACCCGGCATTCTGGACAGCCACTCTCGGCATGGCCATGTGGACCTTCGCCGTCGGTGGCATCTCAACCTTTCTGCCAACCTTCTTCGTTCGCTTCGGCGGATACACCGTTGCCGCCGCCGGCATCACTACTGGAGCAATCACCGCCATCGACGGCCTTCTCGGCACAGTGATTGGCGGATACCTCGGCCATCGTTGGCTGAAGAAGAACCACCGCGCGCTCTATCTCATTGCCGCTACCAGTATGCTCATTGCCATGCCTGCCGCTGCCGCTGCCATCTTCGGCCCACGCCATTTTCTCGTCCCGGCCGTATTCCTTGCTGAATTCCTGCTCTTCCTCAACAACGGCCCGCTGAACGCCTGTCTGGTCAATTCGGTTGCAGCCTCTATTCGCTCCACTGCCGTTGCCATCAACTTGTTTATGATTCACGCGCTTGGAGACGCCTTCTCGCCGCGTCTCATTGGCCGCGTCTCCGACGCAACTTCATCCCTCCGCATCGGTCTCGGCGTCACCCTTATCTCACTCGCTATCGCCGGCATCATTCTCTTCATTGGCGCGCGCTTTGCCCCACTTCTCCCCGAAAGCGAAGACAGCCGTCGACTGTCATCACAGTAACTTCTTCAGGATTGTCATCTTGAGCTAAGCCGCAAAGAGAGCGCAGTCAAAGGGCAAATGCTTTTCTGGACATCATTACGACTCAGCATACCCACATCACATGGTGATGCGGGAAAAACACGTAACGGGTCGGTATGCGCGATGTTTCATGTGCTACATGAAGGCGAAACGACGCTTTGGATTAAAAGGTCGCCGCTTGTATGGAATGAAGTCTATCCACGCCGGTTCCGTATCCAGCCTTCTTTCGTCGTCTGCCGCGCCCGGCCTAGTGCCAGCGATTCAGCCGGAACATCTTCCGTAATACAGGACCCTGCGCCGATATACGACCCTTCCCCGATCACAATCGGGGCAACCAGTGTCGAATCGCTTCCGACAAATACCTTGTCTTCAATCAGAGTGCGATGTTTATTGACGCCGTCGTAGTTGCAGGTGATGGTACCGGCGCCGATATTCACGCCGCTGCCGATCTCCGCATCGCCCAGATAGCTGAGATGGTTGGCCTTTGATCCCTTGCCGATCCGCACTTTCTTCGTTTCGACGAAATTCCCGATGTGCGCTTCCTCGCCAATTTCGCTGCCTGGCCGAATCCGCGCATAAGGGCCCAGCTTCGCCCGCGAATGTACATGCGCCTCTTCAATAATGCATCCGGGATTGACCAGCACATGACTCGACAACGTGGAATTTTCAATCACCGAATAGGAGCGTACGCGGCAGTCCTCGCCAATCTTCGTTTCGCCCAGCAGTTGTACGAAAGGTTCGATGATGGTGTCCGCTCCCACTTCCACGCCGGCGTCAATAACCGTTGTTTCCGGGCGATAGATGGTGACGCCCTGCGCCATCAGTTTCCGCGCAGTAGACATGCGCATCGCTG
This sequence comes from Alloacidobacterium sp., assembly GCA_035293545.1. Classification (GTDB taxonomy): domain Bacteria; phylum Acidobacteriota; class Terriglobia; order Terriglobales; family Acidobacteriaceae; genus Alloacidobacterium. The sequence continues at coordinate 29,049 of DATGMQ010000028.1, read as the reverse complement.
CATCGAGTTCCGCCATCTCTGCCAGCGTGTTCGCGCCCAGAACTTCCGTCGCGTCCGCAGCTTCAATAGCCACCACCCGCTTGCCTTCCTGCGCCAGCACATCCGCCATGTCGGTCAGATAGTATTCGCCGTGCGCATTGTCCGTTCTCAGTTCATTAATGAGCTGGAAAAGGGAATCGGTAGCAAAGGCATAAATGCCGGAATTAATTTCCCTAATCGATGCCTGCTCCGGTTCGAGCGCCTTCTGCTCGACAATGGCCATCACCTCGGCTGATCCAGCGGCGCGCCGCACCACCCGTCCATAGCCATGCGGATTCTCCGGCTGCGCCGTAAGAATCGTCATAGCGGCGCGCTCCGCCAGATGAAAATCCCGCAGCCGCGCAATCGTCTCCGGCTGCAGTAGCGGAACGTCGCCGGAAAGCACAATGATGTGTTCATAATCGGCAACTGCCTGACGCGCTGTCTGAATAGCGTGCCCCGTGCCACGTTGTTCGGCCTGCGTAACAAACCGGACACCGGTATCCGCAACCTCCGCCTGCACCGCGCCCGCCTGATGGCCGACCACCACGTACACATCCTGCGGCGGAACAATCTTCGTGGCCGCGTCGATCACATGCCCCAGCAGAGCCTTGCCGCCGATCTTATGCAGCACTTTAGCGCGTTTTGATTTCAGCCGCGTTCCTTTGCCCGCCGCCATAATCACAATGGCAAACCGCATCTTTACTGCTCTCCTTCATTGCCGCCGGGAGCGCCGGGGCCTTGCTGCGGCGCTCCGGGAATACTGATGTCAATGGGCTGAGGCGCGCCCAGGCCAAGCTCCGTAAGCGGCGTGCCGAACTCCTGCTGATTGCCGACCACCAATACCGCCAGCTTTGACGTGTCGATATACTTCTTCGCCACGCGCTCCAGATCAGCCGTCGTCACATGCTCCACGCCATCGCGGTACTTCTGCAGAAAGTCCGCAGGATAGCCGTAGAACTCGAACTTCGCCGCCGCCGCCAGCACCTTCTCTTTCGTGTCGTAATTAAAGATGAAGGAATTCAGCACCTGATCTTTGGCCCGCTTCAATTCGTCTTCAGTGAACGGCTTTGTCTTCAGATCACTGATTTCCGCCATCATCGACTGCGCCGCTTTGGTTGTAGTTGCGCTCTTTGTTCCGGCAACAACGCGAAAGATTCCCGGATGGTCATAATCCGCGCCGAATCCGCCGCCAACCGCATATGCCAGCCCCTGCTTCGTACGCACATCCTGAAAGAGCCGCGATCCAAAGCCGCCGGAAAACACCTCGTTCATCACCGACAGCGCAAAATAATCCGGATTGTTGCGCAGTGTACCCAATCCAACGATATAGACATTGCTCTGGTTCACGTCTGTTTTATTGACGATATATGCGCCATGCTTAGGCCCGGGAAATTCTCCAGTCGGCTTGGGCCACGGAGTTCCACGCGGCAGCCCTTCAAAGGCATCGCGCAGCGCCTTTTCCATCTTTGCCGAATCGAAATCACCTTCGACACCGATGATCATGTTGTTGGGCACGATGGTCTTGTCGTGCCACTGCTTCAGATCATCAAGCGTGACGGCCTTGATGGTCGACAGCTCCGGCAGGCGCGTATACGGACTGTCCTTGCCATAGACAAGCCTCGCTGCCTCACGCGATGCAATCGCACTGGCCTCGTCATTGCGCCGGATAATCCCCGCCGCCGCCTGCTGCTTGGCCAGCATCAGTTTGTCCTGCTTAAACGCCGGATGCTCCAGCAGATCGACCACAATGCCAAAGACCATGTCTTCGTCCTTTGTCATGCAGGACCACGAGACCGACGTGGAATCCACATCGCCGCCCGTCTCAACTTTCGCAGCCTTTGCCTCCAGCACGTCATCGAGCGCGTCGCCGTCTTTGCTGATCGTGCCGCTCGTGCGCCACGCATCGCCGTAGAGCTCAATCAGTCCGGTTTTGCCGGCAGGCTCATCACGCGAGCCGCCCCGCATATCAATAAACCCGTTGATAAACGGCAGCTCATGATCTTCTTCGAGTAGAATGACCAGCCCATTCTTCAACTCGATGCGCTTCGGCTGCTCAGGATGAAACGGATGCAGCGGCGGAATGGGAATCTGCTTCCACGGCTGCGCCTGCTGCGCATAGTTCGCCGTGCCGCAAGCAGCCAGAATAAGTGTGAGCAGGAAGGCCGTGAATCCTCTGTGTACTCTGTTCTGTACTCTGTGGTCTTTGTGGTGGAGGGTCCTCTCTGCGGTCTTCAGCGCATCCTTTGCGTCCTCCGCGGTGTGCTTTTGCATAAGGAAGGTGCGGTTCATCGTCCACCTCCCTGCGACTGCTGCGCAGCCTGTGAGGCAGGCGGCTGAAACTCAACCATGGCATAGGTCCTGTTCGTATCGACAAAAGTCTTGTTGGCCACGCGGCGAATATCTGCCTTCGTCACCGCATCAATCTTCTTCAACTGATTAAACAATTCGCGCCAGTCTCCATATCGCAGCTGATAAATAGCAAGCTGCTCCGCCAGACCCTGATTGTTTCCCAGCCCGCGAAGCAGATCAGCCCGCGCGCGTGTCTTAAACATCGTCAGCTCATCATCGGTCACGTCGGTCGTCTTCAGCTTGTCTATTTCTTTGTGGATGGCCGTCCGCATCTCCTGCGGTGTGTGGCCCGGATTCGGCACTGCAAAGAAGGCAAACAATCCCGGATACTTATCACCTGGGAATCCGCTGAACCCTTCCGCCTCCGCTGCAATCTGCTGGTCGCGAACCAGGGAGCGGTAGAGTCGCGATGTACGCCCGTTCGAAAAAATATCCTGAATCGCGTCGTACACGGCGTCATCAGGATCGCGGTAGTCCGGCTTGTGATAGCCCTCCAGATATAGCGGCTGCGACTGCTCCTTGAGAATCACGTATTTCTCAGCCGTCTGCGGCGGCTCGACTGTGGACATCTCCTCCGGCTTCGGACCTGTCGGAATCGCGCCGAAATACTTCTCCAGCACCGGCATCGCCTCTTCGGCCTTCACATCGCCCACAACCGCAATCACCATGTTCGAAGGCACATAATATTTTTTGTGGAAGGCATCGGCCTCGGTCGCCGTGATCTGGCTCAGCTCGCTCATCCAGCCCACGCCCGGACGGTGATACGGATGCGCCACATACGCGGTAGCCAGAAACTGCTCCACCATGCGCCCAATCGGATTCGAATCCGTGCGCATACGCCGCTCTTCCATCACCACGTCGCGTTCTTTGTAAAACTCACGCGGCACCGGATTCGCAATGCGGTCGCTCTCCATATACGCCCATAGCTGCAGGCGATTCGAAGGCATGCTCCAGTAGTATTGCGTGTCGTCGAGGCTCGTCTGCGCGTTCAAGCCCGTCGCGCCGTTGGCTTCAGCAATCTCGGTGAACTGGTTGGGAATAACGTACTTCTGCGCCTCAGCCTGCGCCTGCTCAAAGGCCGCGTGCAGCTGCTTCAGCTTCTCTTCGTCACGCCCAACACGCTTGCGGTATTCCTCGTCATAAGCCGCATACGTCTGCTCAACCTTATCGAGCGCGACTTTTTCAGCGGCATAGTCAGTCGTGCCGATGTCCTTCGTTCCTTTGAAGGCCAGGTGCTCGAACATATGCGCCAGTCCCGACTGCCCGCCGGGATCATTCGCGTCGCCTGCATCAACGATTGTGAAGTAGGAAAAGACCGGAGCTTCGGGCCGCTCGCAGATAATCAGCGTCAGCCCGTTAGGCAGAACTTTCGTCGTGATGCGCTTCTCAAAACTCGCCAGGTCCTGCGCCTGCGCGGTCAGCGTCAAGCCGCACAGCAGGGCAATCAAACGCACAGCAGAAGGAAATCTCATGCGACCTCAAACGAACCAGAATAATCTGTTCGGAACTATTTTGACGCTACCCGCGCGCCGTTGGCGTGTCAAACAAACTGTGACTGATCGGACTTTCTCTGTGTCCTCCGTGTGCTCTGCGATAGAAAGCACTCTCTGCGGAACCCTGCGTAACCTCAGCGCGCCTCCGCGTTCTGCTTTTGGCCGAACTGCGCGCGCTTTGCGGCCTTGGCGGTAGATTTTCTCCAGAAATAAAAGCAGCGGGCCACATCCTGTATCTGAAAAAATTACAATCTGAATCAGCAGGCAGCCGTCCCTTGACCGCCTCCACTGCGCTTAGTATTCTGCGCCGTCCAGGAGTATTCACGATGAGCACCGCTCTCTCCGAAGCGCCCGCCGCAACAGCCGCCGTCCCTCTCATCCGCCGCTGCGCCGTCCTCGGAGCAGGCACTATGGGCTCGCGCATCGCCGCGCATCTTGCCAATGCCGGCGTCCCCGTCGTGCTCCTCGACATCGTCCCCAAAGACGCCGATGCTGCCAGCCGCAGTCGCATCGCCCAACAGGCTGTCCAGGCGCTGCTCCAATCAAAACCGGCTGCTTTCTACCACAAATCCAGTGCCGGCCTCATCACCGCAGGCAACTTCGAAGACGACTTAGCCCACCTCAAATCCTGCGACTGGATCATTGAAGCCGTTACCGAAGACCTCGCCATCAAGCAGGCGCTGCTGGAAAGAATTACTCCCTACCTGCGCCACGACAGCATCATTACGACCAATACCAGCGGCCTCCCGGTCGCATCCATTGCGGCAAAAATGCCGTCTGATTTCCGCAGTCGCTGGTTCGGCACGCATTTCTTTAACCCGCCGCGCTACATGCGCCTGCTCGAAATCATCCGCACGGCCGAAGCCAACCCGCAGGCCGTTGCTGCCATTGCCGATTTTGCCGACCGCCGCCTCGGCAAGTCCATCGTCTATGCGCACGACACGCCGAACTTCATCGCCAACCGCATCGGCGTCTTCGCCATGCTGACCGCGGTTTCCCTGATGCAGGAGCTCGATCTCACCATCGAAGATGTAGACGCGCTCACCGGATCGAGCATCGGCTGGCCCCGCACCGGAACGTTCCGCCTCGCCGACATGGTCGGCATCGACGTGCTCGGTCATGTAGCGCGTAATTTTACCAGCACCAAAGCCGAAGATGCAGTCGCCACCAAACTGCCGGAATTCATCGAAACCATGCTGGAGCGCAAATGGCTGGGCGACAAAACCGGACAGGGCTTCTACAAGAAAATCCCCGATGCTCCCGATTCCCCCCAAAACGGATCAAAGCCCAACAGGCTTGCCCTCGACTGGAAAACACTCGACTACCGTCCCGCGCAGCGCCCGAAATTCCCATCGCTCGAAATGGCAAAGAACGCCGAGACATTGCCCGAGCGCCTGCAACTGCTTATCGGCAACGGCCCCGGCAAGGACAAAGCAAGCCACTTCCAGTGGACGCTCCTCACCCGCATCTGGAACTATGCTGCCGACTGCCTGCCCGAAATTGCCGATGACATCAGCTCCATCGACCGCGCCATGCGCACCGGCTTCAACTGGGAACTCGGCCCCTTCGAGATGTGGGACGCCGTCGGCGTACAGCAGAGTATCGAGCGTCTCCGCGCGCGCAACGAACACATCAGCCCCCAGGCTGAAACACTTCTCGCGACAGGGAAGACAAGATGGTACAGCGACGCCGCAGGCTCACGCTCCGAGTTCAACATAAGAAAACGCGATTACGAGCCCGTCCACCAATCCGAGGGCATCGCGAACATCGCCCTCTTCAAACGCGCTAACGGAGTCATCCGCAAGAACGCAGGCGCATCGCTCGTAGACATCGGCGACGGAGTTGCGTGTATCGAGCTGCACTCGAAGAAAAACGCCATCGGAGACGACATTGTCTCGCTCGTCACGCAAACGCTTCACCCCGACAGCGAGCACGTCCGCAACTTCCGCGGCTTTGTCATCTCCGGAGACGCGTCCGATTTTTCCGTCGGCGCCAACCTCATGCAGCTACTGCTCGCCATGCAGGAAGGTGACTGGGACGAAGTCGATCTCGCCGTCCGCGCCTTCCAGCGCATGACCGCATCCATCAAGTTCTGCCCGCGCCCCGTAGTCGCTGCGCCCTTCAACGTCTGCCTCGGCGGAGGCACCGAGATTTCGTTGCACGCCGCAGCCCGCCAGCCCAGCGCCGAACTCTACATGGGCCTCGTCGAGGCTGGAGTCGGCCTCATCCCTGCAGGCGGAGGCACAAAGGAAATGGCGCTGCATGCTGTCGACGCCGCAGCCGTCGAATCCGGCGTAAATCCCATAGAATCACCCCTGAAGTTCGCCTTCTCCGGAGAATTACAGGACGCGCTTCGCCGGCGTTTCGAAACCATCGGCATGGCCAAAGTCTCAACGTCAGCCGCCGAAGCCCGCGGACTCGACCTGCTGAAATCATCCGACAAGATCACACTCAACCGCGAGCGCCTGCTGCTCGATGCGCGCGAAACCGCCGTTTACCTCGCCGAAAACGGCTACGCCGCGCCCACTCCGCGCACGCAGATTCCGGTACCCGGCGACCAGGTCGCCGCAACATTAAAACTAGGCGTCCACCTCATGCGCCAGGCCGAATACATCAGCGACCACGACACAAAAATCGGGCATCACATCGCGCGCATTCTCTGCGGAGGCAGCCTCACGCCCGGAACCTTCGTCACCGAACAATACCTGCTCGATCTCGAGCGCGAAGCTTTCCTCTCGCTCTGCGGCGAGCCCAAAACACAGGAACGTATCGCCTTCACGCTGAAAACAGGAAAGCCACTCAGGAATTAATAATGATTGCTCAGGCGAAACAATCAAAATTGTCGTCCCGACCGGAGTCGCCCAGCGACGGAGCGGAGGGACCTGCAGTCTTCTCGTGTGTGGCATCCACTGAGAGCTATAGGAAGACTGTGCAATGACAAACAAATGCAAGTTCATTCTGGTCGGGACTTTGATCGCCGTACCGCTCGTCGCATCTGCCCAGGAATCCGAAAAAGTCATCCACGGCCACAAAGGCGACCAAACTTACGCCTTTCGCATGCTCCCGCCCGACAGCTTCCCCGATCTTCCCGCTCCCGTGCTTCGCGATCTCGAAAAACGCCGCTGCATGGTCCCTCAAACCTATGAAGCACGCGCGCCTGAAAATGTCATCCACGGAGCATTTCGCGAAAAAGGCTCCACCGACTGGGCCGTGCTCTGCTCACAGGACGGAACCTCAACATTACTGATCTACTGGGCCGGTTCCGCCTCAAAGCCGGCAGAAATAGCCGCCCAGCCCGACACCGACACCGCCGACCCGCACGATGAAACCGGCATCCTGGGCTATGCGCGCGGCATCGATCCCGCATCTCCAGACATCATGAATGAAACACTAGCGAACAGGACATACGGTCCCTTCGACCACGACGGCATCAAAGACGCTCGCATTGAAAAATCATCCATCATCCACTACTTCAAAAACGGCACATGGATGACTCTGCAGGGAAACGAGTGATGATTAAAAGTTTGCTCTCTGTATCCTTCGTGCTTTCCGTGGTGAAGATTTTTTCTCTGCGAACTCAGTGAGATCTCCGCGGTCCTCTGCGATTCGCTTTACAGAAACTTGGCGTCCTTAGCGACTTGGCGTAGATTTCCGAAGTTGAGGTAATGGCAATGAGAGAAGCAGTCATCGTAAGCAGCGTTCGCACCGCCGTCGGCAAGGCTCCAAAAGGATCGTTGTCCTTCACCCGCCCCGACGATCTCGCCGCCATCGCCATCAAAGGCGCGCTCGACAAGGTCCCCGCCCTCGATCCCAAAGAGATCGAAGACGTCATCATGGGCTGCGCCATGCCCGAAGCAGAGCAGGGAATGAACGTCGCCCGCATCGCCAGCCTGCGCGCCGGCCTGCCGGTCGAAGCCTCAGCCATGACTATCAATAGGTTTTGTTCGTCGGGACTGCAATCCATCGCCATCGCCGCCGACCGTATCCGCTCAGGCTCGGCTGAGGTCATGCTCGCCGGAGGAACAGAATCCATGAGCATGATTTCGATGGGAGGCCGCAAAGTAAGTGCCAATCCCTGGCTCGTCGAGCACTATGCCGACACCTATCTCTCAATGGGCCTCACCGCCGAGCGCGTGGCCGCAAAATACGCCATCACCCGCGAGCAGGCCGACGCCTTTTCCCTCCAGAGCCACGAAAAAGCATTGGCTGCAACCCGGTCCGGTAGGTTCGACGAAGAAATTGTGCCTGTCACGGTGACAAATTCCACGCCGACCAAGAATCCCGCTAAGCCCGAAGTAAAAGTGAGCGAATTCAAGCGAGACGAAGGCCCTCGCGCCGACACATCCCTCGAAGCACTCGCGAAACTCAAGCCCGCCTTCCACGCCAAAGGAACCGTTACAGCAGGGAACTCGTCGCAAACCTCTGACGGAGCTGCCGCCACCATCGTCATGTCATCAGAACGAGCGCAGGCCCTGAACCTTAAACCGCTGGCAAGATTCGTCAGCTTCGCAACCGCCGGATGCCTGCCCGAAGAAATGGGATTAGGCCCCGTCTTCGCCATCCCCAAAGCCCTGAAACTCGCCGGACTAACCCTCGATCAGATCGACCTCATAGAACTGAACGAAGCCTTCGCCGCGCAGGCATTAGCCGTAATCCAGCAAGCCGGACTCGACCCCGCCAAAATCAACGTCAACGGCGGAGCCGTCGCCTTAGGCCACCCACTCGGCTGCACCGGAGCCAAACTCACCGCCACCCTCCTCCACGAAATGAAACGCCGCAACCTCCGCTACGGACTGGTCACCATGTGCGTAGGCGGCGGCATGGGTGCAGCGGGGGTATTTGAATGTTTGAATTGATGAATTGCCGGGGTGCCCCATCCTTTGCGAAGCAACGGGTGGGATAGCACAATGTCAACCCTGGCACCTACTGAATAGCCAGCTACTCAGGCTGAACCACTAGCAACCCCTTCACCTGTTCAAAATGCCGTTTATTAAATGTGACCACGCCGCTGCCGCGCTCTAAAGCCGTAGCGGCTACGATCACGTCATAAAATCCGATCATTTTCCCGGATGATTCCAGTTCTGCCCACAGACGAGCATGCTCATATGCCGTCTGCTCCGTGTAAGGAACGATAGGCAAAACCTCCAGAATAGCGTCAAGATATTTGCGTCGGCGTGTCTTGTGAACGCCTCTAGCCCGCTCCACGCCATGCCAAAGTTCCGCGACAGTGATGGCGGCAATTTCAAACTCGTCATCTGGACGAGAACCTACCCATCGATGAAGATCGAAGGTCCCCTTTTCCCCGCCTATGATGACGTCCGCATCCAAAATCAGTGTCATTTGTAGATCAGCGCCATTTATCAACCGGAGCCTTCAAAGCTTTGCGGGCGGATGCAAGATCGCTGCTCCAGCTTCGCGCCTCTTCGCCCGACAAACGCGTCATGGACAATGTCTCCGCCAAAGCACGTCCCTTACATACCTTCCCGCCGTCCGGCACCAGCCGCGCAACCGGCGCTCCATTCCTCAGCAGTACGTATGTCACGTTCTGGTAATGCGCACGATTGACGCAATCGGCGAAGTTCCGAGCCGCATCCGTAACACTGATGGCTAGTCGTTTCATAAAATCATATTATCAGATTTTACTCGTAACCGGACAGGCCGCCACCTGACCGCCCACGCAATCTTCACAAAACAGGCGTAAGATGCTCCGTTGCACCAAAAACAGGAGCATCCTCAAACATGGCCACCGCTACCACCTCCGCTCCCGCCAAAGCCGTCACCGGCGGCAGTTTTCTGATCGAAGAGCGCCAGCCCGCCGACATTTTCACGCCCGAAGACTTCTCCGACGAGCAGCGCCAGATCGCCGAGACTGCCGCGCAGTTCGCCGCGAACGAAGTCCTGCCCGCATCGGAAGCCATCGAGTCCAAAGACTTTGTCACCACCCGCGGTCTGCTCAAAAAAGCCGGCGACCTCGGCCTGATGGCTGTCGACGTCCCTGAAGCTTACGGCGGCCTCGAAATGGACAAGGTCACCTCCGCCATCATCGCCGACCGCATGTCGGTGCTGGCCAGCTTCAGCGTCGCCTTCAGCGCGCACGTCGGCATCGGCACGCTCCCCATCGTCTGGTACGGAACCGACGCGCAAAAAGAAAAGTACCTGCCCAAGCTCGCCGCCGGGGAATGGATCGCCGCCTACGCGCTTTCCGAAGCCTCATCCGGCTCCGACGCCATGAACATCCGCACCCGCGCCGTGCTCTCCGATGACGGCCGGCACTACATCCTCAACGGCGAAAAAATGTGGATCACCAACGCAGGCTTCGCCGACCTCTTCACCGTCTTCGCCAAAATTGCCGACCCCAAAGACCCCGACCCGAGCAAGACGAAAATGTCCGCGTTCCTCATCGAGCGCAACACCCCGGGCCTGACAGTCGGCGCAGAAGAGCACAAGCTCGGCATTCGCGGCTCGTCCACCTGCCCCTTGATCCTCTCCGACTGCAAAGTGCCCGTCGAAAACCTGCTCGGCGAAGCCGGCAAGGGCCATCACATCGCCTTCAACATCCTCAACATTGGCCGCTTCAAGCTGGGCGCAGCCTGCATCGGCGGCGCGCGCACCTCGCTCGGCAACGGAATCAAATACGCGAAAGACCGCAAGGCCTTCGGCAAGTCTATCTCCGACTTCGGCCTCATCCAGCAAAAGCTCGCCGACTCCACCGCCCGCATCTTCGTCGGCGAAGCCATGACCTACCGCACAGTAGGCATGATCGACGCCGCCCTGGCCGGCATTCCCGAAAGCGAGGCCCACAACTCCCGCGAGATTCAGAAGCGCATCGAGGAATACGCCGTTGAGTGCTCCATCCTCAAAGTCTGGGGTTCCGAGATGCTCGACACCGTCGTCGATCACGTTGTCCAGATCTACGCCGGATACGGCTACGTCGAAGAGTACCCGGCCGAGCGTGCTTACCGCGACGCCCGCATCAACCGCATCTTCGAAGGCACCAACGAAATCAACCGCCTCATCATCACCGGCTTCCTCATGAAGCGCGCTATGACCGGCCAGCTCCCGCTGCTCGCCGCCATCAAGCAGCTCATGGACGAGGTCATGTCCCCGCCCTCGCCTAACTTTGACGATGCCGAACCCGACGCCCTCAGTCGCGAAGCCCAAATCCTCGCCAACGCGAAAAAACTGGCCCTGCTGGCCGCCGGGGCCGCCAGCCAGAAATACATGGCCAACCTCGCCGATCAGCAGGAGATCATGGCCGACCTCGCCGACATGCTCATCGAAATCTACGCCATAGAATCCGCGCTCCTCCGCGCCGGAAAAATGGGTCACGGAACCGCGGTGCCCCAGGTCCACACAGGGGACCTGGGCAATTCAAACGTGGGGGTTTTAGCCACCCAGTACTACACCGCCCACGCCATGACCATCCTGGAACCAGCCGCCCGCCGTGTGCTCGCTGCTGTCGCTGAAGGCGACATGCTGCGCACCCAGCTCGCCATCCTGCGCCGGCTCGTCAGGCACGAACCGGCAGACACCATCCAGATAGGCCGCACCCTCGCTCGCCAGGCCATCGAAGCCGGAAAATACCCGCTATAATCCGCGCTGCTCAAAACGATTTGTCCTCCTGAGCGCAGCGAGGACCTGCTTTTCGATAGCACCGGCATGAACGGTGCTCTATACGGTAGATTTCCCCAACAATTCACACCACAGCAAAACAAAATCCCAAACCGCCGCGAAACAAAATCCCCAATCCGAGGTCTACTACTATGCAGTCCCTGGCAGGAGAAAAACCATTTGCGCATGCACCGGCGCCTTGCCCTATACTTATTCACGACCCACAGCATCGCAGAATGCGACTTGCCTTTCCTTTGTTTCCTCGGTAACACTTTCCATGCAACAACCAGCAATTTCACAGGATGGCCATGTCAGATACACACAGCTCCCCGCGTACCGTCTCCCGTCTGGCCGCGTTCGTAGCCGCCGGTCTGTTCGCCTTCACTGCCTCGGCTTTCGCGCAAACGCAGCCTGAAGCCGTCATCGTCCCTAACCGGGTCACGCAGGCCGTCAATCCTGACCAGCGCGTCACCCTCGCGCACAACGTGCATCCGCTGGCCAAACCGCAATTCGATCAGGGAGCGGCGCCCGGCTCCATGTCCACCGGACGCATCATGCTCATCCTCAAACGCAGTGACACCCAGGAGCAGGCCCTCAGGCAATACCTCGGCGACCTCCAGAACCCCAACTCGCCCAACTACCGCAAGTGGCTCACTCCCGCCCAGTTCGGCCGGCGCTACGGCATCAGCGACACCGACCTCACCACCGTCACCGCATGGCTCCAGTCCCAGGGATTCACCGTCGATAAAATCCCGGCCGCCCGCAACGTCGTCATCTTCTCCGGAAACGTCGCCCAGATCCAGCAGGCCTTCCACACCTCCATCCATAAATATTTCGTGAACGGGGAACAGCACTTCGCCAACTCCACCGACCCACAGATCCCAGCAGCATTAGCGCCGGTCATCGCTGGAGTAGCGCAGCTGAATGACTTCCGCCCGAAGCGTGGAGCAGCCATCAAGACTCCCGCGCACTTCGATACCGAGGCAAAACGCATCAAGCCCGATCTGACATTACAGAACAAGCAGGGAGATCAGTTCCTGTTTACCTCGCCGGCCGATGCTGCGACCATTTACGACACCCCCATCCAGGCATTGAACGGTAATTACTCCCAGATCAGCTCGCTTGTTGGCGGCAATACGTATGACGGTTCCGGCGTGACCATCGGCATCGCTGGCGATGGCAATATCACTGCCCAGGACGTCCAGCTTTACCGAGCCGCCTTCCTGCCGGCGAGCTACGGCTCCAATCAGCCGAACGTCATCATCGACGGTAACGATCCGGGCATCAATGGCGACTCCATTGAAGCCATGCTTGATGTTGAAGTCTCCGGCGGCATCGCTCCCGGTGCCACCGTCAACTTTTATACTGCGGCGAACACTGATCTGCAGAACGGCCTCTTCCTCGCCATTTACCGCGCCCTCAATGACAATGATGTCAGCATCCTGAATGTCAGCTTTGGGCTCTGCGAAGCTTTTGAGCTCACCAGCGGTAACCAGCAGATTTTCAATGCATGGGAGCAGGCGGCAGCGCAGGGCATCAGCGTTACTGTCTCTACCGGCGACAGCGGCTCTGCTGGCTGCGACAATCAAAATACCGAAACCGTAGCTTCCGACGGTCTTGCCGTCAGCGGCCTGGCATCCACCCCGTACAATATCGCCGTCGGTGGAACAGACTTTAATGTGCTCGGCAGCAGCTTTGCAACCTACGTAAACACCGCCAACGCCGCTTCCAGCTATTACCGCACCGCACTCAGCTACATTCCCGAAAATCCATGGAACGATTCGCCGGCTACGAATAGCGGAAGCTACACCACAAATACCGCTTTCAAAGACAGTAATGGAAACACAAACATCGTAGGTGGCGGCGGCGGAATAAGCAGCTGCACTGAATCCACCGAAGACAACAATGGCAACGTTACATGTACAGCCGGTGGTTACGCTCAGCCGTCCTTCCAGAGCGGAGTGGTACCCAGCTCCATCGGCGGCAGTGGCAGTTCAGCCGTCCGCGCCGTGCCCGATGTCTCGCTGCTTGCCGCAGATGAAGCCTATGGAGCGACCTGGGTCGTATGCTCTGACAATGTCATTAACGGCTCGAGCACAACCTCTACAGATTGCCAGACTTCAGGCGGCTCCTTCACCAGCAGCACTACCTTCACCGGCGTAGGTGGAACATCCGCAGCCGCGCCCGCCTTTGCCGGTATGTTAGCGCTGGTCCTGCAGGAAGAGATTGCGCGAACTGGCAACGCATCGCTGCGCCTGGGACAGGCAAACAATGTCCTTTACAATCTTGCCTCTAACCCGAGTCTCTACGCAGCAGTCTTTCACGATGTAACCGCGGGTAATAATTCGGTGGTTTGCAAATCCGGCACTACCAACTGTGGATCAAACAGCTTTCTCACCGGCTACAACGCAGGCGCGGGATACGATGCGGCATCCGGCCTCGGCAGCGTTGATGTAGCCCAGTTGATCGCCAATTGGAAAAACGCCGTCTTCACCGGCAGTTCAACCAGTCTGCAGATTAATGGCTCGACCAGCGCCATCAATGTCCAGCATGGAACAGTGCTGAATTACAACGTCGGCGTGAACCCGACCGCTGCAACGGGCGATGTAAGCATCCTCAATACGAGCGGAGTATCCAATAGTGGCGCCACCGGCTTCCTGACGCTCACCAATGGCACAGCCAGTGGCAGCGACAATACATTGCCGGGCGGAAGCTACAGTGTCTATGCATATTATGGCGGCAACAGCACATATTCCGGCAGTAAATCCAATAGTGTCACTGTCAACATAACGCCGGAGAGCAGCACGACCGCCCTCAACATTAATATCTACGATCCCTCCACAGGCAACTCTTACACCGGATCAGCCAACAGCATTCCCTATGGCTTGTTCAACTTCGCCGTTGCTCAGCCTTACGGTAATAATTCCACAACCGATTCCAACGGGCATATTGTTCCCGATGGAGTTCCCACCGGAACCGTAAACTTCAGCGACAACGGCAATGCTCTGGCCAGCGCAGCCCTTGCCAGCAATGGCGCAGCTACTTACAGCAATTATCAGCTCGCCTCGCAGAGCTTCTCTGTCGGGCAGCACAACATCAGCGCGACGTACAACGGTGATGCCAGCTTTAACGGAAGCACCAGTACGTCTGTCCCGTTCACTATCGTTCAGGCCGGAACCACCACCGCGGCCTCCTCGAGTGCAAACAGCGTCGGTTCAGCCGCCTCCGTCACCATCTCCGTTGCCGTAACTGCGAACAGTCTCGGCGCGCCTCCAAGCGGTACAGTCCAGCTTTTCAACGGCTCGACGGCCATCGGTAGCGCAACCAGTTTGCAGCAGGGATACAGCTCTACTACGGGTCTCGTTCAATCCACAGCCAGCATCACCCTTACCGGAAGCCAGCTCGGAGCCGTCAAAACGGCTGCTTTGGAAAAAGCCACCTTCCCCTGGGGCCTCTCCGGCGGAGCTGCTGCCATGGCCTGCGTCTTCTTCCTCGCCATCCCGGCCCGTCGACGTAGCTGGCGCGCCCTCCTGGGCCTGATCGTCTTCGCCATCATGGTCTCCGGCGCAGTCGCCTGCGGAGGCAGCAGCAACAACAATAACAACAACGGCGGAACGGCTTCCATCACTGCCAAGTACAGCGGAGACACGAACTACACCGCTTCCACCTCAACCGCCATCACCATCACAGTAACCAAATAAACCCATCCGCAAAACAGCCGTAACCCAGGTCTCGATTTTGAGACCTGGGGTAGCTGTTTCTAACTCTCGTTTTGAGTAACCTTCATGCCGTGTTCGAATCAGCTAAACCTAACAAGTGCTAGTGTGACACTGGCACCTTCTGCAGGACCACAAGAAACTGCTTAATCTCCCGGCGCTGCTGCTCCACCGCTGCTGCCTGCTGTTTCTCAATCTCATCATGCAGCTGGAATTCTCGGTGCGCTTTCTCGGCCTGTCCGGTTCGCTCATATGCCACGCCCAATCTGTAATGAGCGTCAGAGAGCTGCGGTTCCGCCTCGATGGCTTTCTGGTAAAAACCAATCGCCTTTTCAAAATCGTGTTTAACTGAAGAATAAAAAATTCCCAGCTGCAGATATGCCTCGCCATACTTCGGATCAATCGCCGCAGCCTTGTTCAATAGCGTCTCAATCAACTGCATGTCGCTGGCACTCAATGACAATGGCATCTGCTTCCATCTGACCATTGCATAGTAATAGTTCGCTTGTGCATCGCCAGGCTGTTCTTTCGCAAATCGCTTGAGACGAGGCTCAACGCAGGGAAGCGTCGTCGGCGCCGCTATATCAATCTTCCCTAGAAAGTAATAAGGATCCGGATCAGATGGATTCAGGTCGGAAGCATCGCACAGCCGCAAGGCCGCCTCGTCGTAAAGAGCGCCGGCAAAAAGAGCAGCACCCAGCGCCGCCAGCATCCGTTCAGATTTCGGATGTGCCTTGGCCCCTCTTCTGAAGACCTCAGTCGCCGGCCATACGGCCCGATGCAGCAGCAGTTCCGAGCCCCAGGCGAAGTAATTCTGCTCGCTGGGATCAAGTTGCGCCGCGTGCTCATACTCGCGGACAGCTGACAGAGCATCTCCCGTGGCCTCGTCCACATCTCCAGCCGCGCGATACAGGTCAGCATCTTCTTTATATGCCAGCAGTTTCTGAATATGCTCGCGGGCTTGCATATATTCCCCGGCCCCTTTGTACGCAAGCGCTAAATCATATTCGTTGGCGTAATTCGCCGGATCAATCTCGTACGCAGCGCGGAGTGGCGGAATCGCTTCGCGATAGCTCTTCATGCGCAGGCAGTATTTGCCAAGCTCACGGTTGGCCTCAAAACTTTTTGGCGATTGAGCTGCCGCCGCTCGTAATCCTGCCTCCGACTCACCCGCCGGCGAAGCTCCCGATGCGCCACCCTCCGGATTCGCAGGCTTGAGCGAGGTGGTCTCGCGCGCAAGCGCTTCGCTGGTTCGCAGTGTCACATCCGATCCGTGGCCGCCCGCTGCTGTCCAGTCAGTAATGCCGGCCACCGTGAAGTTAGGCTTGTCAGCGAATGTCATCCCCTCTGAAGATGAAGCCGGGCCGCTCGCAGCATCTGTTATCTCAATGACCAGTGTGAGATTGACATCGCCCGCCGGCGCATTGGCAGTAACAGCCTTGCTGCTTAACCCTGATTTCTCCGCATGAATACGATAGGTGCCGGCATGGAGATCAGCGATAAAAAACCTGCCGTCATCCTTTGTCGTCGTTTGAATATCTGCATCGCCGCCTGCCTGTTCAAGGCGCACCGATGCGCCGGCAACCGGCTTACCCAATGAATCCAGAACCACCCCGTGAATCGCTGCTTGGCTTGGTGGTGTTTGAGAAGCTTTTTGCCCTAGAGCCCCAACAGCCGTGAGCATGAGCACGAAAATAGCAGCGCGGAATGGCACGGCCGCGAAAGATATGTATTCAGAAAAACGTGCTTGTCCGCGGGAACCATGCATAACCAAATCGGCCTGAGTATCTTGTGTGCATTCTACCCTGCGAGCGAAGGATTTCTATAGCTGTAAACCGCCGTCATCCGATGACAGAAGAGCAGCATGAAGAGTGGGAAAGAATCTTAACCATGCCGAGAGAATATCCGTATTGATACGTTTAAAAATTACGATTTAATCCATTGCAATTTATCTATACTGATCTTACGAAACATCCCGCTGTTCCATGAACTTCAGGCCATCGATGAGGAGAAGAATGTCGTCCACCCCTGCGCGTATGTTTGCCCTTTTGCTCTGCGTCATAGTCCTCAGCATCTTCCAGGCAGAAGCTCAGGTGTCCGCGAATCTGTCAGGACGAGTCGCTGATCCATCAGGCGCAACGATGGCCGGGGCTTCCATCACTGCTACCAATCTCGATACGGGAATTTCGCGTGCCGCCCAGACAAATCAGGCTGGAGAGTATCGGTTCTTTGAGCTTCCTGTCGGCCGCTATGAAGTCCGCGCCGCAAAAGACGGCTTTGCCGAGCAGGTACGTAAAGGCATTCTTCTGGTTGTTGGTCAGGACGCAACTGCTGACCTGACTCTGCAGGTAGGGCAAGTCAAACAACAGGTGACTGTCGATGAAAATGTTCCTGTTGTCGATGTGACTGCGCAGGACATTTCAGGGCTGGTCGCCGAGCAGCAGGTGAAAGAGCTGCCCCTGAATGGCCGCAGTTACGACCTCCTGCTGACCCTCAATCCCGGCATCGTAAACTTCACCTCGCAAAAGACCGGCGGCATCGGCGTCTCCAATTCAACCACCGGCAACAACTTCGCCGTCTCCGGCAACCGTCCGCAGCAGAACCTGTTTCTTCTCAATGGAGTCGAGTTTACCGGCGCTGCCGAGAACAACATGCAGCCCGGCGGCCCCAGCCAGCAGCTGCTCGGCGTCGAGGCTGTCCGCGAATTCAACGTGCTTCGCGATTCCTATGGCGCTGAATACGGAAAGCGTCCCGGCGCGCAGGTCATCATCGTCACCCAATCCGGAACAAACCAGTTGCACGGCTCCGCATATGACTTCCTGCGAAACAATGTTCTCGATGCGCCGAATTACTTCGATCAGGGATCAGCCCCTCCATTTCAGCGCAATCAGTTCGGCGCGTCGCTTGGCGGACCGCTGCGCAAAGAGAAGACTTTTCTCTTTGCAAATTACGAAGGGTATCGCCAGCATCTCCATCAGACATCCGTGGCTTTCGTGCCTGATCTCGCTTCGCGCGCCGCAGCAGTAGACAGTGTGAAGCCGCTCCTTGACCTATGGCCAACCCCTCCGCCGGATGCTCCCGACTTCAACGGCATCGCCGAGGTTTTCAGCAGTCCGCTGCAAACTATTCGTGAAGATTTCGGGACCGCGAGGCTCGATCATACGTTCTCTCCAAACGATCTGCTCTCCGCGATCTACACTATGGATGACGGTTCCGACTTCACACCGACCACAGCCAATCCCTACAGCACTGACATCCTCACTCTGCGTGAGCAGGTGCTCAGTCTCGAAGAAACTCATATCTTCTCGCCTTCGTTGCTGAATCTGGCTCGCGTGGGCTATTCGCGTGCAGGCTATTTCTTTACCGGAGAACCGACACCCGGCACTCCCGCTGCGAATGTTCCCGGCTTTCTCGCCGGACGCCCCGTCGGGGCAGTGGTTGTCGGTGGAAGCGCGGCCTCCAATCCCCAGGCCCAGGTCGGCCTTGCGGGAAGCAACAATGGAAGCAATCTTCCCATCGTTCGCAACCTCTATACGTTTGAAGACCGCGTGACTTGGTCGCATGGCCCGCATCAATTCAGTTTCGGCGCATGGTTCCAACCCTTTCAGTCAAACGAAACCATCAATCTCAGCCAATACGGACAGGCAACATTCACCAGTCTCCAGACATTCCTCGCAGGAACCACCAGTAGCTTTCTCTATAGCCCGTCGCCAACTGAAATGAACTGGCGCTCACTGTTCGGCGCACTCTATGCGCAGGACGTAATTCGTCTGAATCCGAAGCTGACGTTGAGTCTGGGCTTCCGCGGAGAATTCTCAACCGGCTGGAATGAAGCCCATGGTCGCGCAGCGAATTACACCTTCACAAACGGCGTAATTTCCAGCCAGCCCCACATCGGTGACAATGCCTTCACCGTCAACAATGCTAAATTTCTCCCGGAACCGCGCATCGGTTTGGCCTGGAGTCCACTCACCGAAAAGACCGTAGTCCGCGCCGGCTTCGGAATCTATAACGAATTGCTCGACGATCTCGGATACCGCATGGACCAGAACGCGCCCTTCAATCCCACGTATAGCGTCGCTTCGCTGCCGGTATCCAAGCTGCCCATCGATCCCCAGGCCCCGCCCCCGGCAAAAGCTTTGCTCGTTCCCGGAGGCGTACAGCCCGACGTCAAAATGCCCACGCTGCTCTCCTACTCTCTTCGTGTCGAGCAGGAAATCACGCCGAACACTTCTCTGATCGTGGGCTATCTTGGCTCGCATGGCTATCGCCAGTTGATCGGCATCGATGGCAATCAGCCGGTTCCGACAATCTGCCCCGCATCGCCGTGCCCAACCGAATATCCTGCCAATTTTCCGGCGCCGCTGGCGCACTCGCCTGTGCCTGCCGGGTCCTTCTACATCCCGGCAGGCACGCCCAAAGCGAATCCAGCACTGGCAAATACCTGGACGTGGTTCTCAGCCGGACACAGCAGTTACAATGCGCTGGAAGTAGACTTGAATCATCGCTTCAGCCATGATCTCTCGCTGCGCGGTGTCTACACCTGGTCAAAAGCCCTCGATAACGGAGATTCGCTCAACGCAACAGCAGCTGGAAATGCTCCGGGCCTCGTATCAAATCCATATGACTTACACGCCGATTGGGGCCCTGCCACTTACGACGTCAGGCATATCGGTGTCATCAGCGCCGTTTATATGCTGCCCTTCGGACGCAACAAATCGTTCGCCAACAGTCTCTCCGGTTTTGCCAACACAGCCGTAAGCGGCTGGTCCGTGAACAGCATCGCTACGATCCAATCCGGATTCCCATTTACTCCACAGCTCAGCTACAACCCATCCAACAATGGAGACACCCGCAATCCGGTCAGGCCATTTGCCAATCCAAATTTCAGAGGCTCCGCAATCATCGGCAGGCCCTCACAATGGTTCAATCCCGATGCATTCCTTCAGCCGCCTCCAAACAGCGGTTTCTACGGCAATTTAGGACGTGACACGCTGATCGGTCCGGGCCTGGGCACATGGGACTTCTCCGCCGTAAAAAATACTGCACTGCGTGAGCGGCTGACACTCCAATTCCGGTCTGAAATTTTCAACCTGCTGAACCGCGCCAACTTCAACACGCCGAATCTTATTGTCTTCACCCCATCCGGAGTTTCCGGAACAGCAGGAGCAATCTCCAGCACCACGACCACTTCGCGACAGGTCCAGTTCGGCTTGAAGCTGCTCTGGTAAATGTCAAAAGTGCCGGGGAGCGAGGTCAAACCACTGGCCTCAGGTTGAGATACTGCTTGAACCACCTGAAACGCGCAATTGATACGTAGAATGCTGCCGAAACGGCACCTATTCGCCTGGGAGTATCCAGAAAAAAGCACGCCTGTTGCGAGGCTGCGGAAAAACTCGTGTTTGGTAAAGCTTCCTAAGGGCATGGCTTCAGCCGCTGAGGTAACGAAATCTCCGCTCAGAAGGCTTTTCCGCAGCTTCTAATATCTTATTTCAGATAATTTTCTCTGACTAAGAAGTCGCTCCCCAGCCGCTCCAGTCCAGTTTGTCTTCGCGCTCGCGCTTTTCATCGAATCGAAATGCGGTCTTAAAATCAGCCCTCCTGTACCGCGCTGCGAAACAAGCTTGCCGAAATGCCGACTTTGTTCTTGACAGCTCCATATTCACTCCACGAAACTGTTCGCGCTTTGAATGTGGTCAGACCTCGAATCTCTATCCTTAAAGTTTTTCTGCCTGACTTCATGTTGCAAAGCACCGTCAGAGCAGCGACACAGATCGCTGCCGGACGGATGAAGGTGCAAATCCAACATTTGCGTTCTTCTAAAAAATGACCGCAGATCGATTTCCGGGAGGCTCACAATGCACACAAATCTTTCGGCAGCGGCAATACTGCGCAGACTTCGTCCAATCGGGATTTTGCTGATCGCTGGAACCATTTATATGCCGCCGGCCAGACCCCAGGCTGCGGGCACCGCAAGCATTCAGGGAACCGTCACTGATCAGACAGGCGCCGTAGTCCAGAATGCCGCCGTCACCATCACTGACAACGCAACCGCCGTGAAGCACAACACCGCAACCGGCGCGGACGGTCTCTACAGCTTTCCCAATATTCCCGTCGGCGTGTATACGCTTGATGTCATTGCTCCCGGCTTTCAGCATTACACCCAGGCCAACATTGTTCTTGAGGTCGGCAGCAGCATCAGTGTGAATGCGGCTTTAAGCATTGGCGCCGCGGACCAGCATGTCGAGGTCAAAGCCGAAGGACTCGCTCTGCAGACAGAAGACAGCTCTTTCAAGCAGACTATTGACCAGCAGACGGTTACCGAGATGCCGCTCAATGGACGTCAGATGACAGCCCTCATTACTCTTTCAGGCGGCTCAACGTCGGCTCCAGCCGGCGACTTTACCGGCAGCAAATACTCCTATCAGACCATCTCCGTCTCGATCGCAGGCGGCATGGGCAACACAACCATGTGGCGGCTGGATGGCGGCGACAACAACGACTACATGGCCAACGGCAATCTTCCGTTTCCGTTTCCCGACGCTGTCAGTCAATTCAGCGTAGAGTCCACCGCGTTGAGCGCGTCCAATGGTCAACACACTGGAGGCTTGGTCAACGTCGTCACCCGCTCTGGAACGAACCGTTATCACGGATCAGCCTTCGAGTTCATTCGCAACAACTACATCAATGCCACAAACTTCTTCTCCACCTCGAAGGACACACTGCACCAGAACCAGTTTGGCGGCACCTTCGGAGGCCCGATTCTGAAAGACAAGCTCTTCGCCTTTGCCGGATATCAACGCACTCAGGCAAAACAATCTCAGGCGGCAACCCAGGCCCATGTACCGACTGCGGCAAATCTCGCAGGCGATTTCTCCGTTACAGACGGGCCGAACTGCACATCAAATGGAAAATTTCTTCAACTGGTCGATCCACTGACAGGCGCGAAGCTGGACAACGATAAATACCCCAGCCCGCCCGCCTACAATCAGCAATCGCTCAACCTCATGAAATATCTGCCCGCAATTAACCCCGCAGTTGATACGCAAAATTGTGGACTGGTCTCCTACGCCATCCCATCACAAATTTCAGATAACCAGTTTGTCACCCGCGTCGACTACACCATCAATCCAAACAATAACCTCTACGGCCGGTATTTCATTGACGGCTATCAGGCCCCGGCCTTCTTTTCACCCACTAACATCCTCATCACCACTCAATCCGGAAACCTGCAGCGTGTGCAGTCCTTTACTCTGGGCTGGGCGTATACCATCAGTCCGAGAATGGTGAATACCGCTCATGCCACTTTGCTGCGTCGCCGCAATAATCGCGGATATGCCGGCAACGACATCAACGCAGCAACCCTCGGAGTCAATCTCTATCAGGCTGTGCCTAACGGACTCCAATTGGCGGCGACCAACAAATTCACTATTGGCGGAGGCACAAACTCCGTCTCGCACTTCAATGACAACTCTCTTGCCCTTGCCGACGACATCACCATGCTGCGCGGCAAGCATCAGTTCGTCTTCGGTGGAGAATACGTCTGGAACCAGCTCAATATCTCCAACGCGTTCCAGTCCAATGGCAACTTCACCTTCGGCGGCATCTACAGCGCGAATGGCCCGAATGGAGGAACCGCCGTTGGCGACGCCAACCTGGACTTCCTCATGGGCGCAATGAGCGCTTTTCAACAGAGCAAAATGCAGCAGAACGCGCTGCGCGGTCCTATTCCCAGCTTGTATTTTCAGGACACATATCACGCTATGAAGCGGCTGACCCTGCTGGCTGGCCTGCGCTGGAGTCCGGAATACCTTCCCGTGGATGTCTTCAATCGCGGAACCGTTTTCGATATGACCGCATTTCTGGCCAATCAGGTCAGCTCCATTTATCCAAATGCGCCGGCCGGGACGTTCTTCTATGGCGATAAAGGCGTTCCCCGCCAGTTCACAAAAAACTCACCCTGGCAGTTCTCTCCAAACGTGGGTATGTCCTTTGATCCCTTTGGTGATGGTAAAACCGTGATTCGCGCAGGTGCGGAGTTGGCCTATGACATGGTGAATTTCTTCACCGGCCAGCGCACGCAGCAGAATCCGCCCTTCGCCACCAATATCAGCCAGTCGCAGACCTCGACTTCCGGTCCCCTGAGTTTCTCAAGCCCATGGTCTGTCGGCGGAATCACCTCGAATCCATTTCCGCAACCCGTTATTCCCACGCCTTCCCAGGCGCTGTTCTTTCCGCAGTCTCAGTACATCGTGCTGCCTCCTCACTTCAAGCCCTCTTACACGGAGCAGTGGACAGCCAGCGTACAGCGCGACCTCGGCAGGGGATGGCAGCTTCAGGTTCAGTACATCGGTAGCCACACAGTGCACGCTCCCATGGGAACGCCGATTAACCCAGCGGTTTACGTCCCGGGTGTCTGGGGTGCTGGAGGCACGGGTTGCACCGGCGTCATAACCACAGGCCCTGCCGGAAAGCCGGCAGGCAAACCCGGAACCCCATGTTCCACCACAGCTAATCAGAATCAACGCTTCCTCCTCACCACGCTGAATCCCGCGGAAGGCAATCAATACCAGGGCGGTGGCGGCGGGTCGGTGCTCGTGAACTATGCCGGCATGGCCAACTACAACGGTCTCATCACTACCGTCCAGCACCGTCTCTCTTCGAATTTCAGCCTGCTTGCCAATTACACCTGGTCGAAGTGTCTCAACGTTGCCGACGCGCAGGGCGATCTTGCCGGAACGACCGTGCAAAATCCCTACAACCCCGGAATGGACTACGGCCCATGCGGCTCCGACTTCCGCAATGTAGAAAATATCGTTCTTGTCACCCGAAGCAACTTCAGCCTTCCGCGGTTCGCTTCTTTGCTGGTCAACAACTGGGAGTTCGCTCCTCTGGCGCATATCGTCAGCGGTGCTCCATTCACCGTAACCGCCGGACAAGACAATTCATTCACTAACGTAGGTAACGACCGTCCAAATCTGGTTCCCGGAGTCCCGGTCTATCTTCATCACGGCATACGTTCCGGAACCGGCGCGTCTAACCGTGGCTATCTCAATCCAGCCGCTTTCGCTCAGGTCACTGCCGGATGTCCCACGCCGATCTCGCCGGCCACCTGCTCTGGATATGGAACCTACGGAAACATTGGCAGGAACTCTTTTCGCGGACTCACGAACTATCAGTTCGATGCTCAAATCTCCCGCACCTTTCCAATTCACGAGAGCCTGTCTGCTATCTTGCGTCTCGAAGCCTTCAATGTGCTGAATCATCCCAACTTCAACATCCCAACCGGAAATACAACGGGCACCCTCGGCGGAACAACAGGACAAGCCGGAGTCCTGACATCCTCAACCTTCGGCCAGGTCTCAACCACACAAAACCAGGCCAGAATATTTCAGGGATCGGTGAAAATTACTTTCTAGCCCGGAACTTCGTCTCCCTGAGAAAGGACCTTTCAATTCCCGTATCCTTATATCGATTCGACAACTAAACCACGGAGTCAAGGAATGACAATACAAGACAGCAATCGCAGAGACTTTCTGAAGATCGGTGGAGCAGCGCTGGCAACAGCGGCAGTCTCATGGAATGCGAAAAGCTATGCGCGTGTCATCGGCGCCAATGATCGCGTCGGAGTCGGAGTCATAGGCTGCGGCGACCGCATGAAGCAGTCCTTGATTCCTGCCTTCCATCAAAATGCGCAGGACATGAATTTTGAGTTCGTCGCCGTCTCCGATATCTGGAACAGACGACGCGAGGAAGGCGCAGCCTACATCCAGAAGATTTGCGGCGGAGGTTCCATTGCTCCGGTCCGTAATAATGACGAACTCTATGCCCGCAAAGATGTCGATGCTGTCCTCATCGCCACCGCCGACTTCCAGCATGCTCTGCACGGCGTCGAAGCAGTCAAAGCCGGACGCGATGCTTATGTCGAAAAACCTACGGCACATACGATGGCTGACGCAAAAGCCTTTCGCGATGCCGTAAAACAGACGGGCAAAATCGTCCAGGTGGGCACGCAGCGCCGCAGCACGCCCAGTTATCAAAAAGCAGCCGAGTACATCAAGTCCGGCAAGTTCGGCGACATCGTCATGGTCGAAATGACCTGGAACGTGAACCAGCCCGGACGCTGGCGCAGGCCCGATGTTGTGCCTCTCCTGAAAGAGCAGGACACCGACTGGAAGCGTTACCTCATGAACCGCCCGTATGAGCCGTTCAACGCGCGAAAGTATCTCGAGTTCCGTCTCTTCTGGCCATACTCTTCCGGTATTCCCGATCAATGGCTCGTCCATCAGATCGACACTGTGCACTGGTTCACCGGCTATCCGCATCCGCGCAGCGTTGTCGCCAATGGCGGCATTTACGCGTGGAAAGACGGCCGCAAAAACTGGGACACCATGACCGCTGTCTTTGACTACGGTCCACTCGATGATCCGTCCAAAGGCTTCCAGGTCCTCTACACTTCGCGCCAGACAAACTCCGCCGGAGGCGTCAAAGAAATCTACTACTCCGTCGGCGGAATGCTCGATATGGACAAGCAGATAGTCACCTCCGAAGGTGGCCTCAAAGCGAAAGCAGCCGCCGAAATGGGCATGAAGGAAGACCTGCTGCCAACCTTTTCTTTGGGCGAAGCGCAAAAAGCGGAAACATCCGCGAACACCGGCGCAGACCCGATGACCTCCGCCAACGTTCGCAATTGGATGGAGTGCGTCCGCTCACGCAAGACGCCGAACGCCGGCATTGACGCGGGTTACAGCCACTCCATCGCGCTCTGCATGAACGTCGCCGCCATCCAGACCGGCGAAAAAGTCACCTTCGACGACAAAACGCAGCAGGTGCTGGTCGGAGGCAAGCCCTATGCCGGCTAGAGCCTCTCTGTTCGTGCTCTGTTCGCTGTTGCTTTTCGGATCCAATAACAACGTACTGGCAAAGCAATCGGAAAAGGGAGTGCAGGTAACACCAAACGAAGCGCAACGGCGCGTCGATATCACCATCAACGGCCAGCCGTTTACTTCGTATGTTTGGCCAACCTCGCTTAAAAAGCCGGTGCTCTTTCCCCTTATCGCTCCCGGCGGAACAGAAGTCACGCGCGGCTATCCGCTCACTCCGCACGCCGGCGAGCGTGTCGATCACCCGCATCACGCCGGAATGTGGTTCAACTACGGCAACGTCAACGGCTTTGATTTCTGGAACAACTCCGACGCCATCAAGCCTGAAAACCGCGGCAAGATGGGGTCCATCTATCAGGAAAAAATCCTTTCAACAAAAAGCGGCGGCGACCGCGGCGAACTGGTTGTCGAAGCCGTATGGATCACCGGCGCAGGCGAAAAAATTCTCGATGACACCACGCGTTACGTCTTTTCAACGCAGGGAGACGCGCGCGTCATCGACCAGATCACAACACTCAAAGCTCTCGACCGCGCCGTCTTCAACGACGACAAGGAAGGGCTCCTCGGCATCCGTGTTGCCGGCTGGCTTGAATCTCCAACGGAAAAAGGTGGTGTCTTCACCGATGCCAACGGAAACCCCACCAAAGTAGCCGATGCCGGTTCTCCCGGCGCCAGCGGAATCTACCTGACCAGTGAAGGCAAACGCGGCGATCAGGCCTGGGGGACGCGCGGACGCTGGTGCACGCTCACCGGCTCCAAAGATGGCAAGACCGTCGCCATCGCCATCCTCGATCACCCTGAAAATCCTGGCTACCCAACCTACTGGCATGCGCGCGGCTACGGATTGTTCGCCGCAAATCCTCTGGGCAGAAAAATCTTCGACCCGAAGCAGCCGGCTTTCAACTACACCATAGAGAAGGGACAGTCCGCGACATTCCGTTATCGCGTGCTTCTATATCCGCGCGCCGTCACGCCGGAAGAAATGAATCATCAGGCCGATGTCTTTGCTTCAGACTATCGCTAGGGATTGTTCGGTCGTGAATTCAGCAACAACACTGTCATCCTGAGCGCAGCGAAGGACCTGCTCTTTCATCAATCTCGGCTGATAATTCACCCGGACTTGGGTGCGTCTTCATACCTCAACGACCTCACCCACCATACATAGCATGCTATTCCTGCAAAGCAGATAAGCGCCGTAAGCGAGAAAGCAGGAATGAAGGAATCAAACCGCCTGACCAGCCATCCGGTGATAACCGGCCCAAGAATTCCGGGTAAATTCCCAATGAAGTTCTGGAAACTGGCATAGCTTCCAACCTGGCCCGGTGCGGCGCATTGCTGGGGAACAACAAGAACTCCGGAAACCGCCACGCCCGAAAGCGCAGAAATATAGAGAAGCAGGAAGGCCAGATTTCGGTCTGCCGTGATGCATGCAGGCACAATGAGCAATCCAATCAAAAAACCAAGAACAATAACAGACTTGGTTGCCCGCGTCACCGACCATCCATGCCTCTGAAGCGCAGTCGTCATCCAGCCGCCGGCAATTTCGCTGCCGGCAATCATCAGGTACAAAAGACCCGCTGCCCAGCCAAGAGACCTCAATGAAACGTGCCGCACTGTATAGAGATACGACGGTCCCCAGCCCACCAGCAGATACCAGAAATAATTCCAGCAAAAGCATCCTGCCGCCATTCCCCACGCATTGCGGTTCCGAACAATCGACATCAACGCTTTCCGCGGCATAACTGCGCGTGGAACACGAACCGAATGAGCGGGAGTGGGATACAGCAGCAGCCAGGGCAATAACCAGAGCAGGCCCGCCAGACCCGTAGAAAGAAACATCCATCGCCAGCCGAAGTCGCGAAGGATCCACGCTTCGATGACCAGACCAATAGCCAGGCCCATTTTGCAGCCCACATCAAAAATTGCCGTCGGAATGGAACGCTCGGTCGGGCCAAACTGCTCGCTGATGAACCGAAGTCCGCCGGGCACATACACTGACTCGCCAATGCCCAGCAGCAATCGGAAGAAGATCAGCATGAATAGATCGCTGGCCAGTCCGGTTGCCGCAGACGCCAGACACCAAAGCGCGAACGCTCCCGCATAGAGCCACTTCAGCGGCCAGCGATCCACCAGCCATCCCGCCGGCAACTGCGCCAGCGTGTACGTGATGGAAAATGCGGCAAGGGCCCACCCCTGCTGTAACGGATCGAGATGCAAATCGCGTCCGACGAAAGGAAGCGCGACGCTTAGACTGCCCCGGTCAAGATAGTTGATCAGGGCCGATAGAGAAAGCAGCCCAATCGGAATCCAGCGACGCATTCGCGAACGTGAGCTCGTAGCTGTATCCAGTGTCGGGTTTGATCTGCTCGCAACCAATCGAAAACCGCCTGATCCGGTGCCTCATTAACAATAACGAATCATGAGAATGTCGAATAACTTGACCTCGTAGACGAAATCCGAGGCTCGTAAAAATTCCTTCGACAAGCTCGGGTAAGGGGTACATCCTCCTACGCTAATCACAGGCTTGAAATGAGGCAGCTATCTGCTCATATTTTGGTTGCCGGGGCTAAAGAGGCTCCGGAAATTCACGATTTCGGAAAGTTTCGTAAGGGCATAGCTTCAGCTATGTCATAAGCAGCGCAGAATCAGCACGGCTTCAGCCGCTTGCGGTAATGAAAGCTTCGCTTATATGACTTTTCCGCAATCTCTTCAGTTCTGACCCTCCCGGGAAACTCTTCCCGCCGGAGTTTTCCACAGCCCGAACGCCCGAAACCTTGTCAAGCCCCCTTACCCGCCAACTCACAAGCCATCAGCAACTTACGCTTGGCGTAGTATGACCCCATAATTTGCTAAACTATAAGAAAGGCATGGCCCAGGCCATGCCTTTTCTCTTTTGCACCCTGGGGGGGGCATCTTCGGATTGGATGTGAACCAAAAATGAGTTGTCATCCCGGCCGAAGCGCAGCGTAGTGGAGG
>DATGMQ010000027.1:0-36763 GCA_035293545.1 Alloacidobacterium sp. | reverse complement strand
TCCGTTTTGGACGTCAAGAGAAAAATGACAGGAACGAACGAAAATGTTTTCAGATCGAAATCTGGCCGTTCGTGCAGGTTCTCGCGTGGCGAGGCGCTGAAGCGGAAAGGATTAGCCCTTCAATTTTGCGCCGGAAAGTAGCTAAGCTAGCCACCAGACGCGCCACCATGGCGCGTTTGCCTGGATAGCCTTTCTCCCGGAGCTCTCGATAGAGACGGGATGCGTTGTGGCGACCCTCATTCCAGCGTTGTTGAAGGTAGTCGGCAAACTGGTTCACCTTCGGGGGGCGGCGGTGCGGCGGCTTCCGTTCTGGGAACTGTCCGCGTCGCAGCCAGCGTCGAACCGTTTTCCGTTCTATCCCAAGAGTGCGGCTGATCGCCGCCTGCGACTGGCCGGAGTTGAACAAGGCGACGACTTGCTCGTAGCGCTCCAGACGACGTTGTCGGCGCAGTTGCGACTGTGTAGGCCGGGGCAGTGCCGGCGCCTGCGCCTCTACGCTCGCCTCACAGCCCGCGGGTGGTTGCGGCTCAGCCACAGGGTCGCCGGCCGGTGGCAGGATCAGTTGTCGGCTGCGCTCCTCCAGCACCCGTTCCATCGTCGCGGAGAGGTTCAAGATGAGGTGGAAACGATCGGCTATCTGCTGAGATTGGGGTGCCCCGAGTACCGCTCCTTCGGCATAAAGACCGCAACGATCTCGCGAAATCGTCACGATTTCCGGATGCTGCATCAGCCATGCGGAGAAGCTCTCGGCAGCTCGATCCGGAAGGAGGTCTACCACCCAGTGCAGGTCAAGATTGACCAGAATCGTTCCATAGTCTTGGCCTTTGCGCCAAGCCCAATCATCGACGCCCAGGTTGCGAATAGGGAGCACGGAAAACTCCTGCGCCGGTTTCTTTCGAACGCGGCGCAGAGCGGTATCGTCACTGGTGAGGATGGACAATCTCGCGAGCAGTCGCTGGCCCGGAAGACCACCGGCCACGTAGCCGATCAGTCTGACGATTTCCGAGGCTCGCTCCGTCTGACGCCCGTAGGCGGGGGTAACGCGGGATAGCCGTTCACAGAAGATCTTGCGCGGGCACGCAGAATTGCGACA
The DNA here is from genome assembly GCA_035293545.1 of Alloacidobacterium sp. Classification (GTDB taxonomy): domain Bacteria; phylum Acidobacteriota; class Terriglobia; order Terriglobales; family Acidobacteriaceae; genus Alloacidobacterium. Next base: position 35,670 of record DATGMQ010000027.1, on the reverse strand, counting down.
GCGAAACCGCCCAACCTTGGCCCACAATTCGACGGAAACTCCTTGCCAGGGAAAATCCTGGAGACAGCGGCAATAACAGCTGTGCCTTGATCGGGAGACCTTACCACAGATCGGGCAGATCGGCTCCTGCTCAACGTGAACCCACAATCGAAATCGGTCCGCGTCTCGTTCGATCCGGTCCAATATCAAAATGTCAGGGTTCGGGAGTAGGGATTGCGAATGGCTCGGAGGAGGTGCCATCGCCCCTAAAGCTTAAAACATTTCTGGCCTACATTGTTTTGGCAACAACCTGCATCAAAATTGCGGAAGAGCCTTGAATGGGCCCACTTCGATGCTCTGATTTGGCCCCCCTGTTCAAGAACGAACGGATATTCTGTTGCGGACCCGAAGGGGTCGGGAACTGGCCGGCGTCGACAAGGACGTACAGAATCCCATTCAGAACTGCCCGGCGGCCCCTCCAGGGGCGTCTACGGCCGTCTTGACGGCGGGACAGGTCCCGGGATAACGAGGGCGAGCACTCCCACTGCTCGCCGGTCAGGTCTGGGTGCTCCAGCGTCGCTGCATCTAAGGGGCAATACCGGGATCCCGGGAGGGGGCAGGGCGCGTTCATGGCGTTGTAACAAGGAGAGTTCCTGACGAGCGAACACCCGAACGCCACCTTTTGTCTCATAAATTAGGAGCAAGTCCAAATCGTATTCCCCGGTTTCCTATTTGCCGCTGACCGGAACTCTCCAGTAGGGGCTCAAGTGCCTCATCAGCAGTGGGTTAATCGAGATCGCTGTTGTGGCATTCAAACTGCGATCTCGGGTTCCGCCGTACAGCCGCCAGGAGAAGCATTCCCGCAAAAATCCGGGAAACGAAGCGCCACTTGGGACTGAAAGGGCGGTAGCGTATCCGAATGGGCCTGGCAGAGGCCGCGAGGAGCAGAGAGGTTCAGTGCCTGTCGCGACAATGGGCGATGAACATATGAAGAACGGGGCCCGAACGGCAGTTTGCATTATCGTCGAGAACCTGCCGGTACCCCTTGACAGACGAGTCTGGCGGGAGGCATGCACACTTCGAGACACGGGATATCACGTCTCCATCATCTGCCCCAAAGGATCGGATTCTTGCAGTGCCAGTTACGAACGCTTAGAGGGGATCGACATCTACCGCCATCGCAGGTGGGAAGCTTCAAGAATAACCGGATACCTGCTGGAATACAGCCTAGCTCTGGCTGCCGAGTCTTATTTGGCTCTGAAAGTCTTCGCCCGCACGAGGTTTCGTATTCTCCAAGCGTGCAATCCTCCGGACACAATCTTCCTGATAGGATTGCTCCTCAGACTCTTCGGGGTCAGGTTTATTTTCGACCACCACGACCTGGTACCCGAGCTGTTTGAGTCGCGATTCGGCAGGCGGATAGGGCTGCTTTACCGGCTCACCAGGTTGCTTGAGCGATGCACCTTCCGAGCCGCTAAAGTCTGCATTGCTACCAACGAATCCTTTAAGGAAATCGCAGTAACGCGTGGGCGAAAACACCCGGACTCCGTTTTCGTGGTACGGAACTGTCCTGACCTCAGAAGCCTAAGTCCGGGAATGCCGCCCGCTCAGCTCACACTTCGTAAATCGAGGTTCGTAGTGGTGTACGTGGGTTTCATGGGACCACAGGACGGCCTCCGCCTGTTAGTTGACGCCATCGAGCATATCGTAAAACACGAGAATCGGCAGGACACGCACTTCGTGCTGGTTGGCGGAGGCGCGGAGCTGCCGATGCTGCGAGCTGTTGTGACGGAACGAGGGCTAGCATCTTTTGTCACATTCACAGGCCAAGTTCCCTATGCGCATGTGGCCGCTTACCTCTCAAGTGCCGACATAGGTGTGGCGCCCGATCCGAAGACTCCGATGAACGACAAGTCAACGATGATCAAGATTTTGGAATATATGGCTTTTGGGCTGCCGGTGGTCCTGTTTGACCTGCAGGAGGGCCGACGTATAGCGGGATCGGCGGCACTGTATGCGTCGCCCAACGATCCCGTTGATTTTGCTCACCAGATCATGCGATTGCTCAATTGTGAGCAACTTCGTCGAGAACTCGGGACGTGCGGCCGTAGGAGGGTTGAGGATTGTTTGAACTGGCAAGTTGAGCAATCCACCTTGATCGAGGCCTATGAAACCGCGCTTCGATAGATCGAAAATAAATCAGTCGCACCGTTAGTGAGTGGGCGCCGGTATGAGGGAACAGTTTGCAGGGATAAGACGCACGCGCTTCGGGAGACTGGCGGCTCGTAGCCTTCATGTTGCGACCGTCGCCTTTTTCTTGGCCCCAACCTTATCACTGCCGTGTCATGCCGGTGACATCGTTTTCATTGGTACACCAGAGGACTTGAGGGCGGAGCCACGAGAATTGGAGGTGGCCTCCCAGTTCTATGGCGTACGGCTGAACGTGGTTACGCCTACCGCCGATGGGCGCCAGTTGGACCTAAGAAGGGCCGTCGAGCAGAACACGACCGTAGGCGTGGCAATTGCGGCCAACGCTCTCGCCAGCGTTGATCACAACGAGTTTCTCCAGATGCTAGGCCGGCGGCCCGGCGGCAAGGTACCGTTGCTTGTCTTCGGTCTGACGGCAGAAACAGCGGGGAGACTCTTAACAAAGTGGTCCGGAGGGGCTGTGGTTGCGTGCAGACGCCTGGAACACGCACGCCGTGCCCGGTACACCATTTCACGAGTGGAGGGGTTGACGCGGCAGCTCACAGGGCTAGAAGTCCCGCTTCAGGCAAACGGCGCATTCTATTTGGTACCCGGCGAGAATGGCACCACTCAGCAGATCGCCCAAATTCGGGACGATCAGCGTGTCTTCCCCGTATGCATTCAGGTCGACCATCACGGGCAGAGGATTTTCCTTGCCGGCAGGGTGCCTTTCTCAGGCCACGCTGCAGTGGCAGGGAACAGCGAGCGTATGGTTGATACTTTCGTCAGCATCGCCCCCGTGATGATGTTCGTTCGGGCATGCGCAGGCGAACGGGGATGGCACGCTCTCCATCATTACGCAAACCTTACCATTGACGATGCCTGGCTGCGAGAACCCTACGGCTACCTGAACTATGGGACCCTTCTGGCGGAGATGAAAAAGCACAACTTTCACTCGACCATCGCGTTCATCCCGTGGAACTACGATCGCAGCGAACCAGAGGTTGTGTCGCTTGTCAGGAAGCATCCGGAGAGGTTTTCAATTTGCGTGCACGGAAACAACCACGACCATAAGGAGTTCACCGACTTTCGAAGCAAATCCCTCGCCAGCCAAACCGCAGCACTCAGAGAGGCTCTAGCCAGAATGGAGCGCTTCCAAGAGCTGACAGGCATTCCATACGCCAGAGCGATGGTGTTTCCGCACAGCGTCGCACCGGAAAAAACGTTCGCGGCACTCAAGAAGTACAATTATCTGGCTACTATCAACTCGTCGAACGTTCCCATGGATGTCACTGCGCCTTCAGATGCTTTATTCGCACTGCGGACCGCAACCCTTTCGTTTGCTGGTTTTCTGAGCCTCCGGCGCTACTCGGTGGAAGGACCTGTCCCGGCAGGTCTCATAGCGGTCACCGCCTTTCTCGACAACCCGCTGCTGTTCTATTGCCATCAAATCTATTTTTCGCTCGGCATCGGAGCATTCGACCCCGTGGCAGAGCAGGTCAACCGCCTTCAGCCGGACACACGCTGGCGCGGCATTGAAGATATAGTGAAGCACTCGTACCTTGTAAGAACACGAGACGACGGCGACTACGATGTCCTGACCTTTGCTAGCTCCATCTGCCTGGAAAACATCTCCGCGCGAGATTCGCGGTTTTATGTGCGAAGAGCGGAGACCGACCGTCCCGCGGCGGTGACGGTCGATCGCCACGCCTGGCCCTACTCGCTCGGCGGCGGCTATTTGGAGACGTGCATACCGGTGGCGTCGGGCAAATCCCGGCTTCTTTCGATCGTATACGGAGATCCCCTACAGCCGCCTGCCGCCGATATCCAGAGGCGCTCGTTACGAGTCTTCTTCCTGCGTATCACCTCGGACTTCCGCGACATAATCCTGGCCCGGTGCACCCCCGGACGCCGACTGATTCATCTTTACCAAACGAGCGGCGCACCCGTCATGCTGCTGCTGTTGTGTGCCGCGGCCGGAGCGGCATTCTTTCTATTAGCGCTCTGGAGTTTGCGAAAAACTATCAAGAAACGCGCGGCCACCCGATAACTGCCGAACTGAATCAGCACTGGTCCTGGCGCAGGAGCGGTTCAGCGCTGCCAGGCTGGCTCGTAACAGGATAAATGGAGTATTAAATGAAGCTTCTAATTGCCGGTGGTGGCGGCTATGTGGGCTCTGTCTTGATTCCGAGACTGCTTGACCGTGGTTACAAAGTGGACGTCGTCGACCTCTTCTGGTTTGGTAACCACCTGCCACCGCAAGCCGGCATATTGACTAAAGATATCTTCCAGCTGTCTGTCGCGGACCTGGAGCCGTACGAGCAGGTGATGTTCCTCGCCGGGCTGTCGAATGACCCCATGGCAGAGTATTCACCGAGCAAAAATTTTGTTTTTAACGCCGCAGCTCCGGCCTATTTGGCTTACGTGGCGAAGAGGGCCAAAGCAAGGCGCTTCATTTATGCGTCGTCCTGTTCGGTGTATGGGTACACAGAAAACGAACTGTTCGACGAGACGCGCGCGGCCAGCTCGAGCTATCCTTACGGCATTTCTAAGCTTCAGGGCGAGCAGGCCGCTTTGCAACTAGCCGACGATAACTTCTCGGTAATTTCGCTGCGGAAGGGAACGATATCCGGATACAGCCCACGCATGCGTTTTGATCTTATCATCAACAGTATGTTCAGGTCCGCAATGAAGAACCGGACGATTGTGGTTAACAATCCATCCATCTGGCGACCCGTGCTCAGCATTGAGGACGCCGCCACTGCTTACACCCGTGCCGTTGAGGTGAACAGCGCCGTCTCGGGGGTATTCAATATCGCTTCTGGAAACTACACCGTAGGTGAGGTGGGCGATCTGGTACAAAGCGCTATTCAGGACCGGCTATCGCTTCGCGTCAATTTGTGCATTAAACACATACAGGATTTTCGCAACTACAAAGTAAGTATCGAAAAAGCCAAGAACGTGCTCAGCTTTCACCCCAGGGATGACGTGAAGTCCATTGTAGGGAACCTGATCGACAACATGGAAAGATATGAGGGATGGGACAATCCGGCTTATTCCAATATCGAGTGCTTCCGGGCTCTGGAAGGCGGAATTGAGATCCACCGCATGGCAGGAGCGGCCGAGCGCTGAGAAAGGGACGGGAGTCAAGCGGGACGGTAACCCGATTGAGATAGGGCAGCGAAGGCGGTGGATTCGGGTGTCAGGAGGGTGCGTTAGGCCAATACGGCGGTTTACGTCGAGCGCCGAAGCGGCCGTTTAGTAGCTCCGGATCACATCCACATGTTGGTATCGTGTCCAGCGAACAGGGCGCTGGCGAAGCTGGTGAAGTACCTGAAAGGGCGGTCGTCCCGCAGGCTGCGGGATGAATATCCGGAGGTGGGCAAGTGGTACTGGGTCAGCATCTGTGCGCGCGGGGGTACTACTGCGCGAGTGTGGGCGCGGTGGATGAGGACACCATTAGGAAGTACATCGAAAGCCAGAAGTGGGACGAAGACGATCAGGGATTCAAGATCACCGCGCTCGCCGAGCCTTGAGCCGGCTCTGAGCCGGGAACGCTTCAGGCGGCGTCAGCCGCAAAGCCGGCTTTCAGTCGGAAATCAATTGTAGCGGCTTCAGCCGGTAGTCATAATCTGAAGGGCATCACGGTGCAGGACGCCAGATATGTAATCATCACGCCGGTTCGGGATGAGGAAAAGTATATCGAGGCGACTATTAGCTCGGTCAAGGGTCAGACCATGCGGCCAGTTGAATGGGTGATAGTCGACGACGGGTCCTCTGACCGTACCTCAATGATCCTTGATGCGGCTGCGGCGGAAGCGCCGTGGATCCGCATCGTACACCGGGCCGATCGCGGTTTTCGCAAGGCGGGCGGTGGTGTGGTTGAAGCGTTTTACGACGGCTACAGCGCGCTCCAGTCGGATGACTGGGAGTTTATTGTAAAGCTCGATGGCGACCTGTCATTCTCCGGGGACTATTTCGAACGGTGTTTTGACCGGTTTTGCCGCGATCCGCGCTTAGGGATCGGCGGCGGTGTCATCTGTCACGACGTGGACGGGGAAATGAAGATCGAGCCAAATCCCGGCTTCCATGTAAGAGGGGCGACGAAAATCTACAGAAGGGCGTGTTGGGAGGCCATCGGGGGCCTGTGGCGGGCTCCGGGCTGGGATACGATCGACGAGGTGCAGGCTAACAGATTCGGCTGGACGACTCAGGGCTTCAACGACTGTCGGCTTTTGCATCACCGGCTCACCGGATCTGCGGATGGCGCCGTGCGGGACCGCGTGAAGCATGGAGTCGCGTGCTATATCTCTCGATACCATTTACTGTTTGTGATGAGCAGTTGTCTATACCGGCTGGTAAAGAAACCATACGTTATCGGGTCTGCGGCAATGTTCTACGGCTTTCTGAAGGGCCATTTCAGTGATCTGCCACGCGTGAAAGACAAACAGTACGTCAGGTACATGCACGCCCAGCAACTGAGGCGGCTCTGCGGGCTGCAGAGCATTTGGAAGTGACGTGCGAACGATGGGTTGAGACATGTGCGGGATTACCGGCAAACTTAATTTTGACCCGGCGGCGGCCGTCGATCCAAGTCTCATTCGTGCAATGCTCGATACAATACGGCACCGAGGGCCGGACGATGAAGGAATCTATTCGGGTTCCCAGATCGGGATGGGACATCGGCGCCTGTCTATCATCGATCTGAAGAGCGGTCATCAACCGCTTTCGAATGAAGACGGTACGATCTGGATCGTGTTCAACGGCGAAATCTACAACTTCCAGGAGCTGCGGGCCTCATTGGTGAGTAACGGCCATGTTTTCCGAACCAACAGTGACACGGAAGTGATCGTGCACCTGTACGAGGAGCTCGGACCGCAGTGCCTCGACAAGTTGCGGGGGATGTTTGCGGTTGCCATCTGGGACGAAAGAACGAAGACCTTGTTGCTGGCTAGGGACCGCATAGGTATAAAGCCTCTCTATTATTGCGAAAGTGGAAACTCGTTGGTCTTTGCCTCCGAGATCAAGGCGATCCTGTCAGACCCGGCTGTGCCTCGCGAGATCGCGCCGGAAAGCATAGACCGGTTCTTGACCTTCTTGTACTTGCCAGGCGAGGAAACACTTCTGAAAGGCGTGCGGAAGCTGTCCCCGGGATGGTATCTTCTGGCCCGGAACGGCAGGACGGAACTCCGGCAATACTGGGATCTCCGATTCCAGAAACGTTCGAAGGGCTTGAGTCTCAGGCAGGTCGAGTGCGAGTTGCTAGAGCTACTCGCTGAAACAGTCAGTTTGCACATGATCGCAGACGTTCCGGTCGGAGTGCTCCTGAGCGGCGGCGTGGATTCGACGGCCGTTCTCAGCTTCGCGGCAGAGCGTACGGACAAAGAGATTAGTAGTTATACGGTTGGGTTTTCGGGTGCGGATTTCGCTGACGAGAGGCCCTATGCCCAACTGGCCGCGGCAAGTTTCGGCAGCCGCCATTACGACACGACCATTAGTGCCGCCGATTTCGCCGAGTTTCTGCCACGATACGTATGGCATATGGAGGAACCGGTCTGTGAGCCGCCGGCCATCGCAATGTACTACGTGTCCAAGCTGGCGCGGCAATATGTCAAGGTTCTCCTATCCGGAGAAGGCGGTGACGAGGCGTTCGCCGGGTATAGCAACTACCGAAACCTCCTATGGCTCGAACGTCTGAAACGTGTCCTGCCGTTCCTCAACGGCGCCGCAGCCCGGGGGCTTGCCGCCACGAACTCCTGGGTGCGTTCCTCCCTAATAGCCAAGTACGCACCCCTCGTCAAGGCCCGCTTCCCGGACTACTACTATAGCCGCACGTCGCATCCAATCCCGGACGGCGAACCCGGCCTGGCAAGGTTGTACTGTCCCGACTTTGCCGCCTCGATCGACCGCGAACATGCTCTTCAGCCCGTGCGCCAGCTGCAAGCCCAGCTTCCCGGTCCGGATCCGCTGGACGCCATGCTCTACATCGACACCAAGACGTGGCTGCCTGACGACCTGCTCATCAAAGCCGATAAAATGACGATGGCGAACTCTCTGGAGCTTCGGGTGCCGCTGCTCGATCACAAAATGCTGGAATTTGCCGCCGCCCTGCCTTCGAACCTCAAGGTTCACGGCTTTACCACTAAGTATATCGCTAAAAGAGCGCTTAAGAAGCGCGTTCCACGGCGAATTCTGAATCGCCGCAAGACGGGCTTCCCGGTGCCTTACGCGTCATGGCTTCGGAACGAACTGTGTGGCTGGGTTCAGGACGTGTTGTTGGACCGGGCAACCACGAGCCGGGGATATTTTGCGGCCTCCGCCGTCCGGGGACTGTTGGCTGGCGATGACGCGAACACGGCGTATTCCAGGGAGATCTTCTCATTAATTACGCTTGAGCTCTGGCACCGAACATTCCTAGAGCAGAAACCGCTACTCTAAGCTAAGCCTTCAGCCGTTGGCGCCGCCACCGTGGTGCAGCCTCTTTGTGATATCGGCATGGTACGCCCTACGAACCTATTGCGTTGTGTGGTGTTCCATAATATCTCAGCTATTGACTCGCCGTTTACCAAAGGGATGCGAGTGGACATCACGCCAGCCGAGTTCGAAGTGGCGCTGAACTTCTTTACCCGATACTACACTCCTGTCAGCTTAAGGGATGTACTAGCCGATTCGGACGGCCGGCGGCTCCCGCCGCGTCCGATCCTGCTCACGTTTGACGACGGCTATGCATCGGTCATGGAGTGGGCGGCACCGATTTGCAGCAAGTTCGGTGTCCCTGCAGTGCTTTTTCTGAATGCCGCATTTCTCGAGAACGAGCGTTTGGCCCCGGACAATCTGGTGTGCTACGTAGCTAACGTCCTGGGGATGGAGACAATCCATGCCGCCGTGCGTCTCGTCAGAGGTGCCGACAGTCCGGGACTGGTCAGCCAAGGAGACGTATTTTCGCGTTTTTTCCCCGCTATTTCTTTAGCTGAAAGAAAGACGTTTCTGGATGCCCTGATTTACTTGAGTGGAATCGATGAGAGGCAGTTGGCGACCAAAGCACGTTTATACCTTAGTCGGAAGGAGCTCTGCGATCTGGGCTCGATGGGCTTCGAGATTGGTAACCACACGTACAGTCATGTGAGGTGCAGGTCTTTAGCGGCGGCGGACTTTAGCGACGAGGTGGACAGGAACAAGGCTGAGCTGGAGACCCTGACCGGCAAGCAGGTACTGTCATTCAGCGTGCCGTATGGCTCCTCGGCAGATCTTACCAGCGATCTGCTAAGGCATCTGGTGCTCTCCGGACACGAGGCGATCTTTCTGTGCGAAAGCGTCGCCAACAGTGCGGGGGCTGACCGGTTTCAGCTTAACCGGGTAAGTCTGCGAGCCGGCCAGACCACGACGCTGTTGGTCGAAATGGAGGTTCTGCCACGGCTTCGGTTGCTGCGGCGGCGGGTACTGCGCAACTGGGACGCAGTTCTCCGCGGCGGACATTATTCGCGATAGCCGGGCGGCGCAGGTGATGTAGCGAGGGTGAAGGTGGCGCTGGATCATACTTGGCAAGTCGAGGTGGATCACGTTACGCGTGCGGAATGGGCTCAAATGCTGAATCTGTTCGCTGATTCAAATTTGTACCAGACGTGGTCGTATGGCGCGGTGCGCTGGGGGGAGGGGAACCTGAGCCACCTGGTCTTGAAGCACGCCGGCGAGGTCGTGAGTGTGGCACAGATCAGGATTGTTCGCCCAATCAGATGGAAATTTGGAATGGCGTATTTACGATGGGGCCCGCTGTACGAGCGCCGCGTGGGGCCTGTTAATCCTGAGGTCCCGGTGGCTATGGCGGCGGCACTAAAGGAGGAATACGTCAGCAAGAGAAAGCTCTTCTTGCGAATCCTGCCAAACGCCTTTGACGGATCACCGCGTGCGGCGCTGTTTCAAGCCGCGTTTTCCGAGTTTAAGCCGGAAGTTCTAACCCCGGCAAACATCTACAGAACGTTCGTGCTTGATCTCGCTCCTACACTCTCGGAATTGCGTAGAAATCTTGACGGAAGGTGGCGAAATAAGCTGACGCAATCCGAAAAGAAAGGGCTGGCCGTCATTTCTGGAAATGGCAGCGAGGAATACCGGATGTTCTCTCGGATGTACTACGAGATGAAGAAACGCAAGGGCTTCGAGAGCACTGTGGACGTTGAGGAGTTTGCGAGGATCCAGCAGGAGCTGCCCGAGTCGCAGCGCATGCGGATCCTGATCTGCGAACAGGAGGGAATTCCAGTCGCGGGGACTGTCTGCTCGGCGATCGGCGATTCGGCGATCTATCTGTTGGGCGCGACCAGTGATGCGGGGTTGAATTCGAGGGGCACTTATCTGCTGCAGTGGACTCTGATCCAATGGCTCAAAGAGAATGGTTTTAAGTGGTACGACCTGGGGGGCATCGACCCCGAACGGAACCCTGGGGTCTACGACTTCAAAAGAGGATTGTCCGGCACGGACGTTTGTCAAATTGAGCCCTTGGCGGCATCTAGTAGTGTTGTTTCTTCCGCAATCGCAAAAGCAGGTCTGAGTGTGCGTCGCGCCATACGCGGCTACAAGGGGGCCTTACATTTGGCCCGGTCCGTCAGCCAGAAGGCAAGCGGGAGTTAAGTCCGAACCATGTTCAGCCCATCCATAGAGATTTCTGTCGTCATCGTCGGCTGGAACGCCCGGCACTATCTAAAGCTGTGCCTGGAAAGCCTGGCGGCCGCCCCCCCCCGCCGCAGTATGGAGGTTCTTGTGGTTGACAATGCTTCGACCGACGGCTCCGTCGGGATGCTGGAGGCGGAATTTCCATGGGCTCAGTTGATCAAGAGCAGCGAGAATCTGGGGTTTGCCAGAGGCAACAATGTGGCGATCCGGCAGTGCCGGGGACAATATATCGCCTTGGTGAATCCAGATGTAATCGTTCTGCCTGGCTGCTTGGATGCATTGGCGGATTTCCTGGACCGACACCCGGAGGTGGGGAATGTTGGTCCGCGCGTTCTGAACCCAGACATGACACTGCAGAGTTCGTGCCGGCAATTCCCGACGTTGTGGAACAACTTTTGCTCCGCTAGCGGGCTGGCGTCGGGGTTCAAAAGGTCCCGGTTTTTCTCCGGAGAGCACATGTTCTTCTTTGCGCATGACCGCACGATGGCTGTTGATGTCTTGGTGGGGTGTTTTTCGATGGTGCGCCGCGAAGCTTTTGATGCCGTGGGTCTTTTGGACGAAAATCTCTTCATGTATGGGGATGATGTAGATTGGTGCCGGCGGTGCTGGAAGGCAGGGTGGCAGGTAATGTTCTTCCCCGGTGCACAAGCCATTCATGACCGTGGTGCGGTTACGGCTCCGTATCCAGTGCGCTTCGCGGTTTTGCAGCAACGGTCCATTCTCTATTATTGGGCCAAACATCACGGCCGCCTTGGGGTCCTTGGAATCCGAAGCATGCTGTTCTGCCGGTATGTGGTTCGGTATTTATTCGGGATACTATTCCGCCTGCGCTCATCCGGATCGCGACAGAATGACGCCAGGACACTGGTGGTCGCCGCCTGCCTCCGAGCGCTCATATCGGAGAGGATCCCGGATAGGGCCTGAGCGGTCAGCCGGTCCTTATGGTCACAGGTATTTCGAGGTTTTGTCGCCGCATTTTCGATTACTATCGGCGCCATGGCTCGATCGCGACTGTCCGCCGCGCCGTTGTGGGCATGAGGCGGACGTTGTTTTCAAGCCACATGGTTCTCTTCTATTGTGACCTTGGCGAGGCAACCAGCGCTTCCACCGTACCGCTGGATCGTGTACAAGTTGAACGAAAGACGAACCTTAGCGCTCTTAGCCCCGAGGACCTGCACGCTGTCACCAATTTCTGGAGCCAGGCCCTGGCTCTCCAAAACATCACCGAGCGGTTTGATAAAGGCGCACTTCTGTGGTTGATCAAAACTGATGGCACTCTGGCGGGATACGGCTGGACGTTGAAGGGAGGCACTATGGAGCCTCACTTTTTCCCCCTGAGCCAACACGACGTGCATCTTTTTGACTTTCATGTGTTCCCCCAGTTCCGCGGCCGCGGGCTGAATCCGTTCCTCGTAAAGTACATACTGAGAAAGCTGGCTCCCGAAGGCGCCTGTCGTGCCTTCATCGAAGCGGCGGAATGGAACCATGCGCAGTTGTCATCGTTAGAGAAAACCCCGTTTCACCGGCTTGGCCGAGCCAGGAAGTGGCTTCTGTTTGGGTGCACCACGGTTTCCTGGGCTGACAACGGCGCCACCAACCTTCCAAACAGCAGTCTGCACGATAAAGTCAGCGCTAGCATGAAGAATCCTATGTCCCGACAAGCCGGCTGACCAAAGTTAACCTTGACGGCCTCCGACCGATGCTGATAGCGTCAAGTTGGGCCTCTGAACCGGGACTTGAACGATGAAAACAGACGTTTTTTTAGCTGCTTGGCGCTTTGCCTTCCTGCCGGCTCTCTGCGGGTTTTTTTTGATCCCGGCAAGCGCTTTTGCTCAGCACACATATTACATTTCGAAGGCGACGGGATCGGATTCTAACACAGCCACTCAGGCGCAGTCCAAGTCTACCCCTTGGGCGCACTTGCCGGGAATGCCGTCCTGCACGTCGAATTGCGCATCTTACCGTCCGCAGGCTGGCGACAGATTTATTCTCAAAGGCGGGGATACCTGGGTGGCGTCGGACCTAGGCGTGAACTGGCAATGGGGTGGAACGAGCAGTGCCCGGATTTACATCGGCGTGGACCAAACATGGTACGCGGGATCTGCCTGGACACAGCCGAGATTCGACTGCCAGAGATCATCCTGCAGCTCCAATCAATTCGGAAATATCATCTGGATTGCCGGCGACTACGTAACCTTTGACAACATCGAGTTCACCGGCTACCAGCAGAGCAGTGGTATGAACCTGGTGGGAGTATACGCCAACAACGACGAGGTGGCGAATTTTTACATTCATGGGTGGTCCCGAACATCCGGGAGCAGCGGATCCAATTCTTACGCAATAACCAACAACTGGAGTGGAGGAGGAGGGCGGGGTAGCAATTTCCATAACAATGTTATTGATGGAGCCGACGATCCTAACAAAGACTTCATGGGTGGGATTTTGCATGGTGATATCGTCCGTAATAATGTCATCCGTTACGTTTACAACGGGATGAATGGAGTCTTTAATGTCATCGACGGCAACCTGATCGAATATAACTACGTGTCCACCTCTGGCGATCATTGCAACATGATGTTTCCGCAGGACGCGTTCACCGGTAGTGTTCTGGTGGTTTCCAACAACGTCGTGCGTCACGCTGGCTGCGCTGGGGGTTCCACGATCTTTACAATGGGCAACTCCAACTGCACGACCTGCACCGCGTATGTGTATAACAACGTGATCTACGACACGGCGATTGATTTTGATCCCGGTATTACAATCGGGAGCCACGTTGCGACCGGGACGTATTACGTGTACAACAACACGGTGGAAAGCGGTGGCGCTCCCTGCATGGGGAATGGCGAGACCCCGCCGCGCTCGACCGCGAACTTTGCAAACAATCATTGCATCAACAGCAGCACGCTGTGCAACGGCACAGGTACGACGTGTAATAATCTTGGGGGGAATCTGGCTCAAACCTTGGCGCAGGCAAACAGCGCGGGATACACCGCGAGTCAGCTATACGCTTATTCGCCAACAGCCAGCAACAGCCCTACAGTGGGAATAGGCACGAACCGAACGGCGTCCTGTTCAGGAAACGTGGCCGGGCTTTGCAGCGATGCGACGTATCCGTCGTATGACAGCGTAAACCATCGCGTAGTGATGCGGACTGTGAATGCCCGCCCCGCTTCCGGGGCGTGGGATGCGGGAGCTTATGAGTTTCAGGCTAGCGGCCGGCCCAATCCCCCTGGTTCCCTTACTCTGACTGTGTATTGAAGCTGTCCACATCTGGTGTGACGCCTACTCCTTGAGCGATGTAGGGATCTGCAAGGCTGCGAATCATTCCCAACACGGCGGGCGACCCTGTCTGCCGACCATCCTAAAGCGTGCAGCCTCAAAATTTCCGATTCGGCGGTGGTGCGGCGGAAACGATCCTGCATCCGGTGGCAGCGGTCTGGATGATGATTGCCATCCTCCTGATCCTGACCCGGCCTCGGGAGAAAGCGATCACGCCGTTCCTCCTGGTATTTTTCACGATCCCGATCGGACAAGTGGTGGTAGTGGGAGGCATACACTTCACGGTGCTGCGCATCCTCATCCTTACGGTGTTGGCCCGGATGGCCGCTTTGCGTGGGTCTTCGTCGAAAGAGCGGTTCGCCGGTGGATTCAACGCCTTGGACGCTGTGGTGGTGCTTTGGACGTTGCTAACACTGTGCATGTTTTATTTCCAGTTTCTGAAGGTGGAGGTATTGATCAAGGGGCTGGGAGACCTGGTGGAGAGCCTGGGTGGGTACGTGGCGGCGAGATTTCTGATTCCCGACCGTGAGGCGGCTCGGCGCACCGTCACGGTGCTAGCGGCGATTTGCGTTATCCAGGGGGCCTGCATGATGAGTGAACAGTTCACTCATCAAAACGTGTTCGGGTTCCTTGGAGGCGCTTCGCCCACTGTAAGAAGCGGCAGCGTTCGTTCGGAGGGGGCAATAGGCACCCTCTACGCCGGGGCATTCGCCGGCACTTCGATTCCCTTGTTTCTCTGGCTGTGGACAGACAAAAAGTCTCGCGGCGCGGCGTTGGCGGGACTTGCCGGGGCGACGGCCATGGCGTTCGCGTCCCACGCAAGCACATCGTGGCTGGCCTATGGCGGAAGCCTTGTAGGGCTTGGCTTCTGGCCTCTTCGCAAGGAAATGCGGCTCGTCCGGTGGGGGCTCGCCGTTACCTTGGTGGGACTACACCTTGTGATGAACGGGCCCGTTTGGTCTCTCATTGAACACATTGACGTGACCGGTGGTTCATCCAGCTATCATCGTTACATGCTGGTGGATAATTGCATCCGGCATTTCGGTGACTGGTGGCTTCTCGGATCCAAGGACTACCCCGACTGGGGGTTTGTGATGTTTGATCTTTGCAACCAGTTTGTGGTCGCCGCTTTGACCGGGGGACTCGTTACCCTGATCGTCTTTATCGCGATTTACAGCCGAAGCTTCGGGGCGATCGGACGGGCCAGGAAGCAAGCGGCGGGCGACCGCAGAGAGGAATGGTTCCTATGGTGCCTGGGGTCGGCTTTGTTTGCCAATGTGGTGGCGTCTTTTGGAATTAACTATATGGTCCACCTGATGATGTGCTTCTTCTCCTTATTGGCTTGTATCTCTGTCGGAGCGTTTGCACCAAGGTCGGAGACGATTCAACACGCCGGGGCGCCACGCACTGAGGAGTTTGCACATGCCTCAGCTCCCGCAGGATGGTGACTGGGCGTATGGGGGGCAACATGAGCGACGAAAACAAGCGGGTGCGGGTGGTGTATAGCTTTCCGCTCCGGCTGGGGGCCGACCGGATTTGCTACACGGCGTGGCAGCAAGTGAAGGGCCTGGCTGCCGCGGGAGCGGATCTGCTGGTGTTTTCCGGCTCGCTTTCCAGGCCGGTCCCGAGTTGTGTAAGAGTTCGGCCGACACTCGCAAGGGGAAGGATGCGGGTGCCGTACCGGCTTCTCGGCACCATGCGCACCGTGGCTCTGCACGACCGAATAGTGGCCCACCGGATCGAGAAACTGGCTGGGCAGATTGACATCGTTCATACGTGGCCTCTGGGCGCGCTCGAAACGCTTCAGGCGGCCACCAGACTGGGAATTCCGACCGTGCTCGAAAGACCGAACGCGCACACCGGTTTTGCCATGGAAGTAGTGCGGCAGGAGTGCCAACGCTTGGGCGTGACGCTGCCGCCGGATCATGAGCACGCCTACAACGCAGAAAAGCTGCACAAGGAGGAGCAGGAGTACCGCCTGGCCACGCGCCTGCTGTGTCCTTCGGATTTCGTGGTGAAGACCTATCTGGATAGGGGGTATGCGCCACAGCAACTGGCACGGCACATCTATGGATATGACGAGGCGGCGTACTACCCGAGTAGCGAACCACGAGACGCCAAGCGGAGACTGACAATGCTGTTTGTGGGGGTGTGCGCGGTGCGGAAGGGCGTACACTATGCCCTGGAGGCATGGCTGAAATCTCCCGCCTCGAGAGACGGCATTTTTCTTATTGCCGGGGAGTTTTTACCGGACTATGAGCAAAAGCTGGCGCCCATGCTGAGGCACCCCAGCGTCAAAGTCCTGGGGCACCGGAAAGACGTGCCCGACCTGATGCGGAAGAGCGACGTTCTGGTTTTGCCCAGCATTGAAGAAGGCTTTGGTCTCGTCATCGCGGAAGCCATGGGCAGCGGGTGCGTTCCTCTTGTGTCGGAGGCTTGTACGGAGATCTGCAGCCACATGAAGACGGGGCTGGTGCACGGGGTCGGGAACGTAGAAGAGCTCTGCCAACACATCACCACTCTCCACAGGGACCGTGCACTCCTGGAGAGATTGCGCGCCGCCTCTCTGGAGGTTGCCCCCAAGATCACATGGACTTCGGCCGGGAGAGTACTCCTGCAGGTTTATCGGGAAACGATTGCCGCCTACAGGGCTGGACTGCCACAAAATACTGCCTGTGCTTAACAGGGTGGCGGCGTCAAGTCCTAATGCTATTCTGACCTTCCTGCAATGGTTTGATTGATTCCCGGGTTGCACGCAGGCAAGCCGGGAGAGAGCAGGTTTTATGAATCCCAAAGTATCCGTCATCATCCCAACCTATAACCGCGCAGACAAGGTCCGGCACACCATAGAAAGCGCCCTGACTCAGACCATTTCTGACCTCGAAGTGATCGTAGTGGATGACGGGTCTTCGGATGGCACGGGGCAGATCCTGGGAGAAACTTACGGTGATCGGATCCGCTACTACGCTCAAGCCAATCAGGGCGCTAGTGTGGCGCGGAACAAGGGCATCCAGGAAGCACGGGGTGAATGGATTGCGTTTCTGGATTCCGACGATCTCTGGGAGAAGGACAAGCTCGAATGGCAACTCAAGGCCCTGGAAAGACTTAGCTTGCAGTGCGGCGCGTGCTATACAGACATCCGGTTATTCAACCATCCGGAAACACGGAGCTTCTTCGAGATGGCGGAAAAGAGCTATCGGCACGGCGAAACGATCGGCGTCAACACCGATGTCTTGAGACTGCTGGTGAGGCCGGGGGGCGCAGGTATGGTCGTGTGCCTGTCCTCTCTGCTGGCTCGCGCCGATACGGTAAGAAGAGCGGGGGGATTCGATCCCAAACTGCTGTATAGCCAGGACAGCGATTTCATGTTCCGACTGGCTATGCTCACGGACTTCTGTTATGTCAATCGTCCACTCGTCTGGTTCGACCGATCGCCCGCGGAGATTCGCCATGTGGGAGTAAGTGCAGATTGGAACAAGATGGAGTTTTTTCTTCAAGATAGTCAGATCCGACTTGAAGGGCTCTTGCGCTTGAGCGAACGTCTGCCGAAGCACATTCGGCAGGTCGTTCGTGGGGAGTTGCGCTCGATCCACAGCGGATGGACCAACTGGTATCTGGAGGCCGGACAGTACCAAAAGGCGCGCGCAGCCGTCTCGCGGGCTGCATGGATCGATCCGACGTTCAATGTCGCAGTGAAATGGCTGTTGACCTGGCTGAGTCCTCGCCTGGCCCTCCGAACTGTGCACCGCCACCGGGCCAGCAGAAAAAAGTTCGCAAATGTCGTATGAGAATCTGCATGGTAGAGGCGCACCTCCTCCGGACTACCATGCCTCATTAGCCCCGGTCTCGGAGCCGGAGGTGGCGGCTCAGGAGGACGGGGTGAGGCCCAATACGTACGAAGCGCAGCGGTGTCCGGTTTGCGGGCGGGCGGGCGCACAGGAGTGGCTCCAGGCGCCGGACCGGCTCCATGGCCGGCACGAGCAGTACACGCTGGTGCGCTGCCCGGTATGCTCGCTCGTGTGGCTGAGCCATCCACCGAGGCCGGAAGAAATGCACCTGCATTACACCGGGGCCTATCACCAACTCATCTCGGCGGGCGGCCAAAATTCGCCCCACCGCTGGAGGGACCGCAAAGCAACGCTGACACAATATAAACAATCCGGCGCATTGCTCGACTTGGGGTGCAGCTCCGGGTCGTTCCTGGAGTTCATGCGCAGCGAGTCCTGGGAGCTGTACGGACTCGAGATGTCCGCTGAGGCCGCGAGAGCCGCCGAGGCGCGGAGTGGAGCGCAAGTATATGCCGGGGATATTCTGGACGCATGCTTTCCGCGTGAATACTTCGACGTGATCACCTGCTTTGACGTGCTCGAGCATCTCTATGAGCCGCGCCAGGTCATGGCACGGGTCACCGAGTGGTTGAAGCCCGGAGGAATTTTCTACGTCCTGGTGCCCAATGTGGACTCTGCCGAGGCGCGCGTGTTTGGAAGCTACTGGCATGGGCTGGAGCTACCGCGACACCTGTTCCACTACTCGCCGGCCTCCCTCAAATTCCTTGCGGAATCGGCGGGACTCCAGGCAGTGTCGCTCGAAACACGGCGGAACTTCGCCGTGGGAACCAGCCTGCGTTACGTGTGGGACGATGCTTGCCGGGCAGTAGGAATCCGCCGGACACCGGCGGCATATCAAGCAGAAGCTTGCCTCTCCTGGAGAGCGGCGCGAAAGTTGACGCGCATGACGGTCTTGCGTTCTTTGCGGGTCCTGGCTCCTCTTGTGGGAGGCGGAGAGTCTATCCACGCGGTTTTCAGGAAGGAACTCTCGCGTCCGGAAGTCGGACCCGCATAGAGAACGAATAGAAGGCAGAATTCCAGTAGGAATCGAACCATGACCGGCACTATCGGGACACCTACCATCCCTCGTGAAGACTTCTTGTCATATTTTCCTAAGGTACTTACGAAATTATACAGCCTATGGGTAAGTACCACCTACCCCTTCGCATCCCGCGGCCGAAATTTGTTTATCCATCACACCGCGTTGTTGAGCAGGCGCATCGCCCACCGGATCAAGCTGGGCACCTCAGTCTCCATCAGAAAAGATGCGTGGTTGAACATCATACGCGAAGCTGTTGGCGAGGTTAACATCGTGATTGATGACAACTGCGTGATCGGCGCCAGGAATGTGATCTCCGCCAAAAATTATATTCATATCGAGCGGGATGTTATCCTTGCCACGTCAGTATTGATCATGGACCACAACCACGCTCATGACGATGTGGAGTTGCCAATCAGGTTGCAGCCTGCCACGGAGGGAGGCAGAATTCGGATCGGGGAAGGTTGTTGGATCGGCCAGGGAGCGGCGATTGTGTGCGATAAGGGTGAGCTGGTTCTGGGGCGAAATTGTGTTGTAGCAGCTAACGCCCTCGTGACCAGGAGCTTTCCACCATACTCCGTGATTGTGGGCAACCCCGCAAGGCTCGGTAGGCAGATCGATCCGCTGGCGTGCCCTGGGTTGGGGCCGACAGCCGTGTGAATCAAGAGGGTACGGGACAATTAACGGAATCATCAAGGTCCGGGTGAGGTGAAGTACGGAGATGACACAGCAAGAGACTATTGACTTAGTCTGCAGGATCTATGACGAACTGGCACCGCCGGTTGAAGGTGCTCCACCGGCGACTGAGTCTACACGTTTGTTCGGAGGCGCACTGGATTCGGTGAACGTGGTCACCCTGATCGTGGAGGTGGAGGAACAGATCGCTGAGCGTTGCGGTGCATCAATCACGATTGCCGATGACCACGCGATGTCACGGCAGCGGAGCCCATTTCGCACGATCGGAAGCCTGGCCGAATATGTTCAGGACCTGATGGCCGAAAGCACAAGAGCTTAAAGCCATGCTGCAGGATGAACAGCGCGTGGCACTGGTGACCGGCAGCCGCAAAGGCTTGGGCAAGT
This sequence comes from Alloacidobacterium sp., assembly GCA_035293545.1. GTDB lineage: Bacteria > Acidobacteriota > Terriglobia > Terriglobales > Acidobacteriaceae > Alloacidobacterium. The sequence continues at coordinate 15,615 of DATGMQ010000027.1, read as the reverse complement.
TCATCGCACAGCAGCTTGTGGGCTGTGGCTACGCCGTTTTCGGTTGCAGCCGGACCTCGGCCGACTGGGCCGTGGAAGGGTATCGCCATTTGGAGGCGGACGTCGGCAACGAGCACGAGATCAAAGAAGTGGTCGCGGAAATCCGGCGGAGCCTCGGGCGACTGGACGTGGTGGTGAACAACGCCGGCATTGCGTCTCTCAATCACTTTCTCATGGTGCCGGCTTCTACTGTAGACCGGCTGATGGCGACGAATTTTCGGGGCGCCTGGCTGGTTTCGCGGGAAGCCGCCAAGCTCATGATGAAAGCTCGGTATGGCCGGATTGTAAACCTCACGACCGTGGCGGTGCCTATGCGCATTCGCGGTGAGGCGCTTTATGCGGCGAGTAAAGCGGCGGTCGAGACCATGACGCGCGTTCTCGCGTATGAATTGGGCGAATTCGGCATTACCGTGAACGCCGTGGGACCGACGCCCATCGATACCGACCTTATCCAAAAGGTGCCTGCCGCCAGCATTCAGGCAATCATCGATTGCCTGGCCATCAAGCGCAAGGGACAACCCGAGGATGTCATGAATGTGATCGAGTTTCTGATCCGGCCGGCGAGCAATTACGTTACCGGCCAAGTGATCTATCTGGGAGGTGCATAGAGCATGGCACATCTGGACTGGCTATACGATATCTTCAAGGATCATCTGGCCGCTCCCTGCCTCGTGAGTAACGATCAACCATTCACTTATGAGTGGCTTCTCGAAATCATTTCACAATGGCGGGCCTGCTTCATTCAAATGGGGCTCAGCCCCGGGGCTATCGTCGCGCTTCAGGGCGATTTCAGCCCTCAGATGGTGGCGGCGCTTCTTGCATTGATCGACCATTCCGCCGTGATCGTGCCCTTATCGCCCTCTGTCGGACCTCAGCAACAGGAATTTATGGAAATCGCCGAGGTGCAAATGGCCATCCGGCCGTCGCTCGACGGCTTGCATGAAGTTCAGAGGTTTGAAAGGGAACCTGAGAACGACTTGAGCCGGAAACTCGTCGCCCGGGGCCACCCGGGCCTGGTATTATTCAGTTCCGGATCAACGGGAAAAAGCAAAGCGGCACTCCATGATTTCATTCCTTTGCTCGGGAAGTTCAAGACACCACGCCGCACGATGAAGGTGTTGACTTTCCTGATGATCGATCACATCGGCGGCATGAACACGCTCTTCTACGTCCTATCGAATGCCGGAGCAGCGGTGACCATTGCCGATCGTGACCCCGACAGTGCATGCGCAGCGATTGAGAAGCACAAAGTCGAGCTATTGCCCACCTCGCCTACATTTCTTAACCTGTTGCTGATGTCCGAGGCGTATACTCGTTACGACCTTTCCTCGCTTCGCCTCATCACGTACGGCACCGAGGTCATGCCTGAGAGTACCCTAACGAAACTTCATGCCCTTTTCCCGTCGGCGAAGATCCAACAAACCTACGGGCTCTCCGAATTGGGCATTCTGCGTTCCAAAAGTCAGGATTCCGGCTCGTTGTGGGTGAAGGTGGGTGGAGAAGATTTTGATGTGAAGGTCAGAGATGGCACGCTATGGGTCAAGGCGCGCACCGCCATGTTAGGTTATTTAAACGCACCCTCTCCATTCGATGAAGAGGGTTGGCTGGATACGGGAGATTTGGTGGAGCAGAACGGCGACTATGTTCGTTTTCTCGGCCGAAGATCGGAGATGATCAACGTTGGCGGGAGGAAGGTCTATCCCGCGGAAGTGGAAAACGTTCTCCTGCAGATGGAAAACATCAAGGACGCCACCGTGCGAGGTGAGCGCAACCCCATAACGGGACATATCGTGGTCGCGCGGATCAACGTCACTGAGCCTGAAGATCGCACTTCCGTTCACCACAGAATCCGCGAGTTCTGCCGCTCAAGACTTGAGCCGTACAAGGTTCCGGTTAAAGTCGAGATCGTCGAGGGGAATCAATTTGGCGGACGATACAAAAAAACGAGACGTTTAGGGTAGAACTCCTGCCTACCGAGCTGACGAAGAACAATATTGGATGCTCTGAATGATTAATAACTCCCAGCCCCTGGTGAGCGTTGTGACTCCTGTATACAACGAAGAGGAATACCTGGCAGAGTGTATAGAGAGCGTCTTGGCACAAAGTTATCAGAACTGGGACTATACCATCGTAAACAATTGCAGCACGGATAGATCTCTAGAAATTGCCAGGACCTATGCGGCAAAGGAGCCAAGGATTCGGGTCCATGACAATCAACGTTTTCTGGAAATGCTGGCCAACCACAACGTAGCCGTTCGACAGATCTCGCCGGCGAGCAAATACTGCAAGGTGGTCCTCGGGGACGATTGGATCTTCGCGGACTGCCTCGAAAAGATGGTCGCCGTTGCAGAGGCGCATCCTTCGGTGGGGGTCGTCAGCGCTTACGAACAGTTTGGGCAGCAAGTTCGGTTAACCGGGTTGCCTGATGAGAAGGCCGTGGTGGCGGGGCGGGACGCCTGCCGGCACTTCCTCTTGGGGGACGTGTTATTGTTCGGCTCACAAACATCCGTGCTCTACCGTGCTGACCTGGTGAGAAGCCGTAGTCCTTTTTATGTCGAGACGGATACGTACGCAGACTTCGAGTCGTGCTTTGCACTTCTCAAAACCACGGACCTTGGTTTCGTACATCAGGTCTTGACGTTCTCCAGGCCTCGCGCGCGGTCAATAGGGGCCATTTCCGCCGACATAGGCACGCACTTCCGCAGCGTGCTGGGGCTGCTTTTTACGTACGGCAGGGACTGTCTGACGACCGTGGAGTTTGACAAGTGTCTTGACGAGCACTTGTCGCAATACTACACGTTTCTCGGCAGGCGTCTGTGGCTCGAACGGGACCGAGCGTTTTGGTCCTACCATAAAAACACCTTCGCTGACCTGGAAATCAGCTTCAGTCGGACGCGCCTGGCAAAAACAGCCCTCAGACAATTGTTTCAGGCAGCTGTCGACGCAGAAACCAGTTTGGCAACGATTAGAAGGCTCGTGTCACTGCGACAAATTAGAAACTGGCAGACTCGACGAGTGATCTTGGAGCCGGCAGTGGATCGGACTGTCGCGCATGCGCAGAGTGAGGGTGGCCATCAACCGAACCGATCGGCCGAGCGCGATCGGTGTGAGACATAACGACAACGCAGCGGTCTCGCAGCGGGGGACCTGCGCGGGAGGCGGGCCTGTGAAGAAAGCGCTTGTCTGGTGGAGCAGAGGAAAGTGCGCCTAAAATTTTTTGGTCATTTTGGGCATGGTAACTTCGGAAACGAAAGCACATTTCACGCAATTCTTTATCACCTGCGCCGCTTTGTGCCGGAGGTCGAAATCGCCTGTATTTGCACTGGCCCGGCCGCGACAGCCGAACTTCACAAGATCCCTACTGTGCCTGTTAGCCGCACAATCTCCAGAGCCTGGAAGCCCCACAATCCATTCGGAAGGCTACTTCGCTCAGCTTTCGTTGGTTTGCCGGACGAGGTATACCGCTGGGTCGAAGGGTTCATGATGCTCAAGGGTACAGACGCGCTCCTTGTCCCAGGAACGGGCCTGCTCACAGACGCCTATGGCCTTAAGAGCTGGGGGCCGTATAGCTTATTTAAATGGTCGGTCCTCGCCAAGATGCGTGGCTGTAAGCTGCTCTTCGTCAGTGTTGGAGCTGGACCGTTATCCAGCCGCGCCGGCCGATGGCTGGTACGATCAGCTCTCGCGTTAGCAGATTTTCGTTCCTATCGCGATACCGCGACACGGGACTACCTTAGATCGCTCGGTGTGCAAACTGCCACAGACAGAGTATACCCCGACCTCGCCTTTAGCATAAGTGACGAACTCACACGAGGAGCCGTGATCCCGAAAAGGCGGCGGTCGGTCGTCGGGATCGGCCTGATGCTATACCATGGCAAACTTAGCAGTGATGGGAGAGCTGACGCAACATACACGGCATACTTAGAACAGCTTGCAGTCTTCGTCGGATGGCTCTTGGGCAGACGTTATGATGTCCGATTGCTGATCGGCGAGCTCAGCGATGAGACCGTAGTAACGGAGTTTCAAAAGTTACTGCGAGCACGTATGGAGGCTTACGATCAGGACCGCATTATTGCTGAACCCATCCGATCCGCGCAAGACCTACTGGCACAGCTTGGCGAAACCGATGCGGTGGTGGCTACGCGATTCCACAATATTCTCCTTGCGTTAGCGCTCAATAAGCCGGTCATGTCCATCTCCTTCCATCCAAAGTGTACGTCGCTCATGCAAGATATGGGATTGAAAGAATACTGCCAGGATATCAAGCAGCTACGCGCTGAGAGATTGATCGCCCAATTCTGCCACTTGGAAAAGAACGCCATAACCCTGCGGGAAATCATTCGGGAGAAAGTCGGAGAACGCCGCCAGGCCTTGGATGAACAGTACCGTCTGATCTTCACAGAAGTGATGGCGCACTCCGGGGCATGAGCTATCGTTGGCAGTAACTGTCAGGTGTCGGAGTAGCTGCTGGCAGCTTAGACGTCCACGCGTGCTTATCCTCGCCGGCGCCTCTGGCGATAGAAAGTCCGTTCTCATGACACAGGTGACAGACAACTATTACAAAAGAGAGTTTTGGGCGATCGAAAATCTGAGGTATAGCGAGCCTCACTTTCGGCTCACAAAGGCGGCGCGACTGATCAACAGCATCGCGGCAGGCAGGACGTGCACCCTGCTGGATGTCGGATGCGGCCCTGCAGCATTGGCATGCCTTCTCGATAAGAATATCGGGTACTACGGGATCGATATAGCAATACACACTCCGGCCGCCAACCTTCTTCAAGCGGATCTTCTGGCGACCCCGATCCGCTTTGGTGACAGGCAGTTTGACATCATCGTCGCCCAAGGCGTCTTCGAGTACGTTGGAAGGTTTCAGCAGGAGAAATTGAGAGAGATAAGGCAGCTCCTCAAGAGAGACGGTACTTTCATTGTCTCATACGTCAATTTTGACCATTTGCATAGACATGTGTACCAGCCGTACAGCAATGTACAATCGTTTGACGAATTTCGGCGGGGGTTGATGCGCATATTTCGCATCGACCGATGTGTGCCTACTTCGTATCATTGGCATCATCACGAGCCGAATCGACACTTTATGAAAGCTCTGCAGATGCGGATTAATCTGAAGATTCCTGTACTCAGCCGGTGGTTTGCCGTGGAGTATTTCTTTATCTGTTCGGCGGATCGCGCCGGCGAAGTCTAAAGATGGTACGGAGTCACGCTTCTCCGGGAGGCAGCGCAGTCATGTCGCGGGTGGCCATAAAGGAATGAAGGACCTGAAAGAGAGGGCGGTTCGGGGCGTGCTTGCAAGAGTGTGTGCACAAGCCGCAAACGTGCTCCTCCGCGTGGGATCGCTCGCAATTCTTGCGCGACTCTTGGAACCGGCAGACTTCGGTTTGGTCGGTATGGTGACCGCATTTACGGGCGTCCTAAACCTGTTTCGAGACTTCGGCCTTTCTGCGGCGAGCGTGCAGCGTGCGCGGGTGACCGAGGAACAGAAGGCAACGCTATTTTGGGTCAATGTCTTGGTCGGTGCAATACTCGCCGCTACAGCAGCAGGGCTTGCGCCCGTTGTCGCTGGGTTTTATCACGAGCCCCGCCTGTACTGGGTTACGATCCTGATGGCGAGCGCATTTCTGTTCAATGCGGCAGGCATTCAGCACTCTGCACTTCTGCAACGCCAGATGCGTTTTACCACTCTGTCGGCGATAGACACCGGCTCCTGGATCGTGAGTACCGGCGTGGCGATCGGCGCGGCTAAAGCGGGCTTTGGATATTGGGCATTAGTGGCCATGACGGTTGCTCTGCCACTCACGGCCACCACAGCATTCTGGTTGGCGACAGCCTGGGCTCCGGGTATGCCGCACAGGCGTGCGGGAATTCGCCCGTTGATGCGGTTTGGCGGCACCATTACGGTGAACGGGCTGATCGTCTACGTCGCGTCGAATTTCGAGAAGGTACTTCTCGGTCGATTCTGGGGAGCAGAGGCGATTGGGATCTATGGCCGCGCCTACCAGTTGATCCGTATCCCGACCGACACGCTCAATGGTGCGGTCGGCGAAGTAGCGTTCTCGGCATTATCGCGGCTTCAAGATGATCCTGCACGCCTTAGGAGCTACTTCCTCAAAGGCTACTCGTTGGTCCTGGCACTCACGCTGCCGGCCACGGTCGGGTGCTGTGTGTTCGCCGGTGATCTGATTGGGGTGCTTCTAGGGCCAAAGTGGAGGGAAGCCGCGCCGATTTTTCGCCTGTTAACGCCAACAATCTTAGTCTTCGCAATCGCCAATCCGCTGTCTTGGCTTCTGAGTGCGATTGGTATGGTCGGGCGAGGCGTCAAGATGTCGCTGGTCATCGCCCCGCTCATGATAGCGAGTTATCTTTTGGGCCTGCCCTATGGGCCCCAAGGAGTCGCCATTGCTTACTCCACGGTAATGGTGCTCTGGCTCGTACCGGTGACTGCCTGGTCGGTACACGGCACCGTCATTTCTTTAAGGGAGATTATGACGACCGTGAGCCGTCCGCTAGCGTCCAGCGCAGTCGCTGGAACCGTGGCGTTTGGGGTATGTTCATGGTGCAGCCAGTCTCATTGGGTTAGGCTTATTTTGGGTGGTACCGTATTGATTGGTACATACGCTGGGATGCTGTTGTTTATCATGGACCAGAGAGCTGTTTACTTGGACCTGTATCGAAGATTTGCGCGGAGTTCACGGGTCGAAGAAGGAGCTGTGGTTTCGGCTTAGGGTCCACGCAAGAATATCCGCTCGCCCGTAGCCGCGGTAGCCACATTACCTACGGCCGCAAGGTCGCTTCGTTCTCGTCGCTGGAGTCGGTAGTTCCAGTAATGCTGGGCCATGTTGTGCTCCGGCCCTGCGTTCAGCTTGCCGCTGGTGGTGTTATAGTTGCGGGTATGATGCGCGGTTCAGTTGCAGCTAGAACATTATGAGGCCTCTCATCTTCGCGGCTCGTGTTCTGCAAAAGCTGCTGCTCCGCGACAAAGTCGCAACCCTGCCCGTTCTGAAACCTGCCTTTGGCACGGACGACGACCTCCCCGCCTTCCGAAAGGTCAAACGACTCGACTACCTGACCAGCTATTCTCATGGCGGCCGTTCGGCTTTTGGGGTGCGCTTATTTTACGTTCCATTTCCTGTGCTTAGACTTGTATGCGGAGCCACTGTCTTTCTTGGTGCAGCCCTCTAGGGAAGCTCTTATATACCATGGGTCAGAAGGCGTTCTAGGTGGACGTCTTTCGAAGAATGATTGGGCGGTCATCAGTCGAAGAGAAAGCTTTCGTTTCGACCTAACGAACCATCACGGGCGTTCGTCGCTCAAGTGAATTGTGGTAGTGCCAGGACCACAGTCGGGTGGTGGAAACAACGCAGCAGCTTGGCAATGGCGGTAAGGTGGAGCAGTGGCTGTTTATCAGATTGATCCTGTTCACGATGCGCGCTGGCGGGTGTTCCTGGAAGGTAATCCCCAGGCGACGATATTTCACACCCCAGCGTGGCTGGAGGCCTTACGGCGGACCTATGGATACGAACCCGCGGCTCTGACCACGGCGGCTCCGGGTGAAGAGTTATGTGATGGCCTGGTGTTTTGCCGGGTGAAGAGCTGGCTCACCGGGTGCCGAACAGTCTCCCTTCCTTTCTCCGATCACTGCGAACCGTTGGTGGAGACGAGGGAGGAACTTGCGCGTCTGCTCTCCGCCTTAAAGTGCGACTTGGGCGCGAGAACTGGGGAGTACCTTGAAATCCGGCCTCTTACGTTGCTGGAGGAAGGTTCCTTGGGACTGGACCAAGCCGGGAGCTTCTGCCTGCATCAACTGGATCTGCACGCGGATCTGGAGGAGATTTTCCGGCGTTTTCACAAGGACTGCGTGCAGAGAAAGATTCGGCGCGCCGAGCGGGAGTTGCTGAGTTACCAGGAAGGGCGATCGGAATGGCAACTGGCACGGTTCTACAATCTGCTGGTACAGTCCCGGCGGAGGCAGAAACTGGCACCGCAGCCGCTCTCCTGGTTCCGCAACTTGATCACCTGTATGGGTGAGCGGCTGAAGATCCGCCTGGCGTTGAAAGACGGCCGTGCGGTGGCCAGTATCCTCACGTTGCGGTACAAGGACACGTTGGTTTACAAGTACGGCTGCTCGGACAGGAAGTTCAACAGGCTCGGGGGGATGCAACTGCTGTTCTGGAAAGCCATCCAGGAGGCAAAGCAGGAAGGGATTTGCACCTTTGATTTCGGGCGATCGGACTGGGATCAGCCCGGTCTGATTACGTTCAAGGACCGCTGGGGAGCGGTCCAGACCCCCATCGCCTATTGGCGCTACGGGATCTACCCTCTGCCGCGCACCACGCCAGGCTGGCACAACCGGCTGGCCAGGCGCATTTTCGGTCACATGCCCGACGCCTTTCTACCCTTGGCCGGCAGCCTGATGTACAGGCATCTTGGGTAGAGGCGCGCCGGTCGGCCGGTGGTATTTTGAGATAACGCTTCGGATCCATGCCCGAAGTTTCGGACCACCACTTCCCAGGAACTCCTAAACGCTTTTAACATCAACCATTAGCCGCTCGGAAGAGTGGACTCTGATGTGCCTGGAAGAGGAACTCGGGAAGTCGGCCTACATGCGAATACTGTTAACCGGACACAAAGGCTATATCGGCGCCGTTGCAGGGCCTGTTTTGGCGGCCGCCGGCCATGAAACCATCGGCCTGGATACAGACTTGTTTGCCGGCTGCGGGTTCGGAGAAGCCGCGCCGGAAATCCCAGAGATCCGCAAGGACATCCGCGACTTAACCCAAGCGGATTTGGATGGCTTCGACGCGGTGGTGCACCTGGCCGCGTTATCGAACGACCCGCTGGGCAGCCTGGACACCGCGCTGACCTATGACATCAACTACCTGGCTTCGGTGAAGCTGGCGGAACTAGCCAAAGCCGCGGGCGTGCGTCGCTTCGTGTTCTCGTCGTCGTGCAGCACGTATGGCGCGGCCGGGGACGCTATCCTCGATGAGACCGCGGCACTGAGCCCGGTCACCGCGTACGCCGAATCCAAGGTGCTGGTCGAGCGCGATGTGGCGCGGCTGGCGGACGAGCATTTCAGCCCGACCTTTCTGCGAAATGCGACGGCTTACGGCGCCTCTCCACGCCTGCGGCTGGATGTGGTGTTGAATGACCTGGTGGCATGGGCCCATACCACCGGCAGAGTGTACATCAAGAGCGACGGCACACCCTGGCGGCCCATCGTGCACATTCGGGACATTGCGGCCGCGGTGCTCGCCGTGCTGGAAGCGCCCCGGGAGGCTGTCCACAACCAGATCTTCAATGTGGGGCAGACGGAGGAAAACTACCGGATCCGGGAATTGGCTGCCATCGTCGCCGAAACCGTGCCCGACTGCCGCATCGAGTATGCTGCCGACGGAGGGCCGGACAAGCGCTGCTACCGCGTGAACTTCGACAAGATCCGGCAGGCCCTGCCGCACTTTCGCCCGCAGTGGGACGCGCGTAAGGGCGCGCGGGAACTCTACGAGGCCTACCGGGCCGCCGGGCTGTCCTTTCAGGACCTGGAGGGCGGTCGCTACACCCGGATGCGGCACATCCAGCACCTTCTGAAAAGCGCGCAGTTGACCGCCTCCCTGCGCTGGATCCAGCAGCAACAAGCGGTGGTTGCTTAGGGGATCACAGAAGGAGCAAATGTCCACGACACTTCCATTGAATGTTTCGAAACTAGAGACCGCGCCGGGGAGGTCCGCTGCCAAGCCATGCCGGTTTTGCGGCGCCCCCCTGGAGCGCACCTTTGTCGACTTGGGCATGTCGCCGCTGTGCGAGACCTATCCCGCGCGGAACGACCTCAACCGGGGAGAGGTCTATTACCCACTTCACGTTTACGTCTGCGAGCAGTGTTTCCTCGTGCAGCTAGAGGAATATGAGAGCGCTGAGAATATTTTCAGCGACTACGCCTACTTCTCCTCCTATTCCGAGTCCTGGCTAAAACACGCAGAGAACTATTGCGAAAAGATGATCGTGGCGCTTGGCCTCGACAAGCACAGTCAAGTTGTAGAGGTGGCCAGCAACGACGGTTACCTATTGCAGTATTTCGTCCGCAGGGGCATCCCTGCGCTGGGAGTTGAACCAGCAGCCAACGTGGCAAAGGTGGCCTCGGACAAGGGGATCCCAACCCTGGTGCAATTTTTCGGCGCCCAACTGGCGTCGGAACTGGCCGCACAAGAGCTTTGCGCCGATCTGGTGCTGGGGAATAACGTTCTCGCGCAGGTACCTAACTTGAACGATTTCGTGGAAGGTCTCCGGGTTCTTCTGAAACCGGCCGGTGTTCTGACGTTGGAGTTCCCGCACCTGCTGCGGCTCATCGAGCACAACGAGTTCGACACCATCTACCACGAGCACTTCTCGTATTTCTCGCTGCTCACCACCCAACGGATTCTGGCGGCTCACGGGCTCACGCTTTTCGACGTGGAGCAACTGACGACGCATGGTGGCTCACTGCGTGTCTATGCTTGCCGGGCCGAGGACCACACCCGCGCCGTCCAGCCGAGCGTTGGGGAGTTAATCGAGCAAGAACAACGCGCCGGCTTGGCTTCGGTGGCAGGCTACGAAAGCTTTGCGCAGCAGGTGAAACAAACCAAGCTGGCATTGGTGGATTTTCTGATCACCGCCGCGCGGGAGGGCAAGTCCGTGGTGGGATACGGGGCGCCCGGCAAGAGCGCGACCCTGCTGCACTATTGCGGCATTGGGAAAGATCTGATCGAGTACACGGTAGATCGCAGTCCGTACAAACAAGGACGATTTCTGCCCGGAACCCACATTCCAATTCAGCATCCCGATTGGATTCGGGAGACCAGGCCGAACTACGTGGTAATTTTGCCGTGGAATCTCAGGGACGAAATCATGAGGCAATTGCAGTTCGTTCGTGAGTGGGGGGGCCGCTTTGTGGTGCCTATACCGCGAGTTGCAGTTTATTGAAGTCGCGCAGGGGGTGAAATCATGAAAGTCGTTCTGTTTTGCGGCGGAGCTGGTATGCGGCTCAGAGGTTACGCGGACGACGTCCCGAAACCTATGGTTCAGATTGGGACGCGTCCGATTCTCTGGCATTTGATGAAATACTACGCCCACTATGGGCATAAGGATTTTATCCTGTGTCTGGGATACAAAGGTAACTGCATCAAAGACTACTTCCTGCACTACGATGAAGCCGCCTCCAATGACTTTGTGTGGTCGCAGGGCGGCAAAAACATCCATTTCCTGAATCGCGATATCGATGATTGGACGATTACGTTCGTGGAGACCGGCGTGAATGCCACGATCGGTGAGCGTCTCAGGGCCGTCGAGTCCTACTTGTGCGGCGAAGAGATGTTCCTTGCCAATTACAGCGACGGTTTGAGTGATGTGCCGCTGCCGCAGGTATTAGAGCGTTTCCGGCGTAGCAAAGCGATTGCGTCGCTGCTGCTGGTCCAGCCCACGGCGACGTTTGACATCGTGCGTTGTGGGCCCGGAGGAGCGGTGACCAATATTTGCGGATTGGGCGAATCCGAAATTTGGATCAACGGCGGCTTCTTCGTGTTTCGCAGAGAGATCTTTGAGCATATGTATCCCGGCGAGGAACTGGTGCGCGAGCCATTCCGGCGCCTGATTGAAAAGAAAGCTCTACTGGCGAACAAGTATTCCGGTTTCTGGCAGTGCATGGACACGTTCAAGGACAAGCAGCGGTTGGAGGAGTTGAACCAGGGGTCAGCGCCCTGGAAGGTATGGCACCGGACCGCGACAGTGAGCGCAGCGGATTCCGTCGTGGTACCGGCGACCGCAGGGTGAAGGTGCTGTTCCAAGTGACGACCCGGCAGCCATTGGCAGACAACATTGCGCTTGTGACTGGGGCGAGCAGCGGCATCGGCCGGGCGATCGCTTTGTGTCTTGCGGACCTCGGTGCCGAAGTGTGCCTAGTGGCGCGCCGGCAAAGCGCGCTCGAGGAGCTAGCCGACGAGGTACGTGCCAAAGGAGGCCGCGCGGAGGTGTGTTGCACGGACTGGACCCGTGAGGAGGAGCTCGAGACGCTTGCCGCGGGGATACGGCGGCGCTTCGGACGTGTGGACGTGCTCGTGCTCTGTGGGGGAGTGATGTTTCATGGCGGGCTGGAGCAGGCGCCGCTCGAACAGTTGGAAATGCAGTATCGCGTGAATTTTTGGGGCCCTTACGCGGTGGCCCGGCTGCTGCTTCCGCTGCTTCGCCGACAGCCGGGGCAAATTGTGTTCGTCAATTCTTCTGCCGGCCTGCGCGGCGGCGCCGGCATGGGACAGTATTCCGCCATGCAACACGCCTTGCGGGCGGTGGCCGACAGTTTGCGTGAGGAAGTGAATGCGGAAGGTATACGCGTGCTCAGCGTCTATCCGGGCCGCACCGCGACACCGCGCATGGCAGCGCTTTTTGAAAAGGAGGGCCGTCCCTATCGCCCGGAGTTGCTTATGCAGCCGGAAGATGTAGCAGCCATGGTGGCACACGCGCTGATTCTGCCCCGTACGGCCGAGGTGACCGATATTCGCATGAGGTCCCTGCAGAAATCGTATTAAAGACCGTCTTGGGCCGGCGTTTTCGTATGGTATTTCAACCGACCAAGCTTCCCGGAGTGATCGAGATTCAGATTGAGCCCAAGTGCGACGAACGCGGCTTCTTCGCACGGTCTTGGTGCCGGAAGGAATTCGAAGACCACGGGCTGAATCCTGCGCTCGTCCAATGTAGCGTTTCCTTCAATACCCGCAAAGGGACCCTGCGCGGCATGCACTACCAAGCGCCGCCTTATCAGGAAGCTAAGGTCGTGCGCTGCACAAGGGGCAGCGTGTACGACGTAGTGTTGGACCTGCGTCCGAAGTCGCCGGCATTTAAAGAATGGGTCGCGGTGACGTTGACTGCGGAAAGGCGGAACATGGTATACATTCCGGAGGGGTGCGCGCACGGCTTTCTAACCCAGGAAGACGAAACCGAAGTCTTTTACCAGATGTCTGAGTTCTACAATGCCGAAGCCGCGATGGGCGCGCGGTGGAATGATGCGGCATTCCGGATCGTTTGGCCCGGAGCGGTTGCTGTGATCTCTGAGCGCGACCGGACATATCCGGATTTCGAAGATGCCGTCGCTTAAAAACCTCTGCCAGGGTAGGCTCGGAGACCTGGGTCAGGAGCTGCACGCGTTCGCAGCAAGCCTGTACCCAATTTGCCGGAGCATCACCGGCGATGGGATCCGGCAGACGTTGGCGATGATCGGCAAGCGGATCCCTCTGCAGATGCACCACGTTCCCACAGGGACCCAAGTCTTCGACTGGACGGTGCCCCGAGAGTGGAATATTCGAGATGCCTATATCAAGAGCGTGGACGGCACACGCGTGCTGGACTTTCAGCAGTCGAACCTGCACGTCCTGAATTACAGCGTACCGGTGAAGGCGGTTATGCCGCTCAGCCAGCTTCAGCCACACTTGTTTACGCTGCCAGAATATCCGGAGTGGATCCCTTACCGCACGTCCTATTACCAGGAAAGCTGGGGATTTTGTTTATCCCACAACCAGATGCTGGCTCTTAAGGATGGCGAGTATGAGGTGTGCATCGATTCCACGCTGAAGGACGGGTGCTTGACCTATGGAGAATGCTATGTTCGGGGCCGTTCTACCGATGAGGTTTTGATCTCATGTCATGCCTGCCACCCGTCGCTGGCCAATGATAATCTCTCAGGCCTAAGCGTGGCTACTTTTCTGGCGGAATTACTTTCTGGGAGGGATCTCCGCCACTCATACCGGTTCTTGTTTATTCCGGGCACGATTGGAGCGATCACCTGGCTAGCCCAAAACCGCGAGACGGCGGGACGCATCTGCCACGGATTGGTTTTGACATGCATCGGGGACGCAAGCGGACTTCATTATAAAAAGACCCGCCGGGGAGACGCGGAGATCGATCGTATTGTGGGCCACGTGCTCCGACACAGCGGGGAGCCTTACGAAATTCTAGAGTTTTCTCCGTGCGGTTACGACGAACGGCAGTACTGTTCGCCGGGTTTCAACCTTCCGGTCGGCTGCCTGATGCGGAGCGTCTGGGGCAGCTTTCCGGAGTACCATACGTCGGCCGACAATCTGGATTTTGTTCTGCCGGTTCAATTAGCCAGGTCGCTGCAAGTGTGTGCCAACATCTTGGATGTCATTGAAAACAATAGACGATATTGGAACCGGATGCCATATTGCGAACCACAACTGGGCCGCCGGAATCTGTACCGCTCTACGGGAGGCGACGGGATCGGGACGGAAGTCTCCGCCCGGCTCTGGGTGTTGAACCTGTCGGACGGTGAGCACTCTCTGCTGGATATCGCGGAGCGCTCCGGGCTTCCTTTCGCAAAAATCTGGGAAGCGGCCGGCGTGTTGTGTGAGAGCGGGCTGCTTTCCGCTGTCCCGGAGGTCTCTGACACGCGGTAGGGCGAGGGTGATGATCCGCTGTATCCTGAACGAAGGAAGCACCAAATCGCTGCAGGTTCTCTGCCTGGGCGCACATTCCGACGACATCGAAATCGGCGCCGGCGGAACGATCCTCCGGCTGGCTGAAGAATATCCATGCAGTGTATTTCATTGGGTGGTTTTCAGCGCCATCGCGGAACGGGAAGCGGAGGCGAGGCAGGCAGCGGCTCTGTTCGCCGGCGCAACCCGCCTGAGAGGCCTTCTGCTGAAGAGCTTCCCTGACGGCTTCATGCCCTTCGTTGGCGGTGAAATCAAGGCGGTCTTCGAAGAGTTAAAGCGAGCAGTCTCGCCGGACCTCATCTTAACTCCGAGCCGCAAAGACGCGCACCAGGACCACCGCCTGATTGGCGAATTGACCTGGAACACCTTCCGTGATCATTTGATCCTGGAATACGAGATTCCAAAATACGATGGCGACCTGGGGCAGCCGTCGGTATTCGTGCCGTTGACGCCAGACCAGTATGGCAAGAAGGTCGACTACCTCATAGAGGCGTTCCCGTCGCAGCATACCAAGCGCTGGTTTCAGCCGGAGACGTTCCTCGCCTTGATGCGGCTGCGGGGCATGGAATGTAATGCCCCCAGCGGTTACGCGGAGGCATTCTACTGCCGCAAGATGGTGTTGTGAGCCTGCTCGAGAGGTAGCGGGCGCGTGTTGCTGCGTGGTGCGGAACTTCCGGCCAGCAAGTTTCTCTCTAAAGGAGACTTACAATTAATGCTGTCTCTCCACGATGCTTTTGTCCGCTCTAGGGCTGTGCGCTTCGGGCTATTGGTGGCCGTAGCACTGGCAGCCTCGTTGCGTCCGACGCCGCTCCTGGCGCAGACCATCAGCTATGTGCAGGGAAGCTATGCCACGCCACAATCGCCCCAGACCACGGTGAGTGTGAAGTTCAATGCCGCGCAGATCGCCGGTGACCTCAACGTGGTCGTCGTCGGGTGGAACGACAGCACCGCCACCGTAGCAGGCGTCACCGACACGGCCGGCAATGTATACACGCGCGCGGTGGGCCCAACGGCCATCAGTGGTGTCGAGTCACAGTCCATCTACTATGCCAAGAACATCGCGGCCGCGGCCGCTGGAGCCAACACCGTT
>DATGMQ010000026.1:0-26243 GCA_035293545.1 Alloacidobacterium sp. | reverse complement strand
CCCGGGGTGTTTGTACGGAGATTGTTTGTTTTCAGCTGTTTACGGCTGACTGCCTGTACGGAGATCGTTTGTTTTGTGTAACTTACGGTTTCGTCTGGGATTCTTATGAGAAAAATCCTGCTAACGCACAGAAAAAGCAGGCTCTTCGCTTCGCGCAGAAGGACAGAACTGAGACTCGCAACTTCTCGAATAGATACGTGCAGGTTCCTCCACTACGCTGCGCTTCGGCCGGGATGACAACTCATTTTGGTTCACATCCAATCCGAAGATGCCCCCCCCAGGGTGCAAAAGAGAAAAGGCATGGCCTGGGCCATGCCTTTCTTATAGTTTAGCAAATTATGGGGTAATACTATGCCAAGCGTAAGTTGCTGATGATTTGTGAGTTGGCGGGTGAAGGGGGCTTGACAAGGTTTCGGAGCGTTCGGGCTGTGGAAAACTCGGGCATTACCGCAGCGGCCGAAACCGCGCTGATTCTGCGCTGCTTATGGCATAGCTGAAGTTATGCCCTTACGAAACTTTCCGAAATCGTGAATTTTCCGGCCTCTTTAGCCCCTTTTCTGTGGGCTCTTATTCACGACCTAAGACAAACTAGGGAATAGTGTAGATGGAATAAACTGCAGGTCCTCCATTACGTCATTGCTGCTCCACCCCAGCGCGCGAAAACCGCGCAACGACTTCGGTCGAGATGACAACTCATTTTAGGTTCATATCAAATCCGAATTTGCTCTAAAAGCCCACATCTCTGCGAGATGTGGGGCCAGTCACCGATTGATGCCTGATATTCCCGCTCGATAACTTGATTCAACGTGCAATAAAGAAACTCAGGGCTGCTTATGCAGCCCTGAGAGTGGGTTTTTACGGCAAGATGGGTTTTAGGGCATGTAGTAGCGGAAGGACGTTTCGAAGATATTGTCATTGCCCTTCGGGATTCCGCCTGTGCCTGACCAGCCGTACCGCTCAAAGTAGCTGTACTGGATACCCTGACGGAAGCGGCCCTTCGGTCCCTTGTAGAAGTCATACCAGTAGCCGAGAGTGAACTCCTGGATGTCTTTCGTGGGACTGGCGCAGCTGGCTGGAGCAGTCGGCTGATAACCCACCTGCGGTGAAGTACCCGGAGCAAGCTCGATGCCGCAACCGCTGTCCTTGAGGAAGGGCGAGCCGTAGCCTTCGGTGCCGGTTCCCTGGGCAAAGTAGTAGCGGCCGGCATAGTCAGCTCCATAGTGGAAGTAGACATCCATGCGCGGAGAAGCATGGAAGACTGCCGTGCCGAGCGCGGAGAAACCGTGCAGCAGGGCAAGTTGTCCATCCGGACGGAGAGTGGCATCGGGCAGGGTCGAGGACCCGTAGCGGTTGGTTCCGTCACCCCAAAGTCCGCTGACTCCTAAGTCGAAATACTTGGTCGCCGGAATATAGAAGCTGCCGCCGATGCCGCCGCCAACCATCGAATCATTAAATGCGCCGGTTCCCGTCGGGACCGTCGTAGATGTGGCGTTAGGATAGACGCGATCGCGGAAGAAGCGGGCAATCCCGAACAGTTCATAGTGACCAAAGCCCGGTTTTTCATAAACAACTTTGGCAAGAAGATCCGGGGCGAGGTTGAAGGAATAGGTCGCCAGCGGCGAAGAGGAAGAGCCCCCGGGAGCGCCTCCACCGTTATACAGACCGCCACCGTTTCCAGCCGAGCCGATGAGGTAGTTCGTGGGGCATGCGCCTCCTGTGCTCGCCTGGCAGCTTGGAGTGAGCGTCTGCGCGTTTTCGACCGAAATTCCGGCCCAGAGACCATTCTGGAAATTCTTCACGACGCGAGCGCCATACTGACGCGACCAGACAAAACCGGCATTATATTGGGGGTCGATGTTCTGCGGGAGCAATTCCGTCCGGTTAACGATACCCTGCTTCGTCTGCGTTGCCAATGACCACTGCTGGCCGGCGGTGAAGATCCAGCCGCTGTGCGATTCAGCCTGCGCCCAGAGTTGACGCTGACGCAGAACGTAGCTGTTGCTCTGGTTGTTATTTGAGGTGACGCCGGCGCCGAGCCAATCCATTTCGTAGTAGCCGCGGAGCGTCCAGTTATCCAGCTTGCCTTCAGCCAGCAAAGCGAGGCGGGACTGCCGGCCTGTGCCGAAGAATTCGCTCATGGCGGCGTTGTCAGCGCCCTCATAAGGAATGGAATTAAAGGGCGTATTGATATCTGCGCCGATAGCGCGATTACGGTAGACCGTTGCTGCTTCAATAAAGCTACCTGTTGGAGAAAGGGTGATCCCCTTGAAGTGAATCGCGTCGGGATTCTCGATCTGCTTTTTGACCTGTGCCTGCTGGTCTTGCACCGTGGTTACGATGGACTGGGTATTTGTCTTGAGATCGGCGACGGAGCTTTGCAGGCTGGTAACGGCCTGCGTATTGTCACTCAGCGCCGTCTGCTGCGCCTGGGCTGCCTGCTGGGCCTGAGTTGCCGCAGCCTGCGCCTGCGAGGCGGTCTGCTGGGCCTGCTGCAGTTGCGCATCGCGGTCGGCAAGCTGCTGCTTCAGGGCCTGAATCTGGGCATTCTGGGAATCCATCTGCTCACGAAGCGCTTCAATCTGCGATTGCACCGAAGGCTTGGCCGGCACGGCTTTCTTTTTGGCCGCGTGCACCGGCGGATTGGGAGCTGTTTGCGCGTGCCCGGCCACCAGTGCCGATGCCAGCACAAGGCTCGCCAGCGCTTTCAAATTCGTTTTCATTTGACCTCTCTTGAATTACGGGTTCTTCTATCTATGGGAATAAAAGGCTTTAGCTGTTGGATTGCGCACACATTACCCGTCATCCTCGTGGGACGCAGGTATCTGCTGAGACTGCGTGCTCCTGAGTGCGAAGGGATATAACGAATCCTGATTTAGATTCCCAGCCGATTGTTACAATGAGGCGAATTTCCCGTGAATAAGCCGCGAAAACAGCGCTGAAGAAGGCACAAAACGGGACGCTAACGCAATGCCGGAATGCGCTCTAAACAACACGAAGACAGGGGCTTGCATCCTATCCCCGAGTACTCACCTCAGACATTGGCAGGCTGCGGATGCCGGAAGTGTCTCAGGCGAAGCATCTGACTCATGAGCCAAGACGAGAAGACAAGCCCGCAGAATGCATGGGGCGACCGCATTCGTGCGCTGAAGAACGTCCCCCCCGTCCTGAAAATACTTTGGGAGTCGGGGCCGCAGGTTGTGACCTGGGGGCTGATCCTGCGCGTCTTCGTCGCGCTGATGCCGTGGGCCATTGCCAAAGTGGCGGCCTGGATCATCAACGGCGTAGAGCATGTTCTGCGCGGACAGGGGCTGCCGCTCCATTTCTGGTGGATTGTCGGTCTTGAAGTATCGCTGGCGGTGCTCACCGGAATCCTGACGCGCACCATCGATTACTTTGATGCTCTGCTGGCTGATCGTTATACACACCATGTCAGCATCGGAGTGATGCGCCAGGCGGCGCAGCTTGATCTGACAACGTATGAAGACCCGGTGTATTACGACCGGCTGGAACGCGCACGTGTGCAGGCCACAGACCGGCTGGTGCTTATCCAGCAACTGGGCCGGCTTTATCAGCAGATCATTACGACCCTGATTTTCACGGCAACGCTGCTTTATTACTCGCCATGGCTGATGCTGCTGCTGGCTCTCGGCGTGCTTCCATCATTCCTGGGCGAGACACACTATGCGTTTCTGGGATATGCGAAGAATTTCCGGCAAACGCCTGCGAAGCGGTTGATGGATTATCTGCGGCAGGTGGGCGGCAGCAAGGAAGCAGCTAAGGAGCTGAAGCTCTTTAACCTGAGTGAGTATCTGACAAACCGCTTTGCCGGGCTGGCTGAACAAATCTACAAAGAGAATGTCGCGCTCTCGCGCAAGAAGCTGATTGGCGGCGGGCTGCTGGGTATTCTGAGCACGCTTGGTTACTACGGATCGTATGCCTATGTGATCTGGCGCGCTGTGCATGGATACTACAACATCGGCACGTTCTACTTCATTACCAACGCTATTGTTCAAGCCAGTTCGAATTTACAGCAGGTCTTCTCCACCGCGTCGGGTATTGCAGACCAGGCTTTGTTCCTGACCGATCTGATTGCTTTCTTTGAGATGAAGCCAACGGTGCGCTCGAAGCCCAATGCGCTTCCCGCGCCGCGACCCATCCAGCGCGGGTTTGAGTTCCGCAATGTCTCGTTTGCTTATCCGGGGACAGAGCGGAAGGTGCTGAAGAACTTTCATTTCACTCTGCGGCCGGGCGAGCGCATAGCGCTGATCGGAGAAAATGGCCAGGGCAAGACGACGGTCGTGAAGCTGATTACGCGGCTTTATGATCCGACGGAAGGCGAGATTCTTCTTGATGGAGTGGACCTGCGCGAGTATTCGCTTGAAGACCTGCACAAAGAGATCGGCGTCATCTTTCAGGATTTCATGCGCTATGAGATGACAGCGCGAGAGAATATTTCTATCGGGCGTGTCGAGATTCCGCATACCGAGGCGGAGATTGAAAACGCGGCGCAGAAAAGCCTGGCAGCCGGTGTGGTAGCGAAGCTGCAACATGGCTATGACCAGATTCTGGGCCGGCGCTTTGAAGGCGGCGTGGATCTCTCGGGCGGCGAGTGGCAGAAGATCGCGCTGGCGCGCGCGTATTTGCGAGATGCGCAATTGCTGATTCTGGATGAGCCTACGGCGGCGCTCGATGCCAAGAGTGAGCTGGAGGTTTTTGAACGTTTCGCCGAGCTGACGGAAGGCAAAATGGCGCTGCTGATTTCTCATCGCTTTTCAACGGTGCGGATGGCAGATCGGATTGTTGTGCTGGAAGGCGGCAGGTTAGTCGAGGAAGGGAACCATCAACAGCTGATGGCGTTAGGTGGACGCTACGCTGAGATGTTTGAAATGCAGGCAGCCAGTTATCGATAAGTAAAAAGAAGGGTCCATGACAGATCAAGCCCCCATCAACATGCCACACGTGGAGAAGGAGCCGCCTATTGAGCATCTGCGCGCGGCTGCGCAGGCGGCTGTCTCCGAATGGCAGCTTATGCACCAGACGAGCAGCAAGGGAGGCTTCACGCGCAGAGTAGAGGCTGCGCGCGACGCGCTCGATACTCTGATCGCTGAGCTGGAGCATTACGAATCCAAGCCGACCATCGTTGCCGACCCGCTTCTTGAGATACGGGAAAATCCGCGCCTGCTGCGAGCTGTTGTGCTGGAGGCCTATTCCATCCGTCGCAAAGCGGAACGCCTGCCCTGCGTGGTGCTGCCGAACCAGGGAGAAGAAACACGAGCAGCGGCCCTCGCGGCGGCATATCTGGACGCAGCAGATTCCGTCTGGACGGCAGATGGTTTTCGCATCTTCATGGATGCGGCGCAGCAGAACGATCCACTGGAACTAAGAGAACTGTGGGCATTGCCCACGATGCTTAAGTTTCTGCTGCTTGAATGGATTCTTACGCAGGCAAGCGCGCGTCTGCATGCGCCTTCCTCAACGGCTGCCGGCTCTGCTGAGGTTCTGCGCGCCCGCATCAAGAGCGTGCGCGATGTGGGGTTCGGAGCATGGGCTGCGCTGATCGAAGAGATGGTGACGTTCGAGGCGCTGCTGCAGCAAGACCCGGCGAAGACTTATCCGCGGATGGATTTCGACAGCCGTGAGCAGTATCGCAAGCGCGTGGCGGAAATTGCGAAATACGCTGAGGCCTCCGAATCGGAAGTGGCGGCGGCGGCGCTGGCAATAGCGCAACGAGCGGAGCAGCAGGAATTCGCCGATGAGCGGATGCGCATGCGTCACCTGCATATCGGCTATTACCTTATCGACAAAGGCTTTCCCGCTCTTGCTCAGCGTGTTGGCTATCATCCGCGGCTGATTGACCACCTGCGCATGGTCCTGCAGCGCCATGCCGATGATTTCTATATTGGCTCTATTGAAATTCTCACGGTGCTGCTCATCGCGGTCATTCTGCTGCCGCTTATCCCGAATTACGCAATTTTTGGGGGATTGACAGCGGCATTTCTCTTTATGCTGCTGCCGGTAACACAAGGCGCGGTAGACCTGGTCAACAATACGGTTACATCACTGTTCAAGGCGCGAGCGCTGCCAAAGCTCGACTTCAGCGACAGCATTCCCTCGGAATACACAACGCTGGTTGTAGTACCGACGCTGCTTATCAACGAAAAGCAGACCCGCGAACTGGTGCGGGACCTGGAGGTCCGCTTCCTTGCCAATCCTGATCCGAATCTTCATTTTGCGCTGCTGACTGATCTGCCCGATTCGATCACGCGTCCGCGCGAAAACGATACCGATCCGCTGGTTGATCTTGCTGTCAAGCTCATTCACGGGCTTAATTCGCGGTACCGTTCTCCGAAGCACGGGACCTTCTTTCTACTGCATCGCCATCGCTTATTCAATGCGCGGCAGGGCGTATGGATGGGCTGGGAGCGCAAACGCGGCAAGCTGCTTGATCTGAACAAGCTGCTCATGGGCGTATTTGACGCATTTCCCGTCAAGGTGGGAAATCTCGATCTGCTCAAGCGCGTGCGTTACATCATCACCCTGGATTCAGATACGCAGCTGCCGCGAGGCTCAGCCAACGCCATGATTGGAGCGATGGCGCACCCGCTCAATCAGGCGATTATCGATCCGGAGAAGCGGATCGTTACCGAGGGATACGGCATCCTGCAGCCGCGCGTCGGCGTCAGCGTGCAATCAGCATCGCAGTCCCGTCTTGCTTCGATTTATTCCGGACAGACCGGCTTTGATATTTACACGCGCGCCATTTCAGACGCCTACCAGGACCTTTATGGCGAAGGGATTTTCACGGGCAAGGGAATTTATGAAGTTGCGACACTGCATGCGGTGCTCGACCGCCGCTTTCCGCGCAATTCCCTGCTCAGCCATGACCTGATTGAGGGCGCATACGCGCGCGCGGGGCTGGCAACGGACATCGAGGTCATCGACGATTATCCTTCGCACTACTCTGCGTATACGCGCCGGAAGCATCGCTGGGTGCGCGGCGACTGGCAGATTGTGCAGTGGCTCTTTGGGCGGGTCCCGGATGAATCCGGCCATTATGTGCGCAATCCGATCTCGACGATTTCGCGGTGGAAGATTTTCGATAATCTGCGCCGCTCGCTGGTTGAGCCGCTGACCATGATTCTGTTCGTTGCAGGCTGGCTGGGACTTCCGGGCGGGCCGCTTTACTGGACTATCGCGACGCTGTTGCTGATGTTCCTGCCGACATTTGTCCAGTTGATCTTCACGATGGGACGAGCACTTGCCAGCGAGCAGCAAGGCGCGGTGCGCGAAGCTTTTACCGGATTTCTGCAGGGCGCTTTCATCACGCTGCTGAATCTCATCTTTCTTCCGCATCAGACGATGCTCGCCATTGACGCGATTGTCCGCTCACTGGTGCGCCGCTTTATTACCGGCCAGCGGCTGCTGGAATGGGAAACGGCTGCGGAAGCAGAAAATTTAACGCGGCGCACGACTCCGGTTGACCGCTACCTAGCTATCATTCCGCTCTCAGCTATCATTCTAGCGGTCATTATTCTGGCATTTGATGCGAGATCACTTGCCGTGGCGGCCCCAGTGCTGCTGCTCTGGGGGTTCTCCGGCAGTATTACTCTCTGGCTGAATCATGCCCCGCGCGAGCAGCGAGCGCAGCTCACCGCGAATGACGAAGCCTTCCTACGCGAACAGGCCGCGCGCATCTGGCGCTACTTTTACCAGTTTGGCGGAGAGAATCATAACTATCTCATCCCCGATAACGTGGAAGAAGAGGGACTCTTTGAAGCTGCCCGCGTTTCGCCTACTAATTTAGGGCTACTGCTGAATGCGCGGCAGGCCGCGTGCGAGTTTGGTTTTCTCACTGTTCCGGAGTTTGCCGAGCTTACAAATGCCAGCTTCGCCACGATGGCCCGCATGGAGAAATATCGAGGGCATCTTCTGAACTGGTACAACACACAGACCCTTGAAGCGATGAAGCCGGCTTCGGTTTCATCAGTCGATAGCGGGAACCTGGCCGCATCGCTCTATACGCTGCGCATGGGCGCCGCATTTCTGCTCAAGGAGCCATTGATCTCGCCACGACTCTTTGACGGGTTCAGAACGTATTGGGAATTATTGAAATTACACACCCCAGAACTTTCCCGAAAAGATGCGCCTGCGCTCCCGGCCAGAAATGCTGATTTCGACACATGGACCGCCTGGCTGCTGGAGCATGAGGATTTTCTGCCTGGCGAATTTGCTGCCGAGGATGCTGAAGCGGCATGGTGGCTCACTGAAGTTCGCAAGCGCATGACCGCGTTCTCCGTGCTTCTACGGGATTACATGCCCTGGCTGCTGCCTGAATTCAAGCCCCTTCGCGAAGTCGCGCAACTCGGGCTTCGCGAAGAAACAATGTTTCCGCCTCTGAATGCAGCAGCGGAGTTTGCGGAGCAGCTTGACGGCCGGCTCGCGCGGGCATGGGCGACGCGCGAATCCGGACCCAATGTATTTCTGGGCGAACAGCTTCGTTCTCTTCTGCCTCTGGCCAAAGAACAGCTGCAGAATCTGAGGCTGAGCGTGCATGAAATTTCCGAGGAAGCGTCGCGGCTTGCCGACGAAATGGACTTCGCATTTCTTCTGCAAAAAGGGCGCATGCTGCTCTCCATCGGCTACGACATGGAACCCAGGAAGCTTCATCCGGCATGTTATGACCTGCTGTCATCAGAGGCCCGCATCGCGGCATTCGTCGCCGTAGCCAAGGGCGATGTTCCGCAGCAGGTCTGGTTCAAGATGGGCCGCACCCATACGATGGCTTTTGGCCGCCCTATTTTGATTTCCTGGACCGGCACAATGTTCGAATACCTGATGCCGAATCTGTGGATGCGCAGCTATCCGGACACTCTGGTTTCGCGCACATTAGCGGCAAATGTGTATGTGCAGCGCGCCTTTGCCCGCGAGCACCGCATTTTGTGGGGCATCTCAGAATCCGGCTATGCAGCAAAAACCGAGGACGGGCACTATCATTACCAGGCATTCGGGATTCCGCAGATTGCGCTCAAATGGGACGCGACCGCCGGTCCGGTAGTCTCGCCTTACTCAACTTTTCTGGCCCTTGGTGTTGATTCCAGCGAAGCGTTGCGCAACCTGCGGCGCATGGAGGCGCATGGCTGGATCGGCGCATATGGGTTCTACGAAGCCGCCGATTATTCTCAATCGCTGCGCGAGCCGCAACTGGTGCGTGAATGGATGGCCCATCATCAGGGAATGTCGTTACTGGCGATCCTCAACCTGCTGGACGATGACAAGACGAAACAATGGTTCCATGCCAATCCGGAATTGCAGGCGACTGAGCTGCTGCTGCATGAAAAGCCGGTCAGCGAAGCGGCATTGAAAGCCGAATATAAGCAATTTGCTCCGCGCCGGGTAAAAGTCGCTCCTGTGAGAAAAGCCAGTTAGCAACTGGGTTCGTTGCATGTAAACGTGCGGCCTCCACGGTATTCCTGTATTCTTTCAGGTTTGGCTTATTCCGCATTTACGAGAGCAGATTCCATGTCACACAAGCTTTATAAGAACCTGATCGGCGGCGAATGGGTCGCCGGAGAGACCGGCAAGACATTCCTGAATATCAATCCGGAAGACAAAAATGACGTCGTTGGAGAATTCCAGTCCTCCGGTGCAGAGGATATTGACGCTGCGGTGAAGGCAGCCGCAGAGGCCTGGAAGACCTGGCGGCTTGTTCCAGCTCCGAAGCGCGCAGAAATTCTCTATCGCACCGGCCAGCTTCTGGAACAGCGCAAAGAGCAGTACGCGCAGGAGATGACCCGCGAGATGGGCAAGGTCATAGCAGAAACACGCGGAGACGTGCAGGAGGCCATCGATACCGCCTACTACATGGCGGGCGAGGGTCGCCGCCTTTTTGGCCAGACCACACCCTCCGAGCTGCAGAATAAATTTGCCATGTCGGTGCGCATGCCCGTTGGCGTCTGCGGCATGATCGCGCCGTGGAACTTCCCCATGGCGATTCCTTCGTGGAAGCTCTTCCCTGCGCTTGTATGCGGGAATACCTGCGTCATCAAGCCTGCCGAAGACACGCCGCTCTCAACCTTCAATCTTGTACAGACGCTGATTGACGCCGGTCTGCCGAAAGGCGTGGTCAACATCGTTACTGGATTCGGTCCGGATGCCGGAGCGCCTCTGGTCTCGCATCCCGGCGTGCGCGCGGTGTCATTTACCGGATCGTCTGAAGTAGGCCGCATCGTTGGACAGACCGCGGCTGCAAATTTCAAGCCCTGCTCGCTTGAAATGGGCGGCAAGAACGCCATGATTGTGCTCGATGACGCGAATCTCGATCTCGCGCTCGACGGAGCGGTCTGGGGAGCTTTCGGCACTGCCGGCCAGCGCTGCACGGCGACGAGCCGCATCATCCTGCACAAGAAAATTGCTTCTGAATTTACTGACAAACTTGTCGCCCGCGCAAAGGCACTGAAAGTCGGTAACGGCCTCGATGAATCCATAGAGATGGGGCCGCAAATCAACGAGCAGCAGATCGAAACATCCACCAAGTACTGCAAAATTGCGCAGGATGAGGGCGCCAGGATTCTATGCGGCGGGACGCGTCTGACTGAAGGCGCATACGGCAATGGAACCTTCTTCGCGCCCACCGTCGTCGCCGGAGTAAAACCCGGCATGCGTATCGCTCAGGAAGAAGTTTTTGGGCCTGTTGTCAGCCTGATTGAATGCAGCAGCTTCGATGAAGCGTTGGAAATTGCCAATGGCATCCAGTATGGCCTTTCCACTGCGCTCTATTCGCGCGATGTGAACAACGCGTTCAAGGCAATGCGCGACCTCGAAGCCGGCATTACTTATGTGAATGCGCCCACAATTGGAGCGGAAGTGCACCTGCCCTTCGGCGGCGTGAAACAGACCGGCAACGGCCACCGCGAAGGCGGCACTGGCGCGTTGGATTTCTATACAACGTGGAAATCTGTCTATGTCGATTATTCAGATAAGTTGCAGCGAGCGCAGATCGATACTGGCGAGTAGCTGCTCATGGGTTGCGTTAGGATAGAAAGTTCTCTAAGGAAGACACATGATCATTGGAGTACCAAAGGAAGTCAAAGACCACGAGAGCCGCGTCGGAATTACTCCCGCAGGCGTAAAGGCGCTCACTGAAGCAGGACACAAAGTGCTGGTCGAAACCCGCGCCGGCGAGCTCTCCGCATTTACGGACGACGAATACCAATCCGCAGGCGCAGAGATTGTTGGCTCAGCCCACAACGTGTGGGGCAACGCCGACATGGTCGTAAAAGTAAAAGAGCCAATCGAGAAAGAGTACGTCTTCTTTCGGGATGGTCTTGTGCTTTTTACCTATCTGCATCTGGCACCTATTCCTGATTTGACTGAAAAGCTTTTAACAAAAAAAGTTACAGGAATCGCCTACGAGACTATACGCGATAGGGCTGGAACGCTGCCATTGCTCACTCCCATGTCAGAGGTCGCGGGTCGCATGTCTGTGCAGGTAGGCGCATCGTATCTCGAAAAAGAAAAAGGAGGGCGCGGCCTTCTGCTCGGCGGTGTTCCCGGCGTGCCGCCGGCAAATGTCTGCATCATCGGCGGCGGCATTGTCGGCACGAATGCAGCGAAGATCGCGATAGGCATGGGCGCGAAGGTCACCATCGTTGATTTGAACCTGAATCGTCTGCGTGAGCTTGATGACATCTTCCACGGCAAGGTCTTCACTCTCGCTTCGAACTCCTACAACATCTCTCGCGCAGTACAGGAAGCTGATCTCGTTATCGGTGGAGTCCTCATACCCGGCGCGGCTGCTCCGAAGATCGTGACGAAAGAGATGGTCGGAAGGATGAAAAAAGGAGCCGTCATCGTTGACGTTGCTATTGATCAGGGCGGCTGCATTGAGACAGCGAAGCCAACCACGCACAGCAATCCATCATACGAGATTAACGGCGTCGTGCATTACTGTGTAACGAACATGCCCGCCGCTGTGCCCAATACTTCGACCCTCGCGCTTACTAACGCTACTTTCCCATACGTCCTGCGCCTCGCCCAACGCGGCGCTAAAACTGCAATTCTTGAGGACGAGGGCATTCGCGACGGCGTGAACACCTATGACGGCACACTCACCTGTGAACCGGTAGCACGCTCGCAGAAGAAAGACTGGAAGCCAGTCCGGGAACTGCTTGCATAATTGCTGCAAACACAAAGAGGATGGTGCGAGTGCCATCCTCTTTGCTGTTTATAGCTATTTATCAGCGCAATGACACTGGCTGTTCCAACTTAAAAGTCAGCAGGGTTTCTGCAGGAATCACGATATCTTTATTGCCGGTGAATGCTGTTCCGGCAGTTCCGGCGCCCGCACCCGCCAAAGCTCCGATTGCCGCGCCTTTGCCGCCTCCAGCCAATCCGCCAATCAGAGCGCCCAGTCCTGCACCGCCGCCAATAAATCCGGCTGTGCGCTTGCCTTTGCCCTTCTCGACGCGTTCCACTGCGGCGGTCTCAATGGGATATGTGCCGCCCTCGGCGCGTATGCTGTCCAGGCGAATCGCCAGCTCCGCCTGTCCTTTGAAACGCCCCAGCGATTTCGCCGCTACCACCGTGCCTGACGCCGGAGCGCCCGCGCGAACGACTGTGCGCCCGTCTACCACAATGGGATCAGCAACGGTGGCGCTAAAGCTTTGCCCCGTCTGGCTGATCTTCGATCCTAACGCCTCTCCCAGCGACACGCGAATACGTGTTCCGGCAGGAATTACCAGCGGCGCCGGCGCGGGTGCAGACTCACGTGGCGCAGGTCGGGGTGTGGCCGCGCTAGTCGAGCCCGCGGATGGAGCAGGCTGTGACTGCTGTGTTGGTGAAACCGGAGCCGTCGCGGCTCCCTGGGAGCTTTGATCTGTTGCAGGTTGTGCCTGCTGCGCCTGGTTTGCTGTTGTATCTGATTTCTTATTGCAACCGCCGGCCAACATCATGGCAGCGAATGCGGTCGCAAGCAAAACTGGACTGAGCCGAATGTTTTTCATAGCAAGATTTTAGATGCCTCGGGTTGAGAAACCTGCCGCCTGCCTTCCACGTATTCCATAATGGATATGGCTTCGCGCCTATAATGCTGGAATGCCAATCATGAAGAACAAACGGGTTACGATCGCCATTTTTGGCGCTATTGTGCTCGCATTGCTGCTTATATTGGCATCTCTGAACGCATTCAAATTAAATTTTCTTTATCCTCACAGCGTCGCAGCCGTTTTCCTCTTCACCACGCTTACTGTGGTTGTTTTTCTGCTGTTTCTCCTGATGGTGGTGCTGCTGTCGCGCAATATTCTGAAAATATACGCAGATCGCCGCAGCCGATTGCTGGGATCGCGTCTGCGCTCACGCCTGTTGGTTGGAGCATTGCTGCTTTCCTTTGCTCCTGCGGTCTTCATGTTCTTTTTCAGCTTCGGCCTGATGAACCGCTCTATTGACCGCTGGTTTTCGCAGCCTGTGTCGCAGCTGCGCGAGGACTCGACCCGCATTGCGCTGGAGTTGTCGCATTATGTAACGCAGAATGCGCGCGCAGAAGCCGAATCGCTGGCGCGCTCTGAAGCCATTGCCCTGAATTATCAGGCGGGAAATACAAGTGCTCTCCTTGATGAGATCCGCACACACCGCATCACGCTGCAGGGTGGTTTCACTGTTATTTACCGCGATGAAACGCCTGTCGCGAAATACCAGCTTCCTGTGGCGTCAGGTCCGGTAAAGGTACGTGCATGGATGGATGATGCCGCAGCCCAGGCAGAGAGCAGCTCATCTCTTACTTCTGTCATCTACAAAGCAGCACAGCGCACAGATGAGCCGGTAGTTTCCATTGGTGACACTGATTACGCGCTCGGCATGGCAACCACATCGGGAGGCGGAATTATCGTTGTAGGATTGCCGCTTCCTTCCGGTCTCAGCAAAACAGTAGGCGAGGTCCGCGCCGGCACTGAACAGTACTGGGCTGTTTATCGCGAGCGCCGCAGCATTCGCAGCACATATTTATTACTGCTGCTTTTGCTCACCACGCTTACATTTTTTGCCAGCAGCTGGCTTGCGTGGTTTTTTTCAAAGCAGATTACGCGCCCTCTCGAAAATCTCGCTGACGCTATGGATGAGATTGCTGCCGGACACTATCAGCAGCGCGTCACCATTTCGGCGACAGAAGAATTAGGCGAGCTGCTGCAGGCCTTCAACCATATGGCTGCCGATCTTGAACAGAGTCGCATGATCGCTGAGCAATCCACTACGCAGCTCTTTGAAGCCAATGCCACATTGGAAGAGCGACGCCGCGAGCTGGAGACGATTCTTGAAACGATTCCGGGCGGCGTCGTCACACTGGACGCGAACCTGCAGATCACGCAGGCAAACCAGGCGTTTGCTGATCTTCTGCCGCCCGGCGCGCCGCAGTCTCTGAAAGGAGTGCCTCTGCCCAGCGTTGTTCCGGAAGACATTGCGAATGAACTTACCCTGCTTGCGCGTCGCGCGCAGCGGATGGGTGTCGCGGCGACTGAGTTCGAGATGCGCAACCCGAAAGGCAAACTGAATCTGGCCGCCACCATGGCCATGCTCCAACTCGGCCAGAACCGGCGCGGATCGATTCTCGTTTTGGAAGACGTAACGGAATTTCTGCAGGCGCAGCGTCAGCTTGCATGGAAGGAAGTGGCGCAGCGCGTCGCTCACGAGATCAAAAACCCGCTTACGCCGATTTCTCTCTCTGCTGAACGCATTAAGCGGCATGTGGACCGCAACACGCCGGAATCGCCAGGCATCATTCGTTCCTGCAGTGATGTGATTCTCAGCTCAGTAGAAACGCTGCGCACGCTCGTCGATCAGTTTGCTGCGCTGGCGCAATTCCCTACGGCGCATCCAAAACCTGCTGATCTCAACATGATTGTGCAAAATGCTCTCCGCCTTTTTGAAGGCCGCCTCGATGATATTCGTGTTGACGTGCATCTGGCGTCTCAGCTTCCGCCCGTTATGGCCGATGCCGAGGCGCTGAAGCGCGCGCTCGCTAACCTGATTGATAATGCCGCTGAAGCCATGCAGGAAAGCCGCCTGCGCGTGCTGACCATCGAAACAGAAATTACGGATCACCATGAAATGGGCGCGGTTTCGATCTGCGATACCGGACATGGCCTTACTGAAGAGACCCGCGAGCGCCTCTTCCTTCCATATTTTTCGACGAAGCAGCGCGGAACCGGACTTGGCCTTGCCATTGCAGCAAAAATTATTCAGGACCATCAGGGATCGATTCGCGCTGAGCAGAACTATCCCGCAGGCGCGCGGTTTATCATCGAGCTTCCGCTTGCTGTCGTCAACGGCGGCGACACAGTACAACCTGTTATGGACAAGGCCGCTCGATGAACCACATCCTCGTCGTCGATGATGAAGCTGATATTCGCAAGCTGCTCGAAGAAATTCTACGAGAAGAAGACTATGCCGTGGCCAGCACGGGGACGGCGGGCGAAGCGCTCGTGCTTTTGCGCGACGCCAGCTATGACGTGATGCTGCTGGACATCTGGCTGCCGGACCGCGATGGACTCGAAGTATTAAACGAAATTCGCTCGCTTGATACCGAGAACAAACCTGAGGTCATCATCATCTCCGGTCACGGCACGATTGAAACTGCTGTGCGCGCCACAAAACTCGGCGCTTTTGACTTTCTTGAAAAACCGCTCTCGCTCGAACGCACGCTTATCGTCGTCAAAAACGCTATCGAAGCCAAGCGACTGCGCAGTGAGAACCAGGAGTTCAAGCGCCAGCTCGCGTTGCAGACTCCGATCACCGGCGAAAGCGTCGCCGCCAAAGCCCTGCGCCAGCAGATCAAGCTTATGGCCCCTACCAATGGCCGCGTTCTTATCTTTGGCGAATCCGGCAGCGGCAAGGAACTGATTGCGCGCGCCATCCATGCGGAAAGCCAGCGCCGTGACCGCGTCTTCGTTGAGCTGAACTGCGCCGCTATCCCCGAGGACTATATCGAAAGCGAGCTGTTTGGCTACCGCAATAGCACCATTTCCGGAGGCCCGGCAGAAAAACGCGGCACTTTTGAACGCGCTGATGGCGGCACTCTGTTTCTGGATGAAGTGGGCGACATGAGCCTGAAAACGCAGGCCAAAGTGCTGCGCGCGCTCGATGAGCAGCGTTTCACGCCGGTAGGAGCAGTCCACGCAATGAGCGTCGATGTGCGCGTGATTGCTGCAACAAATAAAAATCTGGAAGAGGAAATTGCAAAAGGAAATTTTCGCGAAGACCTTTTCTATCGCCTGAATGTAATCCCGTTTTATGTTCCGCCGCTGCGCGACCGCAAAGAAGACATCCCACTACTCGCACGCGATTTCCTCCGCGCCTTTGGCCGCGAGTATGGCCGCACCCGGCTCGACATTGCCGAAGATGCTATTGAACTGCTCAAGCAGTACCACTGGCCCGGCAATGTTCGCGAGCTGAAAAACTTAATTGAGCGAATCCTGATTCTCAATCCGCACGCCCCGCGCATCGAGCGCAAACATCTGCCGATGCTGGTGCATCGGGGAGCAAGCAAGCGCAGTGAGGACTTCAGCACCCTGCACCAGGCGCGCGAAGCTTATGAACGCGACTACATTCTGAAGAAAATCGATGAGTGCCACGGCAATATCAGTCGCGCCGCTGAATCGCTGGGCCTGGAACGCAGCCACCTGTATAGAAAAATGCGAACACTGGGAATCAGCGTTAGAGAGTAATTTTAATTTTCGTTCTTTCCCAATTCTTCCAGCTGCTTGCGCCAATCCAGCGACTCGACAAAGCCGCGCCGCTCCCGCCAGTTCTCTTCGACAATCACATGCAGCTCAAGAAATACCCTCGTTCCCAGCAGCGACTCGATCTCCTTGCGCGCATTTGTGCCGATGCTCTTGAGCTTGCTGCCGCCTTTGCCAATGAGAATGGCCTTTTGTCCGGCGCGTTCACAATAGATCGCAGCCGAGATGCGCGTAAGCGGATTCTTTGCATTTGGCTGCGGCTCATCGAAGCGCTCGATCACTACCGCCGAGGCGTACGGGACTTCTTCGCCTGTTTCCTGCAGAATGCGCTCCCGGATCAATTCTGCAACGAGGAAGCGCTCCGGCTGGTCTGTGTACTGATCTTTGGGAAAATAGCGCTGGCCCTCGGGCAGATACTCGACCAGCTTGTCTACCAGCCGATCTAAGCCGTCGCCTTTGCGCGCTGAGATCGGGAAGACTTCGGCAAATGGATGCAGAGCGCTCAATTGCGCAATCAGCGGCAGAAGATTTTTCCTCAGAATCAGGTCGATTTTGTTGATCAGCAGAAAGACCGGGCAGTCGAGCTTTTTGATCAGCTCAAAGGCAAAAGCATCTTCGCTGTCAGCGCGTTTCTTGTCATCACCTGCGCCCGGCAGTTCCAATCGCCGCGTCGCATCCACCATGAGCAGAACTACGTCCCGTGTCTCCAGAGCATCGTGAACTTCCTGCATCATGCGCCGGTCGAGCCATGAGCCCGGTTTGTGCACTCCCGGTGTATCGACAAAGACGATCTGCGCCGCAGGATGCTTTCCCTTCTTCGCCGGTACTTCCACCACGCCATGAATGCGCGTGCGCGTTGTCTGCGGCTTGCTGGTGACGATGGCAACTTTTTCGCCCACCAATGCGTTCAGCAACGTGGATTTGCCGGCATTAGGCCGGCCGAGGATCGAAACAAACCCGGAACGGAGCACTTACTTCCCGCCCGTCGCCGCTACGGCCGCATCCAACATCGAATACAGCTTGCTAAAATCCGTGACCTGGGTAGCATTGGTCACTCCGTGCTTATCGGTCACGATCCAAACCGTAGGCGTTTGATGCACTCCAAGCCGCATGCCGAGGTCATAATCGGCTTTGACCGCAGCTTCCAGCTTGCCTTGCGGATCGATCACAAACGGCAGGGCAATGCCGTGGTCTTTGGCGAATTTTTCCGTGAAGGAGCGCAGGTCGTCAGGTGTTTCTATGCTCATCTGGTTCGCAAAGACCGCATCCCGGTAATCATCGCCGAGTTTCTGCGATTTGGTATCGAACCAACGAGCATTCACTGCCGCCTGCATGCTCCAGCGATGATACTGGATGGGAAAATCGTGCCGCTCCCACGGAATGCGGTATTTCGCCGCCGCATCCTTGAGCAAAGGATTTTCATGCGCGCAGCTTGGACACTCAAGATCGGCAAACTCAATCAGCGCAACCTTCGCTCCCGGAGGAGGCTTCAACGCGCTCTGGTCCATTGCAGCCATGCTTTGGGACGCGGTCCCGAAAACCAGCGCGCAGGCGCCGATAAATGCAAGAAAGCTACGCAACATAAATTCCTGATCCCTCACTAAAATTCTATCGTGCAGTCAAACCATTAGACTGAATTCGACCATATGCGTTATCTGATTGCATTGTTTGCCATTGCCGGAATCGTAGTTTCAACGCTCGCCCTTCGCATTCATTATTCAATGGATGCGCCTCCCTGCGACATCAACGCGCACTGGGACTGCGGCATCGTCAACCACAGCCGCTATTCTGTGATGTTCGGAATTCCTGTCGCCGTCGTCGGCATGGCTGGATACGCAATCATCGCGATTCTTGCGCTCGCCCGCCGTTATCGCCTGCTGCTCGCGGCATCGCTTATCGGATTGGCGTATGCGCTTTACCTGACCAGCATTGAGGCGCGTATTCTGCAGATATGGTGTCTTTATTGCGTTATCTCGCAGACAATCATCGCGCTGATCACGCTGCTTGCGATTGTCACAGCTATCCGCTCGCGCAAAGCTACGCCGTAGCGGTTTCCTCCTGGCGGCGCGAGACGCGCAGCCGCTCGATGCGCCGGTCAGTGGAGGCCAGCACTTCGAAGCGCAGACCATCTTCCTCTACTACTTCGCCCGGCATCGGAATTCGTCCGGCCACTTCACTCACCAGCCCGGCAACTGTCGTTGCTTCGTAGTCCTCAGGTTTTTCCCAGTGGCCAAAGAGCGTTTCCAGCCGCTCCACATCCAGGTTTCCCGGGACCAGCCATGAACCGTCGGCTTCCTTCTTCGGTGTCTCCAGCTCGTCTTCTTCGTGCTCATCAGCAATGGAGCCAACAATCTCTTCGAGCAGATCCTCAATGGTCACCAGCCCCGCCACGCCGCCGTATTCGTCAATCACGATGCGCATGTGCTGTTTTTCGCGCTGCATCTCGCGCAACAGTTCGTTGACCTTCTTTGTCTCCGGAACAAATGCAGCTGGACGCTGAATTGTCGAAACCTTGCGGGTCCTCGCTGCTTCGTCACTCACGCGCAACAGATCGTGCGCAAAGGCGATGCCGGTAATCTGGTCCAGAGTCACTTCATAAACCGGAACCCGCGAAACGGGATGTTTGTCAATCAATTGCAGCAGCTCTTCCAGCGTAGATGATTCGGGAATGGCAATCATCTCCGGACGGGGCGTCATCACTTCGCGTACCACTTTATCGCCGAACTCAACAGCGGAGCGTACCAGCTCGCGGTCGCTCTCTTCGATAATTCCCTCTTCTTCACCCGCCTCGATCAGCGCCTCGACTGCTTCTGACGCTAATGTGCTCTTCTCTTCTTCCTCTTTCGGAGCTTCAGCCAGAGCTGCAATCGAGAGTAGAAATCCAAGAAAAAGCGTGACCGGAAGCACAAGATAGAAAAGCCCTTGCAGCAGCCAGCGAAAACGGGCGATCCACAATCCCCGCGTGCGGGTAAAGAAGACGAATGGCAGCAGGCGATTGAACAGCACAATCACCATCACCACACCCAGCACAGCCTGTCCTATCTCTCCGAAGGTAGGCCGGTCCGTCAGCGATACGCGATCAAACAGCAACATGCCGAAGATCAGCGTCAGACAGGCCAGAGAGAGCTGTGAGATCACAGCGGCGGAAAGTGTCAGGTGTTCGCGGCTGAGGCGAAGCTTCGGCTCAACCAGCTGCTCCCATGCATCGATATTTTCCTGAAATTCGCGCGAGAGAAACTTCCCCATCTCGGAATAAAGCCGATCCACATACGAGGAGAGGGTTAATACACCCAGCAGCAAAAAAATCGAGATGGCCGCTTCTATGTTCATCGTTTGCGGCCTCGGCTGGTTGTTGTTCTCTGGATCAATCCTGCAGGCAAATCAAATTCCTTGCGCAGCGCAATTTCCCTGCGGGCCATTTGCCCTTTGTCCGTTTCATGGTCGTAGCCGGCCAGATGGAGGAGTCCATGCAGCATCAGGATCTTCACTTCAACCTGCAACGAATGCCCATGCTCCTCGGCCTGTCTCTGCGCTGTGTCGAGAGAGATGGCCAGATCGCCTGCCTGCTTCGGAGCGTCCACATGAAATGTATCGACAGGAAACGACAGCACATCTGTTGCCTTGTCCTTCTTGCGGTAGTCGCGATTCAAGGTACGAATGGTAGCGTCGCTCGCCAGCAGAATAGATACTTCCCCATGCAGCCCAACAGCTGACTTGGCGCGAGTCAGAAACCCGCGCAGTTCACGCATCTTCAGGGCAGCTTTGTGCTTTTTCAAGCCCGATGAATTCGCGGCGTCTGGATCAATCAGGATCATGAGAGAAAGGGTGGACATGCTGTCCACCCTCATATCTGATGGTATCGCAACCGCTTGATTTACTGCGGCTTTGCCGGCGTGCGCGCCTCGTCGCTGTCGGCAATGGTAAGCGGCAGTTCCTGCTGCGCGCGCCCAAAGCTGTCGTAGGCGCGAATAATGCGCTGCACCAGATGATGCCGGACCACGTCTCCATCCTCAAAGCGGACAAAGCGAATGCCATCCACTCCGTCGAGAATATTCATCGCCTCAATCAGCCCCGACTTGCGCGGATTGGGCAGATCGATCTGTGTTACGTCGCCCGTTATCACAGCCTTGGCATTGTTTCCAAGTCGCGTCAGGAACATCTTCATCTGTTCGCTGGTTGTGTTCTGCGCCTCGTCCATGATGATGAAGGCATCGTTCAGAGTGCGTCCGCGCATAAAGGCCAGCGGAGCAACTTCGATCACGTTGCGCTCCAGCATCTTGTCCACGCGCTCCGGCTCCAGCAGATCGTATAACGCGTCATACAGCGGACGCAGATAGGGATCGACCTTCTCCTGCAAACTGCCCGGCAGGAAGCCCAGCCGCTCGCCTGCTTCCACCGCTGGGCGCACCAGGACAATCCGGCTAACCTTTTTTGCCAGCAGTGCCGACGCCGCCATCGCAACCGCCAGATACGTCTTACCCGTGCCGGCAGGCCCGATGCCGAAGACCATGTCTGTCTGCTCGATTGCCTCGACATAATGCCGTTGATTCAGCGAGCGCGGCTGCACCATGCGTTTAATGCCCGCTGATCGCTGCTTGCCGCTTTCGACAAGCCCACGGAGTGTTACCGCAGGATCAGACACGACGAGCTTCAGCATCCCGTAGAGTTCACCGTTATGCAGGTTCACTCCATTGCGGCGCAGATGCTCGTAGTCAGTGAAGATGCGTTCCACGCGGGCAAGGCTGTCCTGCGAGCCTTCCACCTGTACAGCATCCGATTTCAGGTCAATGCGTACCTGGAGGCCATCCTCCATCAGTCTCAGGTTTTCGTCGCGGGTCCCAAAGAGGGGCTCAAGATTCGGCGTGATTTCCAGCGCTTTTTTCATCAAGCGGAGAAATAACCTCCCAGGTCAGCTGCGGGCACAGCCACCGTTTGTAAATAGGTTGTCGGGAATGGGCAAACAGAATACAGCGGATTGAGTGCCACACCTATTGGATGCGGCAACTGCAACATCGGATTGGCAATTTGCACCAAATCTTCGCCGTTTATGGGGTCAGAGTAGCGCCCCTTTGTTCTTTCGTCAATGGCAAATGGATGAAAAGACAGCAAACCCGTGTCAAACTGGTTTCTTGGCCACTCATTCGGCAGAAAACTGCTTGCGCAATGCTGCCGGCTTTCTTTTCTCATCCAAGCTGTAGAACCATCAGGAGCCTTCCAATGTCCCAGACCCAAAACCTCTCCGCTGCTGCTGCCGGAACCTTCACCATTGGCGGCGACCTCACCGTCAACCGCATGGGATATGGAGCCATGCGCATCACCGGCCCCGGCATCTGGGGTCCTCCAAAAGATAAAGCCGGAGCCATTGCCACGCTTCGCCGCGCTGTTGAACTTGGAGTCAACTTTGTCGATACCGCCGACTCCTACGGGCCGGCCATCTCTGAAGAACTCATAGCGGAAGCGCTCTATCCATACCAGGAAGGCTTCGTCATCGCAACAAAAGGTGGATGGGAGCGCCCAGGTCCGGGCCAATGGACCCACAACGCCAGTCCGAAACATCTCACCGAAGCCCTTGAAGGCAGCCTCCGGCGATTGCGCCTGGACTGCATCGACGTTCACCAACTTCACGCAGTCGATAACGCCGTCTCTTTTGAGGCATCCGTCGAAACTCTGGCCAAACTGCGGGAGCAGGGAAAAATTCGCCATGTAGGGCTTTCCAATGTCACCCGAGAGCACATCGAGCGCGCACGCAAAATTGTTCCTGTCGTTTCGGTGCAAAATCGCTACAGCTTCGCTGACCGCGAATCCGATTTCATCGTGGATTACTGCGAGCAGAACAATATCGCCTTCCTGCCCTGGGCACCGTTAGGTCAGGCAAGGAAGGCGCACGATGCCATCGAGAAGACAGCGGCACAACTCAAAGCCACTCCGTTGCAGGTGGCGCTCGCATGGCTGCTCAAGCGATCGAAGGTCATCGTACCGATTCCGGGGACCTCATCCGTGGCTCATCTCGAAGAGAACGTCGCAGCCGCAAGCCTCGAACTGCCGGACGCTGCATACAAAGAACTGTCCGCTGTAGAGCCGCCGCCAGCAAGTTTGCGTGGCTAACAATTTGTTGCGAAATGTTTTCCACAAAACCTACGCCATTTCCACACAACAAAATTCGTTTGACCCTCTTGCATTCAGTCTAATCGGGAGTATGCTTCAAATCACCGGAAGAGAGATCTTCCTGAAGGAGAGAGCAGGAAGGAACTGTCGCGAGAACCGGCAACGGAACTCACGGCGGTGTTCAGGACGCTGAATGCCATCGGACAGAACCGGAAAAGCTCTTGCAACAAACCGTGACCACGGGACAGCCAGGAAAGCGCGGGCCGCAAGGTTCGCAGGTTCCCGGCAGGTTCCGAAGTGACAAAGTAGTTGCGATCTGGAGGCCGAGCCAGATCTTCGGAAATCGGAAATGAAGGGGCGAAATTCCGCAAGGGAGATCGCCCCTTCGCTTTTTCAGCCTGAAACGATTACGCGGGCGTCGGCACTACTTCATCGGGCCTATCGAATTTCGAAGAGGTAGTGATGAACGTGCAGCAGAAGCAAAACGGGCCCACTGATCTTGTTCCCGCGCAGGTCCCCCTTTTCAAGTCAACGCAATATTTTGCCAATGTTCTGGAGTTGGCCAGCGTCATCGTTGCTCTCTTCTATGAGCAGCTGCCTTCCCAAAACTTCAAACTCAAAAGCGGACTCTATATCAAACAGCTCACCGGCCTTTCTGAGCTGTCTATCACCACCGCATGGGACAAACAGTACGTGATTGCCAACCCTGGCGTGAAGCTCAGCCTTTTCTGGCAGACACTGTATGACTACATTTTCGCAAGTACTCAGGATCAGCTCGTAACAGCCGGAGCACTCTCCAAAATCCACGAATATCTCGACAAAGTAGTGCAGGAAGCAAAAGGCGATACGACCTATCAGGTCATCTATCAGCTTCAGTTGCAGCTGGCTGAGGACTATCTGTCAGACGATCCAGATGACCCGCATGATTCGAATCTGCGCCAGTTTCTGACCTTCGACCAATTCATACAGGTGATGAATTTTCTCCATGGTTTCAGTGGAACTCTCTCAGACATCCTCAATTTCCAGATTCCAAAACTGTCCTTCAGCTATCCCGTTGGCTTTGGCTGGGATATCGATATCGACGCCATTGTCGATATTCAACTCCCTTCGACACCGGAAAAATTTCTCACTTGGGCAGTGCAGGACAGAGGAGCGAGCCTGAACCTGCATTTCGACAACATCACCCTCGACGATTCGACCGGCATTGCAGTTGTCCATCCCGCCACGAAGAAACATGGTGAACAGAGGCATCCATTCGGCGGAAGCATCGGTGACCTCGTCTTTAGCGGCGTGCGGATCGAACTGGTCATCAATGGCCAGTTAGCCGATGAGGATAAGGAGCCGGTAGCGCCGTATCACTCAATGCGTCAGGCATACTTTACCGAGCGCAATCATCAGAACATTGTTGATATTCGTCTCAGGGCCGACGATGTCAAGCTGGGACTGAACCATACAGTACTGAGTGCGCTCTTTTCGGTGATTAACTGGGGGATTGATACCTTCACAAACTTTGATGATTTGAAGCAGAAGCTTGAGGACTTTATTCACGATGGCCTCGAATCGCTGCATGACTTTGGAGACATCGGCAATCAAATCGACAAGGCGCTCTTCACGCCCATTCTGCCGGGAGCAACCGCGCTCAAGACGCAGGATTTCTACAAGCCATTTGTAAAGAAACACAGCGCATTCAGCTATGCCCATTTACACATCGAGGGCTCAGGCCGCGGCATTCACATCCTTAATGAAGGTGGTTCGCTGCCTGATTTCCCCGATAATGACGGCGGTCCTCACCTGCCTCCGACAGACGGTGTACCCGATCCGCCTATCCTTGACCACGCCGACCCCAACCCGGCCTCGCGCGTGACCGTGAGTTCTCCCTTTGACTTCCTGATCCCAACGGCAGAACGGCGCGCGGCGATGAAGACGCAGCTTGATGCAACATCGAATCTGAAACCAGATCAGGAAGCTGCGGCGCGGCTCTGGCTTGACGGCTTCTCTCCAAAATCCATGTGCTGGCTGCAGAACGGCGACATCGACAATAAGGCCGGCACGGTCTACGGCAAGCCTGCATCCGCTAAAACCATCGACAGCCTTGACCGCCTGACCAAAGGGAACACGGCACAACCAAATGCATTCGTTTTTTCAAGCGCCGCAGTACGGCCTGCACCAGGATCAATGTTGTCTCTGGCAGCGTCGTCCTTCAAGGACAACAACGGAATCGACCTGCATCCAACGCCTGCGCCGATACCGCCGCCCATTCTGTACGCGTCCGAGTCCAC
This sequence comes from Alloacidobacterium sp., assembly GCA_035293545.1. GTDB lineage: Bacteria > Acidobacteriota > Terriglobia > Terriglobales > Acidobacteriaceae > Alloacidobacterium. The sequence continues at coordinate 1,132 of DATGMQ010000026.1, read as the reverse complement.
ACTGGCCGCAAGCAAAGGCTCTGTTATCGATCCTTTCTGGGCAGGCATCTCCATAAATGCCATCGCTATGCATAAGATTTGCGACATCCTGAACGCCTCGGACTTCCTCGTGCAATCAGGCACAGTGGACAATGCCGGATCAAACCTGCCTTATCACATTGAGCCGTTGGCAGTGCCTTCCATGGCAATTGATCTGACTGGAGAAAAGGACCACCGTCCCATCGCCAAGATCACGGGCCTCGTTATCAGGTTGGGAGATCCCTGGACAGCCACGTACCTTCTCGAGATTTCATGCCCGATGCAGGTAATGAAACCGGACCCAGGCTGCCTGCCAGACGACTCTCTTTCGATCATTGCCTTTAACCGCGGTTGCATCGAAAACCTTACCGAAGGCAAATTTACTGACCAGTCTTACCTGGACCTTCTCTACCGTTACTTCTATTGTCTGCAGTTTGTCTCCAACGAGGTAAAGATCACAACATCAACACTGACCCACGGAAACCCGATTCAACAATCGCCGGCGAAGGACAAGCCCGGACATAAATCCGGCGCTGCCGCAGGCAATCCCCCGGCAAGCACCGATTCCAACCTGTTGACTGAAGCTATGCAGTCAACTCTGAGCCAGGTGTTCCCCATTCCGGCAGTCTTCGACCCGTACTATGCTCAAACCACCTCATTGCAGAGCTTCGAGGCCAAAGGGGGCTGGCTCAATATTTATGAGACATATCAAGGGCTGCCGAAATCCAGCTGAATGAGTGATTTTAATCTTCGTCCGGTGACTTCGAATCCAAACGCTACCTTCCTGAATCTCTAAGAAACCTGCACGAAGGTCAAAACTATGGGCCGCCGCTTCGCCGAACTCGCCTTTACTCCGCTCGTCAAAGCGCAGCAGGAGAAGCACGGCAGCCGCAGTGCCTATGAACGTGTCGAAAATTCCGTCATCCCGGGAGCTCGCCTCGGTGCTCCAGAAGAGGCGATGGTCCGCACCCGGGACAGCTTCTACATGGCTTCAGTTAGCGAAACCGGATGGCCATACATCCAGCATCGCGGCGGATCAAAGGGTTTTCTGAAGGTGCTCGACGAGCAAACCCTCGGCTTCGCTGATCTGCGTGGAAATAAGCAGTACATCAGC
>DATGMQ010000025.1:0-134486 GCA_035293545.1 Alloacidobacterium sp. | reverse complement strand
GAGGTGTTGGAGGTACGCGTCTATCCCGGCTCCGATGGTGAGTTCGAATGGTATTCCGACGCAGGCGACAGTTATGATTATGAGAAGGGTGTCCATAGAATCGTACCCCTGCGCTGGGAAGATGCCACCCGAACGCTCGTGGTGGGGGAAGGACAGGGAAGCTATCCTGGAATGCCGCAGCGCGTTCGAATCCGGCTGGTCGTCGTGAGTGAGGCTCATGGCATCGGGGAAGAACCGACATCCGTCCATGACGGAGAGGCTTCTTACGACGGGAAGGCGCTGCGCATCGCAGCCCGCTGAAGTGATCGGTGTGGAGCGAGTCATGAGAGATTCCGGCAAGCGCCTGCTTGGCCTTCTTCTGTCCTGCATGGGCTTGATGGCGGCCGCGGGCGTCGGAGCCCGCGATGAGGCGAGGCCGGCCTATCTGAATCCGGCGCTGCCACCGCAGGAGCGCGCCGCCGATCTCGTGCAGCGGATGACACTCGAAGAGAAGGTCTCCCAGCTCGTCAACTCGTCGCGAGCGATTCCGCGCCTCGGAGTACCCGCGTACGACTGGTGGAGCGAGGCGCTCCATGGGGTCATGGTGGACGGCACGACCGAGTTCCCGGAGCCCATCGCTCTCGGAGCCACGTTCGATGCGCCCGCGATCGACGAAATGGCCACCGACATCGGAGTGGAGGCGCGCGTCGTGCACGCGGAGGCAGTGCGTGCGGGGGGCTCGACCATCTTTCACGGACTCGACTTCTGGGCTCCGAATGTCAACATTTTTCGCGATCCCCGCTGGGGCCGTGGGCAGGAGACCTATGGCGAAGACCCTTTTCTTACCGCGCGCATGGGGGTTGCCTTCGTCACCGGCATGCAGGGCAATGATCCGCGCTATTACCGGGTGATTTCAACCCCGAAGCATTTCGCCGTGCACAGCGGTCCGGAGCCGACGCGCCACAGCGCCAACGTGGATGTAAGCAAGCATGATGAACTCGATACATATCTGCCGGCGTTCCGCGCGACCGTGACGGAGGCGAAAGCCGGCTCGGTAATGTGCGCTTACAACAGCATCAATGGCGAGCCGGCATGCGCGAATCAGTTTCTGCTGCAAGACCAGCTGCGCGGGAAATGGGATTTCAAAGGATACGTTGTCTCAGATTGCGGCGCGGTACGCGATATCTACAGCGGCCATCACTACGAACCCACGCAGGCGCAGGCCTCGGCTGTGAGCCTGAAGCGCGGAATGGACAACGAGTGCATCGATTTCTTCGCCAAAGTCAAAGATGACCATGATTACAAGCCGTACCTGGATGCAGTGAAAGAGGGGTATCTGAAAGAAAGCGACATCGATACCGCTCTGGTCCGTCTGTTTACCGCGCGGATGAAGCTCGGCATGTTCGATCCGCCGGATATGGTTCCCTACACAAAGATTGATGAATCGCTGCTGAACAGCCCGCAGCATCGGGCGCTGGCGCGCAAGCTGGCGAATGAGTCGATGGTCCTGCTCAAGAATGACGGAACGCTGCCGTTGAAGAAGTCCGATATCAAAATAGCGCTACTTGGTCCGCTGGCTTCGCAGACGAAAGTACTGCTCGGGAATTACACCGGAACACCCACGCATGTTGTTTCTGTGCTTGAAGGCATGAAGGCCGAATTTCCTTCCGCGCAGATTAACTATGTAGAGGGAACGCAGTTTCTGAGCAAGAACGCTGATCCTGTGCCGGACAATCTTATATCCACTGATGGCAAACCTGGGGTAAAGACCACCTATGCAATTCGTGATCTGCTGTCGCTCAGCGGGCCGGGTGGCAAGCCGCCGGCAGTGCTGGCCACCCGCACAGAAACCGGGTTCGGTCAGCCGGCCGGCCCTCCACCCGCGGAAGTGGAAGGCAAAGAAGCGGTCTTTGTAAGCACGGAAGGAACGCTCACCCCGCAGGAAACCGGCGACTACAATCTGGGGCTGCGCGGCGGAGGTTTTTTCCGCGGGTCGCTGGACGGCAAGATCTTTGCCCAGGCCTTCCAGACACGTGGAGAAGAGACGGTGCTCGGCAGGGTGCATCTGGAAAAAGGCAAGACCTATGCCGTGAAGGTGGATTACGGATTGCCACAGAATGGCGCGACCGGGCCTAAGCTGGTGTGGTCCAAGCTCGACAGAAGGCCTTCACCTGCGGCAATTGAAGCGGCAAAAAGCGCCGATGTTGTTGTGGCTGTCGTGGGAATTACCAGCGAGCTGGAAGGCGAAGAAATGCCCGTTGAAGAAGAAGGCTTCAAAGGCGGCGACCGCACCAGCCTCGACCTGCCCAAGCCTGAGCGGGACCTGCTGGAAGCCGTGGCGGCCACCGGGAAGCCGCTGGTTGTCGTTCTGATGAACGGCAGCGCTCTGAGTGTGAACTGGGCCAAAGAACACGCCAATGCCATTCTGGAAGCCTGGTACTCGGGCGAAGAAGGCGGGGCGGCGATTGCCGAGACACTTTCAGGGAAAAATAATCCCGCAGGCCGGCTGCCGGTGACTTTCTATACCGGGGTGGATCAGCTGCCTCCATTTGAAGATTATTCGATGAAGAACCGGACCTACCGTTATTTCAGTGGGACGCCGCTCTATCCGTTTGGCTATGGCTTGAGTTATACGAGCTTTGCTTACAGCGCCCTGAAAGTTCCGGAAGGACCGGTGAAGGCAGGCGATCCGGTACGGGCCAGCGTGACGGTCAAAAACACGGGCAAGGTGGCCGGAGACGAGGTTGCCGAGCTGTATCTTACGTTTCCGAATGTTCCCGGTGCTCCGCTCAAGGCGCTGCGGGGCTTCCAGCGAGTGCATCTTGAGCCGGGAGCATCGCAGCAGATCAGCTTTGAATTGAAGCCGCGGGACCTGAGCATGGTTACAGAAGCCGGAGAGCCGGAGATTCCGGAAGGGACGTTCACTCTTTCCATTGGAGGAGGTCAACCCGGCGCCGGAGCCCAGTCGGCAGAAGGAAAATTTGCAATAAAAGGGACCTATTCTCTTCCTGAATAGGCGAAAATCCGGCCCCTAAAACGATAAAAAGCGCCCCTTTTGGGCGCTTTTTAGCTTCTCCTGCGCGAAATCAGGAACTCACGAGGCAAGCGCTGCAGGCTCCGACACGGTTTGTCGCTCCACCTGATACCGGGGCACTAGCCGGATGCCGCCAATAGGAGCCTGTTCCACCCGGAATTTCAACGAACATGCGCCGCAAAGCCAATAATGCTCAAGATGATGGCCTCGCATAGCGCTGTCACCTTCGCCTGACTGGTTTCTTGCTTCAAACACGAAGATACGACCTTCTCGAAGATAATGCAGCGGCTTGCCACATTGTGGATTTGCGCAGTTGTTCACCATTGGAAGTCTCCACTGCGCCTGCAACGGTTCTCCCGTTCAGGTGCTGACATGAGCGTACTGTTTGTCCGCAAAAGTACCGGAGTACATCCTCCAGTCGAATTACAGGCTGACCTTACACTATTAAGATGCCGGCAAGCGTGCATGTGTTACCCAAAAACCTGTAACAGTTACACGAAATTATTATTTCTGCCGGAAAAAGTTTCCAAATGCCGCGATATGGCAAACAGAACATGGTGTCCGAAGCCACCGAACGTACAGCCTGTTTTCAGCCCGTTATGCGAGAATGGATGGTTCGGCCATTTTCAAGATCAATATGCCTATTCTGCGCTCTGCCTTTATAGCCCTTTCCCGTAACTCTACCCTTAGAAGATTTTCAGAACGGTCGGCCCTGGGACACCGGATGTCTTCGCGCTTTGTTGCCGGAATGACCCTGGATGAAGTTATCCAGTCGGCGGAAGCATTACAACAGATGGGAATCGCTTCGACCCTGGACAGCCTGGGTGAAAATGTCAGCACAGCGGAAGAGGCCCGGCGCTCGGCAGAAGTGTACCACCGATTGATTGATGCAATCCAGACAAGAAAAATGAACGCGAACGTCAGCGTGAAGCTGACCCAGATGGGCATGGACCTTGATGCCGGTCTGGCCGAGGAGATCGTCGCGGGCCTGGTGGAGCACGCCGTGGCTGCCAATACCTTCGTTCGCGTCGACATGGAGGGCAGCGAGTACACGCAGGCGACGATTGACATGGTCCGCCGCCTTCATGCCCTTCCCGACAATCGCGGCCATGTGGGTGTGGTGATTCAGGCTTATCTTTATCGCAGTGAAGAAGATATCCGCACTCTTACGGGGGAAGGCATCCGAATTCGCCTATGCAAAGGCGCGTATAAGGAGCCGGCCAGCGTGGCCTTTGCTGAAAAAAGGGATGTAGATGCTAATTTTGTAAAACTGACCGGCCAGTTGCTGACCAGCGGTATTTATCACGGAATCGCCACGCACGATGAGGCCATGATTGCGGCTGCAAAGACGTTTGTCCGGGAACGCGGCATCGACCCGAAATCTTTCGAATTTCAGATGCTCTATGGCATCCGTCGCGACCTGCAGAAGGCACTTGTCCGCGAAGGTTTCAATATGCGGGTATATGTTCCGTTCGGCAGTGAATGGTATCCATATTTTATGCGCAGGCTTGCGGAGCGGCCCGCGAATGCACTGTTTATTGCCAGGAACCTGCTGAAGAAGTAAAGACTTTCCTTCTCGAATTCGTATCAGCTTACAGGTGAACTCAGCTGCGTCTGAACGTCGCATCCTGAGCAAGGATAAAATTATCCGTCATTCCGGCGATGTAATCGGCCACCAGGCGATGCGTGCCTTCCTTTGATACGCGAGATGCATAGCTTGCTGGAAGAAGAGATGGGTCGCGTGTCCAGACATGGAATAACTCTGTGATGACGCGGGTGGCTTCTTCGTGGTCGCGGGTGAGTTCTTCGCAGTTATAGAGATTGGCGTAAAGATATTGCTTGGCTTCGAGCCGCAACACTTCCATTTCCTGTGAGAAGGCTGCAAGCCGATGTGACGCGTTACGAATCCCTTCGAGAGTTGTGATGCCGGCAGCATTGACCCGTTTTGCTGTTTCGGCGATCAGATCATCGACCAGTGCGTTCAGCATACGCTTCAATGCTTCGTTGAAGACGAGCTTCGCAGGCGCCTCGGGATACTCCGCGCTCATGGGCACATAGAAGCGGTCGAAGAGCCGGACGTTTCTGCGAATGTCATCGAGGTTCAGAATTTCGGCTTCCATGCCGTCGTCGAGATCGGCAGTGAGATAGGCGATTTCATCGGCGAGGTCTATGATCTGCGCTTCAAGCGGCGGGCGCTGATCAAGAAAATAATCGCGCAGCTCAGGATGTTCGGCGACGGAGTAGTCGCGTGAATGCTTAATGATGCCTTCACGCACCGCGAGCGTGAGGTTCAGTCCGCGGAAAGCTGCATAGCGTAGCTCAAAGTGCTCTACGATACGGAGGGCATGCAGATTGTGGTCAAAGCGCAGGCCGTGGGCACGGAGTGCGTCGTCAAGCGCTCGCTCGCCCGCGTGTCCGAATGGCGGATGGCCGATGTCGTGCACGAGAGCCAGCGATTCCGTCAGGTCCTCATTCAGGCCAAGTGCGACGGCAATCGTCCGGGCAATCTGCGCCACTTCCATTGTGTGCGTAAGGCGGCTGCGGAAATGATCAGAATAGCGATGCGTGAAGACCTGCGTCTTGCCGGCAAGACGGCGAAAGGCGCGGGCGTGAATGATGCGTCCACGGTCGCGCTGAAATGCGGAGCGATATGGATGCGGCGGCTCAGGAAAGACCCGCGCCGCAAGTGGATTGTCTGCGGCGTCAGAGACTCTGCAACCGGGAGGAAGTTGCATGAGCCGCTATTGCTTGGTGGTGTTGGCCAGCGCGCCCGATGACTCTTTTGCCAGGCGAACGCGGGCGCTGTCGAGCTTCTTCTGCACTTTGCTCACATCGGCAGGGTCGGCGTCGGCAGAATCCGTGCGGGCATACTGGTTCAGCGACTGTTCCCACTGTGCGGCAGCAAGCTTGAGGCGATTGGTCTTCTCGTACAGCTCACCGAGATGGTCATGGACAGTAGGATCGGTGTTGTTGCGCGCAACTGCTTTGGTCAGGTTCTCTTCAGCAACGGAGTACTGGCCCAGCTTGAAATAAGCCCAGCCGAGCGAATCAAGATAAGCGTAGTTCTGCGGATCGAGCTCGACGGCTTTCTTGATCATGCTCAGGGCTTCATTCAGGCGAACACCGCGGTCAGCCAGCATGTAGCCAAGATAGTTGAGCGTGAGCGCGTTATTGGGATCGATCGCGAGCAGCTTGCGGAACTGCGCTTCGGCTTCGTCATAGTGTTTTTGCCGCTCTTCGAGCGCGCCGCGCAAGAAGTAAGTGTAGACCTTGTCCTCAGGCTTGCTGGAAAGCGCATCAGCTTTATCGATGGCGTCGGCTGCATCCTTCCACTTTTTGAGGCGCGTATACATTTCGGCAAGACGCAGCTGCACCGTGCGGTCATCGGCAGGCGTGCCATTCAGCATACCCTTGGCCAGGGCAACCCCTTCGTCAACTTTCCCGGTATCAGCAAGCTGGCTGGCCAGCATCAGCTTGGCATCGCGATTGGCGTCTTTGTCCTTCGCAGTTCTGGTGACGGATTCGCGGGCCGCAGTGGTGGCCTTGTCGTATTCATGCGCATCGCGATAAGCGTCAACAATGTTCTGATAGCCGCGCAATGTGTAATCGCCGCCCATATCGGCCATCTTCTGATAGGCAGCAACGGCCTGGTCCGTCTTGCCCTGCTCGCGATACACATTGGCCAGACGGTCGAGGAAGATAGAGCGATTGTTCTTTTCGCCTTCCGTGTACTGGCCGGTCACATGCTCGGAGTCAATGACAAGCTTTTCGAGAATCTGCGTTGCCTGATCGTATTGTCCAAGCGCGTCGTAGGTTAGCGCTTCATTGAAATTGATTTCGAGCGAATCGGAGGCGAGGTCCCTGGCCTTCTTCAACGTAGCCAGCGCCTCATCGTATTTACCCTGGTGGCGTTCGATTTCGGCAATGCGAAGCAGAGCCTGCGGGTCGCTGGTGTCGCCGGCTGCCACGTCTTTGAAAGACTTGAGAGCAGCGGCTTCCTGCCCGTTAGCAAGCTGCGCCTGGCCAAGAGCGCGTTCTATATCGAGATTGTCCGGCTCCAGATCAAAAGCCTTCTGATAGGCATCGAGCGCTTTCTTGGTGTCCTTGATCTGATCGTAGGTCTGGCCGAGTGCATAGAGTGTCTTGGGCGTCTGGTCGCTGTCGGGCAGCGCCGTCAGCACCTGGATCGCGCGCTTATTGTCGCCCTGTTCGCTATAAAGGCCGGCGATGTTGAGCACTACATCTTCAGAGTCCGGATCGATCTTTTGCGCGGCCTTAAACTGCTCTTCGGCATGGACCGAATCGTGATTCAGCGTATAGAGGCGTCCCAGCAGAAGCCGGTTTTCAGTGCTGTTCGGCTCCAGCTCGACAATCTTGGAATACTCGTCGATGGCCAGCTTCATCATCTGGTCGGATGGGCCACCGTTCTGCATGTTGCCGAGCGAGCGCAGGTAAATGCGTCCAAGAAGCTTATGCGCTTCCAGGTTATTCGGGTTCTTCTTGATCTCGTCCTGCGCGGCGGAGATAGCATCGCGCACACGGCCCGTCTGGAAGTACAACTCGGCGAGATGCGAATTTAGATAAGGCGAGTCGGGGTCGGCGTTCAGCGCAAGCTTGTACTCTTCAATTGCGCGAGTAGCGTAGTCAGGACGGCCATAGGTGGTGGCCATCTCTTCATAACTGTGCGCCAGCGCGTAATGGTAATAGGCTGAGGCGCGATCGGGCGACTGAGGCGACTTGCTATCGGCAGCAGCAGGGGGGGCTGGCGCTTTGCTCTGGGCCAGGGTCGGCAGAGAGCAGACAGAAGCCAAAGCCAGCGTGGCCACAGTGAGGATTTGGCTGTTACGAACTAAAGGAACCTTGCGAGATGGTTTCAAGGAGAACCCCTGCCAGCAGAACTTCGGCCAGAAATATGGAAATGCCGCCCTTTGTGCTGCGGGGGCGGCCTCCACTCTTCTAAGACGATTGTAAACCGGAATAGGCTGCAAAGACAGGTATACGGCTCAGGAAGCGGATTTTAGGGCCAGGCAGAACAACAGCAGCAACATCAGTTACATGGCATTACCACCTAAAGAAAAACAGCGAGCATTGCTGAAAAGAAAACGCCGCAACCAAAATGTCGCGGCGTTCTCATTTAAAGTCGACCTGAAAACTTAAACCAGCGCCTCAGCCTTCAGCCCAACCTTCTCATACCAGGAGTGAGCAGCTTTGAGAGCGTTATTTACATTCTCAATGTTCTTCACGCCTTCCGTGTTCAGCCACTCTTCGAATGCCTTCGCGCCCTGCTTGGCATAGACAGCAATGCCGTCCTTCCACGTCGCCCGTCCACACAGAACACCGTTGAAGCTCGTGCCGCTTTCCGCCGCCAGTTCCAGCGTCTCAATGAACACCGGATTCGAAACACCTGCCGATAAGTAAATGAACGGCTTATGCGTCGAAGAAGCAGCCGTGCGGAAATGCTCCAGGGCCTCGGCACGCGTGTAAGCCTGCTCGCCCTTGAAAGCCCGTGTTCCCGCAACAAACTCCATCTGGATCGGCACTTCGACCTTCAGCACATCCACGCCGTAACGCTCCTTGCCGAACTCCTCCATCGATCCCGTCACAATATCCGGTTTGCGCTTTGCATACTCCAGACCTTTCTCGTCTTCACCATGCACGGCATAGCCAACCGTCTCCAGGAAGAACGGAATATCATGCGCACGGCACTCATCGCCGATGCGCTCCACCCAAGCATGCTTGTGGTCGTTGATCGCCGACTTCTCATAAGGCGTGTAGTAGAGCAGAATCTTGATGCAGTCCGCGCCCGCTTCCTTCAGCCGCCGCACTGACCACACATCCAGCAGATCAGGCAGCCGACCCGGCAGAGCAGCGTCGTAGCCGGTCTTCTCATACGCCAGCAACAGACCCTTGCCGTTGCGCCTCTTCGACGCCGGCAGCCCGTACTCCGGATCGAGCAGGATCGCCGAGGCATGCTTCGTCAGCACCTCAGTCACCAGCGACTTGAATTCCTCCAGCGCAGCATCCGGCACATCGGCCACGCCCTTTTCCTTCGCCAGCGACTTCTTCAGCGACCCGCGCTGGTCCATAGCGGCTGCGGCAATTACGCCGCGCTCATCCGAGACGGCCTTCAGTCCGGCAAGTTTTCCGGGAGTCAGTTTCGTAGACATCGTTAATTCTCCTGCTCTTTCAAATCAGTTTGGAATTTCAGGAATTTCCTAAAGAAGTTTCACAGACGATTTTAACGCAAAGGCAGGAGCAGAGGCGGCCTACATCTCACCCGTCTTCCGCTGATTGTGCTTATTCATGAGGCGGCAAGCGCTATTCTTCAAAGACGATGTGACTTATTCCCTTGTTACCGACTAAGGAAAACATGGCTCCCTGTGGATCCTGACCGTTAATGATGCTCTCTATCTTCGTTTTACAGCATATGGGCAGCCACGATACTATAGAGATGTAATGTGTTCCGCGCAAGAGCGCGGTGCGACAGTGCGGAAGTGGTGAAATTGGCAGACACACCATCTTGAGGGGGTGGCGCCGAGAGGCATGGGGGTTCAAGTCCCCCCTTCCGCACCAAATATCCGAGCTGATTTTGCTCTGAGGTTCCTGAAGAAAACCGAACATGCTTTTTTATCTGATTCTGACTCTCCACGTAATCGTCTGTATTTTCCTTATCATCGTCGTACTGCTCCAACAGGGCAAAAGCGCCGATCTTGCCGGCGCATTCGGCGGTCAGGGCTCGCAGACGGCCTTTGGTCCGCGCGGCGCAGCTAACCTGTTGACGCGGTTGACCACGTGGTGCGCCATTATCTTCATGCTGACCTCAATTGGTTTGACAATTCTGATGCAGAAACGCAGCGGTGGACATTCCGTTCTGGAAGGAACGAAGTCGACGCAATCAGTTCCCGCCAAGAAGTAGCTGGATCTAAGCTTTAAAACGAGAAGGCAGGCTTCGAGCCTGCCTTTGCTGTCTGTTACCATCACGCTCACAGACCACCTAAGGATTTCCTGCCAGTGAGCTTAAAGAATCCGTTTTGCCTTCTACTCTGTATTTCCACAATTGCCATTTTTCGGGTAGAGGCGCAGACTCCTGCGCCCAAAGAAATTGCTGTACATGCAGGCCGGTTGATTGATGTTCGCAGCGGACAGGTAACAAAAGATGCTTATATTGTGATTCAGGGCGAGCGTATCAAAGGCATCAGCAACAACGCACCTGCGGGTGATGTGGTCATTGATATGAGCAGGTACACCCTTGTTCCCGGGCTCATCGACTGCCATGCGCACATTTTGTCTGATCCGACGACGCAAACGGCAGGCAAATACCTGATGACCTCTGCGCCGCAGGCGACGGTGCGCGGGGTGGCCAACCTGCAAATATGGCTGGCGCATGGATTCACTGCTGTACGCGATGCGGGTGAGGAGTATCCTTCTTATCCGCAGTTCGCGTTGCGTGACGGCGTTGCAAAGGGCCTGATTACAGGACCGCGCATTGTTGCCGCGGGCAGTTTTGTTTCCGTTACGGGCGGCCATGGAGATGGAGATCTGCTTTCTCCGGACAAACCCAGCCTGCAGCAGCCGAACACAGTGGATACCGTTGATGATGTAAACCGAATTGTGCGGCGTGACATTAAGTATGGAGCTGACTGGATCAAACTGATGGCCACCGGGGGCGTGATGGACCCGATCAGCGATTATCGCGTGCAGGAGTTGAGCGATGAGCAGATGGCGCGCGCAGTAGAAGTTGCGCATCGTGCCGGGCGCAAGGTGATGGCGCACGCCGAAGGCACTGTCGGGATCAAGGCTGCGGTCCGCGCCGGTGTAGATTCCATCGAGCATGGGACCATGCTGGATGACGAGGGCGCGAAGATGATGGCGGAGCGCGGCACATGGCTGGTTCCTACGCTCTATTGCTTTCAACATGATCTTGAAACAGGCTTGTCGAAGGGCCGCGATCCGCGCAGCATGGCCAAGGGCATTGCTATTGTCAAAGAGCAGGGACCGGCATTTCGGAGAGCGCTCCAGTACCATCTGAAAATTGCCTATGGCGTAGACGATGACGATGTCGATGAGTCTGTCTCGAAGGAATTCGGCGCTTTGGTGCGCGGCGGCATGACTCCTCTGCAGGCATTGCAGGCGGCAACGATCAACGGCGCAACGCTGCTCTCGCTCGACAAGGACATGGGAACCATCGAACCCGGAAAATATGCCGACCTGGTTGCGGTTTCCGGCGATCCGCTTACTGATATCACGGTGATGGAACACGTTGCATGGGTGATGAAGGGCGGAACTGTTGTCAAACCGCTTGCTCAATAGCTGAAGCGGGGTATGATGGATTCGCTTCTTACGGGGGCATCATGACGGTATCGCGGCGTCAATTCGTCGGGGCAGCGGCAGCCGGTTTGCTTACCGCTGTTTCTCCTGACCTTCTTCCCTCATCGCAGCCTCAGGCGCAAAGTCCGCTTACTCCCGACGAGGCTCTTAAGGAATTGATGGATGGTAATGAACGGTTCGCCTCAGGCCGCATGACCAGCTTCGAACATGACTTGAAAATCCTGAAGGAACATAATGTAGACAAGCAGGAGCCTTTTGCTGCTGTGCTTTCCTGTGCCGATTCTCGCGTGCCAGTCGAACTGATTTTCGATCAGACCATCGGACATATTTTTGTCACGCGCGTTGCTGGCAACCTGGTCACTCCGGAGATCATCGGCAGCCTTGAATATGGCGCGGCGGTACTCGGAACCAAAGTGATTCTTGTGCTTGGACACGCTGGATGTGGTGCAGTGAAGGCCGCCATTCAGGGCAAAGCTGTTCCCGGACAGATCAGTTCCCTCTTTCCGCACATTCAGCCGGCTGTCGATCAGGCCGGCGCTGATCTTGTCGCAGCGACAAAGGCCAATGCTGAGATACAGGCGCGCTTGCTGCGTGAATCTTCGCCGGTGATTGCGCCTATGGTGAAAGACAACAAGCTGAAGGTCGTCGCCGGCGTGTATGACATTGCCACCGGAAAAGTGACGCTGGCCTAGGTCTGAGGAGCCTCCATCTCTTCGAGATGTTGGACCAACGGGTGACGGAAGCGAATTCTGCCCACAGCAGACATACCTTGTGATTCTTCCTTCCGTTGCCACCTCATCACGCAAACACCGCACATGCCGGGGAACCCCGGCGCTGGTCGTCAGAATGACAAACCTTCTTTCCTAGAGCTTTTCAGGGGCGGGACCGAACTGCTTGAGCAACTCGTCAATATTGCCGGCCTTCTTTGAGCGCCAGGTTTCTTCGCACCATCGCTTCACGTCGGGCGAGTCATCGTTTTGCAGTTCCTGGTACACGAAGCTCAACACTCGGTCGGTTGGCTCTTCGACCCAAGTATTGCCTTGTCCGTGTACACGCGAGGCGCCGCGCTCCCAGCCGCGAGGCGTCAGATGCCATTCGGTCCATTCTTTGCGAATTGCCATAGCGCCAACCATTGTGACGCATTTTGCGTGTTTTGGGCAGCTTCGCGGAGAATCAAATTATGGTCCTTGAAACCTTTCCTGTCGGGCTGCTGCAATGCAACTGCACCATTCTTGGCGACGAGACCACCGGTGAAGCTCTAGTGATCGACCCGGGCGACAATATCCCGCAGATTCTGGCCCGGCTGGAAAAGCACGGATTGAAGCTGAAGCAGATTGTCGTGACCCATGCTCATATTGACCACGTGGGCGGCGCATTGAAACTCAAGCAGCGGACCGGAGCGCCGATTCTGCTTAACCAGAACGATCTGCCGCTGCTTGACATGATGGATATGCAGGCGGGCTGGCTCGGGATCGCAACACCGGATATCGCTCCTCCGGATGTAAGTGCTGAGGACCATCTGATCATCGGATTGAAAAATTATCCGGCGGAGGTGCTGCACACTCCCGGACATACGCCTGGGAGTATTTGCTTACATTTCGTTCCACAGAAATTGCTGGTTTCGGGCGACACGCTCTTTGCCGGATCCATTGGACGAACGGATCTGCCGGGTGGGGATACCAGGAAAATTCTGCGGTCAATCCACGACCGGCTGATGCCACTGCCGGATGAGACGCGAGTGATTCCGGGCCATGGACCGGCTACTACGATTGGGGAAGAACGAGTTTCGAATCCATTTCTGCAGAGTTAATTCAACCGTTATACATGCGGATGAGAGCGTTTAAGCCCGTCTGAAAGTCGTTTTCCGGCGTTAGCAGGCTCACCACAAGCCAGCCATTCCCGGAGAAGCCGAAGAAGTAGCCGGGATGCGTAGAGATTCCTTCCTTGCGGATTAAATCGATGGCTGTTTCTTCGTCGGGGCGGATTGCCGGGATTCGGAGGATTGCGTACCATCCAGCTTCGACTTCGAGGCGCGTGATCATGCTCTGCCCGGCCAGCGCTGCGTCGAGAAAGTGCAGATTTTTCGCTGTGCGCTTGCTGATCTGCTGCTGCATCGCGTGCCTGTGCTCAAGCCAGTACGGAAGAGCATGCTGGATCGGGGCGTTCATGGAGAGAAAAGTATCAGTGATGATTTCCAGGCGCGCTAAGGATTGATGCAGCGCTTCGCCGGGGCCAAGTGCAGTGATCCAGGCGGCTTTCATTTGCGGCAGAGCAGCGATTTTGCTCAGGCCGCTCAGAACAAATGTCAGAGCCGGATGCGGTCCGGCGGCAAAGCTCTTTCCCTGTTTTGGATCGAAGGCGTAGTCGAGGAAAACCTCATCGATGACCAGGGCAAGATTGTGCTCGGCGCAGAGTGTTTCAAGCTGCGCTCGTTCATTTGCTCTCGTAAAATGCCCGGTTGGGTTGTTGGGATGGACGAGCGCGATGACGCGGCTTCGCGGCGTGATGCGCTGGCGAACTGCTTCGATGTCGAGATGCCATCCATGGTCGTAGAAAAGCGCGTAAGGCGTGAGCTTCACATCGTCCAGGGCGGCAAGAAAATCGAAGAGAGGATAGCTGGGCTGCGCTATGAGGACTTCATCGCCGGGATCGCAGAGCAGGCGAAAGAGATAACTGTAAGCTTCGCTGGTACTGGTGGTGAGGATGATCTGCGCGGGATCGATTGTTGCTCCGCGGTCGCGATAGTAGGCGCTGACGGCTTCACGCGCTTTGAGCGTACCTTGCGGGATCGGGTCGTAGATAAGCGCCTCTTGCGCGGCCAGAGGGGAGAGAATGGCCGCTTCGTCATAGGTGAATCCACAATGCGTGGGATTCGAGGCGGTGAGATCGTAGATTGGCCGGCCGGATTCTTTTCGTTCGCGCAGCGCGCGGGCGAGATCGGTTTCTGTAGTTTCCCAGTTCGTGCGCGCGGAGAAGTGCATGGGGCTATCTTTTCATGTTTATCTCGATGTTAGTTGAGGCTCATTCTTTCCTACCCTTTCACAAATCATGCGAAAGAATGGGGCACCCATTTCCCCGGCACTGCTGAGAAACTGCAGGTCCTTCGACGACGCACGCTACGCGTGCTCCGCTCAGGATGACACCATAAAATAACAGGCCGCGTCTTTCATTTTGACAATCCAGCATAATGGAATAGAGAGGTGCTTTGCATGGGGATTCGCGCAGTCATTTTCGATTACGGGATGGTGTTGAGTCTGCCGCAGGAGCCTTCGGCCCTGAACAATCTGCTCACCATAACCGGACTCGATCGCGAGACGTTTGACAACCATTATTGGCGGCATCGGCATGCCTATGACATGGGCAAGCTGAACGGGCCTGCTTACTGGAAACAGTTTGCTTCGGACACAGCGATTGATCTGACAGCTACTGATATTGAGCGTCTGATAGAGAACGATGTGCTGATGTGGTGCACGATTAATGAGCCAATGCTGAAATGGGCAAGGTCACTGGCTGAAGCGGGACTGAGGATCGGGATACTCTCAAACATGGGTGAGGACACTCTGGCTTATATGCGACAGGAGTTTGCGTGGCTGGGCGATTTTGATCACCACACCTGGTCGTGTGAGTTGGGAATCGCGAAGCCCGATCCGGAGATTTATAAATACACCTGCGAAAAACTAGGCGTTGCGCCTGCAGAGGCTTTGTTTCTGGATGACAAGGCCGAAAATGTTCATGCGGCAGAAGCTGTAGGGCTGACAGGGGTTCAGTTTAAGGACATTGAGCAGTTGCGGCGGGAGCTTGAAAAGCGCGGATTGCTGGCGGATGCTCCGCTGCCTGTGGGATAAATCTTTGCACATTGCGTTGTTTCCAGTTCTTATGGCGATGCGATACCCTAGCCATTAGGAAACTGCATGAACGCATTCGCTCGCCTGACCTCGCTTGTTTTTCTTTCGTCTTCGCTTCTTTTTGCACAATCAACACAGCAAACGCCTCCAGCTTCAAACCAGGAGTTGCCTGATTCGCCGGGGACGCAGGCACACGTGAGTCCGCAACCTACGGGGCCGACTGCGGTGCTGGATACGAGCATGGGTCGGATTACCTGCAAGCTGTTTTCAAAGGAAGCGCCGAAGACGGTTGAGAACTTTATCGGGCTGGCCGAAGGGACGAAGGACTGGACCGATCCGGTGACACACAAAAAAATGCACGGTAAGCCCTTGTATGATGGGACGCAGTTTCATCGCGTGATTCCGGAGTTTATGATTCAGGGCGGCGACCCGACAGCGACCGGGATGGGCGATCCGGGATATATGTTCGAAGATGAATTCGATCAGAACCTGAACTTTGATGTTCCGGGCCGGCTGGCGATGGCGAACAGCGGCCCCAATACAAATGGATCGCAGTTTTTTATTACGGAGGTCCCGACGGAGCATCTGAACCAGAAGCATACGATCTTCGGACAGTGCGATGATTCGAGCATTCTGGTAGTGAAATCGATTGCGCGCGTGGAGCGCGATGGGAATGACAAACCTGTTGATCCAGTGATTCTGAAAAAGGTGACGATTGTTCCGGAAGGACAGGCGGTGCCTTCGGCTCCGCAGACCCCTGCTACATCGACCCCGCAATAGTCAGAATTTACCCACCCTTCGCCACAGCTCAGGATGGGGCACCCAGGGTTTCATCAACGACAAATTCAAGGAGTTGAAAATATGGCGCGTTCTGCTGGTACTTACGCGATTTTTAATACGAGCGAAGGGACGATTGTCTGCCGTCTGTTCGAGAAAGAGGCCCCGAAGACGGTCGCCAATTTTATTGAGCTTGCCGAGGGCAAGCGGGAGTGGACGCATCCGGTTGGCGGCAAAAAAAGCAGCGACAAGCTGTATGACGGCACGATCTTCCATCGGGTGATTCCTGACTTCATGATTCAGGGCGGCGATCCTGCTGGAACAGGATTCGGCGGGCCAGGCTATAAATTTGAGGATGAGACGAAGGGCTCGCCACATTCGTTCGACAAGAAGGGCAAGCTGGCAATGGCAAACGCCGGGCCGAATACCAACGGTTCGCAGTTCTTTATCACGGTTGCTCCGACAACCTGGCTGACAGGCAAGCATACGATCTTCGGCGAAGTGGTCGAAGGACAGGATGTAGCCGACAAGATTTCTCAGGTGCCACGCGGAGCACAGGACAAGCCTAAGACCCCGGTCACGATTCAATCGCTGGTGATTGAGCGAGTGGGTTAACAGGTATCATTCAAAAAATCTACCGCCAAGACACTAAGTCCGCAAAGGTCCGTGGATAAAAGCTTTTTAAGCACAGAGAGCACAGAGGAATTTGTGCTCTCAAATTTTTTGCCTCAGGCTTCACTCGCGCTACAATTGAGTTAATTTTGTTGCGGTGAAGGAGTTCACCTTTAACCGCTGTCCTTCCTGATAGGCCGGACAGATGATGACTCCTGACAGGGAACCCTGTCGTGGAGTTATTTTTCCCGGCGCACTTCCCTGATAAATACGGTGTTTTTGGACTTCCCTTTTGCAGCGGAGGAAGGAGAGCTGTTTTGCAGAACTATCTTTACATTGCCGTGGGCGGCGCGCTTGGTTCTCTTGCCCGGTACTGGGTCGGCACAATGGTTGCCAACCGAACAGGCACCCGATTTCCTTATGGCACGTTCGTCGTCAATCTCACAGCATGTCTACTTCTGGGCTTTGTGCTTACCCTGATGGACAGACGGCCAGTAGTCAATCCCGAGCTGAGGTTTCTGCTTCCCATTGGGTTTGTCGGGGCATACAGCACGTTCTCCACATTTGAGTGGGAGGCCTTTGCGAATCTGCAGACCGGAGCATTTCTCATCGCGGGTTTGTATGTTGCGCTGAGTTGTGTATTGGGGCTGGTCGCGGTGTGGTGCGGCGTGATGCTTGCCCGCCTGTGCGGATAAGTAGATGATTGCCGAATTGGAGAAGCCATGTTGAATTCTGGGAAGGCCGTTAAGGTTTCCATCTATGTCAGCGAGGGATCGACGCATAAAGGCGCGGCAGCC
Organism: Alloacidobacterium sp.; assembly: GCA_035293545.1. Lineage (GTDB taxonomy): Bacteria > Acidobacteriota > Terriglobia > Terriglobales > Acidobacteriaceae > Alloacidobacterium. The sequence continues at coordinate 117,114 of DATGMQ010000025.1, read as the reverse complement.
TATTCAAGCATTCTTGATTTTCTCTTCTTTCGCGGTGTAACAGGCGCTACGGTGCTGAAGGGTGTCGCGGGATTTGGCGCGGACCATCATCTGCACTCGGCGAGCACGGTAGATATTTCGGATCGGCTGCCGATGAAGATCGAGTTTATTGAGACACGGGAGAAGGTGGACGCATTGCTGTCACAGCTACAGGAGATGGCAGGAACGGGCATGATCGAAGTGCAGGAGACCATGATTGCCAAGCCGCCGCAACCTGCATCAGCTCCGAAGGCTGCGCCTCCGCGCGTGAAGATTGAGGGCAAGGCGAAACTGATGCGGATCTTTATTGGCGAGAGCGACCGCTGGCAACAGAAGCCTCTGCATGAGCAACTGGTAAATGCCATGCGGGCGAATGATCTGGCCGGAGTCACAGTTGATCGCGGGATTCTTGGTTATGGCGCGCATCGCAGGGTGCATCGGGACAAGCCATTTCATCTTTCGCATGACGCTTCTATTGTCCTGACCGTTGTGGATACGGAAGAGAAGCTCAAAGCCTTTTTGCCGATTGTGGATGAGATGGTGCAGGAGGGACTGGTAGTGCTTTCCGATGTGGACATTATTAAGTATGCGCATCGGACGGAGTCCGATCGCGAATGATTGATCTTGGCTATCTGGCCAGGCTTGTTGCTTACCATCCTCTCTCATAAGAGGCGAAAAGATGGGACACCCATTGTCTGCGGAACAATGCAAAAAGCAGGTCTTTCGACTCCGCTTCGCTCCGCTCAGGATGACAACATTTTTATTTCATTTGAGCGGTTTGAGGTCTTGCAGCACGGTCGGAATCAGTTCTGAAACAGTGGGGTGGATGTGCATGGCGCGTGAGATGGTCGTGTAGGGCTGTTTTGCATACATCACATCAAGAATGCAGTGAATGACCTCATCGCAGCCGGTCCCGAGGAGTGAGGCCCCGAGGATTCGTTTGCTTTCAGCATCGACCAGGATTTTCAGGAAGCCTGCGGATTCACCCTTCTCGACGGCGCGGCCTACTTTGGTCATGGGGCGGGTGCCGATGAAGGCAGGTTTCCCGGATGCGCGCACTTCCCTCTCGGTCATGCCGGCGCGCCCGAGTGGCGGATCGGTATAGAGGCAGTGAGCGGGAATGCGGTCGCTGACGCGGCGTGGATCGTTGTCGAGGAGGTTGGCGGCGACAATTTCGAAGTCGTTGTATGAGGTGTGGGTGAAAGCGCCTTTGCCATTACAGTCACCCAGGGCCCAGATACCGGGGACGCTGGTGCGAAGCTGATCGTCGACTTTGATGTAGCCGCGTTCGTCGGTTTCGACTCCGGCTTTTTCGAGGTTTAGATCATCGGTGTTGGGGCGGCGTCCTACAGCAAGCAGGACATGTGAACCTAGGCTGGCAGATGCATCAGATTCACACTCCACGCCTACGGCTATCTCGTTTCCCCGCTGTTCGAGGTGGATGCATTTCGCGTTCAGCCGAATGTGGATGCCTTCTTTTTCGAGGAAGCTTTGGATGGCTTCTGAAATGTCTTCGTCTTCATGCTGGACGAGGCGTGGGCCCATTTCGATAACGGTGACTTCGCTGCCGAAGCGGCGGTAGATCTGCGCGAATTCGAGGCCAATGTAACTGCCGCCGACGATGATGAGGTGACGCGGTGGTGTGTCGAGTTCTAGGATACCGACATTAGTAAGGAATGGGACAGTATCGATTCCGGGCATCTTTGGGATGTTTGCGCGACCGCCGACGTTGAGAAATATCTGGTCGGCAGAGAGGAGCTCGTTGCCAACACGGATTTCGTGTGGCGATTCGAAGCGGGCGTGGCCGGTGTAGACGGTGCAATTCTCCATGCCGCGGAGCCAACCTTCTACGCCAGCGCGCGATGCGCCGGAGACCTGGTCTTTGCGGGCCTTGACGGCTTTCATGTCAACGGAAACAGAACCGGCATTGATTCCGTATTCGGAGGCGGTGCGTGCTTTATGGGCAACGTAGGCACTGGCCACCAGCGTCTTGGTGGGAATGCAGCCGGTATTGACGCAGGTTCCGCCGAAAAGCTTGCGCTCGATCATGGCGACCTTACGGCCTGCTGCGGTGAGGCGCCCGGCGAGTGAGGGGCCGGCCTGGCCGGCTCCGATAATGATGGCATCAAATTTAGACATGGCTCACAATCAGCAAAGCGCCGATGATGGCAATGATATCTTCGACGAGCGCCACAGGGAGGTCTTTTCCCACAGCGGCAGCGAGGCGCACGCGGACTTCGGCTCCGCCGAGTGTTCCGACAACGGCCCCGATAGCTCCTGCGATGAGTCCGCCCGTTAGTGATTGCTGCGATGCACCGATGGCGGCCCCGGAGATTGCTCCGGTAATGATGCGGATTACAAAGGAAGGCGGAGCTTTTCTACTGGGTGTTTTCGGGAGCTTGTCATTGATTAGCTCGGCGATGGCGGCGACGGTGAGAATCCATCGGGTGATTGGATGAGCAAGGAAGTGAAGCGGCGTGCCGTCGAGGTGAAGCCAGCTGACACCGGCAGCCCAACTGACCACTGCGGGAGCTGTGAGGGCACGTAAGCCCGCAATAATTCCGATGAGAAATGCTAAGAGCAAAATCATCCAAGTCTCCCTTTTCTACATTGAGTGGAGGGACAATTCACATCTTTAGGATTGGTACATGGTACACCGGTTCCACCCGGGTCCAGAGAAAGATTCGGTGTATCGGCGCGAACGCGCACGGCCATGTGCGGCTCATGTACATTGAATACGCGGATAACTAAACCTTCAGGGCAGGTCCTGTACCGCTTGCCGATACGGTCCGGCCTGCTATCGCAATAGATACTAAGGAGCAGAGATGATTTCACGACGGGAATTTCTGGACACGCTTGCGGTGGGCGCAGCGGGTATGGCGATCCGGGCTACTGCAAAGAGCTATTCTCAGATTTTGGGATCAAATGAACGCCTCAATTTTGCCGTGTTTGGATTGAACAGCCGCGCATATGCGCACCTGTCCGCACTGAAGGCGAACAAGGATGCTGCGCGTATTTCACACGTCTGCGATGTTGACAGCAATATTCTCGAGAAGTTCGCGGGCAATGTTCAGAAGCAGCTCGGCTATACTCCTGCAACGGACAAAGATTATCGCAAGGTGCTTGCTTCAAAAGATGTGGACGCGATCACGATTGCAACTCCGGACCACTGGCACACTCCTCTGGCCATTGCCGGCTTGCAGGCTGGCAAGCACGTATATGTGGAGAAGCCGTGCAGTCATAATCCGGCAGAGGGCGCGCTGCTGGTGGAGGCACAGCAGAAATACGGCAAGCTGGTGCAGATGGGAACACAGCAGCGGTCGTCAAAGCACACGATCGAGATTGTTGACAAAATTCATGATGGGTTGATCGGCAGACCATATTACGCAAAGGCATGGTACAGCAATACGCGCAAATCGATAGGTGTGGGGAAAGAGGTCCCGGTGCCTGCTTCGCTCGATTGGAACCTGTGGCAAGGGCCAGCGCCACGCAGGCCTTATAAGGACAACGTGCACCCGTATAACTGGCACTGGTTCTGGATTTATGGGACAGGCGAGACGCTGAACAATGGCACGCATGAGATCGATGTTTGCCGCTGGGCCCTGGGTGTGGATTATCCGAACCGTGTGACTTCTTCCGGCGGACGCTATCACTTTAAAGACGACTGGCAATTTTATGACACGCTTGTGACCAGCTTTGAATATGACGACAAGATGATCAGCTGGGAGGGCAAGTGCTGCCAGGGAATGAAGCTCTATGGACGCGATCGTGGATCGACGATTATGGGTACAACCGGGACGGTACTTGTGGACCGCGATGGGTATGAGATTTACGATCTGCATGGAAAGAAAACAGACGAGTACAAAGTCGGCAGCGTGACGAGTTCTTCTGATCTGACCGGGCGCGATTCGATGACTGACGATCACTTCGCGAACTTCATTGCCGGCATTCGCAAAGGCGAGAAATTAAATGCTCCGATTGCCGTGGGAAACGTAGCAGTAACGATGCTTCAGCTTTCAAACATTGCATGGAAGGTAAATCGCGAGCTGAAACTCGATCCGAAGAACGGGAAGATTCAAGGTGATGCAGAGGCGATGAAGGGATGGGGACGCGAGTATGAGAAGGGTTGGGAGCCGAAGATTTAAGACGTACCTCAGAGGCTATTGAAAGCTGTGTAACAAATTGTCAAGCGGTGAAGAGAAGTAGATCCTCAGCCACGCTCAGGATGACAACATAGGACATTACTACTGCCATCATCGCTCAACGCCATTAACAATTGCTTTTATTGCGAGGGTTGAAGACCCTCGCTGCTTTAACGAATCAATATCTGCATTTTTGCCACAGATAATCTCCACAATTCCTGGTGCCAGTTCCATTCATTTGGATTTGCGAAACCTGTGTGCCGGATGCGGAGGAGAGTATCGGCGCGCGTAAATCGCAGAGAAATGCGCAACTGGCTGACATACAAGCTGGTACGTGATCTTACATACCAGCGTATGTGGATGTCCTGAGGGGAGATATTTCTGTAGTCGGCAAAGATATTTCGGACTGGCTGGACGCCACAGCGCAGCTCGATAGACAAGGTTTCTCCTATTTCAGGATTGCCGCTGCAATTGATCTCATCTGCATCCGGCGGCGTAAGCCATGTTTCGATGTATTCCGGGATGGTAAATGCGTTGAGGAGCCGCGAAGGCGCTGCACTGAGTGTTACGCTGGTTCGCACAGAGAGCGCCTGAGGACGCTCATGCTCATGTTCGCTGCGATGAAACTGCGCAGCTGGGATGAGAATGGGTGTTTGCACTTGCGCGCTCATGAAATAATCTCCTGCGCTCTTAGAAAATGATTTTTGCTCCCAGAATGACGAATCGGTTGCCGGAAGTCAGACCTGTGGGAGTGGGGACTGACCCGGTATTGTTGTAATCGAGAATGCCCAGATTGACTGGATTGCCTACGAATGCGCCGGGAGTGCCGCGATAAGCCTGATTGAGCGCATTGTAAGCGGCCATGGAAAGCTCGACGCTGATGCGCTCGGTGACAGGCGTGTTCTTGATGATGGTGGCATCGAGTTCGCTAAAGGGGACGCCGCGATTCAAGCCTCGGCCAGAGCCGGGGTATGGATTGCCGACAAGCTGTGCGTAGGCCTGATTGTTGATGATCCAATGGGCGGTGGCCGGATCCATCGGCGTCCCGGGATTGTAGTTGCCGTTGCTGTCGATAAAATCGCTCTGATAGATAACGAACTGTGGCGGTCCGAGTGTTGGATTTCCGTTCACAATAGGGCCGGTGTAAGGGTTGTAGTAAGCCACGGCGTTGAGCGGCGCTTTTTTATTGGAGAGAACGAGCCGGCTGGTATCCACTCCTACACCGACATTGAAGTCTCCATTAAAACCGGCATCGCCATAACTGATATCTGGTGTTATGGCGTCAAGCCCGATGGGCTGATAGAAAGTGTAGGGCTGCCCGGAATTGTAGCGGTATATGGAATCGAGAGCATAGCCGTTGATGAGCCGTGATAACAGGCCGCCTTTTCGCTGCGTGCGCGGGAAATCATAGATAAATCCGAGGCCGAAGACATTAGTAAAGTCGTTACCGCTGACGCCGCGCTCAGGAGCGTCTGGATTGAGAGGGTTCTGAGGGAATGCAATGGATGAACCACCAGAACCTGTACTACGGAAAGCATCGGTCGCGTTGTCCATCGCTTTGCTGTAGGTATAGGCGAATGTTCCCGTGAGGCCATGTAGATTGCGCGTTGTGATGTTGAGTTGCAGCCCGTTGTAATTGGCCCACGCGGTGTTGTTGATCACACTGTTGTTGCCAAGTGAGCAGTCGGGGCGTCCGTAGCCGACAGCGTTCGGATCCTGGCAGAGCGGGATTGGAACATAATTTGGAAAGTCCTGCTGCACGGGCAGGAGAATCGGATTTTGATTGCTGGTCTGAAAATTTTTGTGCGTTACGCTGCCGGTGTAGCGAAGCTCTCCGACTGCGGCGCTTCCGAGTTGATGCTGAATGGCCAGCGTCCATGTCTGTGTGTAAGGCGGACGGAATTTCTTAGGCACACCGCCCTGATCACGCTGGCGAGGATCAGAGCCACGCGGCAACGCCGCGAGATTTGCTATGCGCACGCTTCCAATAGTGAAGCTGCCATTCGATGGGAGGCAGTTTGAGCCATCGCATATAACCTGCCCTGAATTTGAAGTCGGAGCGAGAACTGTGTCGTTGCTGAAGATGTTGTAAAAGGATGGATTGGAATTGATGGCGTAGCCACCGCGTACGACCATCTGTTTATCGAAACCAGGATTCCAGGCGAATCCGATGCGCGGCTGGAAGTTTTTGTAGAAGTCATCGACTGGGGCCACAGTGCGATCTGAGATTGGCAGCGTCTGGTCCCAGAAGGCGGTGGCAGGATTCGATTCGCGCGCTACGGTTTCAGCATGAAGCTTGTTATAGGGCTGGCTTAGATATTCCCAGCGCAGGCCGATGTGAGCAGTAAAGTTTGAAGCCACTTTCCAATCGTCCTGAACATACCCGGCGGCATCGAGTTCGGTGAATTTGGTTGTGTAATCGCCATCGGCGAGGCTCAGGTTTGCTACGTTTTGTGCGGTCTGTCCGGCGAGTGGACCATCGGCAAGGAAGTTGCTGAAATTATTGAAGACGAATGTTCCGCCATAACTGGGAAGATATGCACTTGGGGAATTCTGGTAATCGATTTCTCCACCGAAGAGGAGCGTGTGGTTGCCGTGACTCCATGTGGCGTTGTTCTGTATCTGCGTAACCTTTACGATGCGGCCTTGCGGAATCTGCGGATTCTGCGTGTAGCCAAAGCTGAGGTCGCTGCTGCCACTGAAGACGATGTCGGACGGGCACGTGCTGATATTGGCTCCAGTGCAACTGGGGGATGCTCCGCCCTGCAGAAAAGCTCTTGTCTGCTGAAAGCTGTAACGAATCTGGTCGAGCCAATGCGGATTGAAGGTGTGGGTCCAGTCGGCTCCGACAGAGTGCGCGTTGCCGATGGAGTCGCCCCATCCTCCCGCGGCGATGTCTCCGGCAGCGGCGGCAAGGCTGAGGTCCTGATAGAAGTAGCGCAGGAAGAGATGATCAGCACCGGTGGGCTGCCAGTCAAGACGGCCAAGATGCTCCTGATCTTTGTAAGGGGTGGTGATGAGCCGTTGCACTAACGAGAATGGAATGGTTGCAGTGACGCCTCCGGGGCCAGTGATGGTTTGCATGGTAATTGCGCCGACGGGTTGCGGATTCCCTGTCTTCACCCCGTAGGGGCCATAGGTCTGCAGGATGGCCACTGCCGGGTTATTGGGAAATACAGAGGCGAGTTGCTGCAGCCCGTCCGGAGTGGGGGTTAGGGTTCCGTTGGTTGGGTTATTGGATACGGAAGGCGCGGCGCCGGTGTGGGCCGTATCCCAATAGGTACTGCTGAAGAACCATAGCTTGTCTTTAAGAATAGGCCCGCCGAGCGTGCCGCCATAGCGATTCTCTACGTAGCGTGTGAGCTGTGGCGGGGTGCAGCCGGTGGTCGCGGCATCCTGGCCGGGCAGACAGTAGCCGAAGAGGGCGTTCTTGTTTTGGTTGGTGAAGGAGGATAGGAACTGGCCCTGGTAGTATTCAAATCCACTGCCGTGAAATTGGTTCGTTCCAGATTTGGTGATGTAGTTGACGACTGCGCCGGCATTTCTGCCGTATTCCGCGCTGTAGTCGTTGGTGATGACCTGGAGCTGCGCAATTGCATCCTGATTACCGAAGAAGACCTGCGGGCCGCCGATGGTGTTGTCATTGTTGGACTGGCCATCGAGTTCAAAGTTGTTGAAGCGGCTGCTTTGTCCGTTGACGGAGAAGGTGTCACCGTTGGTGTTGGAGAAGTTGTCAGCATGTGCACTGACTACTCCGGGAATTAATTCTGTGGCCGTATCGAAGCCGTTATTGAAAGGCAGACGTGACATCTGCTGCGAGTCGAATACAGTCGTCACCTGAGAGTCACTGGTTTCGAGCAACGCGGACGTAGCTGCGTTTACCTGCACCTGCTCTGCCGCGGCGGTTACGGAAACGGCGATTTTTCCGATGTCGGTAGTGGCTCCGGAATTGACGAAGACGTTTTGCACTCTGGCGTCATTGAATCCGGTCACAGAGATGATGAGTTCGTACCTTCCGATGGGAACGGCCCGCAGCGAGAAGGAGCCATCAGACTGTGTTTCTACGATGAGCCGTATGCCTTTTGATACTTCGGCGGCAGTAACGTGAGCGTGTTCAACAACGGCTCCGGAGGAATCAGTTATGATGCCGGAGACTGTTCCGGTGGTGATGCCCTGCGCAGCGATTACGCCGTGCGGGAGGTAAGCAACGACGAACGCAAAGCCAAGAAGAATGAATCGACGCGTCAATTTAGACAATGGCATGCTGTCCTCCGCGAGCCAGTTATTGTCGAGAGTTCTGCAATTAGAAGCGGAAACCGCGGCGCAAATGTTATCGTTGCACTGGCCTCGCTGTGGTTTTACGCGGCTTCCGCTAGCTGCAGTACATCGTCACTGGCCTGCTGTCAGAAGGAATGTGCATTTGATTCACCGCATGCGAAACATCGATTTGATTTGTGACGAAAGCACGAGGTTCTGTCTCATTTGATAAATCAGCAGCGATGAATCACACATCGCTTTCATTGGCACATTCATCTTTAGATATTTGCTGACAATAAGTTATTCGCTTTATGGGATAAGTGCTTACGTCAGCTACAAATAAGTGGAAACGTGACAAATGGATTTGCGATTGGGATGAATGAGATGTTTATAACGGCGAGGGGAAACTCTCCTCCCGGAGACATGATAAAAATCTAAGTTCTGGCTTCCAATGTTTGTAGATTCTCCTTTTCTCAAAAAAGGGGCCGGCATTACTGCCGGCCTGGGGAATCTGTGTTGCAAGCTTGTCTGATCTGGAAGCACGACGCAGCCAGATCTGCCGAGCCCGAAGAATCTGATGCTTACATTTCCGCGCACTGAAGATTTTTAATCTCAAAGCTAGTTTGCGACTGGCTTGCTCCATTCAGGAGACTGAAGTCGCAGAGGGTATCGGAACTGTGACGAACGCTGGCTATTCCGTGATGAACTGAGGGACCATTCGCAGAAAGAAGAGATATCTTGTTTGTAAACGAGAATCTCATCCCCAAAAATGAATGGAACTGAAATTTGTGATGGATGGGACTGAAGAGGGACAAGCAGCCCGATCAACGCGGCTGCCTTTCACGGATCAGGGGTGAGTGCCATAAGAGCTGGCCTTGGGATAGGTGAGGATATTCTTGCTCGCCTGTCTTTGACGGCTGACCGAGGGGGCCCTCATGAACGGTAGTATTTCTCTCTTTCGTATAAGCTTTGTCGCTCTCACTATGTTTAGCGGTGTAACTTTTCAATCAATTCGTTCGCAGGCCAACGGATTTTTGCCAGACCTTCCAGACACTCAAGAGAAGCCTGTAAACGGCCAGCTGAAACAAGAATTACAATTGGCCGGCGATTATATGATGGGTCGCGGAGTGCAGCGCGATTTGAAGCAGTCTGCCTATTGGTATCACAAAGCTGCGGACCAGGGGTATCCCGCGGCGCAGGTACAGCTTGGATACTTTTACCTTGCCGGTATGGGTGTGCAACGAGATGAAACGCAAGCCGCGAAGTGGTTCGCGCGCGCTGCATCTTCAGGATCCAATGAAGGAAAACTAAATCTTGCCGTACTGTATTTCCGGGGAACCGGCATTATGCGCGATCCACACATAGGCGTGGTATTACTACAGGAGCTTGCAGACAAGAAAATTCCGCGGGCAGAGGATTATCTCGGCATCGCATATTTTCTTGGAATCGGCGTAGAAAAAGACACGGTAAAAGCAGAAAAGTGGTTTGAACGCGCAGCCAGCCATCACAGTCCAGAAGGCGAATATGCCATGGGCACACTGTACTCAGTTACGGAAAATCATCCTCATGATTTTGTGAAGGCTGCTGACTATTTGCGGCAATCGGCAGACAGCGGGTATGTAGCGGGAATGCATTCGTTCGGGCTGCTGCTGGTGAATCATCCAGAGATCAATCAGCAGCCGGGGGAAGCAGTGCACTGCCTTCAGGCGGCGGCGGAAGGCGGGGCTTATCGTTCCTCGATAGTTCTAGGCGTGCTTGCGCGCGATGGAAGAGGTCTTCCAAAGAATGAAGAGGTTGCCTATCAGTGGTTCACGATTGCGGTGAAGCAGGGCGGGGCGACCGTTGAGAAGTTGCTTACGGCTGATCTCGACGTAGCCCACAAAACTCTTAGCATTGAGCAACAGAAGTCAGCGGAGCAGGTGGCGCAGGCATGGATGGATGCACATCCGCACCAGGATGTATATGTGAATGGAAGCGAATTGAACTTTGCGTACTTTCCAATGCGTGAGGTGTATGCTACGGGACTAGATATCCAGCAGACTGACAAAGGAGCAACCAGAAACTGAGCAGCGCGGAAGAACATAGACAACCAGAGAGGCCATGGTTCCTGCACCCGGCTGTATTTCTTACCGGATGGGTATTGCTAGGAGTGCTTTTTGCGTTTCAGGAATACATGACCTGGCGCAGCACGCGCTATCGAATGAGTTATTGGACGCTGGTCATTCCCTGGTGCCTGCATTTTCTGTTGTGGGGGATTTTCTGCCAGATCCTGTGGTGGCGTTTTCGCCCGTTTATTAAGCAGGCCACGACGAAATCTATTCTGCTATGGGTAGCTCCACTCAGTATTGTTGTTAGCGTGCTTGAAGAAGCGATCTGGGTGGCCTGCCAGCCTCAGATACCAATCGGCATGCACGGCTGGACCTACTGGTCCAGGCTCCAGTACTTCCTTGATTCTGAACTGCTCGATAACCTTATTATTTTCTGGGTTACGTTCTGCCTGTTCCGCGTGATTCTTACCTATCAGAGTTTTCGGGAGCGTGAGTCCATTGCCGCGCAGCAACTGACCCAGGCACAATTGCGTGCACTGCGCATGCAGCTAAACCCGCACTTTTTGTTTAATACGATGAACAGTGTCTCAAGCCTGATGCGCTCTGATATGGAAGCTGCCGATCAGGTACTGGAGCAACTGAGCAGCATGCTGCGCATTACGCTGGATCGAGGAGAACAGCAGTTGATTCCTCTTACAGAGGAAATTGACTTCATCCAACTCTATTTAAGCATTCAGAAAACGCGATTCCACGGAACAGTGCATCATTATGTTGCTATAGAGCCCGAAGCGCTGGATGCTCTGGTGCCAACCATGATCCTGCAGCCTATTGTTGAGAACGCTTATGTTCATGGCGTGGCCAAAACCATTGGAGAGGCGTTTATCGGCATTGAAGCGCAGAGTCATGAAGGTCATTTAAGGATTTGCGTTAGAAATTCTGGCAAGGGATTGGCATATCGAAGCCCGTCAGAAACCGCCAAAGAGCGGGTCGGCGTGGCTAATATAAAGGCTCGTCTGGAGCTGCATTACGGCAACGCTCAGTGTTTTGAGTTGAAGGAATTCTCAGATGGAGAAGTGCAGGCGATCCTTCTATTGCCGCTACAGTCCAGGCCGCGCCCAATAGAGAAAACTCTGGAGTATGCCTATGACGATCCAGGCCATTATCGCTGACGACGAAGTACTCGCGCGGCAGAAGCTGCGCCGTTTACTGGAGGATGAAAAAGATGTCGAAATTGTAGGGGAAGGGGCCACGGCGCAGGAGACGATTGAACTGGCTCAACTGACCGAACCCGATCTGATCCTTCTGGATATCCAGATGCCTGGGATGGACGGGTTTGACGTGGTAACTGCGCTTTGTTCCAAAGGATCGACATTGTGTCCGCGCATTATTTTTACGACCGCCTTTGATCAATACGCCTTGCGCGCTTTTGAAATCAATGCGGTCGATTATCTGCTGAAGCCGTTCACGCGAGAACGGCTGCGACAGGCTATGCAGCGGGTCCGGGACCAGATGGTTTTGCAAGGAGAGGGAACGAAAAATTCGAGGCGGGCTGATGAACCTTATACGACTCGTATTGTCTTTAAGTCTCGCGGCCGAATTCTTTTTCTTCCGATTTCAGATATTCGCTGGATAGGCGCTGAAGAGAACTACGTGCGCATCTGCACGGAGCGAGAAAACCATCTACTGCGTGAAACGATGGCGAACTTTGAGAGCAGGCTGGATCCTAAATCATTCATCCGAGTGCATCGGTCTGCCATTGTGAATCTGCAATATGTCAAAGAGATTCGAACCGATTCGCTTGAAGGGGAATCATTTGTGCTGATGAAGGATGGCCAGAAAGTGCCGGTCAGCCGTGGCTATCGGGCACGCATCAGCAGCCTGCTGGCTCGTTAACTGACTCTGTAACACTACGCCTGCTTAGAACGTTATGCACTAACTGCTCGGCTTCCTGAAAGGAAGAGTAAGTTATGCTGAAAGCAGGCGTCGCGCAGATCAATTCCAGAAATTGCTCGAACTTGTTTTTACTGAACTGCCGGTTGAACAACATACCTCCTTCATTTAACAAAGCAAATTTCTGCATTGTCGATACAGCTTTGATTTGAGGCGGCGATGATGGTGAATATTTTGGAAAGAGGATATGGGTGAGACGTTGTGATGCAGATGCGACGCTGTCCTTCGGCGGATGCAAAAATTTTAAGCGCCGGCCATCTGAGCGCCTATGAATTGGAGCAACTGCGAGTTGCGGCCATTCATCTTTGAGAGAGACCCAGGATCCTTCTTTCAGGCTTATCGGCATTTCTACTGGAGCTATGCATGTCGTATCAAGGCGCAGAAGTGCCGGCTCATCCGTGATGAATGAATAATTATGTCCCGTGAGATATGCGGCCAGCGTACTTTTTCCTGACTCACGTGGAGCGCACAGCATCAAGGCGTACCGGCCATCGCCAATCATAGCTGCGTGAAATGCAACATCATAATCTACTTCGTTGTAGAGCAAAGAGCGCACAACATGCAACAGACCCAAGCCTACCTGCTCGCTATTCGGAACTCTAAGCATCTCTTGTCCGTTCACGCAAATTGCCAGGCAACTTTCTATATTCAGGATTTGAAGATGAAAGCGTGCAGACTCCATAGCTGAAGGACAACTCTTGAAGCAGTCCCGACACAGCTCAGTGTCGATGCCGTCAGTTGCCGCGAATAAAATTGGAAGATGATGAACAGTGAAGACGCCTTTCTGTTTAAGATCAAGCTGCGCGATCTTTAAGCGATCATCCGCTTTAGTATCAGGGAACTGTCCTCGGGACAAGCCAAAGATGATCTGCATATTTAGTTTTTTTGTGTCAGAAATTGCCCTGCCAAACCCCTGCAGATCGTCAGGATTGCTACCTTTGTCAAATGCTCGATAAGCAAGAACTCCAGCCATATCAAGACCGACAAATCGGTTCTGAGATTCCGAATAAACCAAACCTCCATCGTCAAGAAGATACAACCATTGTCCGAAGCGCGCCGTTGGCATGCATCGGAAGCTTCGAGTTTGTTCCATATTAAATTTGTTTGGATAAGATTAATCGCCCAGCAACGATTTACTTTGCCAGCCTAAATCATAAGTTATTAATCATAATTATATTCTCTGTAGAACAAACCGCTTACTATCTCCACATTTCATAATATTAACGTGATGCCCGAAGCTGCTATTATTTATTTCATTTCAATAAATCTTTGCAATGCTCTGCATATAGAAAAGGAATTGTATTGACAAGGCATTCGCACTCAGAGAAACTTTCTTCGGCTGCAGTATTTTCCCCGGTCCTTCTCAAGCTTGCAACTAAATAGACTCTATTTCACGTTCATCGTTTCCCTGTTGTTCTTCTCAGCACCAGCCCTTTTATATCGTGCTGGATTCTGCTTTCGCGGGTTCGCTCGCCACGGATGGGAGTCGGAGACGTATGGACATCATGAAATTTCTCAGCAGCCGCGCAGTTTCAGGCCTTCTCATTTTTCTGATTTTGCTTACAGGGATTACTTGGCCAAGTCTATACGCCTCTCCAGCATTTGGGCAGCGAGTGATCAATACAGGACCAGCGCAGCAAGTTCATAAGCTGCACTTGCGATTTCCCGGCGAGCAGCCTCGTCCTCTCTCAATGGTCGCCGGAGACTTTGATGAGGATGGTATCGGCGATCTTGTGATTGGTTATAGCCTGCAAAAAGGCGGGGCCATTCAATTGCTTCGCGGCAATCCAGACGCATTCGCGCCAAAAGCTTACCAGAGCGGGATGGCAGCAGGCCGACATCAGTTTTCTGATCCATACCTTCAGACGGCAAGACTTGTCTCAACGACCACACAGCCTCGGCTCATGATTTCTGCGGAACTAAATGGCGATGGGCATTTGGATCTTGTATATGCTGCCAGAGGCAATAACCGGATTTACGTCAGGTTTGGGGATGGCAAAGGCAACTTCTCTCCACCAGCCAGCGCTTCAGTAGCGGGCGGGTTAACAGCGCTTGCGGCCTATCGTCCGGGAGCACCTTTGCTGGGCGAAGCAATCCTTGCGGCTTATCAGGTGAATCGTGGCGCCAGGTTATCTATTCTCAGTTATCGCTCTGGTTCCTTTTCCACGAGCGCAACATATGTCCTACCTGCGCCGGCAACAGCTATGACTGTCGCGAACCTCGACGCCGACATGGTTCCGGATACTGCTATTGTTGCGAATGGTCAATTGCTGATTTTGCATGGCAGGAATGCGCTCTCAGGAAAAAGTGCTGTCACCACTGTTCCTGTGAGCGGCGTGACAAGCGTAACAGCCGGACAATTCCTCTTTGATCGGCACGCACAACTGCAGCTTTCTATTGTGGCGGTTAATGGTGATGTTTTGACGCTCGCGCATCAGGGATTCGATCCGCATCCTTTTACTCCACAGGAGATCAGCGACACACGACGGGCTCAACACGAGCATTCGAAGAGCATCCGGACCCTGGCGCAGCAGGCAGGCAATACCGGCAATGAACCCTGGATTGAAGTTGAAAGGCTTGCTGCTGTGGCGATGCATGCAGCAATAGGCAGAGCTCCCCTCATGGTGCGCTCGCGCGCAGCACGGGGTTTTGACGATCTTGTGGTGATCGATTCTCAGGAACAGCAGCAGACGCGAATCAGCCACACATTCGTCTCGCCTCGCACCTTTTCAGTCGCATCTGCAGCAGCATTAAATCGCACTGTGTCCAGCCGACTGTCTACAGGAAATGTAATCACCGCAGTATCAACACGCATAAGTTCTGATACGCGTGAAGGATTAGTAGTATTGAGCGCTGACAGTGTTTCGCCTGACATAATAGTGCCAAGCGCAGGAAACACATTTTATGTAAACACCACAGCCGATAATACAGGCACAGCGACCGATCCCGCTGACAATGTGCGCTGCACGAGCGGGGCTTCGGAACCGTGCACGCTGCGCGATGCAATCACATACGCGAACAGTGATGCAACCGATAACCTTAACACGGGGGCTTCGGATACCATCATGGTTCCGGCGGGAACCTATAGCCTCACGTGGCAAGCCGGTACCTTCGACAGCAATGGAAATGCTCTCACGCACCTGGAGATACTTGGACCGGTATCCGTTGTGGGCAGCACTCCCGGCGCGGTCATTATCGATGGCAAGAATAATGATGTAATCTTCTCGATTAATCCGGGGCAGTTTGGGTCATTTAATCCGAGCGGAGGAACGTATGTTTTCGATTTGTCTATGTCAAATCTGACGCTCCGAAACGGCAGAAATAACAACAATCCAGCGAACAGCCAGGGAGGTTTTTACAACAATGTGGGTGGGTGCATTAACTGGGATGCGGCAGGCAGCGGAAATTTTACACTCACGAATGTTGTAATTGAAAACTGCGCCGCGTTATGGGGTCCCGGCGGAGGCATATGGGCTTATAACTCGGCTGGTGGCGGTACGGGTACGCTTGCACTCAGCGGAGGGGCCATCCAGAACAATTCCACGCCAGAGCAGGGTGGAGGGTTATATACCTCTTTAGCACCTGTCGCAGTATCTGCTACCAAAACAGTATTTTCAGGTAATAAGGCAGATCTTAACGTAAATCCAAATGATACAAATACCAACGATAATGGGACAGGTGGGGGACTCTTTTTCAGTGAGCGTCAGGAATCACCCGCCACGCCGCAGACTATCTTAACTGGTGTGACAGTAAGTAGTAACGTCGCCGCTCAAAACGATGGCGGAGGAATTTTTACCAGCTCAGGTATTCTGATCAGTTCTTCTGTGATTGAAAATAATTCCGCAGCCAGATGGGGTGGTGGGCTCTTTAGTCAAGTTACACTGCCGGAAACCCAGACCACTGTAACCAGTACCGATTTCCTTTCAAATTCTGCTGGTGAAGCCGGAGGAGCCGCCTCGGGCGGAACTGCAGCCCAATCAGATGGAAATGTACTGCAGATTGGTTTGAGTCGCATCTTTGGGAACACTTCCACAAATGGGGCGAGCGGCGTTGCTGTAGGCGCGCCCGGCGAGAAATCCGGTCAGGTGATTGCGACGGACAACTGGTGGGGATGCAACGAAGGGCCCACCACCTCAGGCGATAAATGCGATCAGGCTCTTCTCTATGACCCGTCTACTGGCAGCTTGGCTGCTACTCCTTATGCACAACTCGGCTTCACTGCAGATAGGACTACGATTCCGTCGGGCGGCAGTATGAATCTTAGTGTCACTATGAACACGGATTCAAACGGAAATTCGATATCAGGTGCATTTCCTGCTGTAGCAGTGAACTATCCCTACACTTTTAACGTCACCGGAATAACTGCTAATCCTGCATTGGCTACGGGCACATTCAACACGGCCGGCGTGGGCAATGCGATTCTGACGCCCTCCACCACAGGACCGGGCACGATAAGCGTAACCTTTGACAATCAGACAGACAAAATTAATTTTACTGCGGCGTCAGCCACAACAACTTCGCTGTCAATCGCAGCTAATCCGGGCCTCACCTATTTATATGGACAGCCATCCAGCTTCTCTGTGCAACTCGCGCCCAGTAATGCGACAGGGATTACTGCTTCTGATTTCAGCGTGAAGTTGGATGGTTCTTCAACAGGATATAGCCTGACATTGATAAGTAATAACAACTATCAAATCAGCGGACCATTCAATGCGCTTGCGCCAGGAAAACATACGCTCTCTGTCACATTTGCGGGGACAACAGATTTCAGCAGCAGCAGCACATCTGCCGGCCTGACCGTCAATGCCGGAACTGTAACTCTCAGTGATACAGTTACTCCGACTAACCCCGTTCAGGGGCAGGGTGGGACTGTCAAGGTAACGGTGGCTGCTGTTGGAATTGGCGCAGGGCCTACCGGTTCCATTACATATGCGTTTAATGGAGGCAATTCGCAGAGTGCAACTCTTTCAGGTGGAGTTGCGAACATAACAATTCCGACTATTATTCCGACTGGCGGCAATTCCCTTTCACTCAGCTATAGTGGAGACACCAATTATGTGCCGGCATCGTCGTCGTTACCCCTCACTATTCTCGGCAGATCGCAGACGACGATCACATCCTTGACTGCTACGGCTGCTCAGATCAATGTCTTCGGCTTTGGCTTTACTGCGCCAAGCGGGCAGCTTGCATTTAATGATGTAACTTCGGGGAATCCTGTCACTGGACCTGTAACATTGAACACTGCAACGGCAACTCCTTCACTGTCATCACAAAAAACCACAAGCACTGGCACTTTTCCTGTCTGGACGGAGCTGGCTGATCTGAATGGAGACGGCAATCCCGACCTGATTACATCGATATTTGGTACTGATTCAGTTGCCGTGCAACTGGGTCACGGTGATGGCACGTTTGGGCCAGCAACATCCATCCTGATTGCCGCTGGATTCGGCCCCGCGGAGGTTCATGCTGTGAGTCTTCGCGGCAACGGAACTCTGGACTTGATTGCCGGGAGCTTCAATACCAATCAGATAGCGGTCCTGCTCGGAAATGGCGATGGCACATTTCAAACGCCTGCTGTTTACGCGGTTGGCACTGCGTCCAATACACCCACTTCGTTGACGAGCGGAGATTTTAATGATGATGGAAATCTCGATGTCGCAGTCTCAAATACAGAGGACAATACAGTCAGCGTTTTGATAGGCAACGGCACCGGCACCCTTACACCTATGGGTAC
Source organism: Alloacidobacterium sp. (assembly GCA_035293545.1). Classification (GTDB taxonomy): domain Bacteria; phylum Acidobacteriota; class Terriglobia; order Terriglobales; family Acidobacteriaceae; genus Alloacidobacterium. Next base: position 98,965 of record DATGMQ010000025.1, on the reverse strand, counting down.
TGCTATCCATGTAGGAAACACTCCTGAAGCTATTCGCGCAGGCGACTTCAACGACGATGGTTTTTCTGACCTGGCTGTCGCCAATTATCATGATGGAGCCGTCAGCATACTGTTGAACAACCAGGATGAAACGTTCAGCGCAAATGCAATAACAACTGGAACAGGACCACAGGCCCTCGCTATTACGGGCAGCGGCAGTAATCAATTGATTGCAGTCGCGAATTTCGGCAGCAATAACGTAAGCATTCTTAAGAACAACGGCAGCGGAGTATTTACTGCACAAACGCTTGTAAATGTCGGAAAGGGGCCGGACGAGGTGAGATTTATCGACATAAACGGAGACTCCATACCCGACCTGATTGTGGCCAACTACACGGATGGCACGCTTACATTAGCGACAGGCAACGCAGGGGGGCTATACAGCATACATGGTCCATTTCTTATTGGAACTAAGCCATATTCCGCAGCAGCGACTGACATCGATAAAACAGGAACGCCCGATATCGTGGTTGCCAACACTTTCAGCAACAACACGGGCGTGCTGCTGAGCGGCACTCAAATCACCGTTCCTTATACCGGGCTTTCTCTACCGGCTGGAAATACTCTCAATGCAGCCTACTCCCCTGATGGCAGCAGTAAATATGGAACCAGCACTTCCCCCAATGTAGTTGCTCCTTAACTGCGGGGCTTAGCTCGCATATAAATGTCATGGAAAGGTCTTCATCGCTATGTTGGAAAAGCCAGAACAACTAAACGTCAGCCCCGAAGGGGACAAGGAAGAAAATACAACCAGACGGGAATTGATCGAGAAATACGCAAAATATGCGATAGCAACCGCACCTTTGTTGCTGTTTGTATCCAAAGCGCAAGCCATTCACAGCAAACCGTAATATGGGTTAGACGAAGCGCGGAAAAGCAACTCGCAATGCTCGCTTGATTCCGTACTTCGCTATCAGGCGCAATGGCCGCATCAACAGAGCGAAGGTGCGTGGAATGCGATGACGCGCCGTCCACTTATAATCTTCGCTGGTAGGTTGAAAAAAACTCGCCCTGCGGAGCCAACGCTTGCTCGTGCGTGTTTCGGTCAGCAGATAAAGTCGCCAGATTTCCGGATCGCGAATGGTTCCGTTTTCTCCTGCTATCAGTCGCTGAGCCGCAAGTTGGGCCGCATGGAAGGCAGCAGGCAATTCCGCCAGCAGCATGACGAGAGATTGTGGAACGCGATCCGGGCAAACTTCAAGAAGCAGGGAGCAGCCAATCAATGCTGCTTGCTCCAGGCCCTGCTCCCTTGCCTGCTGCATGAGTTCCCTCAAAGAACATCCCTCCATCCTGTTTAGCGCGAGTGCCAGATCGAGAACCCAAAGCAGTTTTGCGAAGCCATGCTTCAACCCGTGCAGCAAAAGATAAAGGGCCAAGTCGTTTTCGCACATTGCTTTTGCCGGCTGGCCGCGAAATGTCTTATCTACAGTTCTCTTCCACATTCCCTCCAGATCGAATGAGAAAGAACGTGGCGATGCGATATCAAAATGCAATTCAAGAAGAATGCCATCACGCACGAACTTGTGCTGATAGTCATCGGCGGGCGCGGATGAAGTCCAGCCCGTCTCTATCAGTAGCTTCTCTGCGCGGTCAAACAGGCCAGGATGCACCAGTAAATCTATATCCGTGCATGGCCGCATCGTAATGTCGCTATAGAGCAACTCGGCCAACATAGGGCCTTTTAAAGGCATAACATCTATGGACTGGCGCGCGAAATGCTTCAGTACCTGATGCAGGATGGTTGCCAGCCTTTCACTACGCGCCTGAGATTCACGAACAGCATTTATGAAAAATTCTGGTACATAACTGCCGCTGGATACCAGCGCTTTATGTACGAGAGGCAGCAATCCATGATTCTCTGCGAATTCCTGCAATGTTGGCCAGTTGATATTCTCAGGAACGAGGATCGGCGAACCGCGTACACATTGAATAAGCAGTTCAGCTTCCCGCAAATCCGAGCTACTGACGGCATGTTCTTTTACAGTTGAATCCATTGCAGACACTCGCGAAAAGCAGCATACCGCACAAGCGACTTGCTTTGTGCTTTATATTGAAACGGCCAACAGAGCGATTGCGGAAACGCTCATAATTCCGGCGCAAATCCATCCCAGAATTTTCATACGTAGCGAATTTACACGGTTTCCCATGACCTTTCGATCGCTGGTCAGCAGGACGACCATGATCACCAAAGGGGGCGCGAGCATTCCATTTAAAATGGCCGACCAGAACAGCATTTTGACTGCATTGAATCCCGCGAAATCGAAGGCGAGACCGATGAGTATTGCAATGGCGATGACGGAATAAAATTTGCCGGCGAGGCGCGGTTTGGCATTTAACGAAGCCGGGTTCCATCTGGCGCCTTCCGCAATAACATATGCTGAAGAGCCGGCAAGCACCGGCACGGCGAGCATGCCGGTGCCAATAATTCCAATTGTAAAAAGCCAATATGCGCCTGCACCCGCCAGTGGTTTCAGGGCTTCCGCGGCCTGTTTCGCTGTCTCGATGTTCTTGGCACCATGGGCGTTGAGTGTTGCTGCCGTGGTGAGGATGAGGAAGTACATGATCATGTTCGAGAGCAACATACCTGTAATCACATCCTTTTTAGCAACTCTTAGTTCTCTATTTGTGGAGCCGCGCCTCTGGGCCACGGTCATTTTGCCGCGATCTCTGTCCTCTTCTACTTCCTGGCCTGCCTGCCAGAAGAATAAATATGGCGAAATAGTTGTCCCCAAAAGCCCCACAATGACCGAGATGTAGTCCTTGCTCCATTCAAAATGCGGAATGACCGTTGCTTTCGCTACAGCAATCCAATCCGGATGAACTAAAAATGCAGTGAATACATACGCAAACAGCACCACGGTCAGCCATTTAAAGATTCGGGCCATCTGCCGGTAAGAAGTCCAGAAGACAAGCACAATAATCAAAAAGGCAAATGCCGGCGTGAGGAAATAAGCGCGAATTCCGGTGACCATCTGCATAGCATCGGCCATGCCGGCAAGATCGGCGCCGATATTGAAGACATTTGCAACAATTACCAGCGCGCTTGCGAACCATAATATCCAGCGGGAATAGCGGGTGCGGATGACGCTTGCCAGACCGCAACCCGTCACCATTCCGAGACGCGCGCACATGAGCTGCACCGCTGCCATCAATGGAAAAGTGAGCAGCGCGGTCCAGAGAGTTGCATAGCCGTACGACGCGCCTGCAACCGAATATGTAGAGATGCCGGATGGATCGTCGTCTGCCGCCCCTGTCACCAGACCAGGACCCAGCTCGGTCAGAAAACGTTGCAGGCCCGATTGATTCGCCTCAGGCAACAGATTCCGCAGACGTGTCAGCGCGCGCATTTTACGGTCGCGCCACAGTATTTCTCAGGATTTCAGCAACCTTCTCGCAAAGGGACACAGGCCCCTCGAGCTTGCTTAAAAACAGGTCGATGTTCGACTTATCTGCTGGTTCTTCATTTACTCCTGAAAAGAGGATGACCGGAAGTTTGGGATTTCGAATCTTTATCTCGCGGGCCAGCTCTGCTCCGTTTATCCCAGGCATCAGCAGATCAGTGAGAACCAGGTCGACCGATTGCAACGTGAGAATTCCGAGGGCCGCCTCAGCGGAATTCGCAGGAACGACATAATATCCAGCCTTTTCCAGTACGCGCGAGCGAACAAGGAGAGAGGTGGGTTCATCATCCACACACAAAATTACGTACTTTCGTGTCGTCACAGTCGTTTTGGCTGTACTTCAACTACTCATTGCGCTGTACGCGCTGGCCGTATCCGGCACCGATACCGCAGCATGCCCAGGCAGCATAACCTGGAAGCATGTGGTATATCCACTCGATTGCCGGACGCTCCGAAAACAGATTTTTCCTTCGTACTTTTGCACGATTCCTTTGCTGATCCATAGCCCAAGCCCGGTCCCCTTTGTAGATTTCGTGGTGAAAAAGGGCTCAAATAATTCTCTGGCATGCTCAGGACTGATACCGGAACCGGTATCAATGATGGAAACAGAAACTTTAGGCTTCATTGTCCTGGTATCAAAACGTTTGCGCACATTGATTCGCAGATGGCCGCCCTCGGGCATGGATTGGATCGCATTGACAATCAAGTTCATGAAGACCTGCCTGAACTCGCCCGGAAATCCATGAACAGTCGCTTCCGCAGCATAGCGCTTCTCAAGTGTGATCCCCTGAAGTTGAATATTTCTGGATTGCAGCTCGAGCACATTGTCGAGCACCTCAGCAATAGAAACGGTTACGGGCTGCTGGGACTCACGGTAAAAGCTCAGGGTCTGTTTCACAATATGAGCGACCCGCACCAATTCCTGTTCAGCCATGCGCGTATATTCCGACGCTTCAGCATCCAGTGACGTATGGTTGCGCAATAAATGGAATATGTTAAGAATCGCCTCCAACGGATTATTGATTTCATGCGCGATAATTCCGGCGACCCTTCCCATAGCCGCCATTTTTTCAGCATTACGCAATACCTCTTCAGCGCGAAGAGTGGCAGTGATGTCACGGACTGTCTCAAGCACAACTGAAGGCGATCCGGTTTTATCTTTTTTCACTACCTTTCTGCAAGCTGCCGTAATTTCACGACCATCCCGTGTACGTTGATGAAGATTGCCTTCCCACCTTCCCGTTATAGCCAGCGATGATTGCACCTCGCTGAAAGAAGAAGGAAACCGGGTCGCCAGCATCGCATGCAAATCTTTACCAAGTATCTCTTCTCGCCGCCAGCCGTATATATTTTCTGCGCCGGAATTCCAGAAACGCGTAAGGCCGTTCATATCGCGGACAATGATGGCATCTGACGCGAGGTCAAGAAGATCAGCACGCTCGCTCAACTCTTCCGTTCTCTCCGCCACCCGTTGTTCAAGCTGGCGGTTCAGCGCTTCCAGCTGGCGGCGTTTGCGATGCAGCTCAGCAAAGACGCTGACTTTCGCGCGGAGTACTTCCGGAATTACGGGAACTGAAATGTAATCGACCGCGCCTCGTTGATAAGCCTTGATCCGGTCCACGTCGGACAGATGAATGCCTGAAATGAAGAGAATTGCCGTCTTCTGAAATCGCGGATGCTGACGCATCATGTCTGCCAGCTCGAAGCCGTCGATTCCCGGCATGCTGACGTCTGTCAGCACGATAGCGATATCGTTCTTCAGCAGGTGTTCGAGCGCCTGCGTTCCGGAAGACGCCTTGATCAGGTTCTCATCCAGTTCACCAAGTATCGCCTCATAACTAAGCAGCTTGGCGGGCTGATCGTCAACAAGAAGGATGTTAACCTTCTCATTCGGATTCCTCTTGCCGCCGTATTCTTCGTGATCCATGAATGAATTCCAGCCGTTTGTTGACATAAACAACCCTTTATCTGTGCAGCCACATACGCAGAGCAGCTAATAGCTGCTCAGTGTTCACAGGCTTTGCCAGATATTCTGATGCCCCGGCTTCCAGGCATTTTTCCCGATCCCCCTTCATTGCCTTTGCGGTCAAAGCAATGATGGGTAGTCTGCGAAATGCAGCGTTCTTTCGGATGACCTGCATGGTCTCATAGCCGTCCATTTCCGGCATCATGATGTCCATCAGGACGATGGCAAGATCCGGAGTGGACTCGAGCATCGCAATGGCTTCGCGCCCAGTGCTGGCCGTGAGGACAATCATTCCTCTTCTTTCCAGAACGCTGCTGAGCGCAAAGATATTCCGGACATCATCATCGACAACCAGGACCTTCTTTCCGATCAAAGCTTCATCGGAACGATGCAGGCGGTCGAGCATTTTTTGCTTCTCAGGCGGCAGATCGGCAACAATACGATGCAGGAACAAAGCTGTCTCGTCCAGCAGCCGCTCCGGCGACTCCACATCTTTTACCACCACGCTGCGCGCCAGTGAATGCAGTCTCGCGTCTTCTTCGGGCGAGAGTTCCTTACCGGTAAATACAACAACGGGCAAATCGCGCAGAGACGATATATCGCGCATTTGCTCCAGAATTTCAAATCCGGTCATATCCGGCAAACGTAGATCGAGCACAACACAGTCAATCTGTTGCTCACGCACTGCTGCAAGCGCTTCGGCGCCCGTCGTTGCGACACTCACATCGATGTCATCATAGCCAAGCAACTCCTTAATACTCATTTGTTCGGCAGGATTGTCCTCTACCACCAACAGCCGCTTGCGTCCGGATGAGGAGAACTGTTTGATCTTTGTCAGCGCCGCATCCAGCTCCTCCATGCTGGTGGGCTTGGTCACGAAGGAAAACGCGCCACGCGACAAGCCGTGATGACGGTCTTCATCCATCGTCAGCATCTGTACCGGTATATGCCGCATGCCGGGGTCCTGCTTTAAATGGTTCAACACCGTCCAGCCCAGCATATCGGGCAAAAATACGTCGAGCGACACAGCGGCAGGATGAAACTCTCGCGCCAGCGCCAGCGCTTCCATGCCTCTTGTTGCCACCAGGACCTTGAAGCCTTTATCACGCGCTAGATCACGTAGGATTCGCGCATAATGCGGGTCGTCTTCAACGATCAGCAACGTCATTTCTCCAGGCTCGAGACGATTGCGATCATCTTCAATTTCTTCTACGGGACGATCCGCCAAAGCAGATGTTGCAATTTGCCGGGCCGCCGTAGACGCATGGAAGGACTCAGCGACTGGCGTGCCGGAACTCACTGGCGCGACATACGTATGCGGCAGGTAGAGGGTAAACGTGCTTCCCTGCCCCGGAGTGCTGCGCAGCTGGATTTCTCCGCCAAGCAGGCTTGCCAGCTCGCGGCTGATTGCCAGCCCGAGGCCGGTCCCGCCGTATTTGCGACTGGTTCCGGCATCTGCCTGCTGGAAGGCCTCGAAGATAATCTTTTGCTTTTCCTGCGGAATGCCGATTCCGGTATCAGCAACTTCGAATGCGACAACCGAGCCATTACTGAGGATCGGATGGTTTTCACTCCATCCATTTTCAGCTTTGAACACGGAGAGTCTTACGCCGCCTTGTTCCGTGAACTTGAATGCGTTTGACAGCAGATTCTTGAGAACCTGTTGCAAGCGCTTCGAGTCGGTCGTGAGACTACGGCTGAGATGCTGATCCAGATGCAGGTCAAAGGAAAGTTTCCTGTTCTCCGCCTCGTGTCTGAAGGGACGGGCAATCATTTCAAGCAGGCTGGAGAAAAACACCTCTTCGGCTTCGATAGAAACCGTTCCGGATTCAATCTTGGAGAGATCGAGAATATCGCTGATCAGGTTTAGAAGGTCTGTTCCGGCTGCATGGATTGTGCGGGCAAATTCAATCTGCTTAGGCGTGAGATTGCCTTCCGGGTTTTCACCAAGCTGCTGACCCAGAACAAGAATGCTGTTCAGGGGCGTGCGCAGCTCATGAGACATATTGGCTAGGAATTCTGATTTGTATTTGGAAGTAAGCGCGAGTTCTTTGGCCTTCTCTTCCAATGCGCGGCGGGCCTGCTCAATTTCCTCGTTCTTGCGTTCGACTTCGACGTTCTGTTCGGCAAGCTGCTGCGCTTTTTGCGCTAACTGTTCGTTTGTTTGCTGTAGTTCTGCCTGTTGTGATTGCAGCTCTGTGGCGAGTTGCTGTGACTGCACCAGCAGGGCCTCTGTCTGCATCGTTGCTTCGATGCTGTTCAGCACGATGCCAATGCTGGCTGTAAGCTGCTCGAGAAATGCCAGATGAGAAGCCGTAAATGTGCTCAGGGTGGCAAGCTCAATCACTGCTTTTACCTGATCTTCAAAAAGCACAGGGAGCACGATGATATTCTTGGGCACTGCTTCAAACAATCCAGATCGTATGGGCACAGTGCGGTTTGGCAAATCGGAAATCAGCATGCGACGTTTTTCTACCGCGCATTGGCCGATAAGCCCATCACCAATCGATATGCGTTCGAGATGCCCATCCGGCGTGCTGGCATAAGCTGAGAGCAGTTTCATTGTGCCGGTGCCTTCCGAATCCATCTGGTAGATCAATCCCTGCTGAGCATTTACCAGCGGAGCGAGTTCAGAAAGCAGCATTCGTCCTACCGTGCTTAGCTCGCGTTGCCCCTGCAACATTCCGGTAAAGCGGGCGAGGTTCGTTTTCAGCCAATCCTGCTCCGTATTTCGCTCCGTTGTCAGGCGCAGGTTATTAATCATCGTGTTGATGTTATCTTTCAACTCCGAGACTTCGCCTCTGGCTTCCACCTGAATTGAGCGAGTGAGGTCGCCTTTGGTAACCGCTGTTGCCACTTCAGCAATCGCGCGGACCTGATTTGTCAGATTGTCGGCCAGCAGGTTTACGTTATCGACCAGGTCTTTCCAGGTTCCCGATGCGCCCGGCACATTCGCCTGTCCGCCAAGACGCCCTTCGACACCTACCTCGCGCGCGACTGTCGTCACCTGGTCTGCAAAGGTGGCGAGCGTATCCGTCATGTTATTGATGGTCTCTGCCAACGCGGCAACTTCACCTGCGGCGTTTACGGTCAACTTTTGCGTAAGCGAGCCGTTGGCGACCGCAGTTACCACTTTGACGATGCCGCGGACCTGCGCCGTCAGGTTTGCGGCCATGACGTTTACGTTGTCGGTCAGGTCCTTCCAGGTCCCGGCAACCCCCGGCACCTGCGCCTGTCCACCGAGTTTTCCTTCGGTTCCAACTTCGCGCGCCACTCGCGTTACTTCGGCAGCGAATGCATTCAGCTGGTCCACCATCGTGTTGATGGTGTCCTTCAGTTCAAGAATCTCTCCTTTGACATCGACTGTAATCTTGCGTGACAAGTCACCGCGGGCCACGGCAGTTGTCACTTCGGCGATGTTACGGACCTGGGCCGTCAGATTTCCGGCCATGAAGTTTACGTTGTCGGTCAGGTCCTTCCAGGTCCCGGCAACCCCCGGCACGTTCGCCTGTCCACCGAGTCGGCCTTCGCTGCCGACCTCACGGGCAACGCGCGTTACTTCGCCCGCAAATGCGTTGAGCTGATCCACCATTGTGTTGATGGTCTCTTTCAGCAGCAGAATTTCCCCGCTGACATCCACAGTGATCTTTTTGGAAAGATCGCCATTCGCGATGGCGGTCGCAACTTCTGCGATGTTACGGACCTGATTTGTCAGGTTGCTGGCCATCGAGTTCACGGAGTCCGTGAGGTCTTTCCAAGTTCCGGCAACCCCAGGTACCGCCGCTTGTCCGCCGAGCTTGCCGTCCGTTCCTACTTCTCGCGCGACACGCGTAACTTCAGAGGCAAAGGCACGCAGCTGGTCCACCATCGTGTTCAGAGTATCTTTAAGCTGGAGCAGTTCCCCTCGCACATCAACGGTGATCTTGCGCGAAAGATCGCCGCGAGCCACGGCTGTTGCGACTTCTGCAATGTTGCGGACCTGGGCCGTCAGGTTCCGGGCCATGGAATTCACGTTGTCCGTCAGGTCTTTCCACGTTCCGTCAACACCCGGTACCTCGGCCTGACCGGCAAGCTTGCCTTCCGTTCCCACTTCGCGAGCTACACGGGTCACTTCGCTGGCGAACGAGTTCAATTGGTCCACCATGGTGTTGATGGTGTTCTTCAATTCAAGAATTTCGCCTTTGACATCTACAGTGATTTTGCGCGATAAGTCGCCGCGGGCCACAGCCGTCGTTACTTCAGCAATATTTCGCACCTGCGCCGTAAGGTTTCCGGCCATCGAATTCACTGAGTCGGTAAGGTCCTTCCATGTTCCGGCCACACCGGGTACGTTCGCCTGTCCACCAAGACGGCCTTCGGTTCCCACTTCGCGGGCCACGCGTGTGACTTCACCAGCGAAGCGATTCAACTGGTCCACCATCGTGTTCAGCGTCTCCTTCAACTGAAGGATTTCGCCGCGCACATCCACTGTGATTTTTCGGGAAAGATCGCCGTTTGCAATTGCTGTAGCAACCTCAGCAATATTGCGCACCTGGCCGGTCAGGTTGCTGGCCATGAAATTTACGTTGTCGGTAAGGTCTTTCCACGTTCCGGCTACACCGGGGACGCTTGCCTGACCTCCCAGTTTCCCTTCCGTACCGACTTCACGGGCTACGCGCGTTACTTCGCCCGCAAAGGCATTGAGCTGGTCCACCATCGTGTTGATGGTTTCTTTCAGGGCAAGAATCTCGCCTTTTACATCGACCGTAATCTTGCGGGAAAGGTCGCCGCGAGCCACAGCGGTCGTTACTTCAGCAATGTTGCGAACCTGGGCTGTCAGGTTTCCGGCCATGGCGTTTACTGAGTCAGTGAGGTCTTTCCAGGTCCCGGCAACGCCGGGAACCACGGCCTGACCACCCAGCTTGCCATCCGTGCCGACTTCACGAGCGACGCGCGTTACTTCCGAAGCAAAGGAGCGCAGCTGGTCCACCATCGTGTTGATGGCTTCTTTAAGCTGGAGAATCTCGCCGCGCACATCCACCGTAATCTTGCGGGATAGATCACCGCTTGCCACGGCGGTGGCTACTTCAGCAATATTTCTTACCTGGCTGGTCAGGTTGCTGGCCATCTGATTGACGGAATCCGTCAGGTCTTTCCATGTTCCGGCAACACCCGGAACCGCAGCCTGTCCGCCCAGCTTGCCGTCTGTACCCACTTCGCGGGCCACTCGTGTTACTTCTGATGTGAACACGCCCAACTGCTCGATCATCGTGTTCACGATCTTTGCCGAGCGCAGGAATTCTCCTTCCAGCGGTCGGCCATCCACATCCAAACGAACCTTTTCGTTCAGATTCCCCTGCGCGACGGCTGCAATCGCACGCGTCACCTCCGTTGTAGGCCGCACAAGATCGTCCACTAGGGTATTAATGGACGTTTCCATCTCACCCCAGGAACCTCTCAACTCGCGGAATCTCGTTCGCTCGCGGATACGTCCTTCCTTACCAACAACCTGCCCAAGCCGCTTCAGTTCCAGCGCCATGCGTTCATTTGCGGCAATTGTGTCATTAAAGGTATCGGCGATCTTTCCCAGAAGCCCAGTCCACGATCCAGGCAGGCGAACAGAAAAATCGCCCTCCCGCATACACTGCAGGCTGGCCAGAATCACGCTTAAGTCTTCGGGTAAGTGCTCAACCGCGAGCGCGCCGTTTGTCGAATGGCTTTTTTTTACTTTCCGGCGCCTGGCTGGGGCGTCTGCCACCTCTGTACCACCGCTGATCTGCTTCATCTCTTGTCTCCCGTAAAGGACACTCGGTTCGGGGCATCGTTCCTTACAACCCGGATGCGTTCGCTAAATACGCGACTCTCCCACATCTCTTTTGTCTAGCATGGATACTTTGTGCCGCACAATACGGCCGTTCTAAGGGGAAGTGAACAGGCAAGAGCTTTGTCTTGACAGCAGATCTACACCGCACCAGCGTCATTCGATGCACTGCCCTAAGGGTGGGTTGGCTGTCAGAAGCGGACAATGCTTGGGATCGGGTGGGGTCCTCTATCTTTACGACCAGAGCTCCCGCAAGACAACCAGCTTATGCAGAACGCATCTAATTTCAATGTTTTGTTAGATCACGCTCACCGCGCGCTGTGCAGGCAGCCGGATTGAGACTAGAACGAAGGTTCTCTTGACATCGCGCAATTGCCACTTGATAGCCCTCATCCTGCTCTGCTTCAGCGGGCTGTATCCGGGTGCCTCTGCCCAAACTGCCCCATCTGCCATACCAAATCAGATTCAACGTGAGGTCCAGCCCAATCTGAGTGTGGACCGTGACCCGATTGTCTCACCCGATCCCGCGGACAATGCGCCGACCAGCCCTGCGCTCGCGAAGGCAGCCACTCAGCCAACCACCACCGAGAAAAAGCAGGATATTTATACCTTCCAGGCTGACGTCGATGAGGTCCTGCTGAACTGCACGGTAGTGGACGAAAAAGGCCAATTGGCCATGGATCTCAATCGCGGTGATTTCCGTGTCTGGGAAGACAATGTACCTCAGACCATCGCTTCCTTCCAGCACCAGGACCTTCCTGTCTCTATGGGCATTCTTGTCGATAATTCAGGATCCATGCGCGATAAACGCGCCGCGGTAAATGCGGCTGCTATGGACCTGATTCGCGCTTCAAACCCGCAGGATGCCGCCTTTATCGTCAACTTTTCCGATGAAGCCTATATCGATCAGGACCTGACGTCGAATCTTGTAGCTCTTGAAAGAGGGCTTTCGCACGTCGATTCCAGAGGAAGCACTGCTCTTTATGATGCGGTCGCTGCTTCGGCAAACGAGCTTTCAAGACATGCCAAACAACCGAAACAGGCGCTTCTCATCATTACTGACGGCGAAGACAATGCATCTCGTTTGAACCTGCAGCAGACAATCCGGCGTGTACAGGGCCTGGGTGGGCCGGTTGTTTATTCTATTGGTTTGCTCTTCGACAATCCCAATAAGGACAAGGCACAGCGCGCCAGAGAGGCGCTTGAAAGACTATCGCAGGAAACCGGCGGCCTGGCCTATTTTCCGCAATCTCTTGAAGATGTGGACAGAATCGCCAGAGAAGTCGCCCGGGATATTCGTAATCAGTACACCATCGGTTATCACTCGACAAAGCCCGCGAGTCTGGGCGGATATCGGCTGGTCCGGGTTGAGGCAAGTTCCTCAAAGCATCGGAAGCTGATCGTAAGGACCCGCAACGGCTACTACCCAAAACAGGCACAGCATACACACACTGAGACAGCGCAAAAGGCGCAGTGAGCTGGCCAGTGATATCTGATACAGGCGTACCGGCGCTACTTGTCAGTTACAAACAGTTTGTGACGAGTTGATCGCTGGCCCTCTAGGAACTTTGTTGAAATAGGTACCAGACTTCGTGCGGTTGGGGTTGTCACAGCATCCATAAGGGTATGCAGGGGGAAGAGCGAATTCAGGACGGGATGTTCAGCTATGTTTCTCTGGAGCAGCCCAGAGACGATCTCGGGCCCATCTGAAACCCGCATTAACGCTGACCGCAAGCCACTTTCAAACCAATCTGAACTCAAAAGCCGCACCGATTTCCAGAAAACACCCTGCGCACACGCCTATTTCAACAAGTCTCTAGAGCATTTTTCCCTATGACTGTATCCCAAAGCACAGGCGTCATTCTGAACTGCATCGGGGTCCCCGGCACGCGATTTTTGCGTGTTGGAGCGACGGACGAAAAATCCCAATCAGCTTTTGGCTTGAGATTCTTCTCCTCTTCCACTTTACGATGTCAGGGACCGGGGCGTCAGGATGGCTGCGAATATAACAATAAACATAAAAATGGCTGCGCCGTATGTGCGCAGCCATTGCCCTTTCGTATTGCCCAGGCGTTAATAAAGCCGGAAATTCACATCAACAACCACACGCACGGCCACTGGATGTCCCTGATACATCGCCGGCTTGAACTTATATTGCCTGACCGCTTCGATGGCCTTCTCATCCAGACCCATACCCAGATGCCTCACTACCTGAATATTCTGCGGATTGCCGTTGGTATCGACGATCAACTGTATCGAGACCGCGCCCGTATACTTCTCCCGGCGCGCCTCATCTGTAAATTCGGGATCGACTGCATGAATGACCTGCGGCGCAGCCACGCCTCCACCAACGCTCATAACGCCGCCGCCAAATCCACCACCGCTACCTGGCCCAACGCCATTACCATGTCCGGAACCGAGCCCACCACCTAAGCCCTGACCAAATCCCGAACCGCCGCCGCTGCCCTGCGAAGCCAGCGCAATCTGCGGAGATTGAGGAAGCCCGACATTGGGCATATTGCTGTCCGGAAGTTTTACCGCCTGTGGAATAACAACAGAGGGCGCGACTGCCAGCTTGGGATGATCGATTCGCAGTATCTGAGGCGGAGCTACCTGTGTTTTCGCAATTTTCGGCAGATGTCCCTTGCTGGGCTCGACGATTTGATGCGCACCTCCGCCGCCACCTCCTCCCATCGGTTTAGCTGTTGGCATGGTGACAGGGATAAAAGGCTTAATGTCAATCGGCGTAACAGCGGCCTTCGGAGTGAGAACCGCATGCGAACGTGCCTGCAGCGTGACCCACACGATCAGTGTAATTGCGCCTACGTGCGTGGCAAAGGAGAGGATACTGGTGGCGGGACCGCGTCTGACCCTGAGCGGATCGGCCACCGCAACAGGCCTTGACGTCAAGACGAGTGGAGGCTGCTTCTTCGGAAAGATGGCATCACTCAGATTGGAGAACAACGATCTCCAAACGGAAGTATCGGTTTCCAGTAGCATGCTCCGCGACAGCTCAACAGCGCAATTCTCGCCCGAATTAAGACTTAAGTTCGTTAATACCAGATTGCCCATATCAATTCGCCGGCAGGCAGAGATTCCGGCGCCTCCTCCCTGGTAACCGCATTCAGCAATTGTTTCTCGTTCGCTACCATATGCCCTTATCGCTTCCAGTGAGCTTTTGCCCCACTACTGCCGCAGTGGCAAGCCACGGCAATAAACCTAGACGCGCGCTGCTTTGTAATTCCCTTTTGCGCAGCAATCCACCCAGCTGTGAGCCATAAAGCGAAACAGACTGCGGCATAATCGGAACGCGCAGAAATTCTTTTGCGTAGTAAACCTGATCCCCGCCAAAACGGGCTGCAGTTGTAACAAGACGAGGTAAATCAAGGCCTTCGCCGCGGTACTTTTTCACGTAATCGGAGACGATAACCAGATATGTCGCAACGCCTTCCCATATGCCGGCCTCCGTCGCTGAAACATGCAGATCGGCATAATCAATAACGTCAGCTTCTACCAGCGCTGCGGAGTCAAGAATGTCACACAGTCGGAAATAAAAATGCCGGTACATGCGCTGCAAAGTCGAGATCATCAGGCGGTCAGAAATCGCGGGGACGCGAAATGCCTTGCCTTCAATTTCAACTGATCGTGAGCGGCCAGCAAGCCGCGAGGCCAGATATATCTGTTCCCCCGTTTGTCCCAGGCGGCCCATGTGGACCTCAACGGCCTCAGGCAGACCTGGGACCATGAAGTTCCATTTACATGCCAGTCGATCTCCCCAGCTGCGCGGCGCGATTTCAGCTTGAAATCGCCGCTTCATGAGCTCGGAAATTTTTTCTGCATCAGCGTTCGTATACAGATCGAGATCGCTGCCGAGATCGGGCCAGTGATCAAGTGATTTGATCACCGTCACATCATGCCCTTCCTCTTCAAAGGCAGCGCAGATCGCCTGGAGAAAAGAAATCGCATTCCGGATACGCCCCTGTTCAGCGGCCAGCGCTTGTAACGTCCATTCGATGCGAAGATCGTCTTCTGCAGCCCGTGTAATATCCAGAAGTACTTCGAATGCTCGGATCATTACATGATTCGAACTAGCCAATGCCGATAAGTCATCAAAGTTATACTTATTAATTTTTGACACCTTCTCCACAGCCAACGCTGAGATTTCTGCATTCGCTCCTGATTCGGGCAACAGTAGCTGAGAAAGAAGGATCATCGATTGTTTCGATACCCGGGAAACGGAAGACTTCGTCATAATTCGAGAGCTGTCCTTGTTGTTATTGGGGAGACTGCTGCCCAGATGATGGAACAGCCGGCCTGTCCTGAGATTGCGGCGCAGACTCATTGCCGCGCCGTTTCAGTTCAATCGGGCCGGTCTCCCGGCGTCGCGTTTCAGCATCCTGATCGATTCGGGTGTCCACCTTCTGATCGCTGTTGGCTGCAACAGCAACCAGATGCTGCCCCTCGGCTTCGCTTTGGGTTGCCAGACCCACGCGCGCGTTTGCATCATCCGCTTTTTGTGCTCGCTCGTAGAAAAACTCAGCCGTTTCCAGATCGCCATCCTTCTCTGCAACATAACCAAGATTGTTGAGAGTAAATGCACTGTACGGATCGAGTTTGTACGCATCGATAAAATCCTGACGCGCCGCGCGCCAGTCATTACGATTTGCGGCTGATACTCCGCGCACCGTCAGCATGGCAGCGCGTACTTTCGAAGCATCTCCGCCTTCAATATGTTTCTTCAGTCTTTGTGCGCTCTCTGCCGCCATCTCGCTAACAGGCTTCCCCCGCCATTCGTGGTTCAACGTCACCACGACCGGCTCAGTTGAGCGCGCGCTGGCGGCAGCGTCGTAATATCGTAGCGCCTTGTCATAATCCCCCAGTGCCTCCTCGGCGACACCCAGATTATTCAATGTAAAGGTGTTTCTCGGGTCCAGTGTGAGCGCTTCCTGCAAAAGTTGCTCTGCTTCGGTATTCCGGTTTTCCGAGAGCATTTGGACAGCTTCAACATTCAGGCGATTCACTCGCATGGGCCCTTCTTTCAAAGCCCCGAGTGCGTACCGCATAGATTTGCCCTCCAGTGCTTTCGCGCTGCTGCGGTCAACATATGCGTCGCTGCCCTGCTCCGCTGCCAATGCATAAAACTTTTGTGCACGGTCCAGCTGGCCCTGAAGCTCAGAAACGTAGCCAAGATTGTTCAAAGTGAAGGGATCAGAGGGATCGTAAAGATATGCCTTGTAAAAGATGGCCTCGGCCTTATCGTACTGATTTTTTCTGACGGCTTCCACGCCTTCGCGATTCAGACGCTGAACAGGAGTCAGTTCACTATGTCTGGGGATGGTAATCTTCAGGTCGCCGGCCCATAGGCTCTGAATGGCAGAACCAGTGATGATTCCGATGGCTGCCAGCAAGCCTAACTGTGTTCTGAACATTTTTTGTTTCTTCACTTTTACATCCAGCCCCTACTCTATGGGATAGGGCTATGCAAGCAATCAATTTGATGCACAACACAGACATATGTTGCCTTGTGAAACACCTGGAAGGTACGTCGAGAATTTGAGTCCCCGGAATAGATTTCTCTTTTTGCATGCACCATCCAGACCAACCAGACACGACATTCATACATCAAACAATTGCTGAGTTTTTCACAGCAAGGATATGGAATGGTTCGTTTGATCGCGGCTGTTATGTTGAGCAGTTTGCCCTTTGCCCAACTGTCATTCGCAGATGCGAAATCAGATCAGGTTGCTGCTCGCCAGTTTGCCTCGAATACTGACGGCACGTCAGGAGATTTGCCTTCGCTGCCACCCGCGCCTCGCGGAAAAAGCACAGTCATAGGCGGCTCGATTCGTGATGTCGACCCTGTGCTTGACCGATTGACGCTAAATGTCGCAGGCAGTGATCACACTATGAAGATCCTGTTCGATGAACGCACGCGCGTTTATCGCGATGGCGTGAAGACTTCCCTTCGCGATCTGCGGCCCAACGACCACGCTTCAGTTGAGACGGTGCTTGATGGAACAAGCGTGTTCGCGCTCAGCATTCATATGCTGTCGCATTCCCCTGAAGGCGAATGTCAGGGGCAGGTTTTAAGCTACAACCCTGCGACCGGTGAACTGACCGTAAACGATATCCTTTCGCACGAACCTGTGAAATTGCGGGTACGTCCCGGAACAACGGTCACACGCGAGGGCCAGACGAACTTTTCGGGGCCAGCCAGTTTTTCGGATCTCGTAAATGGGACGTTGGTCTCCATCAATTTCAAACCGGATAATCAGGGTCACGGCATTGCCGATAAACTTGCCATTCTCGCGACTCCCGGTGCCGCGTTTGTATTCAATGGCAATGTCGCATTCCTTGATCTGCACTCGAACCTGCTTGTGGTCACAGATCCTCGCACCGATACAAAGTATTCGATTTCATTTGACCCGGCCCGATTTCCTGAAGCCGGCAGCCTTCATGAGGGAGCACACGTGAGAGTGACGGCAAAGTTTGACGGCAGCCGGTACGTCGCCAGCGCAATTACGGCAGAATAAGTTCCTGACTGCACAGGAAAGTTAAATTAGATTCAGTGCTGAAGAATAGACGCGATTTTCTCAAGGACTGTACTGCATCTCTTTCTGCCTTCGCTTTTAAGAAGATAGCGGGCGGCGCAACTCTCCAAGCTGCATATCGCACGCCCCGTTCTCTTGAGCGATATATTGATGCGTTACCGATTCCCCCAAAATTAGCGCCGGAAGAAACGCGCAACGACAAAATCTCATATCGGATTCGTATGCTGGAATTCCATCACCAGCTGCATTCTCAGCTCCCTCCAACAAGGCTATGGGGATACGAAGGTCAATATCCCGGCCCCATTATCGAGGCTCATCGCGGTAAGCCGATTACTATCGAATGGGAAAACCATCTTCCAGCTCAGCATCTTTTCAAGGTTGACCCGCATGTACATGGAGCGATGCCTCCAGCGCCAGCCGTCAGGACCGTGCCTCACCTTCACGGCTCGCGTACCCGATCAGAAAGCGATGGATTGCCTGAAAAATGGTTTACGCCAGGGCAATCAGCGCGCTACCTGTATCCGAACAATCAAAAAGCCGCAACGATGTGGTATCACGATCACGCAATTGGCATTACGCGCTTAAATGTGTACGCAGGACTCACAGGCTTTTTCTTCCTTCGCGATGATGCAGAGCAGCGCATCGGCTTGCCTGCAGGCGATTACGAAATCCCCCTGCTTCTCCAGGACCGCACGCTGGATGATCAGGGACAGCTTGTCTACTCGCCAACGATTGAGAATGGCACTAAGCTCCCACCCGGCGTCTGGGGGCCGGAATTTTTCGGTGACCTTCCGGTCGTGAATGGCGCAATTTATCCATACCTCGAAGTTGAGCCGCGTTGCTACCGGCTCCGCGTTCTAAATGGCTCCAATTCGCGTTTCTTCCATCTTTTTCTGAATCTTGCAAAGCGTCCGACCGACATACCTTCGCTCGTCACGCTTCAGCAGATAGGAACAGATGGAGGCTTTCTTCCAAAACCCGCGACATTGAACAAGTTGCTACTGGGCCCTGCAGAGCGCGCAGATATGATCGTGGATTTTTCCTCGTTTGCAGGGAAAAGCATTACCCTGTCCAATGACGCTCCATCCCCATTTCCCGGATGGGACATGATGAATGCACATCATGCCCCGCTTTATGAACTGATGCAGTTTCGAGTGAGCCTTCCACTCCGCGGAAAAAACAAGGCATTCAGCATCCCAACGGCCATGCCCTTTCAGAAGCTGGATGAGAGCGCATCTATCGTCACGCGAGATTTTGTTCTGTTGGAGCGCATGGACGGCAAGGGGCAATCATTAGGAGTACGGATTAATGACAAAGGGTATGACGATCCTGTCACTGAATTTCCGAAGCTCGGTTCAACAGAAAAATGGCGCTTTATTAATACTACCGATGATGCCCATCCGATGCACTTACATCTTGTGCAGTTTCAGATTCTGCAGCGGCAGGGATTCGATCCTGTCGCTCTGAGTAAGGGCAAAGTGTTGCCGATTGGAATACCCCGTCCGCCTCAGCCGAACGAAGCAGGATGGAAAGACACAGCCGTTGTCAGCCCAAATGAAGTGCTTACAATTCTTGTCCGGTTTGAAGGCTACACCGGACGCTATGTCTTCCATTGCCACATGCTTGAGCATGAAGACAACGACATGATGCGTCCCTATGAAGTCATCGCAGATGAACCTAAGCAGCGGAAGCAGTCTCAGGGGTAGAAACGGCCGTAAGCTCAGCTCCGCCTGCTGGCCTAAGAAGCGGCCAGTCTTTGCGCAATACATAGTCGAGCCACGTCCCGGCAATCTGTGAAGTCAGAATAGCGGCCAGAACCAGCGTTGTATAAAACTTCGTACTGATAATGCCAGCATCAAACGCCACGCTGGCGAGAACAATGCCGGGACCGCCACGCGCATTCGTTGTAACGGCAAGGTTAATCAGATCCAGGCCGCGAAAGCCCGCAAACCGTCCGGCAAGTGAAACGGAAAGTATCTTGATCACGCAGCTTCCTACAATAAATGCTGTAACCATCCACAGAGAAAAACCCTTAATCAGATCAAGCTTCAATCCGACAATGGCAAAGTAGACAGGAATAAAAAACGCAAAGGACACTTTCCCGATTGCATCCAGAGCCTCGGCAAAAAGCCTGCGCTTCTTGTGTACTACAGCAAAACCGGCAAGAAACGCTGCAAATACCAAACTGACATCGAGGGCCCCGGCAATCGCGCAATACCCCAGCAGGACGGCAATAGCGTAACCAACAGGAGAATACTGCGCCATCACATTGAACCGCGCCTTATTGATCCGCTTCACAATTTTAGGAAGCACCGTCAAGCCAAGCGCGAAAAACACCACGGTCGCAATCAGGTGATATGACATCTTCCGTGGATTCAATACACTCTGACCTGCAACTGCAGTGGCAATCGCAAGCGCCAGCCAGAGAACAATATCCTCAAGCACCGCAACACCAAGCACCAGCCGCGCAAATCGCGTGTGAAGTATCTTCAGGTCGGCAAAAATTTTGGAGACCACTGGAACCGATGTGACTGCAACACCCACAGCAAGCACAATGATGAGCGAGATCCGATTCCCGTGCGGACCTGCAAGCGAAGGACGAATAAGCCAGGGACCGAGCGTCAATCCAAGCAGAAACGGAAGCCCCGTGCCCACAATCGTCAGCCAGCTTACCTCGCGTCGTTCATCTTTGCTAAACAACTGTCGTGTCTCCGCGCCTGACAGAAACATCAGCAGCAAAAGACCAAGCCAGTAGACAAAACTCAGCACAGAGCCGTGGTCAGCAACCTTCATCACGTTTCCGACAGCCGGCAGCCGCCCCATTAGTGCAGGACCGAGAACAATTCCCGCAAGAATTTCGCCAATAACTTTCGGCTGCCGCAATTTAACGAATAAATAGCCCAATAATTGGGCTAACCCAACAAGCAGCAGTAAAACCAGAAGGACTGAAGACAAATCCGAATTCGACACGTTGCGCTCCTAGCAGTTCTTTTACGGTCCCATACTGGTTGGCGTGCATGGATCATAGCCGAGAGACTGTGAAGTAACAGGGCTCGGCGGGGTCGGCGGAGTGGCCCACGGAATCTGATTAAAATCAAAAAAGTCTAACAGATTGGGCTGTGCCGCATCGCGCGCAGTCAGATGTGCATTGCTGCCGATAAACCGGTTCTCGACAAATTTGATTACCGCGGTATGGTCCATCGGCGTATGCGAAACATAATGTTTTCGTGTGAACGGCGAGATGATGATGTTCGGCAGTCGGAAACCAAGCTGCGCGGCAAAGCCCTGGGTTGCCGCCGCATCTCCGGCATTGGCTCCGGGATCGGTCGTTAATAGATCGCAATTGTATGTTGGTGTTCCGCCAGGAGGCACGCAAGGGTTGTAGTTATCAGGGTTCACCGCAATTTGTGAAATATCCGGAATCGCGCCAAGCAGAGGATTTGTGTTGTCATTCGAATGGCCCGGCACCGGCGGCACGTGGTCGTAAGGGCCTCCTCCTTCGTCATAGCTGAGGAAGAAGACAGAATCCTTCCACGCATGGCTTGTCATGAAAGCATTCACAATCTTTGCAACCTGGGCCTGTCCGGTCAAAATAGACTGACCTGATCCGGGATGCTCGTCATTGTTTGCATATCCCGCCTCAATAAAAGCAAAACTCGGAAGTGTTCCGTTCGTCAGATCAGTAAAGAACTGCGATATTGGAGCAATGTGATCCGTATCGATGCAGAATGAGTTTGTGGAATCACCTACTACGCTCGATGATTGTGTAGGAGGCGTGCAGGGTGCGCCAGTAGGATTCTCATACAAATATTGATACGAGTACGACAAACTGGAAAAATCTGTAGCAGGATACGCTTTGCTGGCTGAAGTCAGGCAATCATCCTCGTCCAGACAGAAACCCTGCGTGACCGTGTAATAAATCTTCCAGGACACCTTGGCCGTATCTAATTCCTGAAAAATATTTGAAATATTGAGCTGATTTGGCAAATGGTCGTCATTGCCGGGATCTTTCACAAGGCCCTGGGTCGTACCTCCAGTAAATGTGGCGATACGATTGGCTATGCTTTTGCTGGATACCGGGGAGAACCAACGGTCCGACACAGCAAACTGTGACGCCATGTAGTAGTAGTAGTTCAGGAAATCCTGATCGTAATAGCCCATGGCTCGTTGGCCGGCTGTATCCGTAAAGTTACCGGAGCATTTTCCTGAGGCAGCGCAGCTCTTTGCGAATCCTTCCGCGTTGTGCACAAAGCCGTCCATCTTAATCTGGCGCGCCGTTGAAAAGTCGTAGCGGTTGACATCCCCATAACTCGCCAGCCAATCAGAGCTCTCGTCATCCACGCAGGTGCTTTTCAATTTGAAGAGCTGGAACGACTGACCTTCATCATTCTCATTGCTGATTGTGCTGAGCTTGTCATCAATTCCATCCACATCATATTCTTTGCCATCATCACCTACGCTGAAGCCATTTGTTTTGCGATAAGGATTCAACATGCCGAAATAGCTGTCGAAGGTGCGGTTCTCCTGCAGCATGAAAATCACATGGTCAATAGATTGAATCGAGCCCGGAGGATCCACAGTCACCGTCGTGCTCGCTGAAATACTGCCTCCAGCGCCTGTTGCTGTGGTTGTGTAAATGACCGTCGCAGTCGGACTTACCGCCTGCGTACCCCCATTTGCTGGCAGTGTGTAGCTGCTCCCATCGGAACCGGTCACTGTCACTTGAGTGGCGTTTGTTGCTGTCACGGTCAGCGTGGATGAATTGCCTTTGATAATCGCAGTTGGGTTTGCCGTGATGCTTACAGTTGGCGGAGGCGCCGCCGTTATGGTAACCGTAGCATTCGCTGAAGCGCTTCCTCCCGGACCAGTGGCCGTTGCCGTATAAGTTGTGGTTTTGGACGGAGTAACCGTTTGCGTTCCGCTGGGCGCTATCAACGTGTAGGTGCTGCCGTCAGACCCGGTAATCGTCACTGCAGTCGCATTCGCAGAAGTGATGGTTAATGTTGATGAGCTACCCGCTGGAATGGATTCAGGGCTGGCGGTAATCGTAACCGTAGGCGGTGGGTTCGGAGTCACCGTTACTGTCACTGTTGCTGTTGTACTTCCACCTGCTCCGGTTGCTGTTGCCGTGTAAGTGGTCGTCGCAGCGGGTTTTACGGCTTGTATTCCGCCGGTTGGTTGCAGCGTATAACTGCTGCCATCGGATCCGGTTATTGTAACAGTAGTTGCGTTCGTCGCCGTTACTGTCAAAATGGATGAACTTCCCGCAGTGATCGAAGTTGGACTGGCCGTAATCGTCACGGTAGGGGCTGGATTAGACGTTACCGTCACCATCGCTGTTGCCGTAGTGCTTCCACCCGCCCCGGTTGCTGTTGCCGTATAAGTCGTCGTAGCTGCCGGCGTCACTTGCTGCGTTCCGCCATTCGTCGGCAGCGTATAAGAGCTGCCGTCTGAACCGCTCACCGTCACTGACGTTGCGTTCGTCGCTGTCACCGTCAGAGTGGACGAACCTCCAGGCAGGATCGAAGTAGGATTTGCCGTGATCGTTACAGTAGGAACCGGCGCTCCCGCAACCGTTACTGTTGTTGTTGCGGAAACCTTACCTGCCGCTCCGCTGGCAGTAGCTGTGTAGGTAACGGTGGCAGCCGGTGTAACATTCAGCGTGCCTCCGCTGGCCGGCAGCGTATAGGAACTGCCGTCCGAGCCGGTTATAACGACGGAAGTCGCATTTGCAGCCGTCACCGTCAGAGTGGACGCGCCTCCTTCCGAAATTGAAGTCGGATTAGCAGTGATTGTGACCGTAGGCGCTGCCGGCGGTTTGTGGCCACTGCTGAAGATGCCGCATCCGGCAAGCAACAAACATAACGACAGGCCCGATACTGCCCCTGTTAAAAGCCTGATTCTGGTAACGAGCCAACCAACATTCACCTTCAACAAGGTGTTCCTCCCTGCAAAGCCCTCAGCATGTGGACACAACATTGCTAAACCATCCGCTACGACGCACCATCAGCCGGAAAGCAAACTCATATGTCGTTTTCAAGCATTGCACCTGGTTGATAACTATCCCCATCCAGGTGCCCTGTTGGGCTTTCTGACCGGCGCCAAATGCGCGCCTCGGCACACTTTTCTTTTTCGTTATTTGCTTTTTGGTCGACTCCGGCTGCATGTCCGCAATCTTCGTGCACAATGTCATGCGCTGGATGCGGCTTCCCGTCAGATTGCAGCACGTTCGAAAGCAAGCGAAGACGGCGCCGTTTTGCAAGAAAACCATTGCGGTGAAGAGCACGCTTGTAGTGGTTAAGCTCAAACCAGCGCAGATAGTTGCTGACTACGCTAGCCATCGTCATCT
This sequence comes from Alloacidobacterium sp., assembly GCA_035293545.1. GTDB lineage: Bacteria > Acidobacteriota > Terriglobia > Terriglobales > Acidobacteriaceae > Alloacidobacterium. Next base: position 74,859 of record DATGMQ010000025.1, on the reverse strand, counting down.
GCACGCCGGCTGCATAGTTGTGCTGGGCCATCCGTCGCTGCAATTCTTCAGATAGCAGAATGGCAATAAGCTGTTCCGCCAGATCAGCTGCATCGCCTCTTTTGTAGAAGCGAATAGCCATGTTCTCGTCCGTCGCCATGTCACGAAAATCGGAGATGTCAGCGCATACGATCGGCACTCCGTACTCACATGCCTGATGCGCCGGCCCGCTCGAACCGGTTGCTGAATCGTAGGGCATCACCAGGACTGAAGTTGTACTGAAAAGTTCTGGGATATCGTCTTCGGGAACATATCCCCGAAAATCAATTGGCAGATCAGCGGGCTGCGCAGCGCGTATGGATTCCCAGTACCCCGCCTTTGTGTGATGATTGGCTCCTGCAATGACCAATCTGGCATTTGGTACTTTCTTCAGAACGATGGGAAACGCCTCCATCAGTGTTTCCAGCCGCTTGTAGGTACCCCAATGCCCTATCGCCAGAATACGGAGATCCGGATTGCCGCGTCTCGAAAAATCAGGAGGAGATGGAATCGTCGTCGCAAATGTTCCATGCGTGCCCAGCAGAACATTGCGCGCTGCATATTTCTTCGCAAGGGTCCGGCGATAACCCGAAAGCAGCACAGATACGGAATGCGCCTTCAGCAACGCTCTTGTCGCAATGTCCGTGCCCAGGCGGTACAACCTTTCCTGCCGCACCCCTGCGGCTGTAAAATCAACATGCTCAATAATGTGGTGCAGAGTAATATGCGTGTAATATCCGGAAGACCGCATGAGAGCGGGGGCGGATAAACCGGCAAATGCGGCAAAAGGATTCTCGGGCGTGGCAAAGCTCGAGAACACCAGATTGAACCAGACAATATCGGGCTTTAGTTGCCGGATTATCCTCAACAGACGCACAGGCGTCGCCATGCTGTTGAATTTCCAGCAGCGAATCACATTGAAGCCTGGCAACTCTTCCTGCTGTCTGGCGTTAATTGGTTTCCCGTTTCCGTCCGTTGCAAATTCATAATCGGTCAGCTCATCGGCAAGGATGGTCAACTGGATATTTGGATGGCGTTGCAGCTCTCGTGCAATGTGGAATGCATATTCATTTAACTGCCTTCCGCTGGGGGGAAATGTCGCAACTAAGCAAATCTTCATAGGGCCCGGCTCTCAAAATAATGTGATGCTTATATAGGGTTTGAACTGTTGGTTATTCCCACCCGGAAAGTTGAAGAAGCTCTCCTGCCGGAAGCCCGCCGAAAAACGGATCGGGTACTGCAACGAAATTTCTCCTGTCTCATCATTGAATTTGCGGTGGAACGGCATGGCATAAGAAACGGCAAATCCGCTTTGCACTGCGTCGTAGACGTGAAAACTTCGTGTATTGGAATAAGCTGCGGAGAAGTCCACATTCCAGTTATGGGCGGGTTTAAAGTTAACGCTCCCGCTCGGACGCAGGTTCTGCGCGATTCCTGAGTTTTGCCCAAAGACTCGCCATGCTCGCAGGTCTTCAGCGATGGCTCTGACCTTGAAACGGTCACCGAACCTGCGTTCCAGACCTATATAGGAAGATGTGAAGTAATTCTCGTATTTCGTCGGGGTGAACAGCTGATCTGTTGATCCCCATCCGGTCACCAGAGCAGTCTTGCCCCATGGCGCCCCAACGCGAAAGTCAATTGCTCCTGTTAAAGTCTGCGAATGCTGATCGCTTTCAGTAAATGGTCCTGATTCGCGGATCACATAGCCGCTCGCCGAAATCACATTAAAAAAGGAGCTTGTAGACATATAGGTGAACACGCGAAACAGATTCTGGTTCATCGCCACCGGAGACTCCGAATCACGACGTACTGTGCTTTGCAGGCCCGCATTGAACGTCACCACGTTCGAGCCAAAACGAAGCGTGGGATTCACGCCGAAATTAAACGTGTAGTCATTGGTGTTCCGATTCACAATCGAGTTCGTGCTCGGCACAGATATTTCGCCCTGCGCGTTGCGGACCTGGAAAAACCCTCCGGGCGCGGGCAGAGAGCCGAGATGCAGATGGTATGCGACTGTCCCTTGCGTCTCAAGAGAAGAACGCGGAGGCGGCAGGAGCGATGTATCGGAGCTGGAAACAGGAAATGGCGCATCCAGTTTCGCGTCCAGAACATAGACAGTTGAATCTTCAAAGATCGGTTGAATCGAAAAATCAGAAAGAAGGCTTACCTGCGGCGCTACTCTCCATCCTTCGTTGCCGCTCGTCTCCATCAATGCCTGTTCGGCTGTCGGATCTTCTCCTGCATTATCTGCTGCCTGTGCAAAGGCGGTAAGCGCCTGGACGTTCTGGTGCTCCTGCCTATAAACATTGGCTTTGGCAAGGAGATATTGATAGTTGGGTTCGCTGTCAGCCGAATTGCTGATGGCAGATAGCTCTCCCTGCGCTCTGACCGTATCTCCCAGCGCCAGATAATTGTTGGCCATGCCGATACGAACAGACGTTTCGGAAGCGCCTGCTGCCTGAGCGCGCTCCAGATACGTCTGTGACAGCTGGTAATCATGGAGCCCGCGGAAAACATCCGCAGCCTCGACCAGCTGCTCTCCTGTCGGAGGCATGGTTTCGCCGGCCTGGGCTTCCATTTGCGCCAACGCAATCTGCCTGGCGGCATCATCAGAATCGCCCTTATGCACCATAAGTTGCGCAATCGCCAGCCGCACTCCAACACGATTGCTGTCCGGCGCAGTCAGCGCATTCCGAAAGCGCTCCATCGCAGCGTTTTCGTCGCCAAGCGTGCTCAGAGCCTCTCCGGTAGAAACAAGTATTTCGCTCTGGCCGGATGGCGAAGTGCTCTCGGCTGGCATCTTTTGCGCGTGTTGCTCGGCCAGTTGCACATATTTAAGGGTCTGGTCTCTATCCTGCAGCTGCGCGTACGAGCGCGCGAGCAGCGCATACGTCAGAGCATTGTCAGGCGTCAGTTTCTCAGCAATAAGCAATTCATCAATCGCTTCGCGATATTGCCGTTGCGAATACAGCGTGCCACCCAGCGCAAAGTGCAGCGCGCCATCATTCGGAGTAAATTTCAGGGCCGCCCGATATTCATTCGCTGCTTTCGTCAGCATGCCTTCCCGTCCGTAAGCAGTCGCTCGAATCAGATGCACATGACGCGAATCGCCCATCTCATCTTCTGCCAGCCGCGCTTCCCGCAACGCAGCCTGGTTCCTCTTCATATCGAGGTTGGAATACGCAAGTCCCAGATGCGCTTCTCCGTTCTTCGGCTCACGCTTGATGGCTTCCTCAAAATCTGCCGCTGCCGCCTGCGGCTGATGTAGATCGTTAAGCATGTAGCCCCGATTCACATATGCCGTTACTACGTTAGGATCGCGATTCAGCGCCTCAGTGAAGCACTGACGCGCCAGCTCCGATTCGCCCTGATGTTTATGCACATATCCAGCCAGCAGAGGAATATCAGGCTCTTTCGGCAACACAGACATGTATTGAGCGGTCAGCTTCAGCAACTCGTCATACTTCTCCAGATTCAGCAAGTCGTATCCGAGATAAACCACCACGTCCCTGTCTCTGGGCAGCACCTTGATTGCTTCCTGACCAACCTGCTCTGATTGCTGATAGTCTCCCTTGAAGCTCAGATATCTTTCTTTCTCCCGCAGGATTTGTGGTTCATGTTGCATATCGTTCGTGGAACGGCCTAGCCATGTGCCGGCAAGATCGAGGTTATGTGCCTCGATGGCTGCATTCATTCCGCCGGCAACGATCAGAGCATTGTTTGGAGCGAGACCGTAGCCTTTGCTATATGCCGCTTCAGCCTTGACGAAGTCGCGATGCGCTGTATACATATCGCCGAGCGCGAGGTAGGAAACATACAACGAGGGATAGGCTTGCGCCAGTCGCTGAAAATACTTCGCCGCAGCCTGGTCATCTCCCGCCGCACGCGAGGCATAGCCAAGCGAAGTAAGCCCAAAGCGATTCGTCGGATCCTTCGCAGTAATCTGCTTATAAACAGCAATGGCATCCTGTGTGCGGCCAAGCTTCATCAACAGATCGCCATCAAGCTGAAGATTATTGGTATCGTCGGCATTCAGAGCCAACGCTTCTTTCATGTCGTTCAAGGCGCTGTCCAGGTCACCCGAATGCATTTTGATCAGCGCCCTCAGCCGCAGAAACTGCCCCCTGTTTGGACCGCGATCATCCAGCGCGCCAATCTGTGATCGCGCGATATCAAGCTGCTGCCGGGCAGCGTCTGCATTTCTTAGGTTCTGGTAAAGCTGCATCAGGTTCATGTGCAGCTGTATGCCATAAAGCGGTCCCTCACTCGGACTTTGCGGCAGATGATTCAGCGCAGCGCTGTACTCCCGCACCGCATCCTCATCGTGTTCCTTCAATTGCGCTATCTGTCCACGAATAGCATGCAGCCGATAGTAATCAGGATCTATGCCTGCTGCCCGCTGCAGAAATGGATTCGCGCGCTCCATGGAGCCAGCAGCTATCTGCGCCTGTGCAGCAGAAAGCTGTAGCCCCATGTCCCTTGGCATGGCATCGGCAGCTTGCGCATATATCTTCGCGGAATCATCCAGCCTGCCATCAAGCTGATAGGTGTACGCCAGCTCCGCTTTCACATCTGGCGGAGGATTGCGAATGGCTCTGAGCGAAGCAATGGCTTCTTTGTAGTTTCCAGTTTCACGATAGTAACCAGCCAAGGATCGCTGGACATCGGGGCTATCAGGAGCGCGCCGCTTGGCCATCTCCAGATAACGGCTGGCCATATCCATTTGCTTCTGGTGCTGATACGAGAGCGCCAAAAGCAGCTCCGACCGCGCATTGGGCTGCATCCGTTCCGCTCTGCTTAAAGCATCGATAGCGGCGTTGTAATCTCCGGACCTCATGTAGAGATCACCCAGCAACAACGCGTCATCTTTGCGTTTGGGATCAGAGGAAATAACTTGTTTTAGTAAACGCTCTGCTTCATCTGTCTTTCCCATCGCGCTGTAAGTCTGTGCGAGACCAGAAAGGCCTTCCACCGACGAAGGGTTCAGGTGTAGACCCTTATTATACGCATCCACAGAGAGCTGGGTTTTCCCGTCCAACCTTGCAGCATAGCCCAGCAGGAACCATAACTGCGGCTCATTGGGAGCAGCCTCTGCAGCACGTTGCGCGTATTCCACAGCCTGCGCGCGATCGCCGCGTTTCAGCGCCAGTTCCGCGGCATGCGCCAGGCGCGCATTTTGAATATTCGATCCCCAACCCAATTGTTGGCCTGAAGCTGCCGTCTGAGCAGGCTTTGCCTGGGGTTTTCCGGAGGCGTCCGTCCCCACATTATAGGTTTGCGCCTGGACCGTCCGTCCAAGCGCAATGATCAGCAGGAACACAAATTCAACATTCAGAGATCGATGTCTAGCAATCAACGGGTCACCGGACGAACTTTCTAATTTCAACGAATAACTTTCGATGCAAATCGCAAACAGTCAAACTAAATTTTGATTAGCTCAACTGACTTCAAACTGGTCCAACTAATCGCATAGTTCACGACTAGCCAAATGCTCCAGTTCAATCACCACTTCTCTGATGCAACTGGAAACTTTTAATCGAAACTTTCGATGCTGAAAAATCAGCTCGTGTTGGCTGCTTTGCTGAACCGGCCTAGCCGCAATTGCTAAGCAACCTGAATGTGAATTTTCTGAATCAAAATGCTTTCATGAGAGGGGACCTTTGCAACGCATAGACTCTTCCGCGCCGTCTAACCGGCCCGTTCCATTAAGCCTCATTTTTATGGCGGCACTTGCGGTCCACTTGCCGCTTCTTTTGATGAAGTTGCCGCTCAGGTCTTACGACACCAACTTCCATATTTTTTTCGCGTCCCACTATGTTCATCACTGGTTCGATCCCTGGAACCCAAAGTGGTATGCGGGTTTTTCACAAGCTACATATCCGCCATTGCCTCAGCAATGGGTAGCACTGCTGTCTCACATCACAGGTCTGGATATGGCTTACATGACCGTGCAGCTTGTTGCCATCCTGCTGCTGGTGCTTGGTGTCTATCGCTTCTCTTTACTCTGGGTGAGCAGACGCGCAGCGTCCTTCGCCGCCCTTGCCAGCGTCTTTCTCGGAGCGGAAAGTTTTCTGGTTTATTCGGCTGGGCAGTTGGGAACAACGTCTGCAGCCCCCCTCTATCTCAACGCTCTTCCCTATCTCTTTGAATGGGTCCGACATGGCCGATGGAGCTCTTTCTTCAAAGGCGTTCTGCTCTTTACTGCAGCCGCTGCTGCTCACCATGCCACGCTTCTCTTCGGCTCATTCTTCTTTGCAATTCCTGTTCTCATCCTCGCGCTGCTGGACCGCGAAAACGGTGAGCGGGTTTCAAGGCCAGCATTCCTCTCTCGTACCATCGCAATAACAGTGGTCGTAGGCGCTGCAATAGCGGCCGTGCTTCTGCCGTTCTGGATAGCATTGATCCACTACCCCGTCACACAAACTCCGATTCCTCATCCCAGTCGCGCGAACTATATCCTGAGTCCCCAGTGGGGCTTGAACTACTTCATCGTTCCATATGGCGCTTTAATTCTTGCGTTGCCATTCATCATTTGGCGTGGCTCTATAAACACTCGTCTCCGTCCACTGCTCCTCGGTTTCTGGGTAGCTTTTCTGGTTGGGCTTGGCGGAACTACGCCTGTAGGCCGTATTCTTCTTGGACGCGCTTTTGAAGTGCTGACAATGGAGCGCTTCAGCTATTGGGCTACTCTGCTCGCTTTACCTTTTGTTGGCCTACTCGCCGCTGAGCTGATTGATCGATATCGGATGCGCGCGGTGGTTGGCCTTTCGATAGCGGCGACCGCAAGTTGTGCATTGGCCGTTGCATGGGCCACCTATCGTCCGGCAGACGCCGAATTCTTTAAGGTAGATTCCGTCGCCGCATGGCTTAATCGTGATGGTCACGACAAATACCGCTATGTAACTTTGGGCTTCGGCAACAAAATCTCTCGGCTCGCCGTTCTTACCGACGCCGGCAGCGTCGATGGCGAATGGAATTCAGGCCGCATGCTTCCGGAATTGACGCAGCATGGCGCAGGCGCGCTTACCAGCTCAAAATACTTCGGAAAGCCTGGGCTCGACGCGCTGCGCGCCATACTACAGCACGCCGACCACTATGGTCTGAAGTGGGTCTTCATGAGAGATCCCTATTATGAGCCACTGTTATCGTTTGCCGGGTGGCGCCGCGTCGATCAGCTTGAGGACAATACCATCACTATCTGGAGCAAAGATGGCGTACCTCCGGCAGTCCCTCTGAACGCGCCGCAGATTCCTCCACACTGGCAGGGACTGATGTGGGGCATTCTTCCCATCGGCAGCAGCATTCTGGCTCTGTTGGTTGTGCTGATCCCGCAGAAAAAGCGGTATGCAGAGCGCGATGTCGAACCATCCTTAACTCATAAGGACCTGGTACAGGGGAGGATGGCATCATGAGCGGACGCTTACTCGCTGTCATCATCTTTGCGGCAACTATTGCTCTGGTCATCGCCGGCACTCTCTGGCCCGCGCCTTCGGCAATCGCTCTTGCTGGTGGCGAAAGCCTGTTGCATTCGTCTTCCACGCCGCAGGCGGCAGTTGCAGATATAGCGCAGGAAATCGGGCGGCAAGCATGGGGAAAAGCCTATGCAGACCTCGCTAATAAAGGTGAATTTACTGAGCCCGAGTTCGAGCGCGACCTGAAAGGAAGCTACGCCAGTCTTCGCACGTATGCCACCCTTGACCATTTCGAGACTCGCCCTCTTCGCGCTTCGACCGATGAAGCAGAAGTGCAATTGCGGTTGTACTGGTCTTCGGTCGTAGGTACTTTTCTGGACACGCGCGACCTGCGTGTCGTAAAGAACGGCGGTCGCTGGCAGCCTGAATGGCCTCTCGTTAAAGAGACGCGCGTTCCACCTCAGGTCATTCCAGTTAACTATCTGCGTTGGGATGTAATCTATCCCGGCCCAGGCGATGACTGGGGCGTGCAGGGGGTTGAGTCTCCACACGTTCGCATCATTGACATGCATCCAGTCGAGCGCAGCGATGGCGTCTACATACTCGGCGAGCTTCTCAATGAGGACGTCGTTCCTGCTTACGTTTCGGTAAAGGCAACTCTGCAGGCCAAAAATGGAGCAGCCATCGCGACGGAAGACGCCTTCGACAAAATTTCTCACCTGCTCCTGCCAAAGCAGGTCACGCCGTTTCTGATTAAGTTTCCTGATCGGACGTTGTCTGAAGTCAGCAGCGTCCGCATGGATCCCTTAGCCACACTGGTTTCGGCCTCTGCGGACCCTGTGGTTGAAATTCAGAACCAAAAATTCAACCCGGCTCCGGGAGCTACGCTGACGGGACAACTAGCTAATCAGAGTGGACAGATCGTGAATACGGCGCATGTTCTTGCCACCTTCTATGACAAGACAGGCCAGGTCGTCTGGGTTGCAGATCAATACATTGACCGCGCGCTCCTGCCCCAGACGCCGGTTTCATTCACCATTCCGCTTCCTGAAGACATCGCGCGCAAAGTCAGCACGGAGCGCAGCGTCATCGCAACATACTCTTCGGATGGTTCCTTATGAAGGTCGGCCTTCAATATCTGGGTCTCGGCTTTCTTGTCGCTGCGCTGCAACCGGCCTTCGCGCAAAGCGGCAATTTGCATATGCCGAAAACCGTTCAGGCCGGCAGCGCATTCTCCATTGAAAGTACAGGCAGCGGCAAAGCTGTTTTGTATATCGTAGGACCCGTTCAGGCTCTCAGGCGCGATGTGCAGCTGGGAGAACCGACATCTTTTCCACCCGGAACCATCTACAACGCCGGCCACTACCTGGCCATTCTGACAGGACCATCTTCAACAGAGCAGAGCGAATTTGATGTAGTGCCGGAAAATAAGCCGGCCGCGCTCAGTTTCCTGGCAAGGCCGTCACGTATTTCTGTGAGTCTGCATAACGGAATTACAGGCGCCGTATATGTCTTTGATGCGTATCAGAATCTGATCACAGCGCCCATGCCGGTTTCCTTTCAGCTTTCCGGCACTGCGAGCGCGCCTCAGACCCGCACTGTAAATACTCGCGATGGCGCCGCGTGGACCCAGATGGATTCTGCATCTAAGGAAGGTGCAGCAAAATTCGTGGCCCAGGCTAGCGACGTCTCCAGTTCGCGCATCATACAGCAGGTTCCCGGTGATCCGTGCGGATTGAGAATGACGGCTCGACCGGCAGGCGAAAAGATCGAGCTGCAAACGGATCCGGTACGGGATTGCAGTGGAAATGCAGTGCCGGATGGAACGATTGTGACCTTTACGGAGAATTACAACGGTACCCAATCCACGGTTGATGTCCCCCTCAAACGTGGAATTGCAAAAGTGGAAATGCCCGCACATGACGGAGCAAGAATCTCGGCGGCAACTGGGGTCGTTCTTGGAAACGAGGTTCGCTGGGGAAAACAATGACAAGGGCCCTTTTTATTATCTGTTCTTTTCTGTTAGTGACTTCCGGATTCGCAGCTGACCAAAGTGCCGTGCGCGTTGAGCCCACCAATTTGCAGGGGCCGCGAGTTCTTGAGAAGCAAACAGAGACGGCAGTTGTCCGCGACTATCTGGAAGCGTGGAAAAGCTTCGACACTGCCCTTGATCAGAATCGCGCCGCCCTCCTCGATGCTGACTTTGTAGGAACAGCAAAAGACAAGCTGGTAAATACGATTCAGCAACAATCCAAAATCGGAATCCACACTCGCTATGTAGATCGCTCGCACGATATTCGAATCGTTTTTTACTCGCCCGAAGGATTGTCCGTTCAGCTGGTGGATCAGGTGGAATACGATATGCAGGTCTTCGACCACGACAAGCCTCTGGCGACGCAAAGAGTGCGCGCTCGCTATGTGTCGGTCCTCACCCCCTCGGAAGTGCGCTGGAGAGTGCGGGTGCTTCAGGCAGTGCCTGAATAAAGCGCTCATCTCGATCTGTGAGATGGTAAGACAGCAAGAGAAAGAAGTGATCGGAAGACACGGTCATAAAAGCAAGTGAAAAATGTTGTTCCCCAAGGAGCTGCATCAATGATCTCGGTGGTAGTGCCCATTTATAACGAGGAAGAACTCATATCACAGTTTCATATCGCCGTTGCGGAGGCCATGAAGAGCACTGGCGAGCATTGGGAGGTTGTTTATGTGAATGACGGTTCCAGGGATTCGTCTTTGGAGTTACTGAAAGGATTACAAACTGTAGACTCACACGTCGTCGTAGTTGATCTCTCGCGAAACTGGGGCCATATGGGCGCCATCTCAGCAGGTCTGCAGACCGCCCGTGGTGATGCCGTCGTTCTTATGGATGGCGATTTCCAGGACCCGCCCGAAGTTGTTCCGGAGTTGGTAGAAGCATGGAAAGGCGGAGCGCAGGTTGTCGTAGCAGTGCGGCGAAGCCGGAAAGAGCGGCGGAAAATACTCGCCAAACTGTTCCCTCTCTTTTACCGGGTGCTCAGTGCTCTTTCTGACTACCCCATCCCGCTCAACGCTGGAATCTTCGGTCTTATGGACCGGCAGGCAGTCGACTCAATCAATGCTATGCGCGAAAACAATCGCTATTTGCCGGGATTGCGCGCATGGGTAGGCTACTCCAACACAGTAGTGTTTTACGACCGCCAGGACAGGCTCGCCGGCGATGGCAAACTTTCATTTATCAGCCGCATTAAATATGCAATGGATGCAATCACCAGCTTCAGCTACAAACCATTGCGTCTTTGTTTCGTGCTTGCCTTTTTCTGCAGCTTGTTGGCAGCCATTCTGGCGATATCAACCATTTTTTCCAACACCGCGGTAGGCTCCATGGGACTTGGACTCTCTGCTACTGTCTTCCTGGTAGGCTGCTTCGTGCTCCTGTGCATGGGTGTGCTGGGTGAGTATCTGGGCCGCGTTTACGATGAAGTGCGCAACCGTCCGCTCTCCATTATCAACAAGGTCTATTACGCTTCTGAAATGCTTGCAGAGCAGGAGACAAACTATGAGGAGACAGATTCTGGAAAGATATTCCGGGTCGCATAGCCGTTAAGAGTTTTACAGTGAGCCGGATAAATCCGGTCCCAGATATGCGTACCCTAAATTCGCCTTGGTGTCGCAATCATCAATCAATGCGTGGAGTGTTCCTGAGTATCCAAGCCGCACTTGGGAATGCCACGCTCAATTGCTGTGCCTTCTTCGTAATCATTCCACGTTTCAATAAGCAGAAATGGCGGAGGATCATTGGCCGGGTAATATTTGCGCCACAGATTAAATGTGTCCGTGAAAGTTTGCCCGCATCGCGCAGAAATATGCCGGTTAAGTCCCCATGACGCCTTGCTGTCATCGAAACTGGACCAAACACCTCCTACAGCGATCTTGTCTGGGTATTTTTGCATCGTCTGATAGAAATCGCTTAGGTATTGCTCGCCCCAGTTGCTGCCGTCTGCGGCCCATCCATTTTTGCCTGGATTGATCCAGGCATAAAATCCATCAAACGCATCTGCATATTGACCCGGCGTATTTTCGTAAATAAGCAAAGGCTGCGGATTCCAGCTGTTCAACTCGACCCGTATTCTGTCCCAGTTTGTGTGCTGCCCTTTTGGAAAGATAAAAATCACAGGCCGCCCTTCGAAAGTCAGATATGCCTCGCGCCCGTCTGCATTCGGTGCAAGATATGTATCGCGAAACATTCTGAAATCAGCCAGCGCCTCGTCCGTCGCTCCTTCTTCCTGATCGGTTTCGTCATACAGCATTGCGATATGAAAATGCTCTTTGGCCGCAATGCTCTGCATCAGGGCATAGCTCTGGTCGATGAACGGCTCTCGGTCGCCATACCAGTCCACCACAAAGCCGGAAATCCCCATTGCTTTAGCTTCACGAATCTGTTTGCGAATCACATCAGGATCGTGCGACGAATAGCCGACAGAGATATGCCGCGCGTGGCCGAACCACGGCTCATAGAGCGCGAGCACTTGTGTTTTGCCGTCCACCGCTCGCACCTTTGCGCGTATCACCTGGTGCTGTTGCTGAGGGGTACATCCATGAGGAACAAAAAGGAAAAAAAGTAATGCAGCGCTTATGCGATCTAACATAAAAAGATACTTCTTAGAAGCAGGTAAAGTGCCCTCGGGTTGTTGCGATCTCATGCCATTCGCCTGCTCCATTTCGGGCAGCCGGATTGTTAATTTTTGCATCGAAGTGAATTGTCGCGTGGTAGTACTGCACCTCCGAGCCTCTCCCGGAAAACCGCGCTGATCTTTGCAAGACTGAGGTCATTCGACTTGCTTGCGTGGAAAGCTGGAGCTTCAACACCGTGGTTAATGGCCAGATGCAGGAAGTAAAGACGCTGCAAGCCCGCATACTCTCAGGAAGCGCTGTTCTTCTATCCGGCTCAGGCCTGGCTACGGCAATTAATCTTGTCTACAACATCGCAGTGGCGCGTTTTCTTGGCCCCATGGGCTTTGGACACGCCACCGCTGTCTACACTCTGCTTGTCCTTATCTCCGCGGTGACGCTCTCTTTTCAAATCGTCTCCGCGAAGATGGTCGCGCAACAGGCCTCGCATGAGGGCAAGAGCGATGCGTACCGTGATTTCCATCGTGGCGCGTGGGCCTGCGGCATTTTTATTGCTCTGCTTCTTTTCTTATTTCAGAGAGCAGTCGCCGACTACCTGAACCTGCCCACTCCGGTTCTCGTCGCTCTCATCGCCATCGGCGCAGCCTTCTATGTCCCTCTCGGAAGCCGCCGTGGTTATATCCAGGGCGCATACGGATTCCGTCTGCTGGCCACGAATCTTGTGCTTGAAGGAGCAGTCCGGCTTGGTGGTTCCCTGCTTCTGATGGTGCTCGGCATGGGCGTTCGCGGAGTGATCGCCGCCAATGCCGCGGCAGTAGCCGTAGCCTATCTTGCCGCAGTGCCCAGGCTCGCCCCAGCCGTGCCAAACCGGGTCCGCCCATACTATGCCTTTCGCGAGACGCTGCAGGGTATGGTCTTCTTTGCCGGCCAGGTGCTGATTAACAACTGCGACATTGTTCTTGTAAAGCACTTCTTTGTTCCCAAATCAGCCGGACTTTACGCCGCAGTGGCGATGGTAGGCCGAGTCATCTTTGCTTTCTCCTCTGCCGTAGTAAACACAATGTTTCCTCTCGCTGCCGGAACGCGTGAAGAAGAAAGAAAAAATCACAAGCTCCTCACCATATCTCTGCTGCTTGTGCTCGGTATTGGTTCGGTGCTGGCTCTGGGCCTGCGCCTCGCGCCTGCTTGGATATGGACCACCTTTTTCGGCTCCGGATTTGGAATCCCCGGCAGGCACGGCTTCCCATATCTGCTGGCGTTGTATGCCGTCACAACGGTGATTTATTCGCTCAGTGTCGTAATCATCACCTACGAAATGTCCTACAAAATCGCCAACACCAGCTGGGTGCAGTTGGCCTTCAGCGGCATTGTCATTCTTGGCATCTGTAAATTTCACGCGTCACTGGAGCAGGTCATTCTCGTGCAGCTGGTTTTGATGTGTGCCTTGCTGCTGATCGTCGCGCTGCCGTTTCTTAAGAACGCTCTGGTCGGCTCAAGGGATCAGCTGCAGGCCGAGACTATTCCGCCAATCCGGGCGATTCGACGAGTCTCAGAACATGAGGTCATCGCAGAGTTTCTCAAGAGCGACTTCGAAAATCCCGTATTTCGTGAATATCACAACTCACTGCGCGGAATCGTCGAAAACCCCAACACCGATGATCCCGATGAAAATGCGAAGCGGCGCGCGCTGTTCTTCATCCGCCATCTTTCTTTATGGAAGGAGCTTCCCTCCAATACGGAATGGTTTGAAGTCGAGGTAAGGGAAGCCGGGATGGACCGCATCAGAGCATTTCCTCGCGCTCAGTGGCGAAAGCTGGCGCGCGACAACTATTCCATTACTGAAGTCGCCAACCGCATCAGAAAGCGTCAGAACGTCGCGGACGATCCATTTCTATTAAAGATCGCCGCCATACGGGATGCCTTTGCCGAAACCGATGCGCCTCTGGGATCGGTAATTCTCATCGGTCTTACTGAAAACGATCCGTTAACAATCCTAGACGGGAATCATCGGCTCGTAGCCGCCATGTTATCGGCTCCCGGCAATGTTCAGAGACTCCGGTTCCTGTGCGGTCTCTCTCCTCGAATGACCGAATGTTGCTGGTACAAAACAAATCTTGTAACTCTGATTCGATATGCCAGGAATCTCCTGCGGCATCTGGCGCGCGATCCTCAAAAAGAACTCGAGCGTCTGATCGAGTTCGGAGTATTGGAGCAATCGGAGCAGAGAGTGAGGTAGTGACATGAACATGACAATCCAAATGCCGGAAGTGACAGTCAGATCCTTGCCGGAAAAATTAAACCTGAGGCAGCGATGGCTCTTCTTCCGCGAACTCGAAGAGCACATGCGTCATCAGCGTCCCCGTATCGTCCTCGACTGCTCTGCAGTACAGCGAATCGACAAATCCGTCATCCATCTTTTGTTACGATGCCTCGAAGAAGCAATAAAGTGCAATGGCGATGTGAAGCTGGCCGCGGTTTCCCCTGATGCAAAGGCCTTGTTTGACTTCACGGGTGTAAGCCGTCTCTTTGAGATTTTCGATACCACCGCTGAAGCAGTGAACAGCTTCCACTGCATCCCTGCTTGTCTTTCGCGTGATTTAGCATCCCCGCCTTCGCCACGTGTTTCAGAAAGCGCAGCGTAGGTGATCGAAATGAGAGTGCACGGAGATACCACAATGAAAGTTTCAGGCAGTTGGCTACAGCGGCAGACTGTCCTCTGTCTCATATTTCTCCTGGCTGTGCCATTTACAACAACCGGCACGGCCTTTCCCCAGCAGACGCCGTCAGGCCAGCAGTCGCAAAGCGCGCCCAATCAGTCGCAGAACTCCAGCCCGTCTCAGCCTGATGCGCTTCCTGCAGCTCCACAATCCACTCAGGAGCAGCAAAATGGAGGAAACCAGCCTCTTGGCACAGCAGTTGCGCCAGTTGAAAAACCAGTCGGAGTCGCGGCTTCCAGACCTGCCGGAGCGGCAATTGCTCCCGCAAAACAGAAGCGCGCTCGTTCTTTTGTCATTAAAGTTGGCGTGGTAGTTGCTGCCGCTGTTGCGGTTGGAACCGTAGTTGCGCTTTCCAGCGGCAGCCCAAGCCGCCCACAATAACAGAGCCGAAGGAGTACTGCGGATGGAGAAAAACCCAGGGCCAATATTTGTAGGTTTCTCCGGCATTGATGGAGCCGGGAAAAGCACTCAGATTGCAAATTTGCGTGCTCATATGAAGGCTGCCGGTCTGCGCGTCCATCTCATAACTTTTTGGGATGACGTCGCGAAATTCACTCGTCTTCGCGAGGCCAGTGGCCATGCCTTATTCAAAGGAGACAAAGGCGTCGGCAGTCCGGATGCTCCCATTAACCGGCGCGATAAAAACGTTCGATCCTGGCCCATGACCATCATCAGACTCGGTCTCTATTTCGTAGATGCAGTCTCGCTTCGGCGTGTCGTGAAAAGAGCGTTAAAATCGGGCGCTGATTTCATCATCTTCGATCGTTATGCCTACGATGAAATGGCAAATCTCGATTTGAACAATCCCGTATCCCGTGCATATGCGCGGCTTGTCTTAGGTTTTGTGCCGCGACCACATATCAGTTATCTGCTCGACGCAAATCCTGCGGAAGCGAGGGCGCGCAAGCCCGAGTACCCTCTCGATTTTCTTTACACCTGCCGCAGGTCGTATCTTGCTCTCAATGATCTGCTCGGCGGAGTCATGACCATCATTCCGCCAGGAACCGTAGAAGAAGTGGAGCGAAATGTTCTGAAGCCGGCCTTGAAGCGCCTCGCGTTTGAAGGCATTCAGACAACACAGTCGGAGATTCCTTCATTAAAAGCGACTCTCTCCTCACAACTGAATGAGCATGATGTCAATCGAGCTCTATCGTAAATTTTGACCGCAGTAGACGCCTCTTGCCTTGTTGTGGCAACGGTGACGATACTCTTGGCGAAACTGCTCATCGTGACTGACCGCCAACTGCGCCGCTTTCACCAGTAGGGTGCGCAGAAACGTGCTGCCCCGTTTGCTGATCGCTCCCAGCTTCCGCTGCGCTCCCGAACTGCGCTCTGCGGGAATCAGTCCTAAGTAGCTGGCTACCTGCTTGCTGCGCGGAAAACGCGTCACCTTGCCGACCGGGGTTCCCGCACGCGTAGTGTTCGCGTGATGGGGTGGTGAAGGGATGAAGAATCTCCGGGATAATCTCAGAAGGCAAAATCTACAATTAGGTCAGAATGACGATGGTTGCCTGGAGCATGGTGGTACACGTTCAGGAAAGATGCGTATGCGGAGTATCCCGCAGACGCTCCGGAAATGGAAGCGGCTGCATGCCGGCAGTCGATGAAGCCATGACTTCTTTATACGCTGCGCGGAATTTCTCCATATCTGTCCGCGTGCCTACGGTTACGCGTACATACGTCGGCCAGGATGGCCATACGCGACCGACATATACGTTCTTCTGCTGCATGGCGGCAAGCACTTCTTTGCCGTGCCGTCCGGTATCGAGCATGAAGCAGTTGCTCTGTGACGGGGTGAACTTATAGTTATTGCCGGCGAGCCACTCAAATGTTTCCTGGCGGATATCCGCGTTCATTTTCTTGCGCTGCGCGACGAGATCTTTATCCTGCAGGCTGGTGGTCGCCGCAGCCACCGCCATAATCGGCAGTGCGTTCATTCCGTAGGGTTGCAGCTTCGCCAGCAGGTCAGGCCGCCCGATAGCCAGGCCGCAACGCACGCCTGCCATTCCGTAGAGTTTTGAGAATGTGCGCAGAACGATGACATCTTTGTCTGCTTTTACAAAATCAAGAGACGGCGTGGCATCGGAGAAATGAATGTACGCCTCATCGATCAGCAGGATCGAGCCTTTGGGCTTGTTGGCTACGGCGTAGGCGATGTCATCGTGGCTGGTGATTGTCCCGGTCGGATTATTGGGATTGCAGATGTAGAGCACGCCTGCATTCGGGTCGGCTGAGACCATTGCTTTTACATCGTGCGCGTAATCTTTTGTCAGCGGAATCTGGAGAATTTTTGCGCCGCTGAATTTAGCCGCATACATTCCCGCCTCATAGCCGGGATCGGCAGTTACATAGGGCTTGTCCTTTGAAGTGAAAGCAAGGACCGAGTAATGCAGTGGCTCGCTAGATCCCGCATAGGGCATGACATATTCCGGCTTCAGACCTTCCATTTCGCTGAAAGTGTTTACCAGCTTCAGAGTCAGGTCGAAGTCGTAGCGTCCGCCTTCGGGAATCAGGCTGGAGATCGTCGCGCATGCTCCGGAGCATGGACCAAGCGGGTTTTCATTGGCGTCGATCCGGACTGCATCTGCGGGAATATTTTTTGCGGTCCGGCGACGTTGTGCGTGGGCCAAATGAGCTTCAGTGAGGATGGGAACGGAGGCGGCAATGGAAGCGGCTGCCGAATAGCGAAGGAATGAGCGGCGGGAAAGGCGAGCAAGTGGAAACTCGACCGGACACATAGCTGTCTCCAGGTTTTGAATTTACAGGAAATTTAGCGCTCCTTAGAGCGCTGAACAAGCGCTAAATCGCGATTTTTGAGCATATTTCCAACGTTTTTTCGCCATATAAGCGCGGGTTATTGCGCGGGAAGTATCCACTGCCGATGGCGTGCGCGATTGCATCCGGATGGTTAGAGCTTCCGGGCCTACGAAGCCGGACATTGATAAAATGCATGTGTAGATACCCCCTCCTACCTTTTGTACGGAGATCGTTTATTTCCAATAGCTTAGAAGACGACCTCTGTACGGAGATCCTTTGTTTTCCGACACTTACGGAAACAGAAAATAGTTCTTTATTTTTTAATGACTTACCGTATCCGCTGTTTTCAGTGGGAGGACTGGATTAATTTTTCTCTTACCTCTATTGTAAAGAATTGCGTGGAATCACCCGTCAAATGGGGTATGGGATAAGTATCTGAATTACAGCTACTTATTAAGTTTCTGAAGAAAAAGGCTTGACAAAAATGTAGAGACCGATTTGCGTGTGGTTCGGTGTGCGTCTTCCAGCCTTTTGTGCCCGGAAAAAGCAAGCCCTTTGCTCCGCTCAGGAGGACGGCATTAAAAGGTGATCCCAAATAAATTTAATGCGCTGTTCATGAAGCGTGGCGAAGTCCTGCGCGGACAGGCGCATAGAGTTATTGAAGAGAGGTTGTTGTAAATGGAACAAGACCGGTGGGTTCTGCTCATCGCGAGTGAGGTTGGCGGGACCGAATCCGTTTCTGACCGCGCCATGGAGCGCCTGATTGAGGCGATTGAGAAGGAAGGATATCGCGTCGTGCGAACCTCGACGCCTGAAGATGGTCTGGCGCTGGTGAACTCCGATCCTTCGATGAGCGCGGTGCTGCTGGACTGGGACCTTACCGAAGACCAGTTTGATGAGCGCGCTGCGCTGCGCATTATTCGCGCAGTACGCCGCCGGAACAAGAAGCTGCCGATTTTCCTGATCGCTGACCGCACGCTGGTGAGCGAGCTTCCTCTGGAAGTGGTGAAACAGGTGCACGAGTACATCCACCTGTTCGGGGATACGCCGGCGTTTATTGCCAACCGCGTAGATTTTGCCGTCGAGCGTTACCATGAGCAACTGTTGCCGCCGTATTTCCGTGAGCTGGTGAAGTATACGGACCAGGGTGCTTATTCCTGGGACGCGCCGGGGCACATGGGCGGCGTGGCGTTTCTGAAGCATCCTGTGGGGATGGAGTTTCACAAATTCTTTGGAGAGAACCTGCTGCGTTCGGACCTAGGCATATCGACAGCGCAGCTTGGGTCGTGGCTTGACCATATTGGACCGCCGGCGGAGTCGGAGCGGAATGCGGCGCGTATCTTCGGCGCGGACTGGACGTTTTATGTCCTGAATGGCTCTTCGACTTCAAACCAGATTGTCGGACATGGCGTGATTGCGCAAAACGAGATGGTTCTGGCGGACCTGAATTGCCACAAATCGATTTGCCACTCGCTGACAGTGACAGGCGCACGGCCTGTGTATTTTAAGCCGACGCGCAACGGCTTCGGGATGATCGGGCTGGTTCCGCTCGCGCGTTTTCGTCCGGAGAATATTCGGGAAATGATCGAGCGGAGTCCATTTGTAACCGGAGCGGTTTCAAAAGAGCCGAGCTACGCCGTGGTTACGAATTCGACGTATGACGGCTTCTGCTATCACGTGAACTCGGTTGTCGAGCAGCTGGCGAAGAGCACGCCGCGGGTGCATTTTGACGAGGCTTGGTATGCGTATGCGAAGTTTCATCCGCTGTATCGGGGACGATTTGCGATGGATGTGCCGGACGAGATGCCGGACCGTCCGCTGCTGTTTGCGACACAATCGACGCACAAAATGCTGCCGGCATTTTCGATGGCTTCGATGATTCACGTGAAGCTGAGCCCCCGGGCGCCGCTGGAGTTCGACCAATTCAACGAGTCGTTTATGATGCGGGGCACGACTTCTCCGTTTTATCCGATGATTGCCTCGATTGACGTAGCAACGGCGATGATGGATGAGCCGGCGGGATCGACGCTGATGACGGAGACGATTCAGGATGCGATCAGCTTCCGCAAGGCGATGGCTTCAGTCGCACACCGGTTGAAGGCAGAAGAGGGCGGCGGATGGTTCTTCGGGATGTTCCAGCCGGACTATGTGAAGGATGCGGCGAACGGCGAAATTTTTCGCTTTGAGGATGCGCCGGATGATCTGCTGGCGCAGTCGGCGCAATGCTGGACCCTGAAACCGGGTGAGACATGGCATGGCTTTCGCGACGAAGATATTGCGGATGATTATGTACTTCTTGATCCGACGAAGGTGACGATTCTCACGCCGGGAATCGATGCGCAGGGACGCATGGCAGACTGGGGTATTCCGGGAGCAATTCTGACGGCATTTCTGGATGCGCGACGCGTAGAGATTGCCCGTACCGGCGACTACACCATTCTGACGTTGTTCTCGGTTGGAACCAGTAAAGGAAAATGGGGAAGCCTGCTGGAGACGCTATTTGAGTTCCGGCGGCTTTATGATCAGGAGGCGTCGCTGGGTGAGGCGCTGCCACAGCTGGTGGCGAAGTATCCGGAGCGGTACGGCTCAATGGACTTGAAGCAGTTGAGCGATGAGATGCATGCGACGATGAAGGCTCTTAACCTGCCGGGGCTGCTGCAGGAGGCATTTGATGTGGAGGCGAATCCGGTGATGACACCGGCGCAGGCATATCAGAAGCTGATTCGAGAAGGCACGGAGAAGGTGCGGCTGACGGAGATGGCGGGGAGGATTCCAGCGGTGATGCTGGTTCCGTACCCGCCGGGGATCCCGATCAGCATGCCGGGCGAGCGGTTAGGAGATGCGAACAGCCCGGTGATCCGGTTTCTGTTGGCACTGGAGGAATTCAGCAAAAAGTTTCCGGGGTTCGAGCGCGAAGTGCACGGGATCGAAGTTGATCCGGAGGGGAACTTCTGGATGCGCGGCGTAATTGAGACTCCGGGAAAACGGACGAATGGGAAAAAGCCGCGAACCCATCCTTCATCGAGGGCTGCGAAGAAGACGCTGTAATGAAAATTCAATGGACCCAGGTGTTTTCAAGACCTGGGGCACTCCGGCTTGGGCAAAATTCAAAGATCAAATCTTTTCAAGCCCTTTCGACATTGCTAAGAGCGCAGTGTGGAGCATCGCGCCATCCGACATCGTCTGAGATCCTTCGTCACGTTGTTCCTCCGGATGACGGTTCATTTAGTCCAGGTGGATACGATGGCCAAACGAAGACCATTATCAACAAACCGAGCCTCCTCCGGATGAAAGGCTTTTATTTTTCAGGGCAACGCGACGCGTCGGGTACAATCGCTTCCTGACATTGAGTAGGGATCCTTGTTCCTAAAGAAGACGCTCATTAGAAGGAGTACGACGATATGCTTGAGACGCGACAGGTGCGGTTAAATTATCTGGCGATTCTGGTTTCGGCGCTCGTGTATTTCGCGCTGCAGGCGGTGTGGTTCACCGTGTTTATGAACGAGTGGCTGGCGGGTATCGGCAAAACTGCTGACCAACTCCATGCGGCGGGAGGCAGTGTTGTACTTGCCTATGCTATTGCGTTCATTGGAGCGCTGGTGATGGCTGCGGTGATTTCGTGGTTCACGCAGATGACCGGCAGGCAGACGGTGATTCGCGGAATCCTGGTGGGAATTGTGGCGTGGATCGGCTTTGTGCTGACAACATGGTCAGCAGAGTATGCATTTGAGGAGAAGGGAATTCGGATTCTCGCGGTTAATACCGGCATCTCACTGATCGGCATGGTTGTCATGGGAGCGATTCAGGGCGCGTGGAAGGCAAAATGGAAGACTGCCGCGACAGTTCCGGGTAAGTTGTGACTGGAGATCGATAATCTAGATAATCATCGCCGGCAACAGTGCTTGATGGACGGGAAACAACAATGATCCTCACTTTCAAGGGATGGTTTCAGATTCTGCGAAGTGGATGAGGCGCAATGTATTATTTCCACCATGCGTAAGCCAGCAATTCTTCTCTGCCTCTGTCTGATGGTGTTAACTACTCAAGCCCAGCAATCACAACCTGTTGATCACAAATGGGCCGTCGTACTTCACGGTGGAGCGGGCGTGATTGAGCGCAGCCACATGGATGCGAAGACCGAAGCCGCCTATCGCGCTGATCTTCAGACTGCGATTCAGAAAGCTGCCGACGTTCTCGACAAGGGCGGCTCGGCGCTCGACGCGATAGAAGCAGCCATTCGCTTCATGGAAGACGATCCACTCTTCAACGCAGGCCGTGGAGCTGTCTTCACCGCTGCGGGAAAAAATGAGCTGGACTCAGCCATTATGGACGGGTCGAATCTGAAGGCTGGTGCGGTTGCGGGAGTCACACGCACGCGCCATCCGATCTCGCTCGCTCGCGCTGTCATGGAGAAATCGCCGCATGTCATGCTCATCGGCAACGGCGCGGATGAGTTTGCCGCGGAGCATGGTCTGGAAATGGTTGATCCCAGTTTTTTCTTTACGGAGCGCCGCTGGCAGGGCCTGGTAGAAGAATTGAAGAAAGAAGGCAAGCCGATTCCGCCGCGTCCCCTGGGAGCGCCGCCTGCTCCTACGGGAAAGCCCAGCGCCAAGTTGGTGTTCCCCATCGAATCGCCTGATGCTCATAAGTTCGGCACGGTCGGCGTAGTTGCGCTGGACAAGCAGGGCAACATCGCCGCCGGAACCTCCACCGGAGGCGTCACCGCCAAGATGTGGGGGCGGGTTGGGGACTCGCCGATCATTGGCGCAGGAACCTATGCCGACAATCGCTCCTGCGCCGTGTCGGGCACCGGAACCGGAGAATACTTCATTCGCCTGACGGTCGCGCGGACCATCTGCGCTCTGGTCCAGTACAAAGGCATGAGCCTGCAGGACGCCGCCGATAATGTGATTCAGCGCCAGCTTACTGACATGCAGGGCGACGGCGGCATCATCGCCATTGACACCAAAGGCGAGATGGTGTGGAGCTTCAATACGCCCGGCATGTATCGCGCCCGTATCTCAGAAGGCGGCAAAGCCGAGGTCGGCATGTATAAGGACGACAAGTAGACCTCCTCCTGTCCGCACTGGAACAACCTTCACCATGGCGGGGGACAGTTCACAATCAGGGGCGGCGGCTCTGATTTCTTCTTTTCTCTGATCTGACAAAAACCCGAAGAATCATGGCAAACAGGATTCCGAGGAAAAGGAAATAGAACTGTCGTCTTGAGAAGGGGGGCTGATTCGCACTCTAAGAGTTTGATCTGACCGCTTGCTTGCGCAACTCTCAGCTGTCCAGGCTAATTAGAAGAAAACAGGCGGCTCAAAATACCTTTTCGGGGCCGGGGTTCGGCTTCATCGTGAAGACCCAGCATCTCGGGTTGCGGCGGGAATGCAGTTCCGTGAAATGCCGCGCCGGGATTGGTGACGCAGACGCGCTCGGCCGTTTCTTTGCCGTATTTGTTTTCGATGACCTTGTAGGCCTCGTTCATGATCGGTGGACGCGAGTTCAGATTATGCGCATCGGTAGCGATAAAGTGGACCCAGTTCTTGTCGAAATAGCTGAAGGCCATTGACTGCGCGGTGCGCCCGAAGCGTCCGGTGAGAGAGGAGGCTGTGACCTGGACCAGGCAGCCCTCGCGCAGCCAGTCGAGCATGCGGTGCGGATGGCGCTGGATCGTTAGATTGCGTTCCGGATGCGTGATGATGGGCTGCATGCCGGCAATCTTCATTTCGTAAAAGGTATCGGTCATGCTCTGCGGAATCATCAGGTCGGCAAACTCCACCAGCAAATACTGCTTCTGGTTGAGCGTGTACTTCGTCGGGTTATGCAGCGCGTCTTCAATGTTGTCGTAAGAAAGGTGGAAGTCGCAGCCGAGGCCAAGAGTGAGTCTGCCGTCGAGCCGGCTCTGTAGCTCAGCCAGGCGTTCAGCATTCACGGCCGGATCGAACTGGTAGCGATGGTTGGAGTGCGGAGTGCAAGTGATATGCGTGATGCCGTCGTCAGCGGCCATTTTGGCCATGGCAACGGAGGTTTGGAGATCAGGGGAGCCGTCATCCAGTCCAAACAGCAGGTGATGATGAATATCGATCATGTATGCTAACCCCTTACGATACCGCTAGTTCGCGGGTCGCGGGGGTCCGGCCCTCTTTCTCCTGCAACGCTTCAACCATAGATGCAAAAATCTTGTACCCGTCTGCCGAACCAAGCAGGTTTTCCGAAGAGCGGTCCGGATGCGGCATCATGCCGAGTACGTTGCGGCCCTCGTTCAGAATGCCGGCAATATTGTTGAGCGACCCATTCGGGTTTACTTCCGGCGTAACTTCGCCTTCGGGTGTGGAATAACGAAAAACGATGCGATTGTCCCGCTCAAGCTCGGCCAGCGTCTGCGGATCGCAGAAGTAGTTGCCTTCCATGTGGCCGATGGGAATCTTGAGGACCTCGCCTTTCCTGAGTGTGCGGGTAAAAGGAGAATCTGTAGTCTCCGTCCGCAGATAGACCTGCTTGCAGATGTATTTCAGTCCCGCATTGCGCATCAGCGCGCCCGGCAGCAAACCTGCTTCGGTAAGTATCTGGAAGCCATTGCAGATGCCGAGCACAAGGCCGCCCTGAGCAGCGAATTTCTTAATCGACTGCATGACCGGCGAAAAGCGAGCAATAGCGCCCGTTCGGAGGTAATCGCCGTAAGCAAAGCCACCAGGGATAAGGATGGCATCGCAGTTTTCGAGGCTCGGCGAATCATGCCAGAGAAACGTGACTGGCTGATGAGCAATCTCCGAGACAACGTTGTACGTATCGTAGTCGCAGTTAGAACCGGGAAAGACGGGAACGCCAAACTTCATACTTCTAGGCTAGCAGTTTTAGGTAGTTTTTGCCCCGAATTCCATACCTATTTAGGTACACTCGCAATGCTGTTTGATGGCCAGCAAAAACTGACCACCCTTTGCCAGAAGCCATGAGTCTAAAGCATACTTGAGCACATTCATGGGCGGCTTCGATATCAAAACGACCGGACGCAAAGCAGGAACGGCGTTGATGAACTGGTGGCGCGCTGTTTCCATAGAAGCGCTGTGCGTTGCAGTGATGTGGCTGATCGGGCTTTGGCTGTTGCACGTGCCGCTCTTTCCCATGTGGGCCTTGATTGGCGGATTGATGACCTTCGTCCCGAATTTCGGCGGCGTAATTGCGCTGATCGGCCCGGTTTTCAGCATTCTCGTCACAGGCGAAGACCTGGAGCGCCTGGGATTTGTGCTGGGCTTATATGCGGTGATCGTAGTGATCGATCAATTAGTGCTGCAACCGGCGCTGATGAAGCGCACCGCGCGCGTGCCGATCTGGGCCTCGATTCTGGCACCAATTGTACTCGGCATTTTAATCCCGTTCTGGGGTGTACTGTTGGCCCCTCCGCTATTAGCGGTGATTTATGCTTTCAGAAAGCCGAAGATAAAAGGCCAGGGACCGCCGGCGGTATCGCCACCGAATTAATTTACAAAGACATCTTGCGCCGTCAATGGTCATGGAGCATCTACTGACACATGGAATACAGACAGCTTGGCTATTCAGGATTGAAGGTTTCTGCGCTCAGTTTTGGAGCGGCGACCTTTGGCGGTGGAAACGAATTTTTTAAGGCCTGGGGCAGCTCAGACGTGGCCGAGGCGAAGCGGCTCGTCGATCTGTGCCTGGATGCGGGCGTGAACCTCTTCGATGTTGCGAATGTGTATTCAACAGGACTGGCCGAGGAAGTTCTGGGTAAGGCGATAGAAGGCAAGCGCGACAAGCTGCTGATCTCGACCAAGGCGACATTCGCGATGGGAGAAGGACCGAATGATCTGGGGTCATCGCGGTATCACCTGATCGAGCAATGCAATGCAAGCTTGAAGCGGCTGGGCACGGACTACATTGACATCTATCACATGCACGGTTTCGATGCGACGACACCGATTGAAGAGACGCTGGACACGCTGAACACTTTGGTCCATCAGGGCAAGGTCCGGTACATTGCATGCTCGAACTTTTCCGGATGGCACCTGATGAAGTCGCTGGCGATCTCAGAGCGATACGGATGGGCGCGGTATGTGGCGCACCAGGTCTATTACTCGCTGGTAGGACGCGAATATGAGTGGGAACTGATGCCACTGGGACTGGATCAGAAGGTCGCCGCGCTGGTGTGGAGTCCGCTGGGATGGGGCCGTTTGACCGGGAAGATTCGCCGCGGACAGCCTCTGCCGGAGACAAGCCGCCTGCATAAGACATCTGAACAGGGGCCGCCGGTTGCGGATGAGTATCTGTATAACGTGGTCGATGCGCTGGATGAGATCGCAAAAGAAACCGGAAAGACGGTTCCACAGGTTGCGCTGAACTGGCTCCTGCAGCGGCCAACGGTGGCCAGCGTCATCATGGGCGCGCGCAATGAAGAGCAGTTGAAGCAGAACCTTGCTGCGGCGGGATGGAATCTGACACCGGAGCAGGTTGCGAAGCTGGACAGGGCCAGCGATGTTACCCCGATCTATCCTTATTGGCATCAACGGCAGTTTGCAGTGAGAAATCCGCTTCCGGTTCCACAGGCAAAGTAACCAATAAACAAGCTGAAGCGGGCGCGTTCGTCTATTCGCGCCTGCTTTCAGGCGACAAAAATTTTCCCGGGCGCAGTGCTCGACAATTCCAGGCCGATCAGCGTCAATAGAGGTATCTGCAAGTGATACGGGCCGTTTTACGAGGTGTGTATGGTTCGCAGATCATTCCTTTCAGCCGGCATTTTACTGGCTGCGCTTGCCGTTTCCCTGACCGCTTACGCTGTCCGCGTCGGCGACCCGGCTCCTGACTTCACCGGAACTGATTCTCATGGAAAAACGCACAAACTCTCCGAATACCGGGGCAAGTACGTTGTGCTGGAGTGGACGAACAACGGCTGTCCTTATACGCAGAAGCACTATGAGAGCGGCAACATGCAGGCCCTGCAGAAAGAATGGACCGGCAAAGGCGTTGTCTGGCTCACGGTGCTTTCGTCGGCTCCGGGTGAGCAGGGCTATATGACCGCTGAACAGGAAAATGCATATATAAGCAAGGAAAAAGCCTCGCCTACGGCTGCATTGCTGGATCCAACCGGTGCCATTGGGCATCAATATGCTGCAAAAACTACGCCGCACATGTTTGTCATTGATCCCTCAGGCAAGCTGATCTATGCAGGCGCAATCGATGATCACCCGACCACAGACGTTGCTGATATCAAAGTATCGAAGAATTATGTCTCGGCAGCTCTGACCGAAGCGATGGCGGGTCAGCCTATAGCCGTTTCGTCCACGCGACCCTATGGATGCTCAGTGAAATATCAGTAGCGCTTTACAGATTGGCTCCGTTGGACTGGATAATTTTCCGGTAATCCAGCGCGGAGTCTTTTAAGGTACGCTTCAGCGTTTTGAAATTGACATATGTGATGCCGAAGCGCTGCTTGAATCCCTGCGTGAACTCAAAATTATCCAGTAGAGACCAGTAAAAATATCCGTGTGCCTTGACACCGTCGCCGATGGCGCGACGATAAGCCTTCAAATAGTCGTGGATGAACCGGACGCGAACCGGGTCATGGACCTGGCCATCTGGGGAGACAGTATCGTTCCATGACATGCCGTTTTCGGTAACAAGAATAGACTTGTTGTAGCGCTCGTAAAGAAACTTCGGTCCCCAGTAAAGAATGTCCGGCGTTACGGCCCACCCATACGGAGTGCGCGTGATGTTTGGCGGGTCGGGGACTTTCTCCGGTTTGCCGTCAGCTCCCGCTTTGAAATGAGCGCCGAAATAGAGATTCACAGCACAGTAGTCAATAGGCTGGTGAATGACTTTCAGGGCATTATCTGTAGCGGCGACCGCGTCTTTGCCATAATGGCTGAGTCCCGATTCGTTGTACTTGCCGAGGAAAATCGGATCGAGCCACCAGGCGTTGTTCAGCAGATACTGGCCTGGGCTTCCGGGAATGATCTGGATCGGGTTCAGAGTGAACGAGGAATCACGAGCGGCTGCAATATCAGCGGCAGATTCGGTTGCGGGCATGTTGATCATGCCGGCTATGGGCATGCCGATCTTTACCGGCTGTTTTGCCGTAGCGCGAATGGCCTGCACGGAGCGGCCATGCCCCTGAAGAATATTGATCGAACCCTGTACGAGTTTGTTGGGTGGCTGTTTCTCTGCAGGCGGAAACATCGTCGCCTCGGAAGACAGACTCCAGAAAATATTGGGCTCATTGATCGTCAGCCAGTAGCGCACGCGGTCGGAGTAGCGCTTTGCCAGCAGCTCGGCGTAATCGGCAAGCCATTTCGAGCTGTCAGGATTCAGCCAGCCGCCCTTCTTCTGCAGCGCTTCCGGATAATCGAAGTGATAAACGGTCACGACCGGCGTGACATTGATCTTGAGCAGCGCGTCAATGAACTTGTCATAGTGGTCGAGGGCCTGCTGATTGATGCGGCCAGCGCCTTCCGGCAACACACGCGGCCATGAGATGGAAAAACGATATGCATTGAGACCGATTTGCCGGATGATGTCGATGTCTTCCTGCCAGCGGTTGTAGCTGTCGTCGGCGATGGTGTTGGTATTGCCGTCAAGCGTCGCATGCGGCTTGCGCAGGAACGGCTCCCAGACGCTCTCGCCTCCGCCCTTGCTCATGGGAGTTCCTTCGATCTGCATCGCAGCTGTAGCGGCACCCCAAAGAAAATCTTTGGGGAACGTCCCCTGCTGCATCATGGCCAGTAATGGCCGCGTGCGGTCAATAGCAACGGTGCCTGCGAGCGCAGTCGATTTCCCGAGGAAGCTGCGACGTGTAATCATAGTCCTCCTGTTTTGATCGTGGGAATTGTACGGAAAATTATCCGTGATGACGAGTTTTTTTGTTGTCGTCAAGAAAACAGCCCGTCCGTCGTTTTACTCACGATAGAAATGGCTCATGATTTGCGCTTGGATTCCCGGATTCTGCGAACCTCTTCCATGCGCTGCGCAAGCAGCTTCTCTCGCCCCTCGGCCGTGGGGTGATAGTACGTGCGTCCACTTAAGCTTTCCGGCAGACATTCCATATCGGCGACGCGACCCTCTTCGTCATGCGCGTACTTGTAATCTTTGCCGTAACCGAGATTTTTCATCAGCCGGGTAGGCGCGTTGCGCAAGTGCAGCGGTACGGGTTCGGCGCGGGTGGTGTCTATGTCCGACAGTACTTCGCCATAGGCGGTGTAGAGGGCGTTCGATTTGGGTGCGAGCGCGAGGTAAACGACTGCCTGCCCGAGAGCGAGATCGCCCTCAGGAGAGCCGAGGAAATCCATTGCGTCTTTGGCTGAGAGACAGAGGTTCAAGGCCTCAGGCGAAGCAAGGCCGATATCTTCGACTGCCATGCGAATAACGCGGCGAGCAACATACATCGGGTCTTCGCCGGATTGCAGCATGCGTCCCAGCCAGTAGAGCGAGGCGTCCGCATCGCTGTTTCGAACAGACTTGTGCAGTGCCGATATAAGGTTATAGTGCTCTTCACCCTGCTTGTCATAGAGCAGGACCCGCTGCTGCAAGGCTTCAGTCGCGAGCTCTTTTGTGAGGCGACTATTGGCTGCTTGCGCCAATCTTGAAGCAATTTCGAGGCCATTGAGCGCATGGCGGGCATCTCCATTGGCATAGCCGGCGAGCAGTTCCATGGCATCCCTATCGGCTTCAAGTCGCAGACTGCCCAGCCCGCGCTCCTTATCGGCAAGAGCACGTTCGAGCAGCTGAAGAATCTGCGCATCTGTCAATGCGTGCAACGTATAGACCCGCGAGCGGGAGAGCAGCGCAGAGATTATTTCAAAAGACGGATTTTCAGTCGTTGCGCCGATGAGGCGAATAGTCCCGCGCTCAACGTAGGGAAGAAAGGCGTCCTGCTGTGCTTTGTTGAAGCGATGAATTTCATCCACGAACAGAATGGTGCGTGAGCCGTAGACTGAGGCCTTTTCCGCGTCGGCCATGACCTGCTTGATCTCTTTGATCCCCGATAAAACTGCGGAGAATTCGATGAAGCTGGCCTTTGTGGTTTCGGCGATGATCTTGGCCAGCGTAGTTTTTCCAACTCCAGGAGGTCCCCAGAAGATCATGGACGAGGCGTCGTCGCGTTCGATCTGGACGCGCAGCGGTTTTCCCGGACCGAGGAGATGCTCCTGGCCTACATATTCGTCCAGAGTGCGCGGACGCATACGCTCTGCGAGTGGCGCGTTTCTTGACGCAGTAGCAAGGTCCGGAGTGTTGCCGAAAAGGCTCATACTACTTAGTCAGTGTAGATGATTGAGTACAGAACTGTTGCTCTGATCCCGCTGCTCCGCACATTGCGTTCTGTGCTATCCTTTCGAGTTCCTATGCCGAACGAACGCACTACTCCTATTCGCGTCCTTGTCGCCAAGCCGGGCCTTGATGGCCATGATCGCGGCGCGAAGGTCATCGCCCGCGCGCTCCGAGATGCCGGCATGGAGGTCATCTATACGGGCCTGCGCCAGACGCCGGAAATGATTGTCAACGCGGCCATTCAGGAAGATGTGGATTGCGTGGGCTTAAGCATTCTTTCCGGAGCGCACAATGCTATTGTGCCGCGCATAACTACTCTGCTGAATGAACGCGGCGCCTCAGATATTCTCGTGGTGCTGGGAGGAACCATTCCTGAGCAGGATGTCGAATTTCTTAAATCGCAGGGGGTCGCAGCTATCTTTGGACCGGGAACGACGCTTGAGACTACAGTCAACTTCATTCGCGAGCATGTGAAGCCGCGCGGCGTGACTGCTTAGGCTAGAACAGTCATTCTGACCCTGAACAAATAGAAGGGGAAGAACCCCAAGTGATATTTTCGGGCTGACATTACTGAGATTCTTCGTCCATTTGTCGTCAGAATGACGGACGGTTGCTGTTCAGTAGCCGTTTGCGATCAGGTAATCCAGCGTCAGTTCAAATTCAGGTTCAGTCTTCTTTTCCCGCTGCTGCTCGAAGAAGCGCAGCATTACATCAGCTTCCAGATTCACCGGATCGCCGGCTTTGAGCGTATGCAGATTCGTGTGTGCATAGGTATGTGGAATAATCGCAACCGTGACTGTCTTGCCGTCAAATTTCGCAACCGTGAGACTGATGCCTTCAATCGCAATGGAGCCTTTCTCGACCACGTAACGGCCGATGCTCTCCGGAACAGCAATGCGCAGCCACCAGTCAGTCTGCGAACGATCCGCATCAGGTGAAACAGGCTCAAGTCCAAGCAGGGTGCCGGTTGCATCCACATGTCCCTGGACGACATGCCCACCGAGCGGAGTGCCAGCGGGCGTCGGCAGTTCCAGATTGACCACAGCTCCCGGCTTGAGTTTCGCCAGCGAAGTCCGCGCCACCGTTTCTTCCGCCAGATCGGCATGGAAAACTGGTGGATCGATTGAGATATCCAGCGCCGTCAGGCACGTGCCGCTGACGGCGATAGAATCGCCCTCACGCAACCGCTCAGCCAGGCCGGGAGCCGAGACAGTAATCCGCCGCGTTCCTGCGCGCTCTTCCACGCTCAAAATTTTTCCAGTTGCTTCAATCAGTCCGGTAAACATACCAATTATTTCCAGGGATCACGAAGATAGCCTTCAAAACAGGCATCCTCACCAATCGCCTTCCATGAGATGCTTTCTACTGCGGCTTCGATTCTCCCATGACCCGCAAGCAATGGGACAGCATCTGAGCCGAGTAGGACAGGAGCATAGAATAGACACAGCTTATCCACAATCCCCTGCGCAAGTGCCGCGCTGTTCAGACGCGGACCTGCTTCGAGCATCGCATTAAGAATCTGCATCTCGCCAAGCCGCTGTATCACGCGCTCAAGAGAAACATGCGCGTCTACAGCATCCAGCTTCTCTATCCGAATGCCTGCCGCTTCTAATGCGCGCTCCCGCTCCGGTTCAGCCGATGCGTAAAAGACCAGTACATCATCCTGCGCCGAGCGCACCAGCCTTGAATCCAGAGGCAGACGCAGCGAAGAATCAAGCACAATCCGCAACAGCGGCCTGCGGCGCGGCAGTCCGCTGCGGTCAGTCAGAAGCGGATCATCAGCAATCACCGTATCGACGCCGGTAATGACAGCATCGGACGCATACCGCATCTGCTGCACGATTGCGCGTGAGGCTTCGCTGGTAATGTAATGGGTTTGTCCGGAGGGAACAGAAGCCGGAGCAATGCGTCCATCGAGGGAAACGCCCGCCTTCAGCGTTACAAACGGCAGACGATGCCGAATGTACTTCGCGAAGCCGTCATTTAAAGCGCGAGCCTCATCGCGCAAAACATCTGTCGTGACGAAAACACCGCCGGCCCACAACTTTGCAATACCCTGGCCATTCACCAGAGGATTCGGGTCACCCGTCGCGATCACAACGCGGCTCACCTGGGCAGCAATCAGCGCATCTGCACAAGGTCCCGTTCGTCCCTGATGTGAACATGGCTCCAGCGTTACATAGGCTGTAGCCCCTCGCGCCTTTTTGCCAGCCTGATTGAGAGCCACAATCTCGGCGTGGTCCAGATTCGCATATTCATGAAAGCCTTCGCCGACGACGCTTTCATCTTTCTGTACAAGGACGCAGCCCACTGCCGGATTCGGCGAAGATACTCCTACCGAACGCTGCGCAAGTTCCAGTGCGCGAGCCATCCATTTGAGATCGGCAGATAAAGTATCTTCTTCAGGCAAGCTAGGCTCCCAGCAGCGAATCGGCGAACGCCGCGCTGTCGAATGGCAAAAGGTCTCCGAGCTTCTCGCCAACACCAACAAACCGCACCGGCAGATTCAGCTCACGGGCAATGGCCACTGCGATGCCGCCCTTCGCCGTGCCGTCAAGCTTGGTGAGCACAATACCGGTCACTCCGGCAGATTCGGTAAACAGCCGCGCCTGCTGAAGGCCATTCTGCCCGGTCGTCGCATCCATTACCAGCAACACTTCGTGCGGAGCATCGGGAATAATGCGCTGCGTCGTGCGCCGCATCTTGTCAAGCTCGGCCATGAGGCTGTTCTTGGTATGTAGACGGCCAGCCGTATCGACGATCAGCACATCGTTGCTGCGCGCCTTCGCAGCCTGCAACGCATCAAAGAGCGCCGCCGATGGATCGCCACCCTGGCGGGTCTTGATGATCTCAACCCCGCTGCGCTGCCCCCATACCTCAAGCTGCTCGATGGCTGCGGCGCGAAAGGTATCTGCAGCGCACATCAGCACGCTCTTGCCCTGCGCGCGATAATAGGCCGCCAGTTTGCCGGTCGTCGTCGTCTTACCGGTGCCGTTGACGCCAACCATCATGATGACCTCCGGCGGAGTCGCAACAGAACGCGGGGCGCGCTGCTGCTCATCCAGAATGTTTTTGATCTGCTCCTTCAATAATTCTTTGAGTTCCGCGCCATCGCGAATCTGCCGGCGTTTTGCGCGCTCACGCAATGCATCGATAATCTCGGTCGTGGTCGTCACACCCAGGTCAGAAGCAATCAGGCTCATTTCCAAATCTTCGAGCGCAGATTCGTCTACTTCGCGCGTGAGCGCAATGACGCTCTCGATCCGCTCGCCCAGGCTGTCCCGCGTGCGCGAGACAGCATCTTTCATGCGGTCGAAAATGCCTTTTTTTTCGGGCTCGTTGAGACTGCCAAACAGCGTTTGAATCATGCTGTTTTGAGTGTAACAAGCTATTCGTCGCGCTCCGGACGGGACATCAGCTCGCGCATTGCCTCACGCGGCGATTTGTTCTCATGCAGAATCCCAGCTACTTGCTCTGTAATCGGCATCTCGACTCCGTGGCGGCGTGCAAGTCCCAGGGCAGCTGAAGTCGTCCGTACGCCTTCGGCTACTTTTCCGTGCAAATCAGCAAGAATCTCCGCCAGTTTGCGGCCTTTACCCAATTCGATTCCAACGGTGCGATTGCGCGAGAGAGAGCCAGTACAGGTCAGCACCAGGTCGCCAATTCCCGAAAGCCCAGCCAGTGTTTCGCTCCGCCCTCCGCAGGCCACGGCCAGGCGCGTAGTTTCAGCAATGCCGCGCGTAATGAGCGCCGCCGCGCTGTTGTGCCCCAAACCAAGTCCCGAAACAATGCCTGCTGCAATAGCAATGACGTTCTTCAGCGCGCCGCCCAGCTCCACGCCGACAACATCCTCGTTCGTATAAAGACGCAGCGACTGGCTGCCGAATTCACGTTGTACTCGCGCAGCCATCTCAGAATCCGATGAAGCAATCGTGATCGCGGCCGGCGAGCCCGCGGCCACTTCCTGCGCAAAGGACGGTCCACTGAGCACTGCTACCGGAAGAGAAAGCCCAAAGCCCTTGAGCACATCGACGATCACTTCGCTCATGCGCAGTAACGTCTCGTCCTCAATGCCCTTCGTCGCGCTCACCAGTAATTGGCCTGAGCGCAGAAATGGCGCGAACTGCTGATAGCTTGCGCGGACGTGATGCGAGGGCATTACGCTCACAATAATCTCGGCATCGCGCAGCGCTTCTTCAATGTTTGAAGTTACGCGAACATCTTTCGGGATAGGAAATCCAGGAAGGAACACGGCGTTCTCGCCACGCTCCGAGATTGTTTCTGCCACCTCAGGCGAGTGTGACCAGAGCGTCAGATCATGGCCGCCGCGTTTGACAAGGCTCAGCGCAATCGCAGTGCCCCATGCGCCGCTGCCCATGACGGTAATGCGGCTCATGCGGCGCTGGCCTTCGCTTTGCCGAAGCGGTACTCGGTTCCATGCAAGAGGCGGGAGATGTTCTGATGATGTTTGGCAATCACAATGAGAGGAGCAATCACAGTCACCGCAGTCAGCATAGCTGCATATGGAGGATGCGGCAGCAGAAAGGCAAACACCGGAAATGCCGCAGCGCCGAGAATGGATGCCAGCGAAACATACCGGGACAATGCAAATATCACGATAAATACTCCGAGCCCTGCAAGCGCGGGAAGCCATGCCAGCGCAAGAAAGACTCCAAGAGCAGTCGCGACCCCCTTCCCGCCTTTAAAGCCAAGCCATAATGAGTAGATGTGTCCGAGAATGACAAACAACGCAGCCAGCGCCATCGCATTCTGCGCGGAAGGCGCCTGCGAGCCGGGTATGCGCAGCAGCCATGCGCCTGCGAGCACGGCGACATATCCCTTCAGCGCATCCAGCAGAAATGTCAGCGCGCCAAGCCCTTTTGCGCCGGAGCGGACCACATTCGTTGCGCCGATGTTTCCACTGCCCTTTGCGCGAATATCTTCATTGCGAAAAAGCCGTACCAGCACATATCCGAATGGAATAGATCCAAGCAGATATGCAACCACCGCAATCACAACAAGGTATGCGACAAATGACATTGCGATTATGAGTGTAGCAGTCAGCGGAGCGGTTTACATGAGCTTGCGGCGAACCATATCGAGCGCCTGCTGGCTGGCATAGAAGCGGATGCGTTCGCGGTCGCCGGAAAAATTCTTCTCAACTACTTCTGTCTGGATTCCGTCGCTGATGGCAATGTAAACCAATCCGACCGGCTTCTCTTCCGTTCCCCCGCTCGGCCCGGCAATTCCAGTCACGCCCACCCCATAGGTGCTGCGGCAGCGACGGCGAATTCCTTCAGCCAATGCAGACGCCACTTCCTTACTTACTGCGCCTTTTTCTTCGATCAACTCTTCAGGAACACCGGCGAATTCCGTCTTCAGCTCATTGCTGTAAACAACTGCCCCGCCAAGAAACGATCGCGAGCTGCCACTGATGCTCGTCAGCCGCTCGGCAATGAGCCCCCCAGTGCAGCTTTCTGCGACAGAGAGAGTCGCGCCGCGCATTTCCAGGTAATAGAGAACAATCTGCTCCAGCGATTCTGCCCTGAGCGCTGATGAGTAAATCAAGTCATCCAGCTCTTCTTCAATCAGGCTGGCCAATTCATTTACCCGTGCCTCAGCCTCTTCCATCGTCGACTTGGAGGAGATAAGCGTCAGCTGAATATCACCGAGATGCGCGAGGATGGTTGTTTCCACATCGGTATAACGCCCGTAAATCGGGGCAATGCGTGCATCGCAATGGGACTCGCCAATCATGGCCGCCTTCAGCGTGCGCGTGGCAATAAACCGCGGCGGCACAATCTCACGCAATCGCGGCATACACTGCTCATCGAACATCGGCTTGATCTCACTCGGAGGCCCCGGAAGCAGAATTCCAAGCTTGCGATGCTGACCAAAAACTGTATCGAGCCATTGTCCCGGCGCTGAGCCGCGCGGATTTTCCAGTACCTGTGCGCCGGGAAGCATGTCGGCCTGCTTCA
Organism: Alloacidobacterium sp.; assembly: GCA_035293545.1. Taxonomy (GTDB): domain Bacteria; phylum Acidobacteriota; class Terriglobia; order Terriglobales; family Acidobacteriaceae; genus Alloacidobacterium. Next base: position 39,090 of record DATGMQ010000025.1, on the reverse strand, counting down.
GGTTGTTTTCTGTCAACTGCCAGTGCCGCTGTGCCGCTCGCACATAGAGTTGCGCAACAATATCGGCATCGCGCTTCAGCTCAATGCCCAGCGCGTCGGCCCAAGCTTCGCGCGTCAGGTCATCTTCCGTTGGGCCGAGGCCACCCATTGTAATTACGATGTCCACTCGCCCCAGCGCCGTGCGAATCGCATTGGTAAGGTCTTTTCTGCGGTCGCCGACGATGGTCTTGAAGGCCACGATCACGCCCAGCTCGTTCAATCGCTCTGTGAGATAGAGCGAGTTTGTGTCCTGACGGAAGGGCGTCAGCAGTTCAGACCCGATGGCGATAATTTCACTTTTCATGCAGTGCGGAGGGCAGAACGAAGATCAGAAGAAATGCAGTCCTTCAACTCCCAAAGCTAAATGATACATGGCCGTGTTCGTTGCCAGAATCACATCACCGCCGGGCGCAAAGGCAAGCCCCACAATTCCCGATCCGGCAATGGCCAGCGATGCCTCTCCTTCAGGAGTGATGCGCACTACTCCGCGTTTGCCACGCCATGAGGCGGCGACGTACAGATTGCCGGCGATATCCAAAGCCAGTCCCTGCGGGCGGCCCAGACCGCGATAAAAAACACGCGAATTGCCATCACGATCAATCGCGTAGACACAGTCGTAGCTCGACGTCGTTGGCCCGGTTACATAGAGTGTTCCGTCACTGCCAAAGGCAAGGTGATATGCAGCTACGCTTGGCTCCAGCGTGGCAAAGACGAAAATCTGGCGATCAGGAGCAATTTTGAAGATAGTGCCGCTACGGTCCCCAACATACAGGTTCTGGTCAGCATCAAATGCCAGACCAGTGGCAATTCCCATGCCTTCGGCAAATTGTGTGTAGATGCCATTCGGAGATACGCGGAAGACCGTACCATCGTTCCGCGAAGAGACATAGAGAAAGCCTTCCGGATCGAGCGCCAGCCCGGTCGCATTCATAATGCCGGTGACAAAGGGCCGCATCTCGCCATCCGATCCGATGCGAAAAACCGAAACCGGAGTGCTTTGGCCTCTCGGTCCGGAGAGTGTGGCGTAGATGTTGCCATCGCTATCCACCGCCGGGTTTGCGACGATATGAACATCGGTGGCAATCATTCCCGCAACCAGCAGCTTGACCGTATTGCTCTGTGCTCCGTTCTGCAGAATCTGCAGCTGTCCGGTTTCGGCTTCGTCTGGAACACGCAGCTTCAGGCGCTGGCCGCGGCTCAACAGCACAGATGCAGCCAGTTGACCCAGCATTGCCACGGGCTGGCGCATTGCAAGCGGACCGAGATTGGATCCGGCCAGTTCCACTTCGCCGCCCGGCAGCGCAGCGGCGGGCACAAGTTCATCAATTCTCGGTTGATTCGATACTTCGACTTTTGTCGTTCGGGCCATATCTCGAAACCAGCGGCTCATTTCCTATTCTCTTCGAAGCAGAACCTTACCACCAGCGATGTATCACAAGAAATACCAGGAGAGCATATATTCCGGCAGCTACATCATCCAGCATGATACCGGCTCCGCCGTGCAGTCGCTCTAATTGGCGGGCAGGCCACGGTTTTATGATGTCGAAGAGACGGAAAAGGAGCAAGCCCAGCAGAGCATGCCGCCAGTCCGGAGGTGAGGCGGCAAGGGCAATCCATTGCCCGCAAACCTCATCCAGCACAACATAGCCCGGGTCTTCGCGCCCGCTCTCGCGTTCCACAATCGTTGCCGCAGGAATTCCAACGATCAGAGCCAGCAGCGCACCCAGCCCGGATAGAAGCGCTGTCTGAATGGTCGAGAGATGGGCTAAGAATACAACCAGAAACCAGGCCAGAGTGGCTGCGACTGATCCCCACGTCCCCGGACCCGGTTTTCCGAACCCCGCGCCGAAGAATGTAGCTGCCGTCCAGGCCCATAGCGTCTTACTCGTCTTCATCGTGCGTGCGCCCGGGCTTCAATCCTTTCAGGTCTTCCAGCACTTCCGGATCAAGCACAGGCGACGAAATGCGATAAGCGCCGCTTGCCCACTTTCCCAGATCAATTTGCCGGCAGCGGTCGCTACAGAAGGGAAAATCCTCGCTACTTCTGGCTACAAGTGTGCGGCAGGTGGGGCATCGCAAAATCGGATTTTTCTTTGATGTCTTTTCCGTCATGACTAATCAAGAAGCATCGTCAATTCTGACGATCAACAGGGAGGATGAATCTCAGTGATACTTTCTACACATCAAAGTCTTTTTGAGCAATAACTCTTTCTCACAACTCTCTTACAACCCGCGCGACTACATCATAGTCGTGCGCTTCAGTGATCTCACATTCATAGAATCGGCCGGGATTAATCGCGTCCAGCCGGCCCAAGTCATTGATGTAAACCGTGCCGTCAATCTCCGGCGCATGGAACTCGGAGCGCCCCTCCCACAGCAACGGTGTCTCTGTTGATTCGCCTTCGACCAGCACCGCCATGGTCCTGCCAACCCACTGCTGCTTCGCTTTTTTACTCAAGCTCTTTTGCAGCCGCATCAGCACGCGTCTACGTTGCTCAATGACCCTCGCAGGAACTTTGTCGCCGAGCGAAAATGCTCCTGAGCCTTCCTCATCGGAATAGCCGAAAACGCCCAGCCAGTCAAAGCGCGCTTCTTTGATGAAATTCGAGAGTGTCTCGAAATCCGTATGCGTTTCGCCTGGGAAGCCGACGATGAACGATGTGCGCAGAGCGATTCCCGGCACTGCAGCACGGACTTTCTCCATCATCTTGAGGAAAATATCGGCATTTGCACCGCGCTTCATGCTCTTGAGAACCGGTCCTGAGGCATGCTGCAGCGGAACATCGAGATACTTGCAGATATTGTCGTGCTTTGCGATCGTCTCCAGCAGCCGCCCCGTAATTTTATTCGGATACGCATAGAGAAAACGCAGCCAGCGCAGCCCTTCAATGCCTGCAAGTTTGTTCAGCAGCAATGCGAGTCCATCTTTCAGGCCGAGATCTTCGCCATAGCAGGTAGTATCCTGCCCGATCAGCGTAATCTCCTGCACGCCCTGCGATACCAGCCGCTCCGCTTCTGCCACAACTGACTCAAAGTGCCGCGAGCGAAACTTGCCGCGCAGATTCGGAATCACGCAGAAGCTGCACGGATGATCGCAGCCTTCCGCAATCTTGATATAAGCCGACGGTCCCCGCGTCGCCAGCAGACGCGGGGTGGTGTGGTCATAGAGATACTGCGGCAGCTCAGCGTCTGCGCCATCCCATTCCTTGCGGGCGAAGCGGCCCTGCGCTTCACGCAGATCGCCCTCGGCGCGGCCAGCAGTTCCCGAAAGAATATTAAAAGGCGATGCAGGCTTTGGAGCGCTTGCCGCCGAGGCTTCCAGGCCGGCGGCTTCGAGAATCTTTTCCAGTTCGCCAGTCCCGACAACAGCATCCACTTCAGGAATGTTCTTGCGAATTTCTTCGCGATAGCGCTCCACCAGGCACCCGGCAACAATCAGCTTCTGTGCTTTGCCCGTGGTCTTGTGCTGCGCCATCTCCAGAATCGTGTCGACAGATTCCTGCTTGGCTGTATCAATAAACGAGCAGGTATTTACCACCAGAACATCGGCGGTTTCCGGCGAACTGGTCATTCGCGCCCCTGCCTGATCGAGCAGACCCATCATGACTTCGCTGTCCACCAGATTCTTGGGACAGCCCAGGCTGACAAAGCCGACCTTAAGGCGAGGCGTCTCAGTTACGGTTTTTGGGGAATCGATGACACTAACAGTAGCATCATCCAGAAAAGATTCAGTCACTTCCATATTTTACCGGATACGGGCTAATAATCGTCATTCTGACGACCAACGGAGGAAGAATCCATGTGATGCCAGGACTCCATTCCTTCTCGTGCTGCCAAAACCACTTTAGAATTGCTTCCTGCCAGGATGAGTGATCGTATTCGCCTACCGGACGCTCCTCTATCTCGCCATCCACATATTCAGCATCGGGTTCGTACGAAGACCGGAGGTAAACTTCAATCGGGACATGAAGGTGCGCAGGCGTTGCCACGGCGCTCCCATGCCTTGTGCTTAGTCCAGCATCGCGCTAAGTGATATCATCACAAGTGTGCCGGGTCCTACGCGACGCAATCCCGCCAACCCCGCCAGGCCCGGAAGGGAGCAACGGTAACGGGCCAGTGCGTGCGCAGTAGGTAGCCCGGTACATATCCACCTCGCCTCTGACACAGAACTTTTACACATCTCACGCATTCGAACCATCGCTTTCATAGACATCGAAGCACACACTCATGGAAAATGGTTCTTTACTTTGCAGCAGATGGAGATGAGCCTTGAGCCTTATCGTGCGTCCTCATACGTCTCGACGCGCTAAAATCAGTGCCCTCGGAACCTATGTTCCTCCCCGCCTCCTGACCAATGCCGATCTCGAAAAAATGGTCGATACGAATAATCAATGGATTGTCGAACGAACCGGCATCCGTGAGCGGCACCTTGTAGAAAAGGGCCAGGCCACCAGCGACATGGCCGTGGAAGCCGCGAAGAAATGTCTCGCAGAGCGCGGCATCCAGCCGACAGAAGTAGAGGCCATCATCGTCGCGACCGTCACGCCAGACATGCTCTTTCCCTCATCCGCCTGCCTTGTGCAGGACAAGCTCGGCGCAAAAGGCGCATGGGGATTCGATCTATCTGCCGCCTGTTCCGGCTTTGTCTATGCGCTGCAGACCGGCTGCAAACTCATCGAATCCGGCGCACATTCCAAAGTCCTCGTTATCGGCGCAGACACCATGTCCTCGATCATCGACTACACAGACCGCGCCACCTGCATCCTCTTCGGCGACGGGGCCGGTGCTGTCCTGATCGAGCCGGCAGAAGAAGGCGAGATCGGCATGATCGATTTCGTACACGAGATCGATGGCTCAGGGGCCTGCTCGCTCTACATGCCAGGCGGCGGCAGCCTCAATCCGCCATCTGCCGAAACAGTGGCGAAAAAGATGCACTATGTTCATCAGGACGGACAGGCTGTCTACAAATACGCGGTGCGCAAAATGGCCGAAGCGACAGAAAAAGTGCTGACTCGCTGCGGCATCACGGGAGCCGATCTCGGCTGCTTTATCCCGCATCAGGCGAACAAGCGCATCATTATGTCGACAGCAGACCGCCTCGGCATGGATCCCGAGCGCGTCATCATCAACATTGACCGTTACGGCAACACCACCGCAGCAACCATTCCCCTCGCCATGCAGACCGCGCGCGAAGAAGGCCGCCTGAAGAAGTATGATCTTGTATTGGTCGCCAGTGTTGGCGCAGGCTTTACCACCGGAGCAGCGCTGCTTCGCTGGGAGATTTAGATGTTAGTTGAATTTGTCATCCTTCGCTTCTCTCAGGATGACAAATTCAATTACGAAGCCCGCACAGGTAAGTGAGCACTATGCTGCCCATGCCGATACTTCCATATCCCAAACACAATCCCGGCAACCAGCAATCCAATAAATACCCAGAGAATTACATCGGCCCATCCGGACAAGTAGCGCGCCCAAAGCCGCAGCACGCGCCTGCCGTAAGTCACTCCCAGCCACGCCACCAGGCTGTAACGCACAGTCCTTGCAGTTCCCAGCGACCAGAGAAACTGCTTGCGTGAGACGCCCAGCGCTCCCGCAGCGAGCAGAAAAGGAAGCAGCGGAATTGGTGGTGGCAGAACCGCAGCAACGGCCACACTTGCCATTCCATGCCGTTTTACCCATCCGCTGAGGTGCGCGTAGAAGCGCTTTGGGACGCGCTTTTCCAGCATCGTCTCGCCACCCTTCTTGCCTGCGCTCCATGTCAGGTAGCCGCCAATCACGCTTCCCGACACGCCGGCAAGGACCAGCAACCATGCCGCGCTGTGCCGCGCGGCCAGCAGTAGAATCAGCAGGTCCGTGCTGCCGGGAACAGGTAATGGAATCACCGAGGCATCCAGCAGCGAAACAGCAAAGATGCCGAACACGCCGAAGTGGACGAGCCAATGAGGAATGGGCGAGGCATGTCTGTGCGAATGGTGCGCTGCCGCATTCTGCCAATAGCTCACGCACTCTTGGACGCATTTTTACAAACGCGAGTCGCAAACCAACCGAAATTTATAGGAACCGCAGTTCCGGAACAGCAGGCAAAGCCCCGCACTCCATGCCGTAGCGATAAAACAGCCGCAGTCCTTCGATGCAGGCTTCATCCAGTTGGTAGTGGATATTGCGTGTCAGATAAGTGCGAATCGTATCTGCCGGCACTCGAAGCCGCGCAGACCATTCTGTAACCAGATCATTTATATGCGCCAGTCCGTTATCACGCGACTGCTGAAAATCCCGCACTACAGCCTCTGCGCTGATGCCCGCATCCTGTAGTCCCTCCGGACGCACTGCCCAGACAGCCGAAACCCATGCCGTCCCTGTCAAAGCTCGCCATTCACGGCCAAGATCGAGGTAGTGAAGTTTCTCGCCTGTGCGTTGCTCGCGTACTGCGCGGTCTTCGAGCGCCAGCAGTGCCGGATCGCCAATCAGCAAAGCCGCATCCGCAATCTTGAGCATCGCTTCAAGATCAGGAGCATGGGAAACGAATTCCACTCCTGCATTCCAATATTTGCGGAATAGAATTTGCGTGTAAGCAGCTGATGTTCGCGATGAGGTATCAAGAGCAACTCTGTGCGCGCCGCTCACCCCATCGGCATGACGCACGACCAGAAGAATCGAACGGATATCACCCAGCGAAGCAATCGCGCATCCTGGAACAACAGCCAGCGAAGGCGCAGACGCAAATGTAGCAACCGGAACCAGCCCGATGTCTGCCGTGCCTTGAACCAATTCATCTGCACAGCCGGCGGGAGTGGTCTGATGAATCGAATAACGCTCCGCCAGGCGGCTTTTGCCCGGTTCATGTTCGAAATCCCACATCAACGGCGCAGGATTGAGGAAGTTAATGGCAGCAATTCTTAAGTGATGCACTCGTTAGTGTAACAATGAGTCTCTCCGCGGTCCTTTGCGTTTTCTTGGCGTCCTTTGTCGGATGCCTCAGGTCTCGATTTTGAGACCTGGGATTTAACGTCATAACCCTCGGTAACTTGACTTCACATCGCATCGCGTCTACCCTCCGAGCAAAATCACAAATCAAAACCATTCAGGCAAAACACCGCCGAAAGTGCGCGCATATTGTCCACAAATCTCGAATCTGCCTTGCCGCCCACTGCCGGCTCCATAAACCAGGAGCGTCTCGCATGGCTTGCTCTCGCCCTTACTCCCGGCCTCGGCCCGCGCCGCATCCTGCGTGCCCTCCGCGAAGCCGGATCAGCAGAAGAAATTCTCCACCTGCCACTCACCGGACTCGAAGCTCTGCAATTCCCCGCGCAGGCCGTGCAGTTTATTGTCGACGGCAACGCGCTCGACGCAGCTAATAAAGAACTGGAAGTGATGCAGAAATCCGGCGCGTCGTTTCTCACCTACGCCGATTCGGATTATCCGGAGCGCCTGCGCGAAATCTTCGACGCGCCTGCTCTGCTCTGGATACGAGGTGATGCAGCCCTGCTAGCCAAACCCTCGATAGCAGTCGTAGGCACGCGCCATCCCACACCCTACGGATCAGGCATGGCTGAGATGCTCTCGCGCGATCTCGCCGCACGCGGGCTTGTGATCCTCAGCGGCATGGCGCGCGGTGTCGATACATCCGCACATAAAGGAGCGCTTGCCGCAAAAGGCAAAACCATCGCCGTTTGGGGAACCGGCATTGACGTCATCTACCCCAAGGAAAACAAATTTCTCGCCGAGCAGATTCTTGCCAATGGCGGCACAATCATCTCCGAATTTCCGCTGGGCACCTTTCCCGCTCCGCAGAACTTTCCCAAGCGCAATCGCATCATCAGCGGAATGAGCATCGGGGTCCTCGTTGTCGAAGCGGGCGAGCACAGCGGCACGCGCGTGACTGCGCGCTGTGCGCTCGAACAAAACCGCGATGTCTTCGCTGTGCCCGGCAACGTAACGACAAAGAACGCCTGGGGTCCTAACACATTGATTAAACAGGGAGCTAAGCTCACGGCTACGTGGGAGGACGTATGGGAAGATCTGCCTTCGCAGATTCGCCTCGAAGTGGATTCCGAATGCGAGCTTGCATCGAAAGCCCCCTCTGCTGCATCGTTATTTGAGGAAGCTCCCCTGCCGCCTGCTGAGACTCGGGTCATCAGCGTTCTTCGCCACGATGAAGCGTTGCAACTTGACGAGATCATGGAAAAGCTGGAACCTGAGCTGAGTTCATCAGAGGTGTTTACCGCACTCTTTGAACTGGAGCTTGCAGGGCGCATCAAGCAACTTCCGGGCAAGAACTACGTTAAAAGTTTTTGATATTCCCGTCAGCGTTGTCATGTATCCATTCGCGTGAATTTGCGTCTGTAGATAATGTGCGCGCTGGATTCGTTGCGGCAAAGCATGATAGCTTCCATAAGAATTCAGACAGTTGTACGTCTGTTTCAATTTGGAAGCACATCACTGAGCTTGGTTCAGTGGATTGGTTCAGTGGAATAGAGCAGGTTTAAGGTAGAAGCACCGGCCTTATCGGGCCCCCGGAACGCGCGATGTTCGCGTTTTGGGGTGATTTAGGCCGGTGAATCAGCGCGAGACATCCTGGCTTTGGACCAGGATCCTCGCAGTAAGTTGAATTGAAGGAAACCAATGAGCAAAGCGCTTGTGATCGTCGAATCCCCTGCGAAAGCAAAGACGATCAACAAATATCTGGGTAAGGACTATACCGTCGAAGCATCGCTCGGACATATTAAGGACCTGCCCAAAAATAAAATCGGTGTTGACCTTGAAGACGGGACCTTCGAGCCGGAGCTGATCGTCATCCCCGGCAAAGAGAAAGTTGTCGACCGTCTCAAGAAGTTGGCGGCAAAATCAGACGCTGTCTATCTCGCACCTGACCCGGACCGCGAAGGCGAGGCCATTGCCGCGCACCTTGCCGACGAGTTGAAGAAGGTCGTCAAGAAGAACGCGATTCACCGCGTCACATTTAATGAGATCACACCGAAAGCCGTGCGTGATGCTTTTCAGCATGCGCGCAATGTCGATTCCCATCTCGTTGATGCGCAGACTACGCGCCGCGTCTTGGATCGTATCGTCGGCTACCAGGTTTCACCTCTATTGTGGGACAAAGTCCGCCGCGGCCTCTCCGCCGGCCGTGTGCAGACTGTCGCCGTGCGCCTCATCGTGGAGCGCGAACGCGAAATCAAGGCATTCAATCCAGTCGAATACTGGACCATCGACGCTGAACTCGAAGCACAGAAGAGTGCGCCATTTACTGCCCGTTTTGTCGGCATTAATGGTGAGCGTGCTCGCGTCGAGACCGTCGATCAGCCGGCACTGCCCGATCAGAAAATTACCGACGAGGTCATCGCGCAGCTGAGGAAGGCCGCATGGTCGGTGCGCAACGTGGAAAGCAAGGAGCGCAGGCGGAACTCGACCGCGCCCTTTACCACCAGCAAGCTCCAACAGGACGCATCGCGCCGGCTCGGCTTCAACGTCAAGCGCACAATGGGCGTCGCCCAGCGTCTCTACGAAGGTGTCGAGATCGGCAGCGAAACCGTCGGCCTCATCACCTACATGCGTACTGACTCGACGCGCGTAGCTCCGGAAGCCATCACCAACGTTCGCGAGTGGATCAAAAAGAAACTCGGCGATGCGTATCTGCCCGCCGCGCCCAACACCTTCAAATCCAAGAAGGACGCGCAGGACGCACACGAGGCCATACGCCCAACCGATGTCAGCCAACATCCTGACGAGATACGCCGTTATCTGAGCGACGAGCAATACAAGCTGTACAAACTCATCTGGCAGCGTTTCGTCGCCTCACAGATGACGCCGGCAGTCTTCGATCAGACGACTGTAGATATCGTTGCCAGGGCTGACCGCAGTTATGACTTTCGCGTCACTGGCTCTGTCCTCAAATTCGACGGCTTCCTCAAAGTCTACGAAGAAGCCAAAGACAAAAAAGACGAAGACGACGAAGCGCTCGCGAACAAACTGCCTGCGCTCACCAATGGCCAATCTCTCAAGCTGAACGAATTAAAGCCGGAACAGCACTACACGGAGCCGCCTCCGCGCTACAACGAAGCTTCGCTCGTTAAAGAACTCGAGGAACAGGGCATTGGACGGCCTTCTACCTACGCGTCCATTATCAACACAATCCAGGACCGCGAGTACGTGCAGAAGATCGGTGGCCGCTCGGGTCGCTTTGTGCCCACCGAAATCGGGACTGTGGTGAATGATCTTCTGGTGAAGAACTTCCCCTACATCTTCGACACAAAATACACAGCTAAGCTCGAAGAGGAGCTGGACGACATCGAAGACGGCCGCGAGAAATGGACCGATCTGCTTAAGGGCTTCTACGGACACTTTGCCGAAGAGCTCGTGGACGCGAGCAAGCACATGGAGAACATCAAGCGGATGGAGAAGCCTACGGACGAGAAATGCCCGCTGTGCGGTTCACCGCTCGTCCTGAAGTGGGGCAAATTCGGCTCCTTCTACGCCTGCAGCGCGTACGACAAAAAGAAGAAGGACAGCTGCAGCTACACGCGCGAAAACTTCGAGGCCAAGCCGCACCTCCAAACCGAAGGTCAGGAAGCCGAACAGGAAGAAGAATATTGCGAAAACTGCGGGCGCGTGATGGTGCTGCGCAACGGTCCGTGGGGGCCATACATGGCCTGCCCCGGCTACAACGAAGACCCGCCCTGCAAGACCGTCCGCCGCCTGCACCAGAAGCAGCAGCAGAAACCGCCGGAACCGATTGACGAAAACTGCCCGAAATGCGGCAGCCAGCTCGTCAAGCGGCAAGGTCAGTACGGCGAGTTCATCTCCTGCTCGGCGTACCCGAAATGCAAGTACATCAAGCAGAACACCATCGGCGTCAAATGCCCGAAGTGCGGTGAAGGCGAAATCGTCGAGAAGAAGGCCCGTCGAGGCAACATCTTCTACGGCTGCGAAAACTACCCCAAGTGCGACTTCACCGCGAACTTCAAGCCGGTAGACAAGAAATGCCCGGAATGCGGCTCACCCTATCTGATGGAAAAAACGCTCAAATCCGGAGTTTACCTCGTCTGCCCAAACAACAAAAAGCCGGCAGCTGCCGACGAAGAAGAATCTCCGAAGAAGCGCAAGAAGAAAGGCGAAGAAGAACCGGCCGTCGCCTGCAGCTACTCAAAGCGAATCGGCGATGCTCCGGTCACAGAGAAGCCTACCGTCGAAACCCACGGCCCACTGCTAGAACAGGCCGTCTAAAGCAAATTCGGGATTCGATCTGAACAAAAATGAGTGTCACCCACCGGAGCGGAGTGGAGGGACCTGCAATTTGTTTTCCGCCACACTATTTTCTGTCTCACTCAAATTTGCGTTGCCGCAGATTTCCGGGCTGCGCCTTTTGCAGAATCGCGGCATCTGCTAATGTATACGGGACTAGATTTACGGAAGGTAACTAAGAAACGCGATGGCAAAGGCAGTCTGGAACGGCAAAACTATTGCAGAAAGTGATACTTACGAGACCGTAGAGGGGAACATCTACTTCCCGGAGTCGGCGGTTAAGCGGGAATTTCTCCGTCCGAGCTCGACCACCTCAACCTGTCCCTGGAAGGGCCTGGCGCGCTACTACAGCCTGCTGGTTGATGGGCAGGAGAATCAGGATGCCGCATGGTACTATCCCGATCCCAAGCCAGCTGCCCGTAACATCAAGAACCACATAGCTTTCTGGCGCGGCGTCGAGGTCGAAAAGTAACCGCTCCTCAGGATTTCTAAATGAAATTCTTTCGGTTTTGTATGCTGCTCAGCGTTACCGCCTATGCTGCTTCGGCTCTGGGCCAAACAGGGGCTGACAGCAAACCGCTTGTTCAGTTCAGCAATCCGCCGGAGCTCGGTACACCAAACGGGTACAGCTATGTCGCGGTCGTCACTGGCGGCAAAATCGTGTTTATCTCCGGCCAGGTCGGCTTGAATAAACAGGGCGAAATGGCCGGAAAGAACGATTTTCGTGCGCAGGCAATGCAAGCATTTTCCAACTTAAAGGCAGCTTTAGTGGCCAGCGGCGCCGGTTTTGAGAACGTAGTCAAGCTGAATTACTACGTTGTCGGCGTCAATCACGACAAATTGCTGGCCCTTCGCGAAGTCCGCGACCAGTTCATCAACAAAGCGCATCCACCCACCAGCACCCTGGCCGGCGTCCAGGCCCTCTTCCGCGAAGATGCACAAGTCGAAATCGAAGCCGTAGCGGTAGTCCCCTGATCTTGCCCACCTGCAATGTCTCTCAAACCCTCAACTCTTCTTTTTTCTCAAAGGGGCGAGGAAGTTCACGATAGATCGCATTACGACTTCGTCATTCTGATTGAAGACGGTTGTGCGGGAGCGCACGATTCCATAGTCGGGACGGCTGTTAGATTGCCTTACATTCAGAACTTCCGAGCGGGTTCGCAGCTTATCTTCAGGGCGTACCGGGTGGGTCCAGCGCATCTCCTCCACGCCCGCGCCGATCATTCCTCCTGCCACCCTGATGGATTCCACTCGCAGACGCATCACAATCGCAGCCGTGAGCCAGCCTGAAGCAGCAAGACCGCTGAAAAAAGAGCTTTTCCCCGCGGTTTCATCAATATGGAACGGCTGAGGATCGTATTTTTCGCCGAATTCCGTGATTTCTTTTGCTGTTACACGATAACTGCGAAGCGATTCGAATATCTGGCCTGGGTAGAAATCTTCAAAATACAGTTCCTCAGCCATGTTCCTCCTTGCCTGTAACCTCTTTCCATCGTAACTGAAGCCTGATTACAGACATTTTTTGCCTTGCTTTGCGCACAAATCGGGGTCGAGAAGCCTGGGACCAGGGCCTTCTTCGCCGAGCTTGTCCCACGGGTTTCGTAGCGGGCAGACACCAAGCGAAAGGCAGCCGCAGCCGATGCAGCCGTCCAGCTGGTCACGCAAGCCAATCAGCCTCTGGATGCGGTCATCCAGCTCAGACCGCCATTTCCTCGAGAGCCTGGCCCAATCCTCGGCAGTCGGGGTTCGTCTGTCAGGTAGTTCGTGCAACGCCTGCCGAATGGATTCGAGCGGAATCCCAGTCCGCTGTGCCGCTTTGATAACAGCCACACGGCGCAGCACGTCGCGCGCATAGCGACGTTGGTTTCCTGGATTACGCCAGCTCTGGATCAGTCCTTTGGACTCATAAAAATGCAGCGTAGAGACAGCTACCCCGCTGCGGCGAGCAACTTCTCCAACGGTCAGCTCACTCGAAATGCAACGAGATGACGGAGCGTTCTGATCCGCGACTTTCATTTTTCCTATTTGACCTCAAGTTTACTTGAGGTCATACGCTTTTCTTAACGCCATTGCAAGAAAGGAACAGCTCTGATGGAAGACAAACTCAAAGTCGCATTGATTTACGGCAGTACGCGTCCCGGGCGCTTTTGCGATACGGTCGCGGCATGGACGGCCGCCCAGCTTACTAAGCACGGTGCATTTACGGTCGATCTGATCGACCCGGCTGCGGTGGAAGACCCCGCCATCCGGCGGCAGCGCCTTGCCGAAGCGGACGCCTTTGTCATCGTCACGCCGGAATACAACCACGGCTATCCCGCGCCGTTGAAACATCTGATCGATTCTGCCGGATCGGAGTGGCATGCGAAGCCCGTGGCCTTTGTTTCCTATGGGGGAATCTCCGGCGGCCTGCGCGCTGTGGAGCAGTTGCGACAGGTATTTGCCGAGGTGCATGCCGTCACGATGCGCGATTCAGTAAGCTTTGCCGGTGCATGGGAGCAGTTCGATGGCGCAGGCGCGCTGAAGGAGCCGGAGCGTGCTGAGCGGTCCATGACAACGATGCTGAAGCGCCTACACTGGTGGGCGACGGCATTGCGCAGCGCGCGTGAAACGACGCCCTATCTGCAAACTGCGTGACATGCAGCCCTGAACGTGCTTTCATTTACGAATTCATCGGAAAGGCGCTGTTCCGGTCCTTCCGCGAGCCCCCGTTTTGTACGGAGATTGTTTATTTTCAGTATTTACAAGACCTGTTTGTACGGGGCCCTTATTTGGGATATCCGCATCTCTGCAAAATGTAGGCAGACCCGGCTTAAGGAATTGGCCTCAAAAAAGAAATGCTGTTACCAAATTATTGACATCGCGACTAACTTATGATAATGCTTCCCCATTTAACATGGGTAGGAGGGGAAATATTATTGAACAAACTACTCACTGTATCAGTTTTCTTATTGCTGGGAGTAATTGCCAGCGCACAATGTGGAAAGCCGGTGTCCCAATGGTTTCCTTGCAACTATCCTTACACGAGATGTAATCAGCTTTCGTATCCGGTCCCTAATGCTGCAGCCCCGAATCCTCCCGCTCTAGCAACGGCGCCCAACAAGATATTTTGTGGTTACGATATAGATGGTGATGCGTGCTATGTACTCTATGTTGCTGCGACTGGAGCTTGTGTTAATCATGGGTTAAACCTTCCTGACGTGCTCAGGAGGATGATGGAGTTTTCTGCTAAGGCTGATATCCTTATTGCTTCTTGCGATGGTGGGTTAGTCCCTTTCAAGGCCGCGAGGCCTGATTTTAATGTTGAAGAAGAGATCCACAGCTTAGATGCCATTCACTTTAAAAAGAAATTTGTTCGCAAATAACTGCTATGCGTTGTTTCTTTGTCATTTTGATAATTATTGGCGCCACGGTTCGTCTCGCTGCGCAACCGGATACGGAATCAAAATTATCACGCTCGCAAGAAATCTCGGCTGTTGCGCTTGAATTTGGCAAGCCCGAATTAACCCCCTTAGGGAAAGGGGGGACGATCATGTCCGGTAACTATTCTTGCGCAAGCGATGGATCTATTTTTCTTCAAATAACGGACTCTTCCAATGACATGATGTTAAATTTGCACTCGCTGAAGGGTTCTTCCGAAGAGACAAAATTTTCTACAGAACATATTCCAGGTTACAAATCTATCTCATGGCCGCTGAATTATTCTGTGAATGACAAATATGTTGCACTGTTAGTGGAAGCGAGCCCTGAAACAAATCCCTTAGAGCAGAATAATTCGAATGAACTGAAGACCTCGTATTTGATCCTTATATATAATCGCAAAGGTATTCTGGAACATGTCATTCATATTTCCTCTGAAATAGAACCCAAAGAAATTGGCCTGTATAAATCAGGAGATTTGCTAATAGCTGCTATAAATAAGTTGACCAATTCTACTCATCTCTTTGTCATGGATATTAATGGAAATATAAATCATGACTTTCTACTATTTGACAGAGACTACAACTCTGAACCTAACGCTAGAACCAAACAACCCTTAGCTGACCTAATTCCGGATGGCGCACTCGCTTTTCTACAGATCGTACCCGATGGAGAAAATCTTTTATTAATCCCGCGAATGACTTCCGACGAGATTATTGAGGTAAGTGAAGACGGAGTAGTACGTTCAATTCAATTGCAACTTCTGTCAAAACAGACATTAGGTTCGTTCCTTTCCGCAAGCGATTCTTCCTGGAAGATCAAAACATTCGCTAATACAGATAGCAATGGAACCTTGCATGAAGGTCCAGTTTATGAATTTAATCCCGTTGATGGAAGTGCGATCCGAAGAATTGATATGCCAAAAGAAGTCAACGCCCTTCTTGCCTGTGAACACAATGAAGAATATACAGCTATAACGACGGATCGCGACACAGGACGGCTAGAAATATTGCGCGGTCATGTAGCAAAGTAAATTCTGCAGGTGCCTTTGCGCTACGGTCAGATGATCATTCCACTTTACATTTTGAAATCATATCCATGCTCACATTGATTTGAATTCACCCTTTGTTACCAAAACTGCTCTCCAACTGTCCGCCATTGGACATCATTGTCCGCAAATGAACAATCCTTCAGGGAAGATCAATATACGAATAATTTCGTATCAATAACTTAACTCTTCCGGAACATGGCTGGTTGTTTGCTCGTATGGCGGATTAGAGGCTCCTCATGCAAACTTTGCGACAAGACATTGCTTACGCTCTCCGTCAGATGCGGCTTTCTCCTGTCTTTACCCTTACCGCTATGCTGACGCTTGCCCTCGGCATTGGGGCCACGACCGCAATCTTCTCGTTGATCCACACGATCATGTTGAAATCTCTGCCGGTGGTTGATCCGTCGCGTCTCTATCGCATTGGCGACGGCAATGATTGCTGCGTGGAAGGTAGTCCGCAGGACAACTGGGGCATGTTCTCCTATCCGTTCTATGAGCTGATGAAGAAGAACACGCCGGAATTCGAGGAACTGGCGGCATTCCAGGCAGGCGGGCAGCAAATCAGCACACGTCGCGGAGAAGCTGACAGGATCGCAAAGCCTCTGCGCGGTGAATACGTCAGCGGCAATTACTTCTCCACCTTCGGCATTGGCGCTTTCGCGGGACGCACAATTCAGCCGGCGGACGACCAGGAAAGCGCTCCTTCCGTGGCCATGCTCAGCTATCGCGCATGGCAGCAGCAATATGGATCTGATCCTAAGGTGGTGGGCTCAACGTTTATTCTTGATGGCCACCCTTTCACCATTGTTGGCATTACCCCTCCAGGATTTTTTGGAGAAACGCTGCGCAGCGATCCGCCTGATCTCTGGATTCCTCTTCTGCAGCAACCGATTTTTGCCGGACAGGGTTCTTTCCTGCATCATTTCCAGGCATGGCTGCGCGTGATTGGCAGGCTTAAGCCCGGCGCTACTGTTGACGCTGTGCCTGCCCGCATGACCAACCTCATTCGGCAATGGCTCATGAATGGCGCTGACTTCCCTGCTGACTGGATGAACGGAATCAAAGCCGGCCTGCCGAAGCAGGTCGTGAAAGTGGTTCCCGCGGGAAATGGCGTGGGATTGATGAAAGAGGACTACGGCAATAACCTGCGCATCCTGCTGGCTGTTTGCGCCCTGGTGCTGCTGATTGCCTGCGCTAACATTGCCAACCTGTTGCTGGCTCGAGGCGCGGCGCGGCGGGCACAGACCTCGGTTCGACTGGCTCTGGGCGCATCGCGCAGGAGGCTTATCCGGCAGTCGCTTACAGAAAGCCTGGTGCTTTCTGTATTCGGAGGTCTCGCTGGACTGGTGATTGCTTATCTTGGCGTAAAGCTCCTTGTTGCGCTCACCTTTCACAGCGCGAAGTTTGTTCCTATCGATGCGACGCCGTCGCTGCCCGTCCTCGGGTTTGCATTTGTTTTGTCTCTCATTACGGGAGCGCTGTTCGGAACTGCACCGGCATGGCTGGCGTCGCATGCCGATCCTGCGGAAGCGCTGCGCGGGGCAAACCGGAGCACGCATGATCGATCATCGTTTTCACAGAAGGTCCTCGTCATCTTTCAGGCGACGCTCTCTGTCGTTCTGCTTGCCGGCGCGGGGCTGCTGACGCGCAGCCTTGAAAAGATGCAGCATCAGGACCTGGGCTATGAAGTTGATCATCGCGCGCTCATCAGCCTGATTGGACCGTTCAATACCTACTCGCAGCCAAAACTCGACGCCATGTACCGCGAGATGCAGGAACGCCTTGCGCACATTCCCGGCGTAGAAAGCGCGGCGCCGGTGCAATACGCGCCACTCCAGGACAACTGGGGCGAAATGATTATTCGTGAAGGCCACGGAATGCCCAACATGAACGAGCAGGTCGGCTCCTCGTGGGACCACGTCAGCCCCGGTTATCTGGAGCTGATGGGCCAGCACATTGTGCGGGGGCGCTCGATCACCGAACAGGACACCGCTTCCACTCCGAATGTCGCTGTCGTGAACGAGGCCTTTGTGAAGCGCTTCTTCAAGCCGGGCGAAGACCCAATTGGACAACGTTTCGGCCTTGATCTGCCGCAGTATGGAGCGACCTTTCAGATCGTCGGCGTTGTTAACAATGCCAAGTACATGTGGAACAACTTATATGGCGATAACGACATACGGCCCATCTTCTTCGCTCCGCTGGCGCAGCATGTGAAGTACGACAACGCCTTAATGCAGATGATCGATGACGGCAGCCACTACATTGAAGGCGCGGTCCTCAAGCTGCACGGCAGCATGGACGGACTGGAGCCGCAAGTCCGCCATACTCTCAGTGAGATCGATCCTAATATCACGCTGCTCAATATTGAGCCGATGGGAGAACACATTGACGCCAACTTTGACCAGCAGCGCGCAATGGCTCAGATGACTGGACTCTTTGGCATACTCGCGCTCGTTCTGGCGGCTGTTGGACTTTACGGCGTTACCGCCTATACGGTCGAGCGCCGGACGAGTGAAATCGGCGTACGCATGGCCCTGGGCGCGGACCGGACGAAGATTGTCCGGTTGGTTTTGCGCGGGGCATTTCTGCAAATCCTGACTGGGTTGGCAATTGGCATTCCCATATCCATTGCTTGCGGACACCTGATTGCGCACCAGCTTTATCAGGTGAAGGCGTGGGACCCGATGGTGCTTTCAGGCTCCATCATTGCTTTGGGAATCTGTGCGCTGATTGCCAGTATTCTTCCGGCGCGGCGTGCGGCTTCGATTGATCCGGTGAAGGCGTTGAGGACGGAGTGAGCCGGTCAGCCGGTTTAATTTTCGCGGTCCCACCCTATCGCAAACTACGCGATAGGATTGGGGACCCTTGTTCGTTCTTGTGCTGATAAAGCAGATCCTTCGCGGCGCTCAGCGACTGTCTGGATTGGCAAGGGCGGGTTGATGGAAAAGGCGGAAAACGGAGGAGCTGTTTTCCGCTTTCCCACAACCCCGGCTACGGCTGTGGGCAATCCACTAAGTTGTTGCCCTGAGCGGAGGCCATTTGCTGAGGCACGTCGTGCGACTGTTCGGTCGTACGTGACTTGGGCAGCGGTCACCCGGGCTGAGCATCGGTGAACTATCACCTGAGGATGAACGGAAGCCGTCCGCCGCGGGGACCGATCTCTCGGCCCAACTCCTATTGTCTTTCCCTTCCCTCCCTCTTTTACAGATACAAGGATGACGGCGTCGTGGAGTGACCCGCCACACCAAGGCCCTGTCGGCTCTGTTAGGACAGGCCCGGCTTGCCACACAGCACCTTATCATTGTCTACTCATCTCGCTGTCACTTTTTGAGAAAACAATGTCGTATATCCTTTCGCTTGATCAGGGAACAACCAGTTCGCGTGCGATTCTCTTCGGCCAAAATGGTGAAATCGTCGCATCCTCACAAAAGGAATTTCAGCAGATTTATCCTGATTCCGGATGGGTGGAGCATGATCCATTCGACATTCTGACCTCTCAGCTCAGCTCGGCAATCGATGCACTTGCCAGGGCTGGAGCGCGTCCGCGCGATGTGTCTGCGCTTGGCATTACAAATCAGCGCGAAACGGTGATTGTATGGGACCGAGAGACGAGTAAGCCCATCTACAATGCGATTGTCTGGCAAGACCGGCGCACAGCGGGCGCTTGTGACCGGCTGGTCCGCGATGGAATGGAAGAGACGGTGCGCAGCAAGACCGGCCTGCTGATCGATCCCTATTTTTCTGCCAGCAAGATAGCGTGGATTCTGGACAACGTTGCCGGAGCACGGGAAAAAGCTGAGGCCGGTAAGCTGGCGTTCGGGACGGTCGATAGCTGGTTGATCTGGAACCTGACCAGCGGCAAAAAGCATGTCACGGACTACACGAATGCCTCGCGCACGATGCTCTTCAATGTGGTTGAGGGCAAATGGGATGAAGAGCTGCTTCGGGTTTTCAAAATTCCGCAGCAGATGATGCCTGAAGTCGCCTGGTCCAGTGGCGAAATTGGCGAAGTAACGACAACGCTGGGTCTCGGGTCGATTCCGATTGCAGGCATCGCGGGCGATCAGCAGGCAGCGCTTTTTGGGCAGCTGTGTCTTAATCCCGGAGACGCTAAAAATACTTACGGAACCGGATGTTTTTTGCTGCAGAACATCGGCGAGAAGTTTGTTTCATCCAAAAATCGACTCATTACAACGCTGATATGCAGTCTCAACCGGCGGCTCGAATATGCCTTTGAAGGCAGCATTTTTATTGGGGGCGCAGTGGTGCAGTGGCTGCGCGATAATCTGAAGCTGATCCGAACATCTTCAGAGGTAGAAGCGCTGGCGCAATCTGTGAAAGATTCCGATGGCGTTGTTCTTGTGCCTGCGTTTGTCGGCCTGGGAGCGCCTCACTGGGACGCGCACGCCAGTGGGCTGCTGATTGGATTGCGTCGCAGTACGCAGCCGGGACACATTGCGCATGCCGCGCTGGAGAGTATTGCGTTTCAGGTTGCCGATGTGATCGACGCGATGAATTCGGAATCGGGCAGCAAGTTTACTGAGCTGCGCGTCGATGGTGGAGCGGCCGTTAACGATATGCTCATGCAGTTTCAGGCTGATCTGCTTGGGATTCCTGTCCTGCGACCAGCGGTAACGGAAACGACTGCGATGGGCGCGGCTTATCTTGCGGGGCTGTCGGTTGGCTTCTGGAAGAGCCCTGAGCAGATATGGTCGCAGCGCCGGAATGATACGCGATTTGAGCCGCGAACTGACCGGAGCAGAATAGCCGAACAGCGCGAGCGCTGGCGGAATGCCGTTGAGCGCTCTAAGCATTGGACACAGGATGAGCGCGCATGAATCGTGAGCAGATGATCGCGCAGATTGCGCACCGGACTGCGCCCTGGGACATTGTCGTGATCGGCGGCGGCGCTACGGGAATTGGAGTCGCAGTCGATGCGGCCACGCGCGGCTTTGATGTGCTTCTGCTCGAAGCCAAAGATTTTGGCAAGGGAACATCCAGTCGCAGCACCAAGCTGGTCCATGGCGGCGTGCGTTATCTGGAACAAGGCAATGTTTCGCTGGTCATGGAGGCGCTCAAGGAGCGCGGCCTTCTGCGGCAGAATGCTCCGCATCTGGTCAAGGACCTTGCATTTGTAGTTCCCAATTATTCATGGTGGGAGGCGCCGTTCTACGGTATCGGACTGAAGCTGTACGACATGCTTGCGGGCAAGTACGGCTTCGGCAAGTCGCGGGTACTTTCCTATGAGGAGACGCTGGAGCGTTTGCCCACTTTGCAGACAGAAGGGCTGCGCGGCGGTGTCATCTATTACGACGGGCAGTTCGATGACTCGCGCCTGCTGATTCATCTGGCAGCGACGGCAGCCGATCACGGCACTGTGCTCGTGAACTACATGCCGGTTAAGGCTCTTACAAAAGATGATGAAGGTTATATCAACGGCGTCGTCGCGCGTGATGATGAAAACGGCAATGAATACAGAATTCCGGCGCAGGTAGTCATCAATGCTACCGGCATTTTCACTGATCAGATTCGGCAGATGGCCGATCCTGAAACTGCGCCGATGATTGAGCCGAGCCAGGGCATTCATCTCGTCTTTGAACGATCGTTCCTGGAGGGTGATACGGCCATTATGGTGCCGCATACGAGTGATGGCCGCGTGATGTTTGCTATTCCCTGGCATGGTCATACGCTCGTGGGCACAACCGACACGCCGATTGAACAGCCCACTTATGAGCCGCGGCCGTTTGAGCAGGAAATTCAATTCATTCTGGACACGGCTGCGCTTTACCTGAGCCGTCCGCCGAAACGGAGCGATGTGCTCAGCGTCTATGTTGGGATTCGTCCCCTGGTCAAGGCGGGCGGCCCTACGGCTAAAACCTCATCGCTTTCACGCGATCACACTATCCACGTTGACAACTCTGGCCTGCTGACCATCACGGGTGGCAAGTGGACGACGTATCGTCATATGGCTGAAGATTGCATCGATCATGCGATCACGCTGGGACGACTGCGCGAAGAACCATGCGTGACGAAAACGCTGAAAATTCATGGCTATCGCAGCCACACGGAAGACCTCGGCAATCTCTGGGTTTACGGCTCGGATGCGGATGCGATTCGAGAGATCGCGGCTCGCAACGCGAAATTAAATACGCCATTGCATCCGAAGCTTCCGTACATTGGCGCAGAAGTGGTGTGGGCTGCGCGGCAGGAGATGGCCCGTACCGTGGAAGATGTTCTGGCGCGCCGGACACGCGCTTTGTTCCTGGATGCGGAAGCTGCCAGTGCAATGGCGTTGCCTGCGGCGCGCATCATGGCGGAGGAATTGCATCGCGGAGAAGACTGGATTCAGGGGCAGGTTGCTGAAATCCAAGCACTTGCTAAGCAATACAGCCTGCGGTGAAAAATGCTGCAATACCAGATCACAAGGGTGAAGAAGACGAATGAGATCGCCGTTTTTTGGTGAATTTATGGGCACATTAGTGCTCATTCTGCTCGGCAACGGTGTAGTTGCCGGGGTGCTTTTGAAGCGTTCGAAGGCTGAAAACAGCGGATGGCTGGTAATTGCAACGGGCTGGGCCTTCGCAGTGCTCTGCGGCGTTTTTACGGCAGTGCTATGCGGCAGTCAGGACGCGCATCTTAATCCGGCCATCACCTTGGCCATGGCGGTGCAGTCGGGGGACTACAGCAAGCTTGCCGTGTATGTTCCCGCACAGATGCTCGGCGCTTTCGTTGGAGCAGTTTTAGTATGGCTGCATTATTTTCCGCATTGGCGGATTACGGAAGATGCAGACCTGAAACGCGCAACCTTCTGTACTGCTCCGGCCATCCGGAACCCGATTGCCAATATTTTTTCTGAACTGTTGGGCACGGCGGTGCTTGTCTTTGTAGTCGGGTCAATGACCTCGAAGCTGGTGCTTTCTACCGGCCCGGCAGCCGGGCTTTCACCTTATCTGGTTGGCTGCGTAGTGTGGGCCATTGGCCTCTCGCTGGGGGGCACGACCGGATACGCTATTAATCCAGCGCGTGATCTCGGTCCGCGCATTGCGCATGCTTCCCTTCCCATTGCCGGCAAGTCGCACAGCGACTGGGGCTATGCGTATATTCCAGTCCTGGGGCCTTGCATTGGCGGAATCCTTGCCGGCCTTCTGCTTCGCGCCTTAGGCGCTTAGAAGTGGTGCAGTTTCTCCTCCACGGGAGGTTCGGCAGGCCGGGTCGCTTCGCGTTCCAGGGATCGACTCACGAGGTCTCGCGAGCCCAGCCCGACGGCCAGAGCCAGAGCAAAAACGATTCCGCCGAAGAGGATGCCGAAGGCAAGATCGACGATGGCGCCTCCAATCGCAAGATGGTCGAGCACCATTGCTGCCGTCAGAACGAAAACCAGCCATCGCACTCCGGCGGCCAGCAATCGCGCATATTGCAGATTCATGTTGACGGCGCTGATCAGCACGCTGCGAGAAAGGAACCGCCCGATGACGGTCCCGAAGAACAGCAGCACTGCTGCGCCGATCACGCGCGGCACATAGGCGAAAATGTAGGCCGAGATGCCGGCTTCCGCTGAACCAGCTTCAAATGCTGAGACGCCAACCAACACGCCGATAATTACAAAAGACCAGAAGACGACCCGCGTGACCAGAATGCTCGGAGTATGCCTCGATGTCCAATCACTCAACGCATTTGAGCCTGAGCTGGTCCGTTCATCAAACTTAACGGCACGCAGTATCCATCGCACCAGCATTGCCGCCAGCCACGCGATCAGGAGAAAGATGATTAATACCAGCACGAACGCGAGAATCCCCGGCAACAGGGTCGCTATCTTCGTAAAAACGCGCCCCATGGACCCGCGCAATGACTCTTCAACCTGCTGCCACATCATTGTTCTCCTTCTTCATGGATTAAACCGATCCGGCCATCTCCATCGCGATACCAGATATGGCTTGCCTTCTTCATAAGCTCTTGCCAGTTGCTCGAAACGCTGTTCTGCCGCCAAAGGCGAACGCGCTGCCATCTCCTGAATATAGGAAGCCACCCATCCGAGATATAACGGTGTCAGCGCGCCCATCAGGTGCCCGCGATTGATGGTGCGCAACCGGTAAGCGAGCGCAAAATCATAGATGATACGGACCCACACCTCATCCGGCATGCGGAATGCTTCCGGCGCGGAGCGAGTCAGCTTTTTCAGCTCAAGCAGCGTTACCGGGGGCAGCACGAGGCCCCATACTTCCTGCAAATTGCGCGATCCCAGCAGGAAGGAATCGATCAGCGGCTTTGCATCGACCGGCTCGCCATTACTGATCTGAGGCGCAAGATGCCCGGAAATTGCCGTCGGCTGCGAGTTCCGCACGCGCTGCCAATATGCCGCGTGGACCTCCATTTCGGCAAAGGCCGATCCTGCCAAACTCGTCAGCACAGCACTCAGCTCAAGGCCTTCGGTCTGCGTAGCATGCTGCACATCCACATTGACCTGGCATACCTGATAGTTATGAATTGCGGCGTGCGTTGCCGGCCAGAGAAGTGCCGCCTCACTGCGAGCGCGCATTTCTGAGAATTCACTCAGTTTCTGAAACATACGCGCAGAGCAGGCAAAGTCCGGCGCTAAAGGATACCTTACCCGCTTGCCATACAACGCACGGTCCAGAGGCGCGAGAATACTGTGGTTCAGCAGGCCCTCAAACTTTCGCGATGGGTAAACCGGCAATACCAGATCGCATTGTTTTTCAAAAATGGGCTGCGTGAGCAGGCGCAGATATTCGGGATTCAACATCCCCATATCGCCGTGAAGGACAACGCAGGCTTTGGCGTCCAATTCTGTTGCGAGAGCGCATAGCGCTTTTTGGGCAGCAGCTGAGATCACCCAGGGTGGACTTGTAGGGTCTGAAGCAGCAAAAGAAAATCGAACGATGCGCGGTGCTTCGGCATCCTGAGCGGCGGTTTCTGATTCCGCATTTTCCGGACATGCAATCACGGTGTTCAAAACACCTGTCTGCTGCTGTAAGGCATCTGCAAGGCCTGGCACATGCTGATGGAGATCGCTTGCGCGCACGGGACCGGAAACGCCAATCAGCAGATCTACGGGACCTGCCTGCCGTGTTTCGGCGATTACGTCATCTGCCACGTCGCTCTTCGGCATCCGGTTCTTCCTCTTTATTACGACAATAGTGACAATATGCCGGCCAATGGGATACGCACCCAATCAGGCCGGTTATTCAGCTCATAGCCAAGCTCATAAAGAGCTTTGTCCAGCACATACGCATTCAACACAAGCTGGAAATCATGATCATCGCGTGGGACGACGGAAGACTGAATTGCTGTTTCCCGATACGCCTGCAAAAATTTATCTTCGACTGCGGAAACCCAAAGCTTTGCCCACGGCTCCATTCTCTGCTGGTCTTCCGGGCGTCGCGTAATGTGTTTCGCCAATGCTGAAAAAGCCGCGTATTCAAATGATCGCAGCATGCCGGCGACATCCTTCAGTGGAAGCTGCTTCTGTTTCCTCTCCGCAAGCGGGCGAGCGGGTTCGCCCTCAAAGTCCAGAATGACGAAATCAGCCTTAGCTCTGAGCACTTGTCCAAGATGATAGTCGCCGTGAATCCTTGTGCGCACGAGCGCGGATTTTACACCAACCAGTTTTTGGAAACGGCCAAGTATCTCCCGGCGTTTGCTCATAGCGAGACTACCCATCTCGATGGCGTCTTCAGCAAGCCGCGAGAGATTCGTTTTCAGCAATCCCATGATGCCTGCGGCATGACTGGCAAGATCTTCGCTGATTCGCTGCAATTCGCCTGGTTTTAATATCTCGGGCCGAAAGTCCTCGATCTGTTCCGATGAAGCCAACGCAATGTGCATTTCGGCAGTCCTGCGACCCAGCGTGCCCGCCGCTTCCAGATAAATGCCGGCGTGATCGCGGACGAGTTCCACTGCATTTTTGACTTCGTCGGGGAGCGGCGTTCGCGCGCAGCTCTCAAAGTAACGCTCCAGCTCTTCCAGGGTCCACTGCCATCCATCTCCTTCATTGGCGACCAGCCCCTGGAGCATGGCGAGCGTGGCCGGCTGCTGATCTTCACGCACATACTCAATCGATCCGCCGAAGGGCGCAATCTGCCGGAATGTTGTGTGCTCGGTCAGGAACCTGGCTATTTCGGTATCGGGGTTCTGCCCAAATTCCTGTTTGCGGAAGCACTTCAGGATGAGCTTGTCGGCGAACAGGATGGAAGTGTTGCTTTGCTCGGCGGAACTGCGACGCGCTGACATATTGTCGCTGTCTTCGCTCATCAGTTCCGGCAGCATTGGGCTTGAAGCGCCCTGTATGATTCCGTATCTGCCTTGCAGCTTGCCATCCTCTGCAATCAAAGAGAGCAGTGCATGACATACTGATTGCCGGCTGAGGGCGTCGCATAGAATGCCTTCTCGGCCTGGAGCACGAACCGGCGCGATAACTATATTTGCGTTTGAGTCTTTGGTTTCCTGCGCGGCATCATCGTAAATAAGCGTCAGAGGCAGGAAATAGCTTTCAGCGTTTCCTTTATCCAGTTCCACGCTCACCAGCGTCAATACCGAATAGCCGTCAACAAATGGGCACCAATCCGTAACTGTTACGGATATAATTTTGCTGGATTTGGAACCAAACCAGCGCTGTCTTTGCAGAAATTCAGGAAGTATTGCCGTCTTGAGCAAATCGCCGTTTGGACCTGTAAACAGCGCCTCCCAATCACTGTCACGAGGCAAGTCCAGGATGACAGCGGGAGTCTCCAACTCGGGATCAATCCATGTTGTCTGTGCGGGCTGTATCTCAAGCCAGAGAAAGCCATACGGGCCGATGGTGAGCGGGTAGGGCTGTTTGGAGATTACGGGAAATTCGACATAACCCAACATTTCGACCGGAGTCATGCCTTCAAATTCAGACAAATCAAGTTGCACGGGCTGCGCAAATCGCGAAAGATTTGCCAGGCATAATACCTGCTCATTTTCGTATTGCCGGACATAGGCAAGGACTTTTCTGTTGGCGGATGGCAGGAATTTGAGGGTCCCACGACCAAACACCTGGAACAGCTTGCGCAAGGCAATCATGTTGCGCATCCAATTCAGCAGCGATGACGCGTCGCTCTGCTGCGCTTCCACATTAATTGCCTGATATCCCCAGACCGGGTCCATAATAACGGGGCTGTACAACTGGGCTGGATTTGCGCGGGAGAATCCGGCGTTGCGGTCGGCAGTCCACTGCATGGGCGTGCGCACGCCGTTGCGGTCGCCGAGATAAATGTTGTCGCCCATGCCGATCTCGTCGCCGTAATAGAGGATGGGCGTTCCGGGAAAAGAAAACAGGATGCTGTTCAACAGCTCGATGCGGCGGCGATTGTTGTCGACAAGCGGAGCAAGCCTACGGCGTATGCCGATGTTGATGCGCATGCGTGGATCGGCGCTGTAGGCCAGGTACATATAGTCGCGCTCATCGTCGGTGACCATTTCGAGCGTCAGCTCGTCATGATTCCGCAGAAACAAACCCCATTGGCAGTTTTCGGGAATTTCGGGCGTCTGCGCCATGATTTCTGTAATCGGCAGACGGTCCTCCTGCCGAAGCGCCATGTAAATGCGCGGCATCAGAGGGAAATGAAAGGCCATGTGGCATTCATCTCCATCGCCAAAGTAGGGGCGTACATCGCTCGGCCATTGGTTCGCTTCTGCCAGGATGACCCGATTGCTGTAGCCTTCGTCCATCGCGGCGCGAATCTTCTTGATGACAGCATGCGTTTCGGGAAGGTTTTCGCAGTTCGTCCCCTCACGCTCCACGATGTATGGAATAGCGTCGAGCCGGAGGGCGTCGACGCCCATGTCCAACCAGTAATGCAGAATTTTTATTACTTCTTCCATCACCAGCGGATTGTCGTAATTCAAATCGGGTTGATGCGAGAAGAATCGGTGCCAGAAGTACGCCTGCGCTACGGGGTCCCATGTCCAGTTTGATTTCTCGGTGTCCGTAAAAATGATGCGGGCATCTTTGTATTTCTGGTCCGTATCGCTCCAGACATAGAAGTCGCGCTCAGGCGATCCCGGAGGTGCATGACGCGCGCGCTGGAACCAGGGATGCTGATCGGAAGTGTGATTGATGACCAGCTCGATCATCACCTGCAGACCGCGCTGGTGAGCCGCGCTTAGAAAGGCTTTGAAGTCGTCGAGCGTCCCATAGTTCGGGTGGACCGTCATGTAGTCGGCTATGTCATAGCCGTCATCGCGCAGCGGAGATGGAAAGAAAGGCAGGAGCCAGAGACAGGTCACGCCGAGGTCCTGCAGGTAATCGAGCTTCTGAATCAGGCCGGGAAAATCACCGATGCCATCGTTGTTGCTGTCGGCAAAAGCACGCACATGCAGCTCATAGATAATCGCGTCCTTAAACCAGAACGGATCGGTAGCGCTGCCAGCGCTCTTTACCTTTTTCAGTGGAGTCATATGCGCGCTCATCGTGCCGTCCGTCGCTACAGATAATAGTCGAAGTCTTTTTCAGTTCGTACTCGCCGCATTACGCGCAGGACATGCGCTGGAATTTCAAATGGCGAAAGCTCAACATAGTTTCTCGGCCCCTGCCATAGATAGCGCTTATCCGTAAGTTGATCATGCACCTGAAACGGCTCCTGCGCGCTGAGTCCTAATTTTTCCAGATTTAATTCAATCCATCCTGATTGGACGTGAGTTGGATCGAGATTTACAACCATCAGCACCACATTCCGGTCATCACGGCTTCTCTTGCTGTAGCAAATCAGGTATGGATTGTCGGTCACGTGGAAATACAAGTCATGATTGTTCTGCAGCGCAGTGTTTTCGCGGCGCGCATTATTGACCGACCGTATCAGTGCTCGCAGGCTCTTCTGGTCGTCGAGGTCCCATTGCCGTAACTCGTATTTCTCTGAGTTCAGGTACTCTTCGCTTCCCGGTTTGACAGGAATGTTTTCGAGCAGTTCGAAAGCGGGGCCATAGATGCCATAACTCGTGCCCAGAGTAGCCGCGAGCACCAGCCGCGACATGAATGCAGGCCTGCCGCCAATCTGCAACTGTTCGGGAAGAATATCAGGCGTGTTCGGCCAGAAATTCGGCCGGAAATACTCCCTCACCTTCGTATGGAAGAGCTGGGTCATATACTCCGTGATTTCCTGCTTCGTATTTCGCCAGGTGAAGTAAGTGTATGACTGCGAGAATCCCAGCTTGGCCAGGCGCTCCATGACGCGAGGACGAGTAAAAGCCTCGGCCAGAAACAGAACGTCGTTATGCTCGCGTTTAATCTCGCCAATTGCCCACTCCCAGAAAGGAAAAGCCTTAGTGTGGGGATTGTCTACGCGGAAGATGCGAACGCCCTGCGCAATCCAGAAATCAAAGACTCCTTTCAGTGCCTCCCATAGCCCTGCCCAATCTTCGCTCTCGAAATCGAGCGGGTAAATATCCTGATACTTCTTGGGAGGATTTTCTGCGTATTGAATCGACCCGTCCGCGCGATGTTTAAACCACTGCGGATGCTCCTTCACCCAGGGATGATCTGCCGAGCACTGAAAAGCTATGTCCAGCGCTATTTCGAGTCCTGCGTTCCGGGCTTTTGCTGCAAAACGCTTGAAATCATCGAGCGTACCCAGTTCAGGGTGGATGGCTGTGTGGCCGCCTGCTTCTGATCCAATCGCCCAGGGACTGCCTACGTCATCCGGATTGGCGCGCACAGAATTGTTTTTACCCTTGCGAAAGCTGAAGCCGATGGGGTGAATCGGCGGAAGATACAGTACATCAAAACCCATTCCGGATACATATTCGAGACGCGATTCAGCATCCTTGAACGTTCCATGCTGCCCCTGGACCGGTGAGCATGAGCGTGGGAACATTTCGTACCAGCTTGAGAAGCGCGCCTTTTCACGATCCACAATGACACGCAGCTCGTGCTCATACCGCGTCTCAAAACCGGTATCGGCGTAGCGCTCCATCATCGCTGCCAATGCAGGGTCCAGGGCGACGACTTTGCTGTCTTCGTCTTCGCATTCCGCATACAACGAGTGTGCCCATTCGGACAACTGCGCGGCGTCCGCGCCCTTAGCGCGTCCAGCAGCGTGCCCCACAAGCATTCCACCGGTCTGCAGTTCCAGAGAGACATCCTGACCAACCTGCAGACGCTTCACCAGGTCGCTTCGCCATGTTCCGAAGTGATCGACACTTCCGGCAATCGTATAGAAATAATTTCCGAGCTTGCTGACCTGGAAGGAGGCACGCCAGCGGTCGTTGCCCAGCGGCTCCATTTTGACGCGATGCAGGTCAGCCTCGTCTTCATGTCGAAAGAGCAGCCAGCATATGACGCGGTCATGTCCGTCGGCGAAGACATCCGCCTCGACCTGAACGCTGTCGCCGACAATTCGTTTGACTGGAAAACGTCCTGCGTCGATCTCTGGATCGACGCCCTCAATGACAACTCGCTTTCTTCCATCTGCAGGCTTCGTCATGAACAAACCGGTCTTGCTGGAGTGAGCACAATCCTACTCTCGCCGGAGGACGACAGAGGTCTTCTCTACAAAGATGCCGATTCGCAGAAAATCGTTCGTTGGCCGCTGGAATTTATGGCTGTCTCTATCCAGGCGCGATGATTAATTTTCCTGTAACAGGCTCGGCTCTTCAGGAGAACGAAGGCGGACAAGACGATCAATGGTATAAGGGGCGCGCTGTGTCGCCGTGTGATAATGCCGCACCTGAAGCTCGCCCAGCAGGCCAATTGCCAGCACCTGGATGCCTGCAAGGATCAGCACTCCGGCAATTACAAAGAGGGGCCCATGCTGATCCATCACATGCTGATGCGTGAACAGCTTCAGCAACAGCAGGAAGAAGGAAACCGCGCCACCGGCAAGCATGCTCAGGGCGCCAAAACTGCCGAAGAAGTGCAACGGGCGCGTCATGTACTTAAGCAGAAAACGAATCGTCAGCAGGTCGAAAAAGACGCGGAAAGTGCGGCCAATGCCGTAGTGTGACTTCCCTTTTTCGCGGTTCACGTTTTTGATGGGAATTTCGCAAATGCTTGCCCCATACCAGGACGCCAGCGCCGGAATAAAGCGGTGCATTTCGCCGTAAAGCGGTATATTGTGGATTACTTCGCGTCGATACGCCTTATATGTGGTTCCGAAGTCATGAATATCCACGCCCGAGAGCTTTGCCATCAGCCAGTTGGCACAGCGTGACGGAATCCGTCGCATAACGAAGTTGTCAATGCGCTCTTTGCGCCATCCGCTGACTACGTCATAGCCCTCTTCGAGCTTTGCGAGAAAATTCGGAATCTCTGCCGGATCGTGCTGCAGGTCGCCATCCATTGCCAGGATGAATTCACCCTGAGCATGGTCAAAACCTGCCGCCAGCGCTGAGGTTTGTCCGAAATTACGGCGCAGCTTTACCACCAATACGCGGCTATCGACGGCGGCAATCTCCTCCAGCAGCTTGTAAGTACGGTCGCTGGAGCCGTCGTCCACAAAGACCAGCTCAAAGCTGTCACCCACCTGCTCCATGACAGCCTTCAGACGGTCATACATGGCGGTCACATTGTCTTCTTCGTTGTGGAAAGGGACGACGATGGAATACTTCGGCATATCTACATCATTATAGACTTCCAACCGGCGTAAACCGGCCCAAAAGGCCTGATAAGAACCTCCATCTGCACTCTTTTCACTGCTGACACCATGCTGTCAGCAGCCCTTTTCTACTCTTTTTACTGAAGTTAATTCCCATTCGAGAGGACGTCATGCCAACCGCACAGGAAACCATTACTTCCACTATTACTTGGTTTGAGATTCCAGCTACTGACTTTAGCCGCGCTATCCAGTTTTACGAGACGATTTTCGGCGCTCCGCTGATCCATGAGGCTGCCTGGCCGAATCTGGCTATCTTTCCTTACCAGAAACCCGGTATTTCCGGTGCAATTGCCCGTAGCGAAGGGCTCAGGCCTTCCGGAGACGGCGTTGTTATTTACCTCAACTGTGACGGAAAATTCGACACCGTTCTCAATCGCATTGAGAAGGCCGGCGGAGCCATTGTGGAGCCGAAGAACCATCTGCCCGGCGTAGGCTGGGTGGCGCAGATTCGCGATAGCGAAGGCAATCGTATCGGTCTGCATGCGGCGGCGTAAAACCGGCAGACGGGGCAAAAGCTCTAAGATAGTCCCGTATGCGTCGCGCCGACCGGCTCTTTCGAATTGTCCAGTTGTTGCGCTCCGGGCGCTTGCAGACAGCCCGCAATCTGGCGGAAAAGTTGCAGGTCTCACATCGCACCATCTATCGCGATGTGCAGGACCTGCAGCTTTCCGGCGTTCCGATTACGGGCGAAGCGGGCGTGGGCTATACGCTTCGCCGAGATTTCGATATTCCCCCGCTGATGTTTGATCGCGAAGAGATTGCCGCGCTTGTCCTCGGAGCGCGCATGGTGCAGGCGTGGGGAGGCATGCAGCTTACAGAGGCCGCGAACCGTGCTATTCGCAAAATTGAGGCCGTTCTGCCAACGGATCTGCGTGAGCGTATTGATGACGTTCTGCTCTATGCTCCGGGTATCCGCGTATCGGCAGAAGTGCGTTCACGACTCGACGCGTTGCATATTGCGGCGCAGGAACGTCGCATTGTCCTGATTGCTTACGCTCGCGAAGATGGCGAGCATAGCGTGCGCCGCGTTCATCCGCTGGCGCTTTATTTCTGGGGCGGTGCCTGGACGCTGGCGGCGTGGTGCGAATTGCGCGACGATTTCCGCAGCTTTCGCGTAGACAGGATAGAGCATCTGGACAGCCTTAGTGAGAAATTCATTCCCAAAGCCGGCCAGATGCTCTCCGATTTTCTACGACGCGTTCGCGATGAACGCGACCGCAGAGGCTAACCCAGATCATGAAGTCCCATGTCTCAAATGCGAGACCCCGGACACCCTCGTTCCAAGTCAGAAGCTGAGTTTCAGGCTCAACTGCACCTGCCGCGGTGGGTTGGCGCTTGAAATTGTGCCGAAGTTGGTATTAGAGGCATTCGTGTTCAGCGTGCTGAAGTTGGTGCGGTTCAGCGCGTTGAAGAAGTCAGCCTGAAACTTCAGAACAAATCGCTCCGCCAGCGCAAAGTTCTTGCCCAGAGATGCATCGAGCAGCGCAAGCCCCGGACCAACCACTGTACCTGTCCCGGCAGTGCCGAAGCGGCCTGCAGGAGCTGCCGTGTAAGCGGCCGTATTAAACCAGTGTCCGATGGTCTTGTTCTGCGAAACGCTCGATCCGCCGATGAAATCCGCGCGGCGTGTTCCTGTCGGCGTGGAGCCGGTAATGGTGTAGTACTGGCCGGACTGCAACCGTGCCACTCCGCTCAGCTGCCATCCGCCGGCTGCTGTTCTCAGCGCAGCATTGTGGCCATCCAGTTTCGGCATCTGCCATACAAAGGTGCTGAAGAACGCCTGCCTGCGGTCGAAGGATGTTGGCCCATAGTTATAGTGCCGCACCGTCCAGTTTTCACTGTTGTCACCTTCGCCTGAAGCGTCTGCCAGCGCTTTTGACCACGTGTATCCCGCAGTCATCTGCAGAGCCCCCACCCGCTTGGAGATGTAGGCCTGGAGCGCGTTGTAGTTTGCCGTGGCATCGCTGCGTACCTGGGTAATCGAGGTATAGCCCTTGTATGGGACGAAGGCGTTGGTGGAAACCTTGGGATTAGCTGCGACTTGCGTCAGATCGGCGTAGTTGATGTTGGGCTGTCGCAGCATGTGGCGTCCTTCGGTGCCCACATACGAAAGCTCGGTCAGCAGTCCCCATGGCAATTCATGCTGCACATTCAGACTGTACTGCGCGATGGTCTGCGTCTTCAGGTGCGGATCGAGCGCCGATATGCCGCCCAGCGGAGCCTGTGATGTAGACCCGCCGGTGATATTGGAAAGATTTCCATTGGTGTAATTGGCGATCTGAAGGAACGGCGGAATGTTGACCTGCGAAAAGATAATGTTGCCTTCCGCGCGGTTGTAGAAAATACCAAAGCCTCCGCGTATGGATGTTTTATCGTTTGCGGCATATGCGAAGCCCAGGCGCGGCCCAACATTGTTCGAGCCGGGATAAAGTCCACGCGGAGCGCCTGCGGGGATTACCGAGTAGAGTGGGCCATTGGCTCCGGGAACACGGAACGCCTGGTCTTTAGGAACACCGCTGCCTTCACGAATCAATCCGTTATAGGGATTACCCGACCCAGGCACAATCAGACCTTTGCTGTCGTGCGTAATCTGCACCGCCTGCGCAGGATCGAAGCGGGAAGGATCGAAATTCGTCATGTTGTTGGCCTGGGTGTAAATGGACTGCATATATTGCCAGCGCACGCCCAGGTCCAGGCTCAACTTTGCCGATACGCGCCACGTGTCCTGCACAAAAGCTTCAGGTTGCCAGAAGCGGAAGAACCCGGTTGGATCAGCGCTTGCTTCGGAATAAGAGCTGAAATTACCCAGCAGCGCATCAGCAAATGAGTAGCCCGTTGTATTGGTGTTGCTGTTCGAGTTAAAGCTGATGTTGCCGGTGTAGTACGAGCGGCCATTCTGGTCCACGCGGTCGCGGATCAGCACAGCGCCGGCGCGCAATACGTGCGCACCATGTGTCCAGGAAATGGTGTCTGCAAACTGAATATCAGTCGTCGGAGAATTCAGCGCAAAATTTGGCCCCTGGAAGCCGTTAAAACCAGTAACAGTAATGTAAGGAATGCCGTTCGGATACCGCGCTCCGCCATACAACAGCGGATATTGGAATCCATACGTGCTGCGCTGCCATGCGGTGCCATATGGAACAATGTGCTGCGAGACCCAGCTGGTGTTAACGCGTGCCTCATTCACGAAGTTAGGCGTCGGAATCCATGTCTCGGCGAAGAGAATGCTTTCCCCCGGGCGGTTGCGCGTTGTGGGTGTGGTTGGCAGGATGCCACTGTTTGAAAATGTACCAAAGGGATCGATCAGCGTGTTGGCGTCCTGGATCCAGCGACCATAGAGGAAATTCTTCGGGCTGAAAACATAGTCAAGGCGCACAATGTCTTCCCGATAATTCAGCGGGTTGAGCGGATTGAGCGTCAGATTGTTCGCCACGTTGGCGTCCGTAAAACCTGCGCTTGTCTGCGCCATAAGGCGGTAGACGTTCGCAATCGCCTGTCCATCCGGCGTTATCATCGATGAGATATTGTTATTCGGGATCGGGTTCTTGGTGCCCGGATAGTAGAGCTGCGTCTTCGGAAGCAGTGCGCTGAAGTCTCCATTCAGGAAAGCAGAGTCCGGAATGGTCTGCTGCTGTGTCGTCTGATTCTGGCGAAGCCGTTTCCACTCTTCACCTACAAAGAAGAACAGCTTGTTGCGGAAAATCGGACCGCCAAATGTATATCCAAAATCGTTGAAGTGCAGAGCCGTTGTCTTCTTTGCGAAGTAGTTGGTCGCATCCAGATCGTTGTTGCGAAAGTACTCAAAGGCGGAGCCATGAAACTGGTTCGTCCCGTTCTTTGTAACGATGTTGAATGTGGGGCCGGACATGCGTCCATACTCAGCCGAAGAGTTCGAAGTTTGCAGCTTCACTTCCTGAATGAACTCAGCACTGATGTTGTTCATCAAGCTGGTATTGCTGCCCGCCGGCATGTTGTAGCCACCATCGATGGTGAGGTTATTGCTGTCTGCACGATTGCCGTTCAGGTTCTGATTGTTCGCCGCAAGGCTCGTTGTGACGCTGAACTGATCGGGGTTGGTGACAACCGCGCCCGGCACCAGCGTCATCAGCTGAATGTAGTTACGGCCATTCAGCGGCAGGTTCCCCACCTGGTGAGTATCGATTGTTCGAGATAACTCGCCGGATGTGGTATTGAGGGCCTCGGTATTCGTCCCCTGCACCTCGATTGTCTGATTCGTGCTGCCCACGGTAAGGGTGAAGTCAGCCGTCAGACGGCCATCGGCCACCAGGATCAGATTGTTGCGAGTTGCCTTGTTGAAACCGGACTGATTGATATCGACGCTATAGGTCCCGATAGGCAGTTCCGTGAATACATAGAAGCCCTGAGAATCCGTGCTCGTCTGACGAGTCAACTGAGTGTCAGCATTCCGGACCGTCACCTGAGCACCCGCGATCACCGAGCCATCGGGCGCCGAAACAGTCCCTGAAATTCTTCCGAAGCTTGTCTGCGCGAATGCGGTAATGGAGACGCAGGCAAACGCCGCGCACAGGAAGATGGGCAGGAGCAGATTCGCTCTGCGAAGCCCCTTCCTGACAATAGGATCACGTAGATTTCTTACTAAGGTTTGCATCTTTGTACGGCCTCCCCGGTAATGACAACAGACGATTGTCTAAAGCAATCCTGCTAAGTCTCTTCTAGGAGTAAGTACAGTTCGGGAAAAATGACTGTCAATGAATCGCGTAGTCGATCATCCCGCCATGTGGTACGAGAGAGGATTTTCGGGAATGGCGGTTCTCATAGCGGTACGCGAGGTCTTCAACTGGTTGCGATTATTCAGAAATCATGAGTACGCGCTCAGGCTCATACGTTATGGTAGAGCCGGTACTTTTCGCTTTTGATTGCCGGAAAGGTTCTCATGGTGACTTTGCCTGTGTCCGTTTCAACTAGCCAATCGCTGGAGCCTTTGGCAGCTTGACGCGCGGCAAGAAGCTGTTCCCTCGTTATTTTTGCTGATAAATCTCCGATGGCGAAGAGCGCCAGCGGTCCGTGGGTGAGGGCGACGGTGTTGGAGTGTTGAGGATCGACTGTTTCCACTGTCGTCGGCATATCGAAGCTGACTTCGATGCGGTCGCCGTTCTTCCAGTCGCGCTCGATAGGCAAGAACGCTCCGGGTTTGATGTCGGATGCGAGGCGCTTGCCGTTGACAGCTAGAGTTGTCTTCGGGCCTGCCCATGCGGGGATGCGCAATGCGACAACGAAGGATGCGGCACGGTCGAGCTTTATTTCGAGAGAGGTTTCCGGGACTTCCGGGTAGCTGGTCTGCTGCGTTAGAGAAACATTCGCGCCGTTCTGCTTCCATGTGAGGCGAGAGGGCAGATAGAGATTGACGTAGATGCCGTTGGGGCTGCGGAAGTAGGAGCTGATGCCGTAATCGGCTGTGATCTGCGGAAAAGTCCCGGAACAGCAGGGCCACTTGTCCTGGTGATAGAACTTGGAGGCACTGTTGTTGTAGTCGGAATAGTAGAAGCTGGTGCCGTCTTCGAGTAGGGGCCTGGCTCCGAGGATGGTGTTGTAGAAGACGCGCTCCATGCTGTCGCCATAGCGACTGTCTCCGGTGACGCGCAGCAGATACCGCGTAATTTTGAAGTGGCCATAGGCTCCGCAGGGCGTTTCGAAGCTGGCGTGTGTTTTGGTGAGGCTCTCGCCCATTTCGCCGCTGCCGGGAGCGCGGAAGGTTTCGTCCGGGCCCCATCCGCCAGTGGCGAAACTTTGCGTGGTCTGGACGAAGTCGAAACCATTGTGCGCGGCGCGGAGATACTTTTCGTTTCCGGTAACAAGATAAGCCTGCATGGCGGAGCTGAAGGCATTGACGTGGCTGTAAGCATGCTCGCCGGGAAGCACGTTTTTGCCTTCGGCCAAGGGGTCGAAGTAGTCCTTGTCCTGCAGGAAGCGCGCGGCGAGCTGCTTGTAGCGGTCCCCTGCCCCACGCTTGTAGGCGAGATAGAAATTTTCAGGCAGAGTGTAGGTTTCGTCCCAGGTAAAGGCTATGTTCTTATGCGGACGCGCCTCCTGTTCCGGACGGGTAAGAGCTTTTTCGGGAAGGAACGGGAGAACGGCATCAGTGGCGTGATTCAGGACTGCCAGCGCCTGCGGATCGGCAGCGAACTGATGCGCGTCGATCAGGCCGCAGTTCGTCTTGTCGAAGGTATAAGCAGGCAGCGGGTAATCGACGTAGAACTTTTCAGTGACGGTGGAGGCAAATCCGCGAACGAGTCGATGTACTTTTTGCTGCGTGGGCTTCGATCCGGTGACGGCGTAGGCGCGGGCCAACGCGGAAAGATACTGGCCGAAGGAATGTCCGGGCACATAGCCGGTCATGTTTTTCGGCGGGTCAAACTGATCGGAGAAGCTGTACCAGCCGCCCATATCTTCACCGGGCGCCGGCAGTCCGGCGCGTTGACGAAAGGGCTTGAGCAGACGGTCGTCGTCGAGCGAGAGGAAAAAGGCATGATTGGCGTTGAACTGTTCCAGGGCAGGGCCGTCGAGAAGCTGGACCTCGGAGTATTCAAACTGAGAGAGCCTGGGAATAATGGCATCTTTCGTCGTCGCGGCATGGGCGAATTTTGTTGAGCGCGCGATCAGGGCGCTGCCGGCAACGGCGGCGCTCGTTTTCAGGAATGTTCGACGGGATGTTCTGTTCATGACGGCTGGTTCCGGAGTTTATAGAAATCGTTTTCCGATCACTCAGTATACAGATTTGCCGGCAAATCTTGTTTGCGGACGAGGCAGAAGCAGATCCTTTGCAACGCTCAGGATGACAATTCGTAAAGCCTGAGTGCGTTTCGTATGAAAAAATCCGTGGAAGCTTTCGCTTCCACGGCAGGAGTAACCACTTCGTTCGGTGGTTGGTTAAAAGTCGACGTTGACGCGCAGCTCGATGGCGCGTGGCGAACTCTGCTCTGTGCCGGTGCCAAAGCTGGTGCTCTGAACATTTCCGTTGTAGTAGGTGTTAGTGGTTCCGCCATTGCCGAAATACGGGTGGTTCCAAGCATTCAGGAATTCGCCCTGGAACCTGACACGAAGATTTTCATTGATGGGGAAGTTCTTCGTCAGCGAAATATCGTTCGCGAAGGTATGCGGCTGGTGGAGATAGATAATCTGACCAAAGGTCCCCGGAGTCGTATTAGGCGATACGTATGAGGGGTTGGCCCCGCCGGTGGCGCTGGCCAGGTACTTCGGGTCTACGAGGTCGACAAATGTTGCAGGGTTGCCCCCGTTTTGCTCAGGCGTGAGGCGGTGTACGCCAACGGCATGCTGCAACTGCGACGAGGTGACTCCGTTCAGCACGATGCCACCATCGCCATAGTCGTTGAAGGTGCTGTAGCCGCCGGTAAGACGCCAGGGAGCGCCGCTCTGGAAAGTGAGGATGGTTCCTGCTGTCCAGTTGCCCAGCATCTTGTCGATGAAGTGGCCGGAACTCAGGAAGCGCTTGCCTGCTCCGAAGGGCAGATCGTATGTGCCGCTGAAGTGCAGAACGTGGCGCAGATCAAAAATGGAGGGACCGTAGCTTTTTGCCAGATCGCGCAGCGTGTATGCAGCAAAGGCGCTGGTCCAGTCGTTAGTGGTGGAAAGCCCCAGCGAGTGACTCCATGTGTAATTAGCGTCGAACTGCAGACCGTTCCAGGCGTTCTGGCGGAAGTCGACCTGCAG
>DATGMQ010000024.1:0-90075 GCA_035293545.1 Alloacidobacterium sp. | reverse complement strand
GCCGCTCGGCACTCATGCTGGTGGCCGCGCGGCTGCGGCATGTGGCCGCCACCCGGTGGGGCACGAAACGCTACTTGCAGATGAACAGGCTGGCCGAAGTCCGGGCCATCGCCTGAGCCGCTTTGCCAGTGGTCCCCATGGGGACCACTGGCAAAACAACCTCAACCAACAACCTTCCTAAGTTCCAGGGAAGATCGAAAGTGCGAAACTTACTGGACACTACCTGAGACCACCTCTTGCCACGGGCAAGGCATTTCGCAAAATGGCCGTTTTTTGTGCGATTTCCTCTATGAAGGCTTTAATGCTGACGAGAACGGGAGGATGGCCTCGATGGTATTCTCTCCCATGTTGCCGGAGCTGGCCGCGGCAGCTTCAATTACCGTTTTACGCAACCCTCGCGAGATGCGGAACCTACATCTTCTGTTTCTTTCCAACTGATGTCTTTCCCTTTACCGATCAATCTGAGCGCGAACCCAAGACCGGGCAGACTGGCGGCTGCTCGACCGGGCTGTAGCAGACAGGTTGTCGTTACGCATCAGCCCGTATTCCGCAGTCCAGCCGAGATGCCGTTGATTGTCCCCGCAATGGCGCGATTGATCTCATCGGTGTCTTCGCCCGCGCGCTTGCGGCGCAGCAGCTCAACCTGAATCAGGCTCATCGGATCCACATATGGGTTGCGCAGGCGAATGGAGCGCGCCAGCACCTGATTGTTTTCAAGCAGCTCTTTCTGTTCCGTAATGGCGAGCACGGCCTTCAGCGTGCGCTCAAATTCTGCTTCAAGTTTGCTGAAGACGCGCTGACGCATGCCCGCATCCGGAACCAGCGAAGCATACAGCGAGGCGATGCCGAGGTCGGCCTTCGCCATGGCCATTTCCACATTGCGGACCAAGTCAATAAAGAGCGGAAACTCGGCCAGCATAGCTTGCAGCAGCTTCAAGCCGCCACTGTGCTTCTTCGTGTACTGCTCCATGGCATGTCCCACGCCAAACCATCCGGGAACCAGCAGGCGGCTCTGCGTCCACCCAAAGACCCAGGGAATGGCACGCAGGTCAGCGAAGCTGCGTTTTCCGCTGCGGCGGGTGGGACGCGAGCCAATCCGCGCGTGCTCAAGCTCGCCCACCGGAGTGGCCAGCTCGAAATATTGAAAGACCTCCGGATCACCGACAATCTGTTCGCTATAGAACTGGAAGGCCGTCGCAGACAGCTCATCGAATGCCTTCTCCCACTCCGGCAGCAGCACGCCGGACTGATGTCCGTTGGGGTCCAGCGCATTGGGGCGCGCCAGTGCATCGAGAGACGCGGCGATCATCAGCTCAAGGTTGCGCTCAGCGAGCACAACATCAGAGTATTTCCAGTTGAGCACTTCGCCCTGTTCCGTGATACGAATCTGGCCTTCAAACGCACCCATCGGCTGCGCGTAAATGGCGCGGTGCGTTGGGCCGCCACCGCGCCCCACCGTGCCGCCGCGTCCATGGAAGAGGCGCAGCTTTACTCCGCATTCGCGGGCCACTTCATGCAGGGCACGATGCGCGCGAAAAATCTCCCAGGTGCTGGTGAGCATGCCGCCGTCTTTGTTGGAGTCCGAGTAGCCAAGCATGATCTCCTGCGTGTTGTTCCAGGAGGCCAGCAAATTGCGGTACTCAGGAATGCTCCATAGCTTGCGGCACACCTCGTGTGCATTGCGCAGGTCGCCGATGTACTCAAAGAGCGGGACCGGCATAAGGCCCGGATCACCGTTTTTCCCGGCGCACTCCACGCCACCCAGCCGCGCCAGCCACAGCACTCCCAGAATGTCTTCGACTGTGCTGGCGCCGCTGATGACGTACTGACGAATGGCCTCCGGGCTGCAGCCGCGCTTCACTTCCGCAACAGCGCGAAAGGTCTCAATCACGCGCGCGCTCTCCGGGCTGAGGTTCTGCGGAACAGAAGCCGCGTCCCCCGCGCTCCATGCCGACGCTTCTTTCAGCGCCTTCTGGTGCAGGTTTACGTGCTGGCGAACGTCCAGCGTGTGCAGATGCAGGCCGAAGGTGCGCACCAGAAGAATCAGCGGGTCTACGAGTGTTTGCGCCAGGCGCAGGCCCTGGTTTTCCGCCAGGCTGCGGCGCAGGATGCGCAGGTCGTCGAGAAATTCCTCTGAGTTGCAATAGGCGGGCAGCGCGCTGAGCGCGGCTTCCAGAGAGTCCGTGTCCTGCGCCTCCTTCCCGGCTGTGCGCAGCAGGCGCGCATGCACGCAGACCATAAAACGGCGGTACATTTCGAATTCAAAGCGCGCGCCGAAGGCCTGTTGCTTTCCTGTATGCAACTCGGAAAGATACCGGTGCAGACGCTGACTCAGTTCTTCACTGATAGGCAATTGCTGAGCGGATGTCGTCAGCAGATCAATAATGAGCTGCACCTGCTTTTCGTAATACGTCAAAACACGCGTGCGGGCCGTGCGAATGGCATCCAGAGTGACTTCAGGCGTAACAAACGGGTTGCCGTCGCGGTCGCCGCCGATCCAGGAGCCAAAGCCCAGCAGCAGCGGCAACTCGGAGATGTCCATCTCCACGCCATACACGCTGGCCAGCGCGGCAGAGACTTCCTCATAGAGCTTAGGCAGCGTCGCAAAGATGGAGACATCGTAATAATCCAGCCCCATCTTGATTTCGTCATTCACTGTCGGACGCCGGCTGCGGACTTCATCGGTCTGCCACAGCGCCGTGATTTCCGCCAGCAGCTCTTTTTCCAGCCGCGCAATCTCCTCGTCGGGAATGGGAATGCGGTCCAGCTGCTCCAGAAATTCTCCGATACGCCGCCGCTTGAAGAGCACCGAACGGCGAGCCACCTCGGTAGGGTGGGCCGTAAACACCGGCACAATAAATATGCGGCGCAGCCAGTCAAGCGCCTCGTCGGCCGTGATGCCGACCCGCTTCATCTCCTGCAAGGTGCCCCGCAGGGAACCACGCTGCACCTCTCCATCTCCGCTCAACTGGAGCGAAAGGCGGCGACGCTTGCGGTGGTTGGTTTCAGCAAGATTGATCAGCTCAAAATAAAACGCAAACGCGCGGCTCAGCTGGTAGGCCCGCTCCACGGAAACTTCAGCAATACTGCGCACGGAATGCTGCATCAGCTTTTCCGCGTCAGCGGCATTGTCCGCGGCCTGAGCCTCGCGGCGGCGAATCGCGGTGGTGCGCAGCTCTTCTACCTTCTGGTAGAGCTCCTCGCCGGCCTGCTCGCGCAACACTTCGCCCAGCAGCATGCCGAGCGAGCGCACATCGCGCCGTAATGGTACTTCCTTCAGATCACCGGAACGCGCTTCAAGTTCAGCCAGCCGCTGCGGCCAGCTCTCTGGTTTCCAAAGAAGGGGCATAGTTTGATTATGCCGCACAAGGTACGTCAACCGGAGCGTCCGACGTGCGTCAGGTAAAAAGAATGCTCGTCATCCACACAGGCGGGCAGAGATATGCATTGGTCGGTGCTATCGCATCCACTCAATTCCTAACGGGGCCTTAGAAAAGCGAAGGGAACCGCACAAGGTCTCTCAAAACCATTGCGAGAGGCCGCGGAATTGATATCTCACGGATGGTTCTCTATCAGATTGCCCAATTGTTTCAGCATCTGCCGGGCCTTTTCTTTTTCGCCTAATCTCCGGTAGGCCTCGGCCAGATTTGCATATACGGCCCGGTTTTGGGGTTCCAGCCGACGGGCAGTCTCGAGATGCAATACCGCGTCCGC
This sequence comes from Alloacidobacterium sp., assembly GCA_035293545.1. Lineage (GTDB taxonomy): Bacteria > Acidobacteriota > Terriglobia > Terriglobales > Acidobacteriaceae > Alloacidobacterium. The sequence continues at coordinate 86,361 of DATGMQ010000024.1, read as the reverse complement.
AGTCCGGTTTTCCATTAAATACAACCTGCCCAGAGCGATCTGTGCTGTGGAGTAACGCGGCTTTTCTTTAACTGCGCGCTCCAGGAGTGATTCTGCTTCGATGAACTCCGGCTGACCGGGCAAGGCCCCCGTATGGATGAGTACTTCGGCCAGCAGATCCAGCAGCACAGGGTCATTGTTCCCGGCGCGAATACCTTCACGGGCCACTCTGACTGCCTCAGGAAGGTCATCAGCAAACAAGCTTTTTTGTGCCAGCACGAGATAAGCAATGTCTGTTCCAGACGCGAGGTTTGCCGCTACAGAAAATTCTGTCTGCGACTCGAGGTCATTTCCGGTCTGGGCCAGAAACATCGCTTTCTCATAGTGAAGCCGCGCTGAATCGGGCAGGTTCTTCAGGCCTTCATTCACAATTTGGAGACCAAGGGTAAAATTCTTCTGGTCCGTACAGGCATCGACGATAAAGAGGTAAAGTTTTTCGTCTTTTGGTGTCTGTGCTTCAGCCCGATGAAATGCTGCAATGGCCTGAGTTGTGAGTGCCTGACCGATGTAGGTCTGGGCCAGGAGATTATTCACACCGGCATTGTCGTGGCCGGAAGCCCGCAGCATTTCCAGTTGGCTTGCGGCTTTGCCATATTCATCCAAGCCGAGATAGCACAAGGCAAGATTAAAACTGGCGGCGTATCCACGCGCCCGTAAGAGATGGGGAACGGCTTCATCCAGACGCCCCTGATGAATCAATACAACCCCAGCGCCGAGCTCGCTTTCGCTGGAGGACGTCTCCTGCCCCAACAGGCAAACAGCACACGCCAGAACGCATGTTAAGACACTGAACTGGGCACGTAGTTTCATTGAGCTAAGCAATGATGCCCCCGGGGAGAATGCAACATCAATCCCCAAGTGCCGCCCCGAAATATACGCATTTGAATAAATCGCGATTTATTTGGGATGAATTATAGGATTAATATTCCTCCGCATGCTGAAGGAGGGAGCGTTCGGTTCTGGACCGGAACTCGCCCAGCAGGTTTCAGGAAGGAATGCAATGCAATGGATTGTCATGCTCTTGCTTCTAGTATGAGCTGTTTTGCGCAGGAGTAAGACGACTTTCAAGCCGGCGACTCGAATTCGCTCTGCACGGATGATCAGAGCCAAGCAAGGAAACGGAATCCATCTCCCTCATGCCGAAAGCTACTCTATTATCATTTCATTATACCGAAAGTATGCAGGTAGTTTCGGAGGCATGAGAAGGAGAATGCGTGATGATCCGTAGAGCCAAATCTGTCGGCCCCGAGGAACGGAGTCAAATGCTAATTGATGAACGGCGGCGGCACATACTGTTACTGGTGCAAAGTCAGGGCAAGGTGCTGGTCGGGGAACTCGCGCGGACTCTGGGTATCTCGCAGATTACGATTCGCAAGGATCTCGATCATCTACAGATGAAGGGGTTAATTCAACGCAGTCACGGCGGCGCTTTGCGCCTGCAGGCGGGCGCGCTTTTTGATCCCTCTCTCCAGGAAAAACAGAAGGAACACTCGCAGGAAAAGCAGCGCATTGCCGCCGCCGCTGCAGAGATGGTGAAGGAAGGTCAATGCGTCATGCTCGATTCCGGCACAACGACGGCGGCAGTCGCTAAAGCCCTCAAGCGCTTCGCACAGCTCACCGTTATCACAAACGCAGTCAACATCGCAGCTGATTTGGCCAACACGAACGTTGAGGTTATCCTAATTGGCGGAACGCTCCGCAAGAACTCCTTCTCTCTGGTCGGTCCGCTGGCCGAAGATATCCTCGAGGAAATGCATGCAGATATTCTCTTCCTCGGCGTGGATGGATTCGATCTGGAGATTGGCATCACCACTCCGAATATCCTCGAATCCCGCGTGAACCGCGCCATGGTCAAGGCCGCTGGACGCGTTGTGGCGGTCTGTGATTCCACTAAATTTGGCCGGTTAAGCCTCTCGCGGATCATTCCACCTTCGTCCATCGACAGCATAATCACCGACAAAAACCTCTCTCACGAAGTGGGGGAAGAGCTCCGCGCCAGTAACATCGAGGTCATCCTGGTGTAGAAACCACGCGCTGTTTGGCGGTGAATTGATAAGCACTCGACCGCCGCGTGAGCAGTGATAATAACGATATCCTCGGTATGGTGATCATTCTTGCGGGTACTGACATTATCGGTGGTGCCAACAACTGCCTTTGCGATCGCGAACGAAACAGAAGTCGTCCATACACCACTGCTCTGGCTCCACACTTGGGGTAATCGAGAATCCGGCGACAACCCATTCGAAACGGCGGTCTGCCAGACCCTACCCAAGCGGCGCCCGGCAATTGGGTCCTCCCGGAAAAACAAGTCTCAAAAGCCGATCCAGCTGGCGCGACGGGTTCCATCTGCAGGATTCAGAAAAAGCGTAGAAAGTCATAGAGAAAAGATCAAATATCTGGTCGCACTCAACTGAGCACGCGCGCCCCTGCCGTCAAGCGATGCCGCGCTCATAGCAGTCGCCGCCCTCCTAACACCCTGTTTAGGAAACTCCCGCCGATCGAACACCTCCATCGGGGGCCCCATTGTTACGATCAGCTGTGCTAGCTTGCTGATCGTTCCTGTTCCCTTCCACTAACATGGGCCCCTTTTGATTGGAGTTCTTCACTCTGCGCCGCTTATTCACGGATGTAGCAGTGTCACCGTGAGGACAGTGCTGGAGTTGATTGCGCCCGTTGCGGCGTCGCTGGCACTTACCGTGACCGTGTAGTCGCCCCAACGGGTCGATGGACCAGCGGAGACGGTAAGGGTTGCGACGTCCGTATCTGGAATCGTGATCGAGGACGGAATGCTGCACGTGGGCGGATGGTTTGGCTTGGTGATGGTTGAGGTTACTGAGCAGGCGACGTTAACGGCCCCCGTAAATCCTCCCGAAGGCACAAAGCTGATTGTGGCCGTGCCGGTTTCGCCACGCTGAAGCGTGAGGTTTCCGTGATTATCAAGGCTTAAGCTGGGCGGGACCTGCACGGTGACAGGCACCACGATACTGGTAATGATCGAGCCATTATTCGCGGTGGCAGTGATCGTGACGGAGTAAGCACCGAGCGTGGTTGCCGAATCGGCTGTAATGGTCAGATCCGCAGTGACCGCCTGGGTTCCGGAGATACCCATCGAGGAAGGGATGCTGCAGGTCGGGTTGGCTGCTCCGGACGGCGAGGCGGTAATCGCACAACTCAGGTTCACGATCCCCGTAAATCCCTGCGTGGGTGTGATGGTGATCGTGGAACTGTTGCCGGTCGTTCTGCCGTTCCATACAGTGATGGACCCGCTGTTCGTCAGGTCGAATCCAGGACCCAGCGGAACCGGGTACTTGAAGGCGCCATTTCCGTTTGTCCCGATCAGCAGGTTGTTCCCATCTCCGGTTACAGAGATGTCCATGATGCGACCGGTGGTCTTCAACAGGTCGCCGACACCCGGAGTAGCGCCCGGATACTGAGTTGCGTTGGTCCAGTGCTGGCCGTCGTCATCGGAGATCCATATCCCGGTCCCTATGTTGACGTCCACGAACTCGGCTTGAATGTTGGTGCCGCCGTACACGCGTCCTGGTTTAGTTGCGGTTGGAGCGAAGGCAAGGGCTTGCCCGTGTCCAATGTGTGCCCAGTTTGGGTCCGGCTGCATCGTAAGCGGATTCATGTTGTCGTCGTTGAGAGTCAGATTCCAGGTCCATGTTCCTCCGGATTGCGTTCCCTTCCAGAAGCCACCCGGATAGTCCTGGCCATTCGCAAACTGCTCGCGGGTACCGACCAGCAGGGACTGGTCATGAGGATCGAAGATCACCTTGATTACGTCGTTGGGGATATTTCCGGTTGCCCCAGTCACCAACGGTGTAATCAACTGCCATGTCTGGCCGCCATCCGCGGACTTGTAGACGCCTCCGGGTTGAGTGATATAGGGTGAGCAGCCTGCAATCGCTCTCACGGCCGCATATACGTTGTGACTCGGATCGACGGTGAGCGAGGTGACGGCATTCGTGGGGACGATCGCAGTTCCGCAGGTCAGCTTCGATCCAATGGCGGTGTAGGTCCAGCTGCTGCCGCCGGCCGATCTCACGTACACGCCGCCGCAGCCGCTATCCGCCAGATAGGTCGACTCCGTTGCCGTGGTGCCGTCAAAGGCGATGTCCGTGAACAAGTGAGAGCAGCCGAATGGCGGAGCAGGGGAGCCGGGATTGGGCAACGCGGCATTAATCGCGGGGGTCAGGTCCGCCCAAGTGTTCGTTCCGCTGAGCTGGTAAAGAGTTGTGCGCCCAGAAAGATAATAGTTCCCCAGGCTGATCGGGTCCGGGATCGTGAAGTAAGGCTCATTTGGGATGGAGCTCGCCAGCGCTCCGACGCCGCCCAACCCACTGCACTTGGATGTGTCAGCCAGAGGTGCAGGAGCATCGGAAGGATATTTGACCCCGAGCTGGCACCAGCTCGTCCCTCCATCCTTACTCAGCATGGCACCTACGTCGCTGTTGGTCAGAAAGATGTTGGAGGGGTTGCCCGGATCCGGACGAATCGTACGCGCAACGGTGATGTTGATGCCCGTGGTCTGGTAGTCTGTGCCATTCAAGGTGGTGTAGGTCTCACTCCAACTCTGGCCCGAATCCGTGCTTTTATAGACGGCGACCGGACTTCCATAGAGGAGGTTGCCGGTGATTGGGTCAAACGCCAGGGACTCAGTCCATCCACTGATCTTCTGAGGTTGGTTCAAAAGGCCAAGATTGTCGTTCACATTGCTGACGGCAGTATAGCCCCCGGCCCAGCTATTGTTCGTCGTAGTGGGATTATCCAGGTAATAGGCGCCCCAGTAGGCATTGACAGCACCGGCGTACAGCCGCACCGAGGATGGTCCGTTCCTGTTGTCGAGGGTCAGGGTCCAAAAGCGGGTACCGCTTCCGGGGAGATTCCTGGTGATGTCCGTCCACTGACTTCCGCTGATGCTTCCAACCGACGCGTACACCTTCCGATAGGTCCTGAGTACGGGTGGGTTTACGCTGTTGTCCTTGGCCGCGAATTCAACCGCAGCATACCTGGTTGTCGTTAGACCGGTATTCGGATCTTTCTGCGACGGATCCAGTATGAGGTCGAAGACCGAATACGCCGTGTTGGCCGGCGGGGTGACGAGCGGCGGGAGTGTGAAGGCCGTGAAGGTGCTCCAGGTACTCCCGCCATCCTGGGAGACGTAGGCGCCCTTGTTGGTGGCCAAATAGATGACGCAGGACCGGCCTCCGCAGGCACCGGAGTTCGGATCGAACACGATGCGATTGACAACGGTACCCGCCGGAAGCGGAGTTCCGTTCACCATGATTGGATCCCTAGACCAGGTGGAGCCGCCATCGACGCTCTTATAGATACCCACCATACCGGAGCTGTTCGCCTGATATCGAACCTGGCCGATACCGGCGAAGATCACGCGCGCCATGTTGGTCGAGGGATCCACGGAATTCGGATCCACGGCGATGGCACCAATCGGGGTGGTGAAGGACCACATGTAGGGAAAGGGGGCAAGGACGCCGACGATGCCGGGCACTCTGCTCCAGGTCGTACCTCCATCGGTCGATTTCTGGAGCCCGCCACTGGCCGCGGCATAGATGATCCCGTTGCTGGCTGAGTTGGGGTCCTCGGCGAAAGCGTCGATCTCGAGTGAGTTCACTCCGCTCGTGCCATCCCACACCTCGCCAGAGCTGTGGACCCAGCTTGCGCCGCCGTCATCGGAATAGAAGATGCCGCCGATGTCGCTGCCGAGAAAGATCCGGTTATTGGCCGCATTCGGCGCCATGTAATGCGAGTAGAAGAGAGTTGGTACCCAGCCGCCCCCGCCGAATCCTATCGAGCCCTGATTCTGAGCATCGGCCAAGCACGTCCCGAGCGCAAAGAATAAATGGGTGATGAGGGTCGCCGCAGCCCAGCACAACAGCGTTTTCTTTCGATTTACATTATTCGATATCATAGGAGCTCTCCTATTCGAACATAATGAAACAGGAGGCTAGCACTTCAATGTAATGTTGTCAACCGAGTTGTTAGTTTTTATTTCGCTTTAACGTTCAAGGCATCGTGGGATCCATAACAAGGGGTGGATATTGTGACGTATTCGTTCCAGTAGCCATTTCCTCCATCTCCTCATCGGCGAAATCAAATGTGTTCCTTAACTGCACGGAAGGAATCCCGTTGCGAGTGCGTGAAGATATGCGCTTACGCTTAGAGGAATGCCAGGAGCATACGGGCGTGGGGAACCCCAATTGTTCGCTCGAGGAAAGGGCCCTCGAACGGAATCGCGCAGAAGTATCGCTTGCTTGTCTTGGCTATTTTCCTGCCATTCGTGAGCTGGCAAGTGTTGCTCACAGGACGGGCTCAATCCGATTGCAAACCATACAACTCTGATAAAATATAAGTTCGTCGACAAAGACTATAAGGATAGAAATCACGCACAGAAAGGCAATGGCCATTTACCTTGCGTTCCCGGAAAACCTCGGCTCAAGCGAGAAGAGCAGTGCGATAGCTCTCCTCGCAGTAAAGCAATGCCGCGCCGATGAGAGGAGCATCCTCACCAAGAGAAGATTTACAGAGATGCACCTTTTCAGATGTTAACTTATAAGCTCGATTCCGCACGAATTCACGGAGCGGATTCAGCAGAAGAGTGTCGGGCGCGTTAGATATCCCTCCGCTGATACTCACAATCTCAATGCTATTGAGATTGACGAGATTCACAATACCGATGCCAAGATAGCGGACGGCCTGATCTGTTATCTGCCTAGCCTCGACATCGCCGTGCACCGCCAACTCGAAGACGTCCTCAACGCTGATGCATTCCTCATCTTTTTTGAGGCGCTGCGGCAGGTCTTTGATTACAGATCTCGCATCCCTCAGGATCGCCGAGCCGCCAGCGTACGCCTCCAGACACCCGCAGCGTCCGCAATTGCATGGCCGGCCATCGCTTTCGACGATCATATGCCCGAATTCGCCCGCAGTGTTGAGGCCGCCGTGAAAGATCGATCCATTCAACACCATGCCGCATCCGACCCCGGTACCTAATGTTATGCTGGCGACCGTCGACACGCCCTGCCCCGAGCCGACGAGGTATTCTCCCCAGGCAGCCGCTCTCGTATCCTGCGTAACACAAACAGGAATATCGAAAGCTTTATGGATTGGTGCAATGATGTTGAAGTTGGCCAGATGCAGGTTTGGGGCGAACAGAATTACACCGGTCTTCGGCTCTACGGTTCCCGGAACTCCAATTCCTAAACTCTCAACGGATCTGAGTGCAGCGCCGCTCTCGTTCAGCAACCGGCGCACCCCAAACAGAATTGAATCGACGATTGCCGCATCTCCCTGGCCTGCCGGGGTCTTCTCCTTGGAGGATAACAAAACCTTTCCGGAAGCATCCACCAATCCGAACTTGATATTGGTTCCACCGAGGTCGACGCCGATGCTCAGCTTTCCCTCGCAGGTGGCCCGCGGGCGAATCTGCTGAACGTCGCCGGCGGCTTTGTGCAGCTCGTATTGGCGAATCTTCTCAACCCGCTGAGCGTGGCGGCCACCCTCGAATGGCGTCTGCACCCATTCATCAACGATCATCTTGGCCAGTTCGATGCCTACGACCCGGGCTCCTAACGCAAGCACATTGGTATCGTTATGCAGCCGCGAAAGCCGGGCGGAGTAGGGCTCGCTGCATACGACTGCTCGAATGCCCGGCACTTTGTTGGCGCTGATCGAGATCCCAATGCCACTCCCGCAGCAAACAATCCCTCGTTCAAATTCTCCGCGCGCAACAGCTTCACCGACCGCGAATCCAAAATCACAGTAGTCGACTCTTTCCGTATTGCATGTGCCGAAGTCGCGGACCTCGTAACCTTTCCCGGAAAGGTAGTTCTTGATCTCCTCCTTGAACGAAAAAGCGGCGTGATCTGAACCGACAGCAATCTTGCATTTCTCCTGGGTCATGCTTGGCTTCCTTACCTTATCGCACCATTGCCGTAACCAGCAGACTTAGGCCGGCAACAAACAGCACGAACATTGTTGTAATCATGACGATAGTACCGGTCGAGGCGCCGCGGAACTCTTTCCAGACAAACACACCCCAGATTGCCGCTACCATGGTGCCCCCCTGCCCTAGCCCATAGGCAATGGCAGGGCTGGCAGCCTTTGAAGCAATAAAGTTGGAGATCGTTCCCGCGCTGTTGATTAATCCGCCGAGGACGCCTATCAAGTGATACCGGAATGACCCTCCGGCAAAATAGTCGGCGTAGGTAACCTTCTTTCCCTGGAAAGGGTGCGCCATGAGATAACTATTGAAGACCAGATTGGACAACAGAGATCCCAGAGAAAAGATCAGCACCGCCGCATAAGGCCCAAACTTGCTCGGATCGAGATGGGCATAATCGGCTGAGATAGACCGCTGCACAAGGTAATAGAACAAGCCCATCAGGATGCCGCCGGATAAGGCGAGCAGGATACCTTTCGTGAGCTCGCCTTCAGGCCCCTGGTTTCCCTTCTGCCTCCGATACGCCAACGCATCCAGAATGATGGCAGATGTAATGCACGCGACCCCCACGAAAATCAGAACCGGATTGCCTTTGGGCTGGGCGACGTAGTTGATCGATACGCCTTCGACCAGGGCGATTCCAATTCCGATGGGAAATGCGACCGCCATGCCGGCGATTGCGATCGCCGCCATGAACAGGATATTCGCGAGATTAAAAACAATACCGCCAAGGATTGCCCATGCGAAACTCATCCCGCTGCCTTGCGCCAGGTCAGCCAAAAGTCCCCGGCCGCTTGGGCCAAACGAGCCGAAGGTGAGCCCTACAATTAACGGAAGGACAAAATATCCGATTGCCTGATCCCAGTAGTAGAGCGAGAAGCCATAAGAATTTGGCTCTGCCTTGAGCGTGTTCGCATGTGAACCCCAGCAGAACATCGTCAGGACGCAAAGGGCTACGGCTACACCGTAGGAGTGGGCGAGCATCATATGCGGGACTCTTTTCCTTGCACGAGCTCCCTGACTGCCTCGGTTGCCCGGCGAATGTCATAACGTTTATCAAAGATGCTTGAGGTCCCGCACACCAACATCGTTGCGCCCGCTGAAAGCATTGCAGGAATATGCTGGAAGCTAACGTTCCCGTCTACTTGAATCTCAATGTCAGTGCGGCCTTTGGAGCGGAGCAAGTCACGCACATTCGCAATCTTGCGGAGCATGGCTGGCACAAGTTTTTGTCCCGCGAATCCAGGATTCACCGTCATCACGGTAATCAGATCGACATCGTCGAGAATATATTCAAGAACGGTAAGCGGCGTCGAGGGATTAAGCGCAATACCCGGTCTGCCCCCTGCATCTCGAATCAACTGAAGGATCCGCTGCGCGTGATGCGTCGCTTCGAAATGGATTGAAACGAACTCAGCGCCGGACGAGATTGCCCGTTCAACATATCGCTCGGGATCGGCGACCATTAGGTGGCAGTCCATCGGAATGGCGCAAAGGGCACGAGCGAGCAGCATGATATCGAAGTTCAAAGCGAAGTTCGGGACGAAGTTCCCGTCCATAATATCGATGTGCAAATAATCGATGCCGGCTTCCACGAGCTGACTGATGTCCGCTGACAGGTTCCGAAAATCGGCGCACGCCAAGGACGCCTCAATATTCACCCTCCCCATCATTTAGCAGCCTCCTTGAAACTCCTCTAACCCTTCTCTGCCGACTGACTGCTGGACATAATCCTGGGCTGGCTTCTGACCATTCTGAGACCGACAACCGTTTTCCATAAAATTGGACGCTCGCAACTAAATGATTATATCCGAAAGATTTCAAATCAAAATCGCAAAGAAAACGTGATCACTACGTCACATCCGTATTACGATCTTGCCGGGTCATGCCTCGTGCAATCGGAGCAAACCCATCCTGGCGGAATGGGCCGCCCTATCAAATCCACGAGCTCTCGATGAATTCAGGTATTTTGGGGGGCTCTCCAGAAGAGCTGCTTCCGCCGGATTAACGCAAATCTGACTACGCCAGGGCGCGCCGTCGTCGACCAGTAAAACATCTAATCAACGAGTAGGGCAGACGCAGCCCTAAATCTGCAACATCGTAGTACTATTTCTATCCAGCCAGCGTGACTACACGACTCAGATTGCGGGGTGAGTCAGGGTCGAGCCCCTTCTGCAATCCGAAATAACAACCAAGCAACTGGCCCCAAACCAGATATACGACGAGCCGAGCTAACTCCGGAACACCCAGCGATAGCTCGATCGCTAGGTCTGCCGAGCTTCGGACAGCGGGAGTGAACTTATTTGCAATCGCCAAGGTGGCCGCGCCCAACTCTTTCATCTCTATAAGCACAGCGCTTTCCTTTGCAAAACCTGCTTCAGAGAGCAGGCAGCCGACCAAAACCTTCTCAGAGACGATCGATTTTGGGCCATGCCGAAATTCCAGCGAGTGGAAGAACTGCGCATACGTCGAGGAGGATTCCATGATTTTGAGCGAGACCTCTTCGGCGATCGGATAAAGCGGGCCTTGGGCCAGGAAGGTGACATCTTCAAAGCTCTGGCGAGCGAAATCTTCTGTTTGCGAGGCATAAAGCTCAAACAGCCGGTTTAGCTCCGACGGAAGCGCATTTAGGGCTTCTATAAAATCGAGACGGCCAGCAAATTTGGCCGCTATATACTGCAGCGCAATCAGCATCGAGCTGAATGAGGAGGTCATCACCGTGCTTTCCTCAACTACGGGCAGTTTCAAAGTTCTGTGGGTCAGTTCCGCTAGTTCGTTTCCATCACAGGTTACGGCGAGGAATTGGATGCCCCTCTCCTTGAGAACTTCTCCGACTTCGAGCACTTCCGAAGTGCGTCCGGAGCGCGAAATCAGGACCGGAAAGACCGTAGGATTCCAGACAGGAAGGTGCAATTCAGGAAATAACAGAATTTCTGAGGCAGGCACGGCGTTCGCCGGCACCGCTGCCAGATCTTTAAAAGAAGCGGCAGCGGCCTGCGCGAGATAATAGCTAGTTCCGCAGCCAACGAAGATCCACTGGAAAGAAAAGGGATCTTTGTCGGGCATAAGGATGTCCAGATTGGTATTGGCTAACGCTTGCAGACAACGTCGCCAGACAGCAGGTTGTCCATATATCTCTCGTAAGGTTCTTTCTCCTGCTTTCATCTGATTCTCCATACTCTCCGATCCAAAATAAGTTCCCATTTCGCGAGTATATATAAGCGTAATAAAACGCAATAAAAAATTCAATTCATCGGTGCTTCAGAAAGCGATTGTCGCGGCGCGGTCCATCCACGAGCAACCATTCCGCCAATTCCTCGTATGATCGAAGTTAAGGCTGAAGTCTTCGAGATGGTGTGCCTACGGATTTTTCACGGGAGTGATAGACGGCAGCGGCTTCTCTCTAACCCCGCTCGCCTCGACGATGGGCCAGTGCGCGCGTAAGGGGCTTGCATAAGGCCCGATTTTATGGATCGGTATCGGAACAAAGCCCAACCGCAGAGCGGGTGAGTCTGGCCGCAGACGATAATCGTCATGGGCTGCATCCATAAACCCTGGATCGGCGATGATGGAATGGGTGTCCATGCCCTTCTTCCGCCATTGTTGCCATTGCTTATCATGCGGGACATTTGGTAAATCCACATCCAGCGGCAGCCCATCGTGCCAGATCACGTTGTAATCAGAGTCCTGGATATCGATGTTTTCAGCACCGGATTGAAGAAAAATTTTAGATGGCTGTGGGCTCGAGGGCGGTGGCAATGGCCAGTTCAGCGCATTCAACCTATTCTCCTTATAAAGGACAATGTTGCGCAGGAATTTATCTCCTTGCATGCGAAGCATGGTTTGTGGATCGCTTGCCGCCCAGTTCCCGTATTTCTTATAAGCAGGATTCGCGCGATATTTGCTGAATTGCTTCAGCTGGTCTGCCTGTGACCCTTTGGCGAGCACACTAAAATCGACCTGGCATATATCTCCATCTACAATGATATTGTTTTCGATCACATTGTCGCGACCGCCGTGCATCTTCACCCCACCCAATGGCGCTCGAACCAGAATATTGCCGTATACCTGCACACCGCTGGCGGTCTCGTCCAGGTAAATGGCTGAACTGAAATAAGGCGAAATCCACATATTCTCTCTGCGGCCATAACCCAGCGTGTCCTCGATGAAGTTGTAGCGGATAACATTGCCTCTGTTCGACCAACCCATACCGTAGAGATAAATTCCACCAGTGTCTTCGGTTTCTAGATTGGTGTCCCGGATGTGGTTGTATTCGATCATGCAATCAGCGCAGCCGGCAAAAATACCTAACCGCGTAGTGTCGTGGATCAGATTATGAGAAACACGCAACCCGACCCCATCCAGGTAGATTCCGCTGCCATGGCCATTCAGGATTCCAATGTGGTGAATGTAATTGTTGTCGGCATAGTGGCCAGCTGGCTCAAGCGTATCGCGGCTTCCTCCCGATAATGCGATGCCGTTGTTATCGACATCGTAGATGTCATTGCCAACCACCCCGCAGTTCTTTCCGCCGTCGATTCTGATTCCGGCGCCCGACTGAATCCCGGGTTCGGAGTTGGAGCCCAACCGCCCGCCAATATTCCGGATGCGATTGCCGGCGATCAGGCAATTTAGGCAATCGCGAACCAGAACCGCAGAGCTATCTGCGCCCTCCAGCGTAAATCCTCGGATTGTAATCCAGGCTGCGCCAGGCTCGATCTCAATCAGGTTCCCGGTCGTGGGCGCATAGATTGTCGCTCCCGCTATTGGAGAAGGTGGCCAAAAGTAAAGCGTCCAGGTTTTGCGATCCAACCACCATTCTCCCGGCCAGTCTAGTTCCTCGAACAGATTGCGCACATAGTAGCGATCCAGCGGGCGAATCGCATATTTTGCATCCTTGCCCAGAGTTATCGTCCTTGTCTCCCGGTTTACCGAGACGATCGGAAGCTCCTGGTTGATCCAGTTGAACCTCGGAAAGATAATCACCTCTCCGTCTGCCGGGTGTGCCCAGGTGCGCGCATCGCTTACCTTATATTGAAGCTGGTTTCTGCTGTCATCGGAGCGAGCTACAAACATGGGAATAGGCTTGCCGGCGACATAGGCATATCCTCCCGTATATGCGTGCTCTGGATCGAAATTAGGGTAGCGAGCAAGGATCTGCCGGTGATCGTTAAAGAACAATTGGCGGAAATATATTCCGCGAAAGCCTTGCGCACCTACATCCGCTTTGAGAATCGCATTTCGGTAAGGATGAAAGCCTGTAATCGGTCTACCGCCGATGAGCACCGGCTTCTCCTTGCCATAGCTTTGATACACCACCGGCGCTTCCGCAGTACCGGAATCATCCGCAGTGAGCGAAAACGTTTGCGGAATCCAGTAAGTCCCGCCGCGGACCCACACTGTGAACGGACGGCGAACCCCGTCTCTTTTGAGCTTTCGAATCTCATCTCGGGCGCATTCCAGCGTAGCGAATGGCCCCTCACTTCCCTTCCCAGTCGGGCTAGCTACTCGGCCAGACCATGAATCGTTTCCATTTGTGGCCACATAGAGATCCAGGGACTGGGCGGCTGCTGTACATGCTCCGCTGAACGAGAACGCGATCCAGAGTATTGCCACCCATCGGACAGTCACATCCCGGAATAGCGATGTTCTATGCATTTGTGTACCCATGATCCTCAATTTGCCGAAAGAAGAGGTCCAGCTTGCTGAAAACCCTTGGAAATCTCTCCCCAAAACCGGGGGCCGCCGCACTCCTGGCAGATAATCGAAACCGAACCCAAAATATTCGTAATCTTATGATAGAAAGATACTACAAAGAGCGTTAACATGCGAAAGGCTTATAAACAATAAACCGATCTAACAATATGTTTAGAGGGTGCCTATGATGAGGAGCAGTATGTTTGCTCCCCGGCAATGCCAACCCTCGATCTCGCCGGAGCGTTCCACGCAACAAAAGTCCTTTTCTGTACGTCCCGTGGCTTCCGTGAGCGGAGTCGCCGTTGAGGTTACGCTCGCCAATATGCGAGGACGCGGTCGCGGTAGCATCCGCCGAGCAGGCCGCCCACGGATTGTTGCGCGGCCTTTCCCAGAATGTCCCAGAGGGCGATATTGATACCGCTGATGGTATGGGTGACGGCACCGCCTCGTCCAAGCCAGAATGTGTTGGCATTAAGCTTTTCGGTCACACGCTCCGGCTCCAGCGGATTTTCTCCAAGATAAAGCGGTTCGAGCATAGCTAAAGCGCCGTGAGCCAGCAAATCATTGGTTGAAATTGAACCCCGGCCCGTAAGGCTGGCATCGGTATGGACGGCGATGAGTGTGTGCACGCAGTCATTCGGCTTGATCTCATTGGCCCATCCTCCGGGAGGAGCGCTGCCGCGCAGGCTCGCTACCCATATTTTCGTAATCTTCATGCCACGATCTCCTTTTCGAGGACGGCCATGCTTCAGGAAGACTCGCTGAAGTCAATCATCTTTGGTGTTGTCCGGAAGCATCGGGTGGTAGCGGCGAGATAAACTGCCCCGATTAGGAACCAGATACCGCCGACGATCTTCGCCAGTATGTTGAGGTTCCACCAGATGGAAGCGCAGAATGCGAATCCGATAAGAGGAACGACAATGTCGGCCAGGATTCGCCGCTGCCCGCCTTTATGCATCAGAGCGAAATGCCAGAAAGCGGAAAGATTGACTCCCATGAAGGCAAGAAACGCGCCGAAGTTCAGGAGTTCTCCTGCATGTTCATACGCGTTTCCGAGATAGTTGAGGCCAATGGCGCCGACGTAGGCAATGGCGCTCACGATCAGAATGTTGTACGTCGGCGTGTTCGTCTCGCGATGAATATGGGCAAAGATTCTGCGCGGTAAAACGCCGTCACGGCCCATGCCGAAGAGCAAACGAGCAGCGCCGAGTCCACCGGTGAGTGCACTGCCCAGAGCTGCCAGGATCAGAACCACGCCCATGGCCTGAAAGAGAAATGATCCGCCGACACGCCGGCAGACGTCCATGAATGCCGTTTCAAGGTTTGGGAAGGTGTGCCAGTTCGGCCAGACCCGCTGGCCCAGGTAAACCTCGGCGCCGCTAAGGATTCCGGTAAAAATACAGACGAGGACGGTGGCGAGCAGCACGTTGCGTCGAGGGTTTTCTACATCTTCCGAGAGTGTGGTAATGCCATCGAAACCAATGTAGGTGAGTGCTGCGAATGACGTGGCCCCCCAGATGAGGTGTGTGTTGAAGGTGTTGGGGTTGTAAAACGGCTGGATGGAGAAGAGTCCGAACCAGTGTTCCAGGTGAAACAGATAACGAACGGCGGCATAGAAGAAAATGGCAATGACCACGCACATCGCAGAGAGCAGCACTTTGTTAGCGCGCGCGGAGGATTTGATGCCGATGAGGTTGAGAGCTGTGATCAGGGCCACAACGACTAGCGCGGTAATGGCATAAGGAAGGCGGGTAATGTATCGGCTCTGGAGGGCTGCGGATATCCAGATGACATTCAGGAGCGGCTGAAGAATGTAATCAAGGAGCATCGCCCAGCCGACAAGAAAGCCAAGATGCGGATTGATGGTTCTGCCCACATATGTGTATGCGGAACCAGCGGAAGGGTAGACTGCCGCCATGCGTCCATAGCTGATTGCGGTCACGACCATAGCGAGCATGGCGATGAGGATAGTGGTTACGGAATGTCCATTGGAAAGCTTTTGTGCGACCCCGAACAGCGGAATGGGTGCGGTGGGCTGAATCAGCACCATGCCGTAGAAGATGAGATCCCACAGCGTGAGCACCTTGCGCAGCCTGATGTCGATCCCGCATTGCACTTCCGGCATAACTAGCCTTGCTCCTGCAACCATAAGGGAATGGAGCTCCCGAGGTTTACTTCAACTCGCGCGGCCCGTGTCGATCCACCTCTGGTCGGCGTTGGAAGCGGCGACCGCTTCCAGTAGTCGCTGTACTTCAACAATGGACCCGTTGAGCCAGATGGCAAGCTCAAGAGAGTGCGAGAGCTGGTTCCCCATGACTCCTGAACCGGCCTCGCCGGGGTTGAATCTCCAGGCCGCTTCGCCTGCGGTCCTGCCACAGCTTTGCAGATACAGCACGCGAAGGGTTGTAGCTTCGGTCCTACCTGAGGAGCCAAATCCTTCCAAGCATTTCAGTATTTCTTCTTCAAAGCTCCGCACTCCCCGCCAGCAGATCGAGATCGACGCTGGAGGTCGATGGCTGCGCAGATGCCTTCGCAGCGATCATCAGCGGCGCAGAGCAGCCCCAACCCGCCCAGGAACAAAAGATCGCTGGCAGCCGCACCTCAGTTCACTAGACGTTGACCGCTGCTTCCACACGAAACTGGTTCCTTATCAAAGTCCGTGGAGCCTCAGGTGAACTGCTGCTGCTCGGCAACCCGATCTACGTGAACTGGACCTCGCCGGCAGGCGAGCAATCACGAACAGCATCCTTAATCCTTAGGCTCGGTTTTCCTTCGAAATCGGATCCCCCCGAACCGCCAGATTCACTTCCAAGAAGTCTGACCTCATCCCCCGGCCCCTTCATCTCCTCTGCGATATGTGCCGGAGTCGAGTCATGCAAAGGCCAGTGAAAGTAGAGGTCTTTGATAATCCTCTTCGCAATCAATCGCGCCGCGCCAAGGGCGCTGGCCTCGCCACCAAGCTTAGAAACCATTAGCTGAACGTCATTCGCCGAGCTTTCCAACGACCTCTGCTTGATGATCCTGCGCAGAGGATCGGAAACCAACTCCGGAATCTCCCGGAAAAGCGCCCCCCCCGAAGATCACGACGCTCGGATTCAGCAGGTTGATCAGGTTGGCCAATCCGATTCCGATGTAAGAAGCGGACCTCTGCAACACCCTGTACGCCAGGCTATCGTCCTCCCTCGCAGCCTGTGCGATCAACTCGATGCTGACCTTCTCGAGATCATCGCCAATCGCCTCACGAATCCTGGAGTCCGTACCCTGCTCCATTGCGGACCGTACATTTTGAATAATCGCGGCGCACGAAGCTACTGTTTGAAGGCAGCCGGTGTTTCCGCAGGAGCACAATGAGCCGTTTTCGTTCACAGTGATGTGCCCGAACTCGCCGGCCCGGCCGCCAGCCCCCTCATAGATCCTGCCATCGAGGAAGATTCCAGCCCCAACGCCCATTCCCACATCGATGTACAGAAAATTGTTCAGATCTCGTGCCGCCCCGAAGCATTTCTCCGCAATCGTCGATGTCCGGACACTGTCTTCAACCAGGCACGGAAGATCGAACTCCTTCTCGAACAGCTCGCGCAGCGGCACGTTCTTCCACTCCGCCATCTGGCCCGGTCGTGGATAGGAAAGAACTACTCCTGTCTTGCTATCGATCACACCGGAGTGCGCAATCCCGATGCCCTTGATCAATCTTCGTGGAATGTTGGATCCTCCTATCGACTCATGGATGCTGAGAAACGTCTTCTCTAACACCCGCTCGCGGCCAGCGTTTAACTCCGTTCGCGACCGTGACTCGTAGACGAGCTTCCCATTGATATCGGTAATAACAATGCGCAAAAAGAAAGACCCAAGATCGACGCCGACAAGATAGCCCGCATCGCCACGAACCTGCAGCGGTATCGGCTTACGACCTAAACTGGGCCCCGTCTGCTCAGCCTCAATGGCGGCATCCTTCTTCTGTGTCGTCGGGGCTGACTCGACCACCATCCCTTTCTTGATCAGCTGCTGAACAATCGCCGTGATCAATGACGGACTCAAGGTGGCCTGTTTTGCCAACTCCAATCTCGAGCTATTAATTTTAGAATGTATTAATTGCAGAATTCCAAGCTCGCGCTGCTCGAGTTTTTTCAGGTCCTCGCGTTCACGCCTTGCTGTTTTGCTCATAATCGCTATTTTAGTATTATGTTAAGGGGTTACGGCCTGAAGTCGAGGCTTTTATTTTAGATTTGATGACCAGTTGATAAATTTCTTCTACGCAGATCGAGGTCCAGTCTTGCGAAGGGGTCCCTCTCCATGGCTACTCTTCAATGCAATTCGCCGACCTGGTTTTCGGCCGCCTCTCGTTGTCATTCTGGCCTGCCTCGCCACCACTCCCTCCGCGCTGAGCCAATCCATTCCGCAGGATAGTTTCCTGGCCTGGATGAATTCCATCGCTCAGCAAGATTTGCACCAGCGTGCGCAGGTGGTTCGCAGCATCCGTACCATCGGCGAAGCAGAACAGCGCAGGCGCTTCGTGCGCCAGCAGCTGCTCCATGACCTCGGCGGGTTCCCGGACCATCGCGCCCCGTTGAACGCAAAGTGCACTGCTACCATCCAGGCCGGCTCCTACACCATTGAGAAAGTGATCTACGAATCTCTGCCCGGCTTCTACATCACGGCAAATCTTTACCGGCCGAACGAACCCGGCCGCTATCCTGCGGTACTTCTGCAGACCGGCCACACGCAGGAAGGAAAAGCGGGAGATCAGCGCATCGCGGCGAACCTTGCCATGAAGGGTTTTGTCGCGCTCAGCTTCGATCCCATCGGCCAGGGCGAGCGCGAGCAGACCTACAGCCGCCAGTTGGACGACGCGTTAGCCGGTTGGTCCGTACCCGAGCACATCGAACTCAACGCCCAGTCGCGGCTCATCGGCCACGGCCTCGCGCGCTATTTCATCTGGGATGCGATGCGTTCGCTCGACTATCTCTCGAGTCGGCCCGACGTCGACGCCTCACGCATCGGTACCTCCGGATGCTCCGGCGGTGGCGCGCTCGCAATGTTTCTTGGCGCGCTCGATCCGCGCGTTAAGGTTGTGGTCTCCAGCTGTTTCCCCAGCTCCTACCAGACCCTGTTTCCTCTCCCCGGCGCTCACGCGGAGATGACCTTCCCGCACTTCCTGGCGAGCGATCTGGATACCGCCGATTTCCTCGAACTCGCCGCTCCCAAGCCCTGGTTGCTGCAATCCAATGCGGCCGATCAATACGGCTTCGGCCCTGAGGGTGTCGAACTTGTCTATCGCGAGGCCCAGGACTGGTACGATCTTTACGGCGCGCGCGGCAACCTAGGCCTTGTCATTACGCCCGGCCCGCACGGAATGCCCCTCCAAAGCCGAGAGGCTCTCTACCGCTGGATGATCCAATGGCTGAAGAACGGGCAAGGCGATTTCCACGAGCAGCCGGTGACAATGTTTCCCGAAACCAGCCTGCTCGTTACCCCGTCCGGACACGTAGAAGATCTCCCTGGCAGCCGCAAACTCCACCAGCTTTTCCTCAAAGACCTGCACGCGCGAGAAACTTCCGGTTCCATTCCCGATCTCTTATCCGAATTTAAGGCACTGCAGATCCCAACCGGCGAATCGGGGCCACGCGTCAAAATACGAAACTCGACCAACACTCCATTCGGTTCGCGGCAGCAACTCGAATTTGAAAGCGAGCCCGGAATCTGGATCGAGGCCGCGCTCTACACGCCGAGTTCGCCGGGCCGCCATTCCGCCGTTGTCCTTGTGCAGCACGACGAAGAGTTAAAGAGCATGCCGCCGGCGACATTAGCCGAAAAATTGGCTTCGATCGGCCAGGTCGTTCTTTTGCTCGAACCTCGATCCTCCCGATTCAAAAACCCCGAAGGACCGGGTACCGGCGATTGGTTCGACGACCTCCATGCCGATCTGATCGGCCGCAATCTCCCCGCCATGCGCGCTCACGATATCCTCCGCGGCGTCGACCTACTGAGCGCCCGCCCTGATGTCGATCCTCATGCGATTCGCGGCGCGGCGCAAGGCGTCGCCGGCATCTGGCTTCTGCTCGCCGCCGCCTCCGACCCCCGCCTGACAACCATCTGGCTCGACAGGACTCCTTCCAGCCTGCGAGCGGCACTCGACATCTCCATGCCCGCCCGCCTGCCGGATGCAGTGATTCCGGGCTTCATTCTCCGTTGGGACCTGCAGGATCTAGTGAAGGCAATCGAACCGCGACGCGTTTTCTGGACGGACCCTGTCAACTGGAGGCAGCACGTCGTCGCGCTGGGCCCGCCGTTTCGCTATCGCTACGTCGTAGGAGAGATAACGGATGAAAAGGAGGCGCAGGATGATGCTTTCATTCGCGAGTTCCTCAAATAAGTTTGGGTGTCCGTAATGGCGAGCATCTTCGCTCCCTGCAAAATCGGCGTCGAGCTCTCATCCCTCCACACGATGAGACCGGTTCGCGCGGCTTGCCTTTCTGCGGGCGAACTGGATCGCACGGGCCTCCTAGATTGCACCGCGCACCAGGACGGCTGCGGTTCTCTGGGCCCACGTGAATTCGGCAAATCTGCGCGACAGGATGGCTTACGATGAGCAATCTGCCGGAAGCGCTTATCTTCGATTACGACGGCGTGCTCGCCGATACCGAACCGCTGCACTGGAAGTCCTGGGCGGCCCTGCTGTCGCGCTATGGCATTCAGCTTGGCTGGGATGAATACTGCCGCATCGGGCAAGGCGCCATTGATAGAAAAATTTTCGAGCACTTCCGCACGCGGATGCCGCTCACGGATGCAGAAGCCTTTGAACTTCAGAACCGCGAGCGGAAACGCGTCGTGCTCGATCTCTCGTTAAAGCAGAACCCCATCGCGCAAGAGACCGTCGCATTGTTGCAGTCGCTCCAGGGCTACCGACTTGGTCTCGTGACAAGCTCAGAACGAACCGAAGTCGAACCTGTTTTGCGCGCCGCCCGAATCTTCGAGAGGTTTGATGCAATGGTCTTTGGAGGTGAGGCCGCATCGCCCAAGCCATCGCCTGCTCCATACCTTCTCCTTGCCGATCGGCTCGGCGTAAAGACCGGAACCGCTTTTGAAGATTCCGAGCCCGGCCTCGCAAGCGCGAACGCTGCCGGCTTTCGAACCGTCAAAGTCGATTGGCCGGGCGACCTCGCGCAGATCGTCAGACGAACGCTGAAGTGAATCGGCGCTTTGCGGGACCGGCAGTCTTCTCCTCTGGTGTTGGGGGCCTCGTTGCACCTGTTGGCAACCGACTGAAGCGTCCGGCGCGGACATCATCGTTCATAGCTCCGGCAGAAGCACTCGGGCATTCCCTTCCAGCAGGGCCGCCCTCCCGTCCTGCGCAAGACCGGCAGACTTGACCTTCAACAGTGCAGCCTCAAAATAGAAGAAGGGATAGGAGGAGCCAAACATCACCTGCGTCGGCGAAAACGATCGGATCAGATCGGCAAGCCCTTCTATGCCCTCAACCCTTGCCATATCGCAATACACTCGCCCCTCCCGCGCGAGTTCCCGCAAGCCACGAGATTCGTCCCCGTCCCAGCCCCCTCCATTCAGCAGAACCAGTTTCAGGTCCGGCACACGCCGCACAATCTCCGCCAGCGGAGCAGGATCCACTGGCGGCACCCGCATCAGCGGAAACTGCGTCCGCTCGTCTTCCATGCAAAAGACAATCTGCACCATCAGCCGGCGGGCGGCGGCCCTGGAGAAAAGATCCGCGACCACCGGATCTGCCAGCGTATATCCGTGATAGTTCGGATACAGGCGAATACCCCTCATGCGATGGACTTCGTGGCACCGCCGCAGGTCCCCCGGCCAGTCCGGAAACTTCGGATTCACACAGCCAAACGGAACAAGGAAATCCGGGCAATGATGGCTGCATGCATCCGCCAGCCGCGAATTGACGCCTGCCACGTCCCTGCACAACAGGGCCTCGAAGCTTCCTGCCCATGCTTGTCTCACGCCTTTCTCTTTCAGGCGCCGCACCAGCTCTGCGGGGTCATCGCCTGCCAAGCGGCGGAACGGCCAGTGAAAGAGATGGACATTCGTATCGATCAAGACGGCAACCCTTTCGCTCGTAACACAGGCGCTAACAGACGCCTGAGATTTCCTGCAAGAATCAGCTCCTTCGCTGAATCCGGAATATCGGCGCCAATCACCTTGGCCATCTGCGATGCGAACGTCCTCCCTCCCGCATCGCTGCCGAAAATGACGCGTTCAGCGCCAAGCTCGCGAACTGCCATCTCGACAAATCCGGACACCGGGTCCGATCCCGCGATCCCCGCATAAACATTGGGCGTATCGCGGATCGTGCGAATACCCAGCTCCCAGGTGCCTCCGGTGTGTCCGCAGATAAACTTCCCCTTGGGATGCCGGCGGGCAAGCTCCACCAGGTCGGCCGGAGAGGATTCATCCCTCCCGTTTCCGCCCGCCGCGATCCATGTGTGTTGCAGAATCGGAGCATTCATCGCAATCGCGCGCTCTACAATCGGGTCCAGCAAGGGCGAATTGCACCTTACATCCGTCTCCAACTCGCCGACCATCACCATCGGCCCATTCAGCAGGCAGCGATCGAACTCCTGTAGGCTCGACGCCGTATCCCGCGGGTTCAAATACAACGAACCGTATGCCCGGTCCGGAAAATGCTTTACCGCGCGCATCACATGGTCGTTCTCCTCGCGCACCTGCGCGGGCGTTGGATACGGCATGTGCTCCCCAAACCCCTGGGACAGGATCAGGCGCTCGATACCCAGCCGATCCATATGCCGAACCAGAACTGCCATGCGTTCCTCGGCAGTATTGCCGGGCAGCCCCTCCAGGTGGCTGTGGGCGTCCCAAATGCGAAAGTGCTTCCCGATATCCGGCGCCTCCGAAATGCTGTTGCCCATCGCCGGCAGGCCAGCCGAAAGTGCTCCTGAGACAAAACCTTTGAGGATGGTCCTTCGATCAATAGGCATCTCTATCCACTCGCTCTACTTCCTTCCGGAGCCTGGAGAAAACTTAACAGAGATCGGGATCGGCCGATCTTGGGAAGCACCGCAACCCGCGCTGCTTCACCACACGCGCCGGTCAGTTGCCTTCAACCAAAGAGGCATCCACGATGGTTTGCGTGGATGCCTCTTGAACAGCGCTGCGAGCTCTGTTGGATTCTCGGCCGGCCCGCCCTTCTTGCTGCAAGCGGTACCGCGCCAAGGGAAACTCAGAATTGGAACTTCAAAGCAACCTGGCCGACCCGCTGGCTGTTCGGTTGCACTGACGAGATCACGCCGAACGTAGTACCTCCCAGGTATCCGTTCGGGTTAGCGAACTGCGTGTGATTGAAGGCATTGAAGAACTCGGCGCGGAACTGCATATTCACCCGCTCTGTGATGAGCGTGTCTTTATGCAGCGCCATGTTCCAGTTGTCGAACCCGGGCCCATGGAAGAACCGAGGTGCCGTATTGCCGAAGCTGCCCAGCGGCGGCAAGCTGAATCCCTGAGCCGTCATCCATACATTCCTGCACGTGCTGGACTGATGCGTCGGGCACGGGATAGGTTTGCGAGGATCGACAAAATGAACTTCACCTGTCAGGTCCGGTGTATCTAGTCCTGATGTGCCGCGCAGCGATTGGTCAAACTGTCCGAAAAGGGTAACCGGGAAGCCGGTTGCAAGACGCGTAATGCCGGCAATCGCCCACCCCTTGACAAGCCGCCCAGGAGCGCCTGAGAACATCTCTTCAAACGGTATCGTGTAGATATAGCTTGCGACGAAATTATTCGTGACGTCGAAGTTCGAGAGCCCTCGACTTAGCGCCGGGTTCTCGTAGTTCGTACGATTGTTGAAGAATGAGCCGTTATCCAGCGACTTCGACCACGTATACCCTACAAGGAATGTTAAATTCCCGGTGCTCTTCTGCAGAGTCGTCTGCAGCGAGTTGTAACTTGAATTGGCGCCATTCCTCTCGTAGAACGAACTCCCGAACGTGTCGCAGTTGCAGGCAGCGTTGTAAGCGGTATTCGGGGAGCTGAGAGGCCCGCGAGTGCCGTACACCAGACTGCCGTCCGGCCGCGTGAAGACCTGATCTTCAAGAAAGCGCCCGCACTGCAGCGTACCCGCCATCACTCCGGACCCTCGCAGGCTCATGCACAGGTTCGGATCTCCCGGATTTGCTTCGACAAGGGATATGAGATGGTGCGCCACGCTGCCCACGTACCCAATGCTGAACAGCAGCGACGGTGCCAGCTCCCGCTGGAGAGTAACGTTGTAATGAATTCCGTAAGGCAGCTTGTTGTGAATGTCGTATCCAATCTGTCCGCCCAACGGCAGATAAGGCGTGAAGTCGAAGTTTCTTGCCGCCTGGCTTCCGGGCTGCGGAATCACGTAAGGGAACTTTTGCCCCTGGGACGCGCCCGTAGACCGCGTCCGGAAAGGCTCCTCAAACAGAGGCGGCGCGGACGATGACCAGTATTCGCTGAAAGGCAGACCTCCGATGATCCAGTACAACGTCTGGTCCTGGATCGCGTTGTAAAAGAGTCCCGAGCCAAACCGAATGCTCGTCTTGCCCGGCGCGCCCACAAGCTTCCCGAGAAGTCCCGTCGAGGCGGTGGGTGCGTATGCCAGCCCGAAACGCGGAGCGAAGTGATTGTACTGGGTGGAACCCAGCGTCCTGGAAACCCCCGGATCGCCCGGATACACCAGGCCTATCGGAGCGTTCGGATACTGTACCGATTGCTCACCCGGAACAATCGTCTGAATCTTGTCTTGCGTGTCATACCATGGCGTGCTGAACTCCCAGCGTAGCCCAGCATTCAACGTCAGGTTCGGAGTCACGCGAATCGAGTCCTGTATGAACGCCCCGCCGTATTTGCTCCGGCCATCCAATTGTTGCACGCTGTTCTGCGAATAACTCGTCGGTGATCCCAGCAGATAATCCGCCACGTCATACCCGGTTTCGCCACCGTCGAAGCTGAACGACCCGAGGAACGAGCTGCCGTTGCGATTATTCAATTGGTAGTACCGATACTCTCCTCCGAACTTCAGAGTATGGCGGCCCACCACCTTGGTGAAGTTGTCCGCGACCGCGTACGTATTCTGAATTGAATTCGTCGTGCCCGGCTCACCAAAGTTGAAGTTGTTCAGCGAAATATCAGGCACAGCCATGAAGCCCGGAGGGCCTCCGTTATTGATGCCCAGCGTCCCTGTCCCGGTAACAAAACCCATGCTGCTCAGCGAAGGCGCGGCGGCTCCGGACGTAGCGACCCTTGCAACAATCCGCGTGTAACTCAGCCGGAATAAATTCACCGCGGTCGGATTAATCGTCAAGGTGTTGCTGAGCGTGGCCAACTGGTCCCGGTTCGCATTTGCGGATCCGAAGCCGGTAGGGAAGCTGTTCGCTCCGCCTCCATAAGGATCGAATGAGCTAAAGTCTTCCATGTGGTAATAGGCTGACCAATCGCCGGTCTTCGCAGTGTTAAAATCCACTCGCTGCCCTATCTTGTGATCGATCGAATCGATGGATGCGACGGAGACGAAGTTGTAGCCGCTGTTACCTGTCACATTCGGCGCCGGAATAAACCGCAGCGTGCCCACCGCAGCCGGGGAAAACGCGCTGGTAGGAATGTTGCCGTCAGGAAAGACGCTGGAATAGGGTTCGCCGTCCGTAACCGTCTTCCCAAGCCGCTGCGACAGCACCTGCGCCCAATAAGTCCCGGTCACCGTACCCGTCAGATGTTCCACGCCGATCTTGCCCTGACGCTCGTCGTTTGTGGGAACCAGCGTTGTGTTGCCGGCCCCGCCGTTCACCTGCCGGTCGCCCTGGTAGTCCGTGAACCAGAACAGCTTGTTCTTGATCGCCGGCCCGCCAACCGCGAACCCGTACTGATTCTTCTTCAGCGCTCCTTTGGTCTTCGCAAAATATCCCTTCGAGTCCATCGCATCGTTGCGAAGGAATTCGAACACCGTGCCGTGAATGCTATTGGTGCCGCTTTTGGTAACGGTGTTCATGATCGCGCCGCTGAAGCGTCCGTATTCGGCGTCAAAGGTATCCGTCAGCAGCCGAAACTCTTCAATCGAATCCAGGTTCGGTTGCACACCGGCCTCGAAGTTCGCGCCGCCTGAGACATCCGCGCCATTGATTAAGAATCCATTGCTTTGTTCACGCTCTCCGTTTACTGAGAACGTGCCCGGCCCCTGATTGCTCGCGTTCCCGGGCGATGCCGCCGGCGCAACTCCCGGCTGCAGCCCGAATAGATCGAGGAAGCTCCGGCCGTTCAGCGGCATCTGCGAAATCTGCTTCTCATTGATCACCTGCCCCAGCTGTGTATCGGTCGTCTCTACGTGC
This sequence comes from Alloacidobacterium sp., assembly GCA_035293545.1. Taxonomy (GTDB): domain Bacteria; phylum Acidobacteriota; class Terriglobia; order Terriglobales; family Acidobacteriaceae; genus Alloacidobacterium. The sequence goes on along the minus strand of DATGMQ010000024.1, from coordinate 60,333 downwards.
GCGGCATTGGCCGAAACACTCACTTGCTCGCTCGTGCTCCCCACCTGCATCACAACGTCGATGCGCCGCTGCTCGTCAACCGTGAGGACAACGCCCTCCTCAACAAAGTCCTTAAACCCCGTGTGCGCCACGCGAACCGAGTAGCGCCCGACCGGCAACGCCTGGATGCGATATGCACCGCTTGCATCCGTCATCGACGACTTCTCCAGTCCCGTGGCTTCGTTCCTCGCAACTACCTGAACGCCTGGAATCACTGCGCCGGAAGAATCTTTGACAGTCCCGAGAATCGTTCCCGATACCTCCGCTGCCGCGGTTAAAGCCCCCAATAAGGCCAAACAGCCTATCACCAACCATGCCGACCATCCCCGCTTCATCTCAACCCTCCTCAAAATTATTTAGTCCCTAGTTCTTCGAAATCGAGAGGCGCCTAGTGGCTTCTCCGGGAGGGGGGCCCAATTTGCAATCATCGCGTTCTTCCTGACCTGTTAAGCGGAATCTCCCACCGAAAGAATCCTTCTTTTTGCCATCATGCGCAGAAAGGTACGCATAAATACGCCATTTGTCAAAACATTTTTTTTACATGCAGTAAATCAGGTGCTATACTCCGCTTTTGTCGTTGCTTTGCTTCATCTTTTGGTGGCGAAGCACAATCTCCCGGATGTCGGCGGCGGGTTGCGCATCGGGGCAGCCGTCGCGGAACGAGGAACCTGGTTCCTCGTAGATCTCAAATCAGACGTAGGATGGCCGAGGTAAAAATTTCAGCATTGCAGCGTCGAAGCAACTTTAAACCGATCCCCGTGTGGGACCTTGTTGTAAGGCAGCTTCTGCTGCAAACTGGCGAAGGCGCAGATCTAGGAGGTACCTGGTGTCAATAGGCCGTTCGGCGAACAGGATGAGAAGAACGCGAGGGTTCTCGCCAGCTATGCGAAAGTTCGGGCGCCGACATTTTCTAAAGGCCGTCGGCGGCGTTTCGGCACTGGCTGCATTCGGAGCAACCGTCGCATTTGAAGGGCCCCGCCGACGTGGCCCGGTTCGTGTCGCACTGATCGGCGCGGGCGCCCAGGGCGAGGTCCTGTGCAATAGCCTCGACCCGTTTGTCGCTCAGCTCGCGGCTGTCTGCGATATCAGGCCATCCACCAAGGCGACCGCGGAGCAGCAACAAGGGGTGAAGTGGTATCAGGACTGGCGCCAGATGCTGAACGATGGCTCCATCGAGGCGGTCATGATCGCCACTCCGCTGTGTACCCACGCCGAGATCGCCGCCGGTTGCCTGGACGCCGGCAAGCACGTGTTCTGCGAGACCGGCATAGCCCAGGATGCCGCCGGCTGCGAGCGCTTGATCGCGGCCGCACAAAGGAGCGGACGCATTCTCCACATCGGCTATCAGCACTATTATGAGCCGCTCTACTGGGCCGCATTCAACAACATCATGAGGCAAAACCTCCTCGGCGACGTCTTCGCCATTGAGGCCTGCTGCCCCACCAGCCACTCCGAACGCGTGCCCGTCAACCCGGACGACGCCGGCTTCGACCCTCGTCCCTGGGGATATGCATCCCTCGATCAGCTGATGAACTGGCGGCTCTACCGGCGCTACTCCGCCGGTCCGATGGGCGAGTGGGGCGGGCGCGTGATCTCCCTCATCAACTGGTTCCTGGGCGGACCTCCCACCGCCGTGCAGGCAACCGGCGGTATCTATACCTACAAGGATGACCGCGATGTCAATGACCACGTCTTTGTAACGCTCGAATATCCCTATTCGAGAACGACGACCCTCTCTCTCATCCCGTCCAATGGGTTTGTGCAACCATACATGCAGATCATGGGCAAGAAAGGCACGCTGATCCTCTCTGAGGGCGAGTCCCTGCTCTTCATGGAGGACCAGGACAACTCCACTCAGTTGTCCACCGCGCCGGTCGGAGGCACGCAGTCTATCATGGATGCCTCGGCAAGCCGCCGCGCCGAGGGCGCCAATCATTCCACGCTCGCACAAGGCGCGGTTGCGGGACAGGCCGGCAACACGGCCGCCTTCCAGAACGAGATCGTCGCATTCTGCGGTTCGATTCGAGCCGGGGCTCCGCTGCGCGGTTCGCTCTCCGATGCCCGGAACGTCACCCTCGGCTGCCTCGCAATCGATAAGGCCATCGAGAGACAGACCCGGGTCATGACGCAACTTCATGCGAAGATGGACCGCCATGCCCTGTTCGATCAAGACGAAAGACAAACTGCCTATGCGCGAAGTTAACGGCGACGGCGCCATGCCCAACAGAGCTCCATCCCGACGCGAAGTCTTCTCCCGCTGGCACACATGCCGTCCGTCCGCGCCGCCCAGGGAAGACTGGATCCGCATCTCGCACTCCGCAATGGCCTGCACCTTCGACGCCATCGTTTCCCCCGAGTGCGAGCCCGGCATCGGCGCCGCGCAGGAATATCTACGGAGCGTCGACCGCCTGGAGTCCATCCTCTCCGTCTTCCGCGCCGAGAGCGAAGTCAGCATGCTGAATCGCTCCGCGGCCGAACATCCGGTTTGGGTAGGACCCGAGCTCTTTGCCCTGCTCCAGTGCTGTGAGCGGTTGCATCGCGAGACAGATGGTGCCTTTGACGTAACCTCCGGCGCGCTCACCAGATGTTGGGGTTTTGAGAATCGCAGCCCGGCACTCCCATCCCCCGAGGCTCTCAAAGCGGCGCGCGGATCCTCCGGCTTCCGGCACGTCACCCTGCATCCGGACGGCGCCGTCTCATTTCGCTCCGCCGGCCTGCGCATCAACTTCGGCAGCATCGGAAAAGGGTATGCACTCGATCAGGGTGCCGCAACGATGCGCGCGCGCGGAGTGACGACCGCCCTGCTCAGCGCCGCAAACAGCAGTGCGTTCGCCCTGGGCAGCGGTCCCGGCGGCGCCGGCTGGCGTGTGGGCCTCCGTCATCCGGTCTTTAAGAACCAGCGGTTTGCAACATTACTGTTGCGTTCCTGCGCCCTCGGAACCAGCGGTCAGGAAGAACAAGGCTTTGAGATCGATGGCCAGCGCTATGGGCACATTCTCGATCCGCGTTCTGGCTTTCCGGCAAGAGGTGTCCTCAGCGCCACCGTGCTGGCCGGTTCCGCGGCCCAGTCTGACGCTCTCGCCACGGCGTTCTTCGTTGGCGGCATGCCCTTGGCCGAGCGCTATTGCGCTGCGCACCCGGGCATCGTCGCCGTCATGCTTCTGGAGGATGATTTATCGCGCCCGATCGTGGTCGGATCGAGCAATCACGTGGAGGTGAATCTTGGGAATATATAGACCGGCGCCGTCCTCGCTCTCCGGATTCCAGCAGTTTGCGCTGGTTGCTCTGCGCATCCTCATCGGCTGGCATTTTCTCTACGAGGGCTATTACAAACTCGTCGTGCCTGCATGGGCATCCGACGGCACGCGCCTGGGGCCATGGACCGCGGAAGGCTATCTGGCGGGAGCCACAGGTTCTGTCGGACGCCTGCTCCACGCGCTGTTCGCTGCGGGCTGGGGACATGCCATCGACCTCGCGGTCATCGCCATCCTGCTCGCCATCGGCCTCTCCCTCATCCTCGGAGCGTTCACTCAGGCAGGATGCGTTGCGGCCCTGGTCATGCTCGGCCTCTTCTACATCACCTCGATCCCGCTCACCAGCGCCCCCCAGCCTGGCCAGGAAGGTCACTTCCTCATCGTGGACAGAAATCTGGTCGAGTTCGCGGCGGTCCTCTTGCTTTGGTCTTTTCGACTCGGCCGCATCGCGGGCCTCGATGCCGTCTTCTCTGAGTGGCGCGTCGAGCGCAGGTCTTCGTCGGCGCCCCATGAAAATACGCAAACCGCCGCGGGTTGATGGCCCCTTCTAACTGGGATTGGAGCTAAAAGACACGTTATGTACTTGACTTCGGAGCAGAAGCGCATCGGACAACGAAACTTCTGGGCAGTGGTCGGCCCGGACCTTAACCCTGACCGGCTGAAACTGGAGACCTGTATCCCCCGCGGCTTTCCCGGCGGCCCGGTCAGGGGCGGCATCGTCGGTGTCGGAGGCCAGGGCTCCGTCCTGCTGAACGCCTGTCGGCCGGAGTTTATCGACCTCGTCGCCGTCTGCGATATCAATCCCGCCCACCAGACCCGGGCGTGCAACTATCTGGCCTCCCAGGGATGGAAACAGCCCACCCAGTACACAGACTGGCGGGAGATGGCGCACAAAGAGAATCTCGAGGTCGTCATCATCGCCACTCCGCTCTGGAGCCATGCCGAGATCGCATCCGGCTTCCTCGAGGCCGGAACCAACGTCCTCTGCGAGAAGATGATGGCCCACGATGTAGCCGGTTGCCGCCAGATGATTGCGGCCGCCGACAAAGCGCATCGCAAACTCGAGATCGGCTATCCCCGCTTCTACGATTTCTTTCACCAAGCCATGGAGCAAAGCTTCTTCCGACCCCGGCGGCTCGGCGACATCCACTTCGTGCGCATGTTCACCGACAGAAATGAATCCTGGCGCAGATACCAGCCCCCTCCCTTCCCGGGCTTCGATCCGCGTCCCTGGGGCTATCCCGACTGGGAGCACCTCAATAACTGGCGCATGTACGACGTCTATTCGCGTGGAATGATGGCCGAGCTGGCAAGCCATCTCACCTCCTGCGCCGACTGGCTCCTCGGAGCAGACCCCACCTCGGTCTACGCTTCGGGAGGAATCTACTACTACAAGGACGGCCGGCAGGTCGACGACCATATGTTCGTTACCTACCAGTATCCTGGGGGTTGCAACTTAGAGCTGGTCATGATCCTCACCAATGACTTCGAAGGTCTCTACGAGGAGTTCAACGGAACCGAGGGCACTCTGATTCTCAGCGAGACAGCCGGCCCGCTCTACTTTCCTAAAGACCCGAACTCCATTCACAAGGGCAAGGACAACGGGCTCACCCTCGATTTCTGGACCAACTTCGAAATCGCCTTCCGCACAGAGCTTTGGACCCTCTGCTCGGCTGCTCGCCACGGAACTCCTCTGCTGTGCGGTACCGCGCGGGGACTCTCGACCACTGTGCACTGCCTCGCCGGACAGGAGGCCGCCCGCACACAATCGCGCGTCGAAATCTCCGCCACCTGAACGCGGCCTGACCTGCCGTGCCCACCGGCTGCGCAGATCGGCTGTCGCGCACACCATCCAATCAGAAAGGATATTTGGAACCTATGGCCTGGTTGTCTAGCCGTATTCGAGTTCTCCTGGTGGCTGCCGCTATCTTCCTCCTCTCTGTGGCAGCGCGGCCCCTATGCGCGGCGGACCTGAAGGCCGGCGTAGCCAGCGTCGATATCACCCCGCCCCCCGGTGCCCACATGTGGGGCTACTTCGACCGCGTCCAGGGCGCTCAGGGCATCCTGGATTCCCTCTATGCCCGCGTCCTGGTTCTCGATGATGGCGCCCGCCGCGTGGCTTACGTGGATCTCGACCTCGGCCGGAGCTTTGGATCCGCCTCCCTCGACCGCCTGCGCGACTCCGTCAAGAGCGCCGGAATCACTCACCTCATCGTGCAGGCCACGCACACCCACGCCGGTCCCGTCGTCATGGATGTCTATCCCTCCGGACCGCCCGCCTGGGAGACGGCCGCCCTCGACAAGATTGCGCAGGCCATTCGCCAGGCCCTCGAGCACTCCATCCCCGTGCGGCTCGGCGTTGGCTACGGCGTCGCCTCCATCGCCTACAACCGTCTCCGCGTCGGCCGCAACGGCCAGGTCGCCATGCTCTGGAGCAACCCCGCCCGTATCCCCACCTGGCCGGTCGATTCCACTGTCGCCGTTCTGCGTATCGACCGCACCGATGGGCAGCCCCTGGCCATCCTCGTCAACTACGCGGCCCACCCGGTGACCTTCGGCTCCGATATGCTGCAATTCTCGGCCGACTTCCCCGGTGTCATGTGCAAGGTCGTGCAGCAGAGCTTCGCCGGCAAACCCCTCGTTTTCTACATGCAGGGCGCGGCCGGCGATATCAACGTCTACGACGCCGGCACTCCCATCACTCAGGACGCGGTCGGAAGAAGGGATTGGGCGGGAGAAACCCTCGGCAAGGCCGTAGTCGATGTGGCCAGATCCATCAAAACCGAGCCGGACCCCGATCCCCGCATCGATGTCGCGCAGGATACCCTCCTCTTCCGCTTGCGATGGGATCCCGCCAGGTTCCGCAACGAGACGCTGCGCGAGATGGGACCGGACGCCTTCAAGTACTTCGCGCCGCCAGTCCAGGAAAAGCTCGCGCTCCCGGTCGTCACGCTCTTGATCGACCGCAAGATCGCGTTGATGACCATGCCCGGCGAGCCCTTCGTCGAATTCCAGATGAGCTGGCGCTCCCGCTGCCCGGTGCACGACTGCCTCTTCCTGGGCTATACCAATGGATACTTTGGCTACCTTCCAACCATCCAGGCTGGAGTCATAGGAGGCTACGGAGCCGCAAGCGCGTCCACCTGGGTCGAGCTCGGCGCAGGAGAGCAGATCATGAATCACGCCATCATCCGCGCCAACTCTATGCTCGGGCTCCTGAAAGACTCGCCCAGCTCAGACTGGCAGAGCCTGCCATAGTCCCCAAAAGGCCCACTGTCTGCGCGCGAATCTCAGCAATCTGTCGATCTCTCGTCGTGCGGCTCAGGATAGCTCGATCCGCCCTACATAGAGAAACTTCAGAGAAACTTCAGGCCACCGCCGCCGCAGTTCCGCGTAAACCGCGCAACATCCTCATTGCAAAGATTTTCTGGGCTAAATCTCTGGAATCAATAGTTTTAGTTGTAGCGGCATAAATATATGACTATACCCGGACGCAAATGTAGGTTAGCCCAAATAATTTATTGCCTTTGCATCTCCCGCAACACGCTGATTCCAATGATTCGCGCCAAAATCCCTGCGTTACCAGCGGCACGCCTCCGCCCGCCGCCCGAACCGTTCGCGATACCTTCGGAGGCGAATCTCGACAATTTCTGCTCAAATTGCCGAAATTATCCATAATTTCAGCACTGCGATGTCAATTTATTTCTGTTGTAAACTAAATTCTTGACCGCGCCGACTAAAATCGGTATATTTTTCTCCCATGGCTGTAGCATCTCCGAAAAGTAACCTGCGCGAAGTTTGGTCTCTACACGCGATCTCCACTCCGCAGTTGCCCATCGGCGGATACATTGCCGTTGGCTAGTTCGGTGCAATTTCAGTCTAGGAGCTCAGATGCGATCCGGTGAAAACACGGCGGTTCAAGACGCAGCACAGATCCAAGGCCGGCTGGCGATCCACGGAGGAACGCCCATTCGGACTGAGCCTCTCCCTCTCGAATTTCCAGGCGTCCACCACATTGACGAACAGGAATCCGAAGCTGCCGCCCGCGTCATCGCGAGCCGCTCGTTATTTCGCTACTATGGCCTGAATCCGCAGAAGGAAGTCGAGGCCTTTGAACGGGAGTTCGCCGGGTTTCTCGGCGTATCCCATGCCCTCGCTGTCACCAGCGGTACCGGCGCGCTCAACGTCGCCTTATCCGCGCTCGGCATAGGACCCGGCCAGGAGGTCATCGTGCCGGCCTACATGTGGGTCGCAGTCGCCGGCGCCGTCGTCAGCCACGGTGCTATCCCTGTACTGGCCGATATCGACGATACATTCTGCCTCGACCCCAAATCCCTGGAAGAACGGATCAGCCCGAAAACCTCGGGCATTATCGTCGTTCACATGAGCGGAGCGCCCGCAGACATAAAAGCGATACGCGAAGTGGCGCGCCGGAGGAATCTGTTCCTCGTGGAAGATTGCGCGCAGTGTATTGGTGGAAGCGTCGACGGCCAGAAGGTCGGGAGCTTTGGCGACATCGCCACATTCAGCTTCCAGATGAATAAGAATATTACCTCCGGCGAAGGCGGCTGCGTCGTTACGAACGACCGCCGCCTGTACGAACGCGCGTTCGCCTGCCACGACCTCGGATATGCGCGCGATGAGAAGGGAAGGCTGAAGCTCGACAATCCCGATCTGCTGTTATGGGGACTCGGATACCGCATGGATGAGCTGCGGGGAGCGCTGCTCCGAATCCAGCTGGCGAAGCTGCCCCAGATCACAGCCAATATGCATCGAAGCAAATACCGCATTCGGAAAGCTTTGGAGCGCCTTCCCGGCATCGGGCTGCGGAGGATCGTGGATCCGGAAGGCGACACGGGACCTTTCCTGATCACCACGTATCGCGATGCCCTGACCGCTAAGCTCGTCAACCAGGCCCTGCGCGCAGAAGGCATCGTGACCTTCCCTCAGGGAATCTCCAACATCATGATGAGCGACTGGGGCATGCACCTTTACTACAACATTGCCAGCCTGGTTCAACGTACCAGCGTCGACGGCAAAGGGTTTCCCTGGAAGCTAAGCGAGAACTCCGGCTCGACCGCCCGGTATGAGAAGGGGACGTGCCCCGTCGCGGACAGCCTCTTTGAAAGGAGCACCCTTCTCGCCATTCCCTCCTCTCTCAGCGAGCGTGACGAGGAGGACATCATTCAGGCGTTTGAGAAGGTCCATGGAGCGCTCCTCGCTTGATTCCCAGCGCCGGACCGAACTTCTGATTTCAAACCTCATAACTGCGGAGCAGACAAGTACAAAGGCTGGACATGACGACGGAAGAGAACCTTATCCGGACAATGGACGAACTGGAAGAGCGCCTCTCGCGGCCAACCACGGAGGATGCGGAAGCTCTCTCCAACATGGAAGGCGACCTGCTTATCCTCGGGGTCGGCGGAAAGATGGGACCGAGCTTGGCACGGCTGGCCCGCCGCGCGGCAAGCATGGCCGGCGTTGATAAGCGAATCATCGCAGTGGCCCGTTTCTCGAACCGGGAGCTGCGATCGGAGCTGGAGAAAGATGGGATCGACACCATCCAGGCAGACCTCCTCGATCCGGTTGCTTTGCGGGAATTACCAGATGCGCCCAACGTTGTCTTCATGGCAGGGCGCAAGTTCGGGACCGAGGGTGGAGAACATCTTACCTGGGCCATGAACGCCTTCTTGCCCGGCCTGGTGGCGCAGCGGTTCCGCAGCTCGAAGATTGTGGCGTTCTCGACGGGCAATGTTTATCGGTTGCGCGACATTACCCGAGGCGGATGCGATGAGGATGCGCCCATCTCGGCCGATGGCGAGTACGCGCAATCGGCGCTCGGGCGGGAGCGGATCCTGCAGTATGGATCGTACGAATGGGGGACGCCCACCGTGCTCTTGCGGCTCTATTACGCCGCGGAGCTCCGCTACGGCGTGCTGGTGGACATCGCGCTTGCGGTGTACCGCAAGCAGCCGATCGATCTCCGCAATGGCGTCATGAACTTCATCTGGCAGCGAGATGCGAATTCAGTTTGCCTCCGGTCCTTTGCGCATTGCCAGTCGCCGCCCTTGGTGTTGAACATCAGCGGGCCGGAGACGCTTTCGGTGCGCTACATCGCTCAGCAATTCGGGCAGCGGTTCGGCATCGAGCCTATCTTCACCTCAGAGGAGACAACGCATGCGTTGATCTGCAACAGCACCAAGGCGCACCGGCTCTTCGGCTATCCGACGGTCACGCCACAGGAACTGTTTGACTGGGTGGCCTGGTGGATCTCCCACGACGGCGAACTGCTGAACAAGCCTACGCATTTTGACGTACAAGACGGAAGATTTTGATGAATATTCGTGAGAAGCTGCGCCTGGGACATGTTATTCCCGCACATCCGCTGGCGTTGAACAGCGCTCGTAAACTGGACGAACGCCGACAACGCGCATTGACCCGCTACTATATCGCCGCTGGAGTGGGCGGAATTGCCGTGGCCGTCCACACGACGCAGTTCGAGATCCGCGAGCGCGGGCTGCTGCGGCCAGTCCTGGAACTCGCCGCGGAGGTAGCACGTTCCCATAACGTCATCAAGATCGCAGGAGTTTGCGGAAAGCTGCCCCAGGCCGTCAGCGAAGCCGAACTTGCAAAATCGTTCGGCTACGACGCGGTCCTGCTGAACATGAACGCACTCAAAGGCGATAGCGTGGCCAGCCTGCTGGACCACGTGCGGACGATAGCTGCGATCATTCCAGTGATTGGCTTTTATCTGCAGCCGGCCGCGGGCGGAATTGTTGTCCCGTACACGTTCTGGCGCCAATTCGCTGAGATTCCCAACATTGTCGCCATCAAGATTGCACCCTTCAATCGCTATCAAACCTTCGAGGTGGTGCGAGCTGTGCTGGAAAGCGGACGCTCTCAGGAGATCGCCCTCTACACCGGCAACGACGACAACATCCTGGTCGATCTGCTAACGGAATTCGAGGTCGACGGAAGACGGGCGCGCATCGTCGGCGGCTTGCTGGGCCATTGGGCTGTGTGGACGAAGGGTGCTGTAGAGCTGCTTGCACGAGTGAAGAATCGCACTGATCCGATCTTGCGAGGCGAGTTGACGCTGGCACAGCAGATTACCGATATGAATGCCTCGATCTTCGACCCGTCCCATAACTTCGCGGGCTGTATTCCCGGTATTCACGAAGTTCTGCGACGTCAGGGCTTGCTGGAAGGCCTCTGGACCCTGGATCCAGGCAGCGGACTCTCTCCCGGCCAGAGCGAAGAGATCGATCGCGTATGCCGCAGTTACCCTCATCTTTGCGCCGAGGACGACCGTTTCATCCAGGAACACCGCGACGCCTGGCTGCGGCCGTAAAAGTACCATTCTTCAGCTTGGATCGGCCTGCGCCCGGCTGCACGGCAAGGCCATTCGGCTGGAGACGCATGGCGCCGCAACAACACTGCTGAGCGAGCTCCTCTGCGTGCGAAATGACGTGTTAGCGCGCCAGGTCCGGCTGTTTGATCGTACCTTGTCCGGCGGAAGGGTCGGCAACAAGATCCGTCGGTTTCACTTCGAATGAATCCTTGAGGACAATGTCCTCAGCTGAACGTCCGATCATCACATCGAAGACACCGGGCGTGACCCGCCAGTGCATATTTTGGTCGAGCAGCATCAGATCTTCCGGCCTAATCGTCAAGGCAACTGTCGCGGTTTCCCCCGGTTTGAGGTCGACGCGATCGAATCCCCGCAGCTGCTCCACGGGAAGAGAGACCGGCGCATACCGCTGATGGATATACATCTGCACCATCTCAGTCCCTTCGCGTTTTCCGGTATTCGTGACGTTTACAGTCACCTTTACGACTCCGCCATTGTGGATTTGCGCGGGGCTGACGCGAAGGTTGCTGTACTTGTAGTCGGTGTAGCTTAAGCCGTAGCCGAAGGGATAGAGCGGGGTGGCGGGCATATCCACGTATCCGTGTGCCGACCCATGTTGGCTCCAGTAACTCTTCGAAGGCTTGTAGCTGTAGTAGACGGGGAGCTGGCCTGAGCTCCGGGGCACAGTAATCGCCAGCCGCCCGCTGGGATTGTAATCTCCGAACAAAACATCGGCGACAGCCTCCCCGCCCCTCTCGCCGGGCTCCCAGGCTTCAACAATGGCGGGGAGCCGGGCAGCTTCCCAGTTAATCGAAAGCGGACGGCCGTTCACGAGCACAAGAACCACAGGCGTGCCGGTAGCCTGAACGGCCCTGATCAATTCTTCCTGGGCGCCGGTCAGGTCCAGACTGGCGACATCGTAACCTTCCCCATCGGTGGCCGGCTGGTCGCCCCTGCCCGAATTGTCCGGCCGTTCTCCGACGACAACGACAGCCACCTGTGCTTTGCGGGCAGCGTCCACAGCGGCTGCGAAGTCTTTCTTACCGCCGATGACATCGCATCCCTTTGCATAAAAGATTTGCGTATCCGGCGAGATCTTCTGACGAATTCCATCCAGGATCGAGGTGACCTTGTGCGGCACAAGCTGTGGCGAATAATCTCCGAGCTGGCTCGGGCCGTTATCGGCATTCGGACCAATCACCGCGATCGACTTCAAATCTTTCTTCAAGGGCAGGAGTTTGCGTTCGTTTTTGAGCAGCACGATGCTTTCGCGCGCTGCCTGCAACGCCAGCGCCTGATGCCCGGGAGAGTGGACGACCTCTTTGGCTCGCGCCAGATCCGCATAGGGGTGTTCAAACAACCCCAGCCGGAACTTAAGCTCCAGCACGCGGCGCACGGCTCGATCAACCAGCTGCTCAGGTACCTCACCCTGGCGAACGCTTTCGATGAGCGGTGCCATATACGCAGGCTCGTAGGTTATATCCATATCGACGCCGGCACGGAGGGCCATGGATCCGGCTGCTTTCTGGTTTGGGGCAACGTTCTCATAAACGATGGAGTCGAACCCGTTCCCTTCGCTCACGACGATCCCACGAAAGCCGAGTTCATTGCGGAGGACCTTGGTATTCCACTTCTCCGAGGCATGTTCCGGGACATCGTCGATCTCCGGATATCCAGCCATAACGCCGAGCGCGCCGGCATTGAACGCCGAGACCCAAGGGACAAGGAAGTTTTCGCGAAGGCTGCGTTCGGAGATCTCGATTGCGCCTCGCTCCAGGCCGCTTGATGGCTCGCTCTGCGTTGGGAAGTCGGTCATGAGGGCGACTGTCTTATCGGGAGCATCGATATTGCGGCCCTGGACGCCGCTCACGATGTTTCTGGCGATCTGCGCATAGAGATAAGGGTCCTCAGTGAATGCCTCCATGTTGCGTCCCATCCTCGGGTCGCGGTCCAATTCGAGGACGAGCGTGGAAAGGATATGAATTCCTACGGAACGCGCCTCGGCGGCCTCGGCGGAATAGATGCGATACACAAGGGGCATATCGAAGGTACTTCCGATCGAGAGGCCCTCAGGAAAGATGGTTGCGCCGGGAAACATCGCACCATGGGCGCCTTCTTCGTCCTCAAGCAGCGGAATCTTCAGCCGCGTCTGGGTGAGGGCGATCTTCTGCAGTTCGTTGAGGTAATTTACCTCCCACGCGAGGTCACCCTGCTTGAGAGTATCTAAAAGCGTGAAGAATCCGGCGCCGGGGCCGATCTCGGCGGTATAAGTCCCCGCTGCGAATTTCTTCGCTGCTTCGATCTTTTCAGGGATTGTTTTCCCCAACTCACCTACGTATGCGCAAGGCAGATTAAGTTGGCCGATCTTCTCTTCTAGGGTCATACGGCTCATCAGGTCGTCCACCCGGACGCCGATGGGCTGGGTAGGATCCAGGTAAGGAGGCACGGATGAGGACGGCTTCTGCGCAGAAACGGACCTGAGGTCCAGGAAAGCCGTGGCCAATAGTATTACCGCGCAATACCGGCGGACCCGACACAGGCGAGCACCGTGGAGCGGGTCCGCGAGACCCAGCCTGCTGACAGACTCGGACGCATCTGCCCGCCTCTCGGCGAATTCGCGGGATGCGTAAGTGGTCCTGCTGCGGCCCAAGCTCATCTTTGGCTACCTGCTTTGGTTGTAGTTTCCGCGTGATCTACATCGACCCACAAGCGGCGAGAGCCCGATTCCGCTACCGCCTCCAAAAGCCTCTGAGTTGCCAGCGCATCGGAGAAATCGGGATGGAATCGATTGCCGGACGAGAGCGCGTTCAGGAAGTCCACCAGCGTAAAGATGAAGGTATGTTCGTAGCCGATCACATGTCCAGGCGGCCAGACGTGATCGACGTAAGCGTGACCGAGGCCTGTGACGAGAATCTTCCGGAATCCCTGCAGTGCGCTTTCATCGCTGAAATCGCTGAACTGAAGATGATTCATCTCCTCCAGATTGAAAGCCAGGGATCCCTGGGAACCATTAACTTCGAATGCATTTCGATTTTGATTTCCGGTAGCGAACCGTGATGCCTCGAAAGTTGCTATGCTGCCGTTGCTGAATTCGGCAAGCAGGATTACTGCGTCATCCACCTTTCGTCCGGGGTAGAAGGTATGCACGGATGAGCATAATCTCCGAACGGGTCCGTTGAGCCAGGTGGCGAGATCCAGGGAGTGGGATAACAGGTCGCCCGAGGCTCCGGATCCCGCCTCCTCAGGGTGGAATCGCCATGCGCCTGGGTCGTTCGGAGATCTGCCCCAGCTTTGAAGGTAAAAGCCACGATAGTGAAACACGTCGCCGATGCGGCCTTCGCTGATCAGTTGATGGGCCAACCGTACCGCCGGCACCCTGCGGTAGTTGAACCACACAAGTGTCGGGACACCTCGCGCGGCCTCAGCCATCCGTTCGGCCTGCTCGACCGAATTGGCAAGCGGCTTTTCGCACATTACGATTTTGTCGGCGCAAGCGGCCGCGATCGCGATCGGCGCGTGCAGAGAGTTTGGGGTGCAGATATCGACGATGTCGATATCCGGCCGCCCGACAACTGACTGCCAATCTGTGGCGGTTTGTTCCCATCCCCATTGGGTGGCCGTCTGTTGCAGCTTCTCTTTGTTCCGTCCGCAAATGACTTTAAGCCCCAGCTCGAAAGGCAGATCAAAGAAGTGCCCGGCCTGATGAAATGCATTGGAATGGGCACGGCCCATAAAGCCGTAACCCACCATCGCGATGTTCAGCTTCCTTCGATTTGGCATGCAGAGTCTCCCCTCCTGGGCGCCACTGATTGGATTGTTCTTTGTCCCGTGCCAGATGATTCGGCGGACATTGGAAGCGTCTTTCAGCCGTTCACGTGATCCTCCTATGCTTTGGGACCAAGAAGGTCGCAAGGACTGCGACGAATGCGAGGACGTCCAACGCAATAAATCCGGGCAGATAACTGCCCTGCGCATCGCGCATGTGGCCCATGATCCAGGGTGAGCCGGACTCGGCAAAGCCCTGAATGGTAAGAATGATGCCTAACAATCTCCCCAGCATTTCCATGCTGAAGATCTGCGCAGTGACCAGGGAGATGATCATGTATTCCCCGCCGATTGCAACTCCGAGAATGGCGGCGAAGGCGTACAGATGGAGGGGCGACTGGCCAAGGATAAGGATGGGAATCGCCACTGCGATGAGGGAATAGATCAGGATCATCACGTCCCTGGGATGAATACGGTCCGCCAGCCAGCCCATGGTCAGGCGTCCAACGATGCTGAACGCCAGGATGAGAGACAGGAACCTTGCTGCCAGGGCCTGGCCGTAGTGATGGTCGAGGACCAGAAAGAGCTTGAGATTTTGTTCTACGCCGCTGATCGCGGCGACAGAGCATATGCTCCCCAATGCCAGCAAATAGAACGGGACACTTCGAACCGCCTTTGCAATCGAGGCTCGCTGCGCCGAGGGACGGGCCCGGGGGAGCTCTGCGGTATGCCAGGAGGGAACTTCCTTGACGAAATAGGCTGCGGGAAAGGCGAGCGCGAAGATGATGAGCCCCAGACAACGCAAGGCGTTCTGCCATCCAAAGTGCTGCACCAGCAGGTTCGAGATCCAAGGCACGCTGGCGCCGCCGATCCCGATACCGAGGTATGCAATGCCCATGGCCTTCCCACGGGACTTCTCGAAGTATTCCGTGAGCAGGACCTGGTTGGGCAACGGGCCTCCGCAGACAAAGCCGAGCGCGTTCAGGATGTAAAACAGATAGAACATGCCCAGGCTGGAGATCGTGCCCAGGCCGATGAGCGCGATTGAGGCCATCAGGATGCCGAACATCATGAGCCGTCGCGGCCCGAACCGATCAACCATCCAGCCGGCCAGGAAGCCGAAGAACGGGCCGAAGATCAATTTGCTGGCGGCGTTTCCCGAGGTAACCTGCGAGCGCGTCCACCCGAACTGCTGGACCATGAAGTCGTAGTAGTATGGCAGGCCCCAGAGCGCGAGGCCGACGGTACAGAACATCACGATGAAGGCGGTTCCCACCACCTGAACTGCGCGCGCGTCACAGCGGCCGCCTGCAATAGGGGGGGTCAGAGCTTCAGTAGAAACGGGATCCGCCATATCGTCTGATCGCTGCAAGGGCAGAGAGATTCCAGTCTTTGCTGCTCAATCCAAGACTACTAATTTTCTTATGGAAAATTATTAGTCCGGTATGACATTATCTTGCATGGCATAATTTTCAATCAAGAAAAATATGCTTGTTGTTTTTGTTTTTTGAGTGGTTGGCCAACGCGCCTCCCCTTATGACGTTGCGCGGGCGTAGCCAGGGAGGGAATATGAACCAGTATTGTTCGCGGCGCGAGTTTCTCCAGATGGCGTCGGCTGCCACCGCGGGCGGCGCCCTGGGGGCGTCATGTAGTCTTCCGGCTATGGCTCTGGAGGGCCCTCCGCGCAAGGCGGTTCCGGGCCCACTTTGCGTGTTTTCGAAGTCGTTCCCGCAATTAGGATGGACGGAGCTTGCGAAAGCAGCGAAAGGAGCGGGGTTCGACGGGATCGACCTGACGGTGCGGAGCGACGGGCATGTGCTACCCGAGCGGGCGGCCGTGGATCTGCCCAAAGCAATTGCTGCGATCCGGGCCGAGGGGATGGTAGTGCCGATGCTCACGACGGAACTGGTCGACCTCCAAAGCACAGGAGCGCGTCCGATCTTGGAGATCGCCGGCAAGCTTTCCGTTCCTTATATCAAGCCCGGCTACTACCCGTACAAGTCCGCGAATCCGTTCGACGATGTGCGCGAGGCCGGCAGGAGATTTCGCGGCCTCGTAGATCTTGCGAAGGAAAACGGCGTCCAGATTGGATACCACAATCATCCGGACTGGGTTGGTGGCTCGATCTGGGATGCGGCGAACGTGATCGAACCTCTCGATGCGCATTGGAGCGGGTACTATTTTGACCTGGGCCACAGCTCTGTAAACGAGGGTGAAGACGAATGGCGCATCGCCGCCAATCTTGTCATGCCGCGGCTGAAGATGGTTGCCGTGAAGGATATGACCTGGACAGCCGGAGGAGAGCGCAGGTGGCAACCGGTCTCCTGTCCGATGGGGACAGGAATGGCACCCTGGAAGGAGTTCTTCGCTCTGCTTGCGAAGTCGAGTTTCAATGGGCCCATCAGCTTCGGCCAGGCATACGCGATTCCGGGTGTTGCTGACGAGGAGGGGATCGCTGTTTCCCGTGCGGCGGCCCCCAAGGTGATGGCGGCGGCAGGATCGAATCTGGAATATCTGAAAGCGCGGCTGCGCGAGGCCTATGGGCATGCGTAGGGACCGGGCGGAAAGAGGTTTCTTCAAAATCGAAGACTGAGGATTCTGCTTTGAAACAAGCTGCTGAGACCCCAAGGAGGAACTTTTTAAAATCGGTTGCGTCGATGGGAGCCTTGTCTCTCTCACCGATCGGGACAAGGCTCATGATCGCAGCGCCGAAGCGCAAATCGAGCGACATTCGGATCAAGCAGGTCCAGATCGGATTTGAAAATTATCCATATCGCAGCGCCTACAGGTTTGGCGGCCGCAGCGCTCAGGGGGTAACCCTGATCAATGTCGATTGCACGGTAGAGACGGCTTCGGGCCGGATTGCGAAAGGCTTCGGCTCGATGCCGCTGGGCAATCTGTGGTCGTTCCCTTCGAAGACGCTCTCCTACGATGCAACTCTCGACGCAATGAAACAGCTTGCCCAAGAGATCGGGAAGATCACAGAAGGCTATACCGAGTTCGGGCACCCCATCGATATCAACTTTGCACTTGAGCCGGAGTACCTGAAAGCTGCAATTCGAGTGGCTCAGGACCTGCGGTTGGGCGAGCCGATCCCCAGGCTGTGCACGCTGGTTACAGCGAGCGCCTTCGACGCAGCGGCGCATGATGCGTTCGGGAAGGCGCATCGGCTGAACTGCTATCTGACCTACGGCCCGGAGTTCATGAGCTACGATCTTGGCCGTTATCTGTCTGCGGAGTTTCGCGGCAAGTATCCCGGCGACTATCTCCTCCGGGAGCCAGAACCGTGGTTATGGTGCAATCATTCCGTTGGAGCCGGCGACCCGATTGATGCGAGCGACGTGAAGAGGCCGATCAAGGATGGCCTGCCGGAGACACTCGCCGAATGGATCGTTGCCGATGGCCTTACCCACCTGAAATTGAAGCTTGACGGCAATGATTTCGAGCACGATATCGAGCGTATCGAACATATCGACCGCGTGACCGGCGATGTCCAGACCCGGCGAGGGGTTCGCAAGTGGTATTATTCGCTGGATTTCAATGAGCAGTGTCCCAACGCGGATTACCTGCTTCAGTTTATGGCGCGGATCCGGAAGGATTCGCCCGCCGCGTATGGGCGCATCACGTTCATCGAGCAACCGACGCGAAGAGATCTGAGACCTGGCCTGGACCAGATGCTTTTCAAAGCTGCGAAGCTCAAGCCTGTTGTGATGGACGAGTCCTTGACTGGATTTGATGCGCTGCAGCGCGGCCGCCGGCTTGGCTACAGTGGAATCGCCCTCAAAGCATGTAAAGGACAGAGCCAGTCCGTGCTGATGAACGCGGCGGCGCATGAGTTCAGGATGTATCTGACAGCCCAGGACCTGACATGTCCCGGCGCTTCACTGATTCAGTCTGCAGGAATTGCAGCGCACATCCGGGCAATCGATACCCTCGAGTCGAATGGGCGCGAGTATGTTCCCGAGGCCAATGTGGCATGGCGGGAGAGGTTCCCGGGACTGTTCAAGGTAAACGACGGAAAGCTGCGGACCGCAAACCTGAACGGGCCGGGTCTGGGCGCTGTGTGATTGGAGACCATCTCATGTCGAAAGCCGTAACCCACATGTATGTGTTGTGCCTGACTCTGTTCGCGTCGTTTTACGCCGCCTGCCAGGTCTCACCCGGGATCGACATTGCGCGGAATGTTGCCATGAAAACTCGCGATGGCGTGACTCTGTACGCTGACGTGTATCGCCCGGATGGCGCCGGCAACTTTCCGGTACTGCTCGAGAGGACTCCGTACAACAAGGAATACCCCGATGATGAAGATTTTGCGCGGATGGCCGTCGCTCGCGGCTTCATGGTCATCATCCAGGACGTCCGGGGCCGCTATACCTCAGAGGGCGAGTGGTACCCCTTCAAGCACGAGATGGACGACGGCTACGACACGGTGGAGTGGGCTGCTGCGTTGCCCCATTCCAATGGGAAGATCGGCATGTTTGGCAGCTCCTATGTGGGCGCCACGCAGATGCTGGCCGCGATCAGCCAGCCGCCACATCTTGCCGGCATCTGTCCGGTGGTCACCGCCAGCAATTATCACGAGAACTGGACGTATCAGGGTGGCGCCTTCGAGCAGTGGTTTAACGAGTCATGGACGTCGGGGCTGGCGCAAGATACTGCCGGCCGTGTTATTCGCCAGAATACCAACGCGCTCGAGAATCGTAACGTCCTGCCCCTCAGCGGGTATCCACTCTTCAACGTCGAGACACTCGCGAATCCTGGCGGCCTGACGAGCTCGCTGGCGCCATATTTTCTTGACTGGCTCGATCATCCCGAGTACGACGGCTACTGGAAGCAGTGGGCTATCGACGCAAATTACGGCAAGATTCAGGTGCCGGCGCTCACGGTGGCTGCCTGGTATGACATCTTCCAGGGCGGTTCGTTGCACAACTATCTTGGGCTCCGAGCGCATGCGGGAAATGAAGCCGCACGCGCGGGCCAGCGGCTGCTGATTGTGATCGGCGGACATGCCGGCGAAGGAGAGAAGATCGGCACAGTCGATTTCGGCCCCGCCGCCGCTGAGTACAGCGAGAACGCCGTCACGCTAGACTGGTACGATTTTCTGCTGCGGGGCCGGCAGAATCAGTTCGCCACCAGCAAGCCGGTGAGGATCTTCGTGATGGGCGAAAACCAGTGGCGCGATGAGGATGCATGGCCGCTGGCCCGGGCAGTCCAGACCAGCTATTACCTGCATTCTTCCGGGAAGGCCAATAGCTCCGCCGGGAATGGATCGATATCTACCGAGCGGCCGCAGGACGAGGCGCCGGACAGCTTCACGTACGATCCGGCCGACCCGGTCCCCACCGTAGGCGGTCCGCTTTGCTGCGACGCCGTGCATCTGCCGCCGGGACCCCGCGACCAGAAGGCTGTCGAGAGCCGGCCAGACGTGCTGGTCTATTCGACTCCGCCATTTGCGGATGCGATGGAGGTTACCGGCCCTGTTACACTCGACCTTTATGCCAAATCATCGGCTGTCGATACCGACTTCACTGCGAAGCTGGTAGATGTCTGGCCCAATGGTTACGTGCAGAATCTTACCGAGGGGATTCTTCGCGCCCGTTATCGGAGTTCCACCAGCAGCGCTACGCCGCTGGTCCCGGGCAGGATTTACGAATTCAAGATCGATCTTTGGTCCACCAGCAATGTGTTTCTGAAAGGCCATCGGCTGCGGGTGGAGGTCAGCAGCAGCAACTTTCCACGTTTCGACCGCAACCTGAACACAGGAAAGAGCGCGGCAGTAAGCTCCGAGGTGATCAAAGCCACAAATACCATCTTTCACGATAAGCAACACCCGAGCGCGCTCGTTTTGCCGGTCGTGCGGCGATGAGATCGCCTCGCTCGGAGCGACCGCTCCGCTTCAGATCCCCCTTGCCGGCCTACGCTCCATGCCAATCGCTGCGAACCCGCTTCATCTGGCGAGGCCGATTTCGAGGAGCTGACAGGAGTACCGCTTGACTCAGTTATCTGCGAAGTCGACGAAGTATATGGATTGGGCCTGCCTGATGCTCATCAATTTCATGTGGGCGACGCAGGTGCCGGTGATCAAGCTGATCGGGGACCGGCTCGGCCCGGTCGCCATTGCTTTCGTCCCCATGGTCTTGAGCACCTTGCTGTTTCTGCCCGCGTTGTATTTTGAAAGCCGGCGGCTGGCCCGTCCGCTGCAGTGGCATTGGCGCGACGCCAAGCATTTTCTGATCGCCGGTGTGTTCGGCATGTTTCTGCTTCAGTTTACGTACACGCTGGGGGCGCAGCGGACGCTCGGTTCCAACGCGGCTGTGATCACGTTGAGCATTCCCGCGCTGGTGGCCGTGGCGGCTTCGATCATGCTGGGCGAAAAACTTACGGCGGTGCGTTTGGCCGGATTTCTGCTTGCGCTTGCCGGCGTGCTCATGACCTCGGTTCCTGACCTGCGCCGCTCGCACCTGGGCAGCGGAAGCTATCTGCTAGGCGACTTTCTTTTCTTTGTCGCCTGTGCAGCTTCAGCTTTCTATAACACGTACTGCAAGCTGCTGATCGAGAAAAACTATACCGAGCTGGAGATCCTGGTGTACACCTCGGCGGTTGCGAGCATCGGCAGCATCCCGTTATTCTTCTGGTTGGAGCCTGTCCCGGTCCGCACGATGCTGCAGATGGACTGGCGCGCGCTGCTCGGCATTCTTGAACTGGCGCTCATCGTCTATGGCGCCTCGATGCTTCTTTTCTTCTGGATACTCAAACGGCTCGACGTGACCCAGGCGACGCTAAGCAACTATGCACTCCCATTCTTCATGGGAGTGCTGGCGGTGCTGGTTCTGCACGAGCGCCTCACGCCGCTGGTGATCGCCGGCGGCTGCATTGTATTCCTCAGTACGCTGATCGTGACGGTGTACGAGTCGGATATCCTGGCCTGGCTTGCCCAGCGCCGCTCTGCTCAGTCTGAATAGATCGACCGCCGACTGTGGTGTGGCTCGATCCGCAGGATTCCGGGTCTTCCGGCGTCGGCCATAGACCGCAACAGGGACCTTGGCCCGATATTCGCTAGTACTTCACCATGACGTCGTATGTTCCGCCCGCTTGCGGAATCCTGACCCATTCCTTTTGCGCATCGAAATCGTTCCACGGTTTGCCGTTGACCGAGACCTGCCGCATGGGCTTGCCTTGCGGGTGGCGAATGCGCAGCAAGATGCGCGGTGCTGTGCCACGGGCATCGAGTTTTATATGCGCAGCAATACTTCCGGATGCGGACGAGCTCCGCACAGTATAGGAGACATCGCCGAACCATGTGGGCGCGCTGGTGACAGAGATTCGCTTCCCATCTTCCAGCCACGCCCGAGGGGCGGCCTGCAACAGGACCAAGGTGTGGTCGTCCGATTCGCGCACAAGCATGTTGCGGTACAGCTCAAACCATGCGCCATCCGTGCTCGGCGGTCCAAAGAACTGTCCCCATCGCCAACGGTGCTCCACTGGTTCAAACAAGGTTTGGCTGAATCCGCCGGCCATCATGCTGTAGAAGACCCTGATTGCCGCTTTGACATCATCGCGATCAAGATAAGCTGTCGCCTGCTGGTTGTAGACCGGCTCGTTAGCCAATCCCCATCCATGCAGGAACAAGTTGTCTTCGTGGTCGTTCAATAGCGAATCCGCCATCAGACCGTCAGACGGCAGTGCGTTGAGACGCAGCAGATGGGTCGCCCCCGTATCCACGTCCGAGGGATACCACAACTGGAAGTTGCGTCCGGGCACCGCCGCATTGGAGGGTACATAGGGGATCCAGGTGTGATCGCGCAACTCGACCAGCGGGGATTCAACCGTTGCCGAGCCGAATCCGTGCTGGATGGCCGTGTGGAACTCCTGCGCAGTCTTCAGGCATTCTTCCGCACGTGGGCTGCCGTAGCGAGCTAATGCCTTACCCATCAGCTCGAGGCCAGCATAGAGGTAGCCCTGGTTGAAGGCCCAATACCCGTCCCCTGTGAAATCGTTCAGCGGGCCCTCTACCAATCCGCGCGTAGGTCCGGACTGGTTGGCTGCGCGGCGCACCTCGGCCAGCGTCCAATCAAGCGCCGTGTACGTACCGGGCAGCAGCGACTCGAACGCCTTGCGATCGCCCGAGAGCAGATAATTCTGCGCCACAGCGTACATCATGCCCGGCGTATAGGCGAGCCAGTGAGCGAACCCATTCACACGGCCGTTGAATTCCTGATTGTTGCGGTAGATGGCCGCAAGCTCATCCGTTGCGATCTGGTTGTATCCGCGGAGGCCGTACAGCATGTAATCAACATAAACGGCCTGGTTGATGGGCCAGGGTGTCCCGGTCTGCGAATACGCGAAATCGGAATACGGCAGGTCCATGCGCCCGTCGCTGTGAAGGCGCGGAAGCATAAGCGCGTGCCAGAGGTTCGCCCGGAACAGATCGTTGACTGCCTTCTCCGGCACCTCAAACTGCGCGCCGCGATCCAGATAAGAGGACCAGAACCACAGGGTTGCTGCGCGTGCGCCCTCATAATCCAGGCGTGCCAGCGTCTCGCGCTCCGCCGGACTTATGACGGGCGAAGGCAGAGTTACAAAAAACTCCTTTGTTCCGTGGGGCGGCAGATCCACGGTAAGTGTAATGTCCACTCGCTTCGGCTTCTGGTCCTCTTCCTGCACGCTGGCCCAGGCCAACCGCGCGCCTTCCGGCTTGAGTGCGAGGAGAACATTGTGATGTGCTGCATCCTCGAGGAAGACCTCTTCCCCAATCTGTTGCTCGATGAATCCCGGATCATCCTCGGCGGGCAGCTCCCGCTCGTGCACCATCGTGACGGGCACTGCGTGGCGCTGGCCGGAAAGATCCGTCATCCTCACGCGCTGCATCAGTACCATTGGAATATCACCGCGCCGCCTCTGGGGAGGCCCGTTCAACGGGTACGCGAACTGCTCTACCTCGTAGCGCACCTGGTCACGCTCGAATACCGTCATTACCACCGGCAGGCCGTCCGTCAGCGTTTGGCTCTTCCAGAAGGGAACGATACCTTCGGCCAAATTTCCGAATTCATACCAAAAGCGGAAGTGATCGGAGTTGCCGTAGTCGTTCCACACGCCCGCCCCGCGATCGATGCCAAACTTCGGAATGGCCGAGTCCCAGGTCAGGCATACGATGTGCCCGGGCCCCTGCTGCGCCGGATGCATATAGTCCGGGCTGCCCATATCCGCCCATCTTGCCTTGTATTCCGCATAGGTCGCCTCGGGTGCCTTCTTCACCTCATCGAGCACACGCAGCCCCGCCCAAGGCGCAAGCTGCTTCTCGATCTCCGCATACGACGCAGGCACGGGCCCGGTACTCACATACGTATCCAGCGCCGGCACCCAGAAGGTCTTCTGTCCGAGCAACTGATCCAGCGTCAGCGAAAAACCGCGGGTGCCTTCCGGGTTCAATTTAAACGTCAGCTTGCGCGTATCCACCCGCCAGGCGGGGTCCTGTGTCAGCCGCCGCACTGTAGCGGCATCACTGTGCGCGATCAGGTCCGACCAAATGACATGCTGTCCCTCCACGGGCTTGATATTGGCTGGCTGATACCGGATCGTGTACGTCCGCTGGTCAACATGACCACCCCCAAGGGTCGTCCGCCACTGCTGCGTTTTGTCCACCATCACACCCGGCGAGGCAAGGAGTTCGAGAAAGAATGGAGTACCGGCGGGCGATGTGTATCCAGCCGCCACCGTGAGCGTTATCTCCGGTTGGGTTTGCGCGTGCAACTTCCGGCCGGCGCAGAGCGCAATCAGCGCCAATACTAACCTGCCGCATGCTTTCCTTCTTGCAGTATTCATCATCAATGTCGATCCGCGCCCTCCATCCATTATTCTTTCGCAGCGGTCGCGTGCCTTCCGATCCAAGCCGCCGTTGGTGACGCGTTTTCGTCCAACCAGGAGGACGCGGCATTGCAACTGCGGCTCCATGCGCCTGACCCAGTTCCTATACTGAAGGCGTACTGAAAGCGTCCGCATCGAGTTTCGATGATGGGTAAAGGGTTGCGCATTGATTCAGCTCCAATCGTCCGCTCTGGTCATCACCGTCCTTCCGGAGGTCGGCGGCAAAGTCGCACAAATTCACGACCGGAGTTCCGGGCACGACCTGCTCATTGGGCCGCGTCGGCCCTATCGCACCATTCCGATGGAGGGTGATTGGCTGCAGCACGATACCAGCGGCATGGATGATTGTTTTCCCAATGTTGCTCAGGGCCTGTATCCGCAAGTTCCGTGGAGCGACACTCATCTTCCTGATCTGGGTGAGTGGACGCATGGAACATGGAACGTAGCCGATGCCACTCCGAGCAGGATCGTTCTCGAGCGGTCCGGCACGATTCTTCCCTACTTCGCTCAGAAGACCGTTCGTCTGGCTGACGACCGGCATCTGGAGTTCTCGTATGTCGTTGAAAACCGAGGCGTCGCACCCATCCGATACTTGTGGTCGGCGCACCCGCTGATCTCCGTACCCAGCTCGTTTGCAATCGAAGTGCCCCCCGGAAAGCTGATCTTCCGCACCTTTCCCCACGACGGGCATATTCGGTCATGGCCGAGGTACGAGAACGTGGACCTCTCTCGTGAATGGATCGCGCGAGGAGAGAATCTCAAGGTCTTCATTACTGGCATGGCGGAAGGCTGGTGCACCCTTCACCTGCCATCGCACTCGCTTCGCTTCACGTTCGGACTCGAATCGATTCCGATCCTCGGCCTGTGGTTCAATAATTATGGATTCCCGGCAGGTGAAGATGCATTCCGCTGCATCGCCGTTGAGCCTTGCACGTCGCCATCGGATCTGCTCGATGAACTCGCGCCCTCTGCCTATCCGGTCCTGGGTTTGAGTGAGCGGATGGAGTGGTCGCTGAGCCTGCATGTCTCGAAATGCCTTTCAACCGAAACTGAGTAGCACCAGCGAAAGCACGCCAACCGCAATTCCGGCGATTCCGTAGCGCCCGATCCGTTCGTTGTAGATTAGCACTCCGCCCGCAGCCACAATGAAAAGATTCCCGCCCGTCGTAATCGGAAACACGATGTAGCCCGGTACTCCGCGCTCCAGCGCCAGCAGACTAAATAATTGTCCGCCAAAGCTCGCTGTTCCAATTCCGAACGCAATCGCCACCTCGCGCACGGCAAACCCTCCGCTCTCGAACAGAAATGCAGAGAAGCTGAGAATTCCCGATCCCGCATACCACCACAGCAGATATTGAAAGTGAAACTGCTGCAGGAGCCCTCTCTCAGCCATCACTTTGAGGCCGAATGGCCCCAGGCCATTCATCACGAAGGCGATCATCATCAGCCGCATCCATTGGCCGGAACGGCTCATGCAATCTCCTCTGGGGCACGCTCCTCTTCCGATCGCCGCATCTCGTCCTCCTGCTTATCTTTCCATAGCAAGAGGACGGCGGCCACTGCCAATGCCAACACCGCCACTTTCTTTGTATTCACGGACTCATGATAGAGCACGACTGAACCAGCAGCCGGAATGGCAGCCGAGAGATTAATAATGAGCCAGCTCGTCGAAATCTTCCCAAAACGCACCCCGGCCATGAACACAATGCCTCCGATGGCGTTCATGATTCCAAAGGACACTGCGATCACGTACACTGCGGTCGGTACATGGAACTGGCCGCTGCGAAAACACATCACGAAGCCGGCACTGAACGCAACACACCATGCGTACGCCCAGGCATATACTGCGCCGGGCCTGCACTGCCTCAGGTTCGCGAACTTCACCAGCAAGCCTATCGCCCCGAAACAGATGAGGGAGAGGACCATGTAAAGGAATCCCACGCGTATATCTCCAGGCGATCGGTTTTGGTAGGCCTCGGTTCCCAGTGATAGCGGGGAAGAGGAATCCCATGGGTATAAACGGGCTCCGCTTCAACGAATGTAACATGCAGTGGTGTCGGCTTTGGGGCTTCCGCATGTTACGGCTTTGAAAGTGTCCATCCCTCTGTACAGCATTTGGCCTCATTCGGCGTCTTCTTCATTTCGGCGGGGCCGGTCGTTCAAACTAGTTCGAGAGGAGCGAATTACAAGGCATGCCGACGATCATTCATCATCCCGATCAGATTGACTTCGATAAGCCCGGCAAGCACCACTACCAGGTCGCATTTCATCTCGATTCTGGCTGGGGCTATTCCCTGGTGCCCCTCACTGTCATCAACGGCACGCGGCCTGCTTCGTCCGGCGAAAATCCTCCCGGCTTGGCTGCTTTCGGTGGAACCCACGGAAACGAATGGGAAGGCCAGATCGCCATCAAACAGCTCTGCCAGGAACTCCATCCCGATCAGATCAGCGGGCGTGTGATCCTGATGCCCCAGTTAAGCCAGAGTGCCTGCGCGGCCAATCAGCGGGTTTCGCCATTCGACGGCGTGAACATGAACCGCGCCTTTCCCGGCAATCTGCGCGGCAGCCTCTCCTATCGCATCGCCCATTTCGTAAAGTCGTATGTATTTCCGCGGGTGAGGGTGGTCGTTGACGTGCACGCCGGCGGCCGTGAAGGCGGCTTCGCGCTGTGCACTTCGTTCCATCCAGTACCCGATCCTGCACAATTCGCGGAGATTGGCCGCGTGGCCGCTCTCTTCGATACGCCATTCATGCTTGTCTACTCGAGCCAAATGGCCTCCGGCCTGCTCACCGACGAGGCTGAGGCCGAAGGCAAGATTGCTATTGGAGGCGAATTCGGCTTCGGCGAGTCAGTCAATCGCCGCGGAGTCCTCCATGCCGTCACTGGCATCCAGAATGTTCTCCGCCATTACAACATGTTGGCCGGAGATATCGTCCGCATCGATTCCGGGCGCAACCATTCACCGCTTCTCGTAGATGCGCGCAACCTGGAGGACTATACTCCCTGCCCTCAAGATGGAATTTGGGAACCACTCGTGGACCTTGGAGATCGGGTGCAGAAATATCAGCTGATCGGGCGCGTCCATTCCTTCTCCGACCACACCGTCGCCGCACTGGAACTTCGCGCCCACCGCGATGGGATCATGATCATGATGTGCGGAACGGCCCAGTGCCGACAGGGTACAACGCTCTTCGTCATCGCCGCCCCGGTAGACCACGGAACGAAAACCTAGTCTGGTGCAGTGCGTCGTAAATGATGGCCATTCTTACCGCAAGTGGAACGAGTGGTGGAAATGGCGCTGTATCAAAAGCCCGCCAACGATCACAGCATCCATCTCCTGTCTCGCACGGTTCAGAAGATCAGCTTCAGAGCGAACTGCATCTCCCGAGGAGCTCCAGCGGTGAAGATCTGTCCCGTGCTCGATTCTCCAATGGATGCGTTGGGTGCGCCGAAGTTCACATAGTTCGGGGCATTAAATGCCTCCCACCTGAACTGCAGGTAGGTTCCCTCGCGGAATACAAAATTCTTCAGGAGCGCCGCATCCAGGCCCTTCGTCGCCGGTGCATCCATGATGTTCATGCCGGAGTCGCCATAGGTGTATGCAGCGGGCGCTGCCAGCGCATTGGGATTGAACCACAGCTTGGCGCCACGGTGTGGAACCGAGAGCGATCCCACCAGATCGGGGCGGGTGTCATATCCATTGCCCAACGTCGCACCCGGAACATCGAACGAAAAAGGCGCTCCTGACGCATATGAGAGGATGCCGCTCAGCTCCCACCCTCCAAGCAGCAGATCTGCGGCCCGATTCATGCCGTTGAAGTATTTCCGGCCGCGGCCAACCGGAAGATCGTAAACCGAGTTCACCGTCAGGATGTGGGTAATATCGTTGGCAGAACGGCCGCGGTTGTAGCCCGTCGGAGTCAAAGGTTGTACAGTGCAGTAGACGCAGGACGCGAGATTGTCGACCATCAACTTGCTGAATGCATAGGAACCGGTGAAGGTCCAGCCGTTGATGAAGCGGCGCTCCCACTTGGCCTGTAGACCGTTGTACCAGGAATCGCCCATGTTCTGATATAGGAAGATACTGCTCAGTTGCGGAATCGGCCGGGCCGCCTGCAAGTCAGCATATTGGCCGGCCGCGACGTCGTCATACGATTGACCGGAGATTCCATCGAACAGATGATTGCCAACGTAAGAGATGGTCAGCGTGGAAGCCAAAGGCAACGTCTGTTCCACGGCCAGGTTCCACTCATGCGTCTTTTGCGCCCTCACGTTCCATGCCGGCGCTGCTACGCTCGGAGGGCTGAAGGTATTCGGCACTAGCGGGAAGGCTGTCTCCCACTTCTGCTTCGATTGCGCGCTGAAACTCGGTGTCTCATAGCTCCAGTAGGGCGGTCCCACAATGGACGAAGCAGCGATGTTGCCTTGGAAGCTGCTGGTAA
This sequence comes from Alloacidobacterium sp., assembly GCA_035293545.1. Taxonomy (GTDB): domain Bacteria; phylum Acidobacteriota; class Terriglobia; order Terriglobales; family Acidobacteriaceae; genus Alloacidobacterium. The sequence goes on along the minus strand of DATGMQ010000024.1, from coordinate 31,617 downwards.
AGATGCCGTAAGCGCCGCGCAGCACGGTGCCGTTTCTCATGCTCCATGCGAACCCTAACCGCGGAGAAAAGTACCCATTACCCTGGAACAGGCCGGCAGGAATTCCAACAGTATTGGCGGGGACCCACAATCCGGCAGTCGCTGCGGCAAGGTACGGAGCCACCGGTTGCGCACTCAGATTGACTTTCCCGTTGGAGTCGACGCCGGCTATTACCTTACCGGTTCGCGGATCAAAGGTGGCACCATTGCCGTGCACCAGGGTCTTGTCATACCAGCGGTCGTATCGCAGACCCAGGTTGAGGGTAAGGTTGCGCGTAACCTTGTACGTATCCTCTACGAAAATGCCCGTGTAAGGCGCGTGTTGCACTCCGAATGGCGCAATCGGATAGTTCCGCGCCGCGGACGAGGTCAGACCGAGAAGATAATCGGCGAAACCGTTCCCCGTGTATTGACCGTTGAAAGTGAAGTTGCCTTGGGATGCGAACGAATTATGGTTCCCGTACACCGCCCTCGTGTCGTACTGGATCCCGACATCGATAAGGTGCTTGCCGCGCACGAGGTTCACGCTCGTCTTGCCGTTCCAGCTGTGCGACCATAGCTTGCCATTGGCGCCCCATAATTCCCCAAAACCCGTGTAGCCGCTAATGCTGACACTCGGGAACCCGGCTGCGCTCTGCTGCGATGGCGAGGAAAATCCTTGTATTCCCGCCTGGTCGGTCAGGTTCGTTCCGCCCACCTGCGGACTGATGAACGTGTTGTTCGAACTCTGATATCCGGCGTTCGCGCTGAACACCGTATTCGCTGAGATCGTGTACACGTAATCGAGCGTGTAGCTCTCCTGCACGGTCTTATTGGTCTCATACACCTTGGGACTGTAGCCATAAAACAGCTCTGGGCTGTCGTAGCGAACCCAGCGCCCGTAAAGATGCTGCTTGGTGGTGAGCACATGATCGATGCGTGCGGTCCCCGACGTGGTGTCATTCTTCGTCGACGCAACCGCGTGGTAATTACCGTCCGCAGCGTTGGGTTGCAACAGGTATGGGAAGAACGACACCGCCGCGGGGTCGAACCGATTTGATGGTATCTGGTTATTCGGGAAGGGTTGACCGGTTGTTGGATCCATGATGGGCTTGGAAAGGCTTGAAAAATCGCCCGTGAGCATCGCAGGCACGGGAACGGCGTTGTTGAAGATCTGGTTCTGCCGGATGCGCAGCGCCTCAAAACTTCCGAAGAAGAATGTCTTGTCGCGGATGATCCGCCCGCCTCCCGCGGCGCCATACTGGTTCTGCACCAGCTTTGGCGTGGTCGTCTCGAAATAGTTCCGCGCGGCAAACGCGCTGTTCCGCGCAAATTCCCACAGTGCTCCATGGTATGCATTTGTGCCGAACTTAGTCGCCACCATCACCTGCAGCGGATAACGCCCATTCTCGGCGCTGAAGTTGGATGTCTGCACATTGAACTCCGCAATGGTATCCACGCTGGGAATCGCGGTCGCGCCTTCATCCATCGCGCCGTTCGCGTTGGCGCCGTCCAGCGAGAACTGCGTCTGGCCGCTCTGCACGCCCACGCCCTGCACATACGAACCGCGCTCCGCACCGAACTGGCCGCCCTGCTGACCGGTATATTGCATGCCCGGAGCCAAGCTCACCAGTTGCACCACATTGCGGCCGTCAAGCGGCAGATCTGTCACCTGCTTTTCCTGGATCACCGTTTCGGTGGACGCGGTTTCCGTCTGCATCTGCGATTCGATCCCTTGCACCGTCACTTGCTGGCTCACGCTGCCCAGCGTCAGCACGGGCGACAGCCTGCTCCGCTGGCCGATCTCCAACACGAGCCTGTCCATCTTCCAACTATTGAAGCCGTTCATCAACACTTCCACTGAGTAAGGTCCGATGGGCAATGCGAGGATTTGGAAATTGCCGCCGCTATCCGTCGTGTCTTCCTTTTTGAATCCGGTGTCCAGGTTCATCGCTGTAACCTTGGCACCGGGGACTACGGCTCCGCTTTGATCCGTGACAACACCGAGCACCGCTCCCTGCTCGGCAGTCTGCGCACACAAGGTACTTGCTGCCAATGGCAGCAGGGAGATTAGGAGTAACAGTTTTCGCATCGGTGCCTCCAGGTTAGGGATCGCTCTTGGTGAACGGAAACTAGGCCGACTTATTGACGACAGTGTTCTACAAATGAGGTTGCGGTGGAACGTCCCGCTCCCCTCCACATAGCGATACCGTCCGGCCCGTTGAACAGAACTCCAGGAAATACTGCAGGCAGACGGGCATCATGGGCCTGCACATCCAGCGATGTCTCGAATGGTAAGGGGAGCGAATCTCAGGTGGGTGTCCGATTAGCTGGACGATTCGTCCTTGATCCGGGTATGTCCTATAAATAATTTGGTAATTGGGGCATGCTATAATCGGTCATGCAAATCATGTCGGGACCGAGAACCCAGTCGGTGCCGGCCTTGGAGCGAGGGCTCCTGATCCTGGAGCACCTGGCCCAGTCCCGGCGAGGGGTCACTCTTTCGCAACTCACTTCCAGGCTACAATTGCCCCGAAGCAGCGGACATGCGCTTCTGCTCACCTATCAGCGCTGCGGGTACGTACAACGCGACAAGGAGACGGGCCGGTATCGCCTTGGTTCACGCCTCCATACGCTTGCCAATATGGCGCTTGCCGGCCACTCGCTCCGCAGCCATTGCTCCTCGTTTCTCCATAGCCTGATGCGGGAGACCGGCGCCACCGTACATTTGGCCGTCATGGAAGATGGGGAAGTGATCCTCATCGATCGCGTGGAGCCCAACGGCAACGCAAGGCTGGCTACATGGATCGGTAAGCGCATGGGTCTGCATTGTACGGCCGTCGGTAAAGCAATCATTGCTCATCTTCCCCCGAGCGTCCTCGAGGAACTCATACAGAAACAGGGAATGATACGCTACAACGAAAACACTATTGCCTCCATGCGCAAACTCCGCATCGCATGCGAACAGATTCGCCAGCTCGGCTACGCCGTTGACGATGAAGAAGAAGAGATTGGCGTGCGTTGCATCGGCGCCCCGGTTTACAACGACAAGGGTGACGTAGTGGCCGCAATCAGCATCTCCGGCGGCAAAACCCAATTCGAAGAAATCCCCGCCAAAGCTGAAGTTGTCAAACGGACCGCTGCTCTGCTTTCCCAGCACATGGGCCCACTGTGGGAAGAACTTTCTGCAAGCGATGAACTACACCGCAGGAACCCGTTCCCCGAGTAAACCCTGCAGAGGGCGAACCTGTACACCCTCCGCTCTCCGCCGCGTAGCTACCGGCTTCCCAGCAACTGCTTCTCCCAATCGATCGGCTCCATGGCCCAGGATTCGATGCCGTATGGCCCCAGGTTGATCTCGAGAGGCTGCCCGCTCGATGTGACGTGCACATCCGGCAGCGGCCGCAAGCGCGAGTTTTCGTCCTGCGATGATGCTTCGGCATCAAGCATCCGACGATGGGCAACCAGCGGCTCCTTCAGATCACGCACATCCATTTTGAGCTTCACTGGCTGGGGCGAGTAATTCCAGAAAATCAGGTTATATGTCTTGTACTCGTCGTCATACGCGAGGAACGCATGCACAGCCTCGTCGTTTGAATTCGCGCCCAGGCGCTCGCCGGTCACTCTCGCCAGCAGCTCGAATGTGAAGTAATCGGGCCGCATGACGTTCTGGTAATCAAATAGGCCGGAATATTGTGGCATGCGGTTCCACCAGCTCGCCATGAACGAAGCCCCCCCGGGCGAAAAGAACGGCAGAAACTGTGAGCGCTCCACATGGTAGTCGCGAATGTGATAGAAGCAGGAGTACGTCAGCCCCGCTTCCTTCATGCGCCACGCCGTCTCGGCCACAAACGCCGGTTGAATGCGAACATCTTTTGGCGGCACGGTAAGGGCCATATTCCATTCATCGAGAATCGTCTCCGGATGCAATGATGTATGCTGCGCCAGCAATGCCTTCACCCCATAAATGGTGCCTTCGATGGCCTTGGGATCGTTGTTATAGATGTGCCACGAAACAAAGTCGAGCCGCACCTTCTCCTTGTCGGCATAGGCAATCAACGCCGGCAGGATCGGCGACTTCCAGCCCGCCACTGCCGGCCCGCCTACATGCGCAGTGGGATCGGTGCGCAGCACTGCCTCGATGGTATGGCGGTAATAGCGGGTGTAGTTCTCGGGAGTATAGCGGTTGGGGGAACCGCCCATCTCGCCAATATCACCCTCGTTGCCGACCTCCCAGTAAAACCCCGTGAGTCCCTTCTGCTTGTAATGGTCCACCATCGCAGAAATAAGTTGCTCCCACTGCGCGTAGTCGTTCGGATCGATCACGTCCTGGTCGACCTTGGGATACAGCACCTTCGGCTTGATGGTAATGGTCATCAAAGGAATAGCACCCGCCTGGATAATGTCATCGACAGATTGATCAAGCGTGTCGAAGTGGTACTGCCCCGGTGCGGGTAGCAGATCGAAGTATTCCTGAACAAAGATCCGGATTAAATGAGGGTGGAGCGCGCGTATCTCGGCCACGCGGCTGTGGAAGATGGGGTCCGGCGACAGTCCTCCCTGTCCCAGCGCGATGTGATCCATCTCCATCCGCCCCGCGTCCTTGCCAAAATCCAGAGTCAGCGTAGTGCTGCGCGTTTGGGCCACAGCGCTGGCCAAACCAATAGCCAAAGCAAGCAATAGGCTTCCTTTGCGTTTCATCCATCCACTCCTTCCAAAAAGAACGCGGGTGTATCCTCGCCAATTCGTCGCGATACGCTCTGCTCCCATCTTGCTTATCATTCTTTCTGGGTCCATTTTCTTGCCGAGCTCGCCGTCCATCCACCGTCAACAGGCAGCGTCGCTCCGGTGACATAGGAGGCTTCATCGGAGGCCAGAAACAGGGCTGCCCATGCCACTTCCTCCGGATAGCCAACACGCCCGAGCGTGGTCTGATCGCACTGCCACTGATAATGCGGATCGTCCGGCCCTTCCGCAATGCGCGTTTGGATCGGTCCCGGGCAGAGCGAGTTGATACGAACGTTGTCGAGGCCGTAGTCGTAGCACACGCTCATGGTGTAGCCCAGCAGAGCCGCCTTCGTAGCCGTGTAGGCGGCGGAGGTCATCATCCCTTCCATAGCCTGGATCGAGACTACGTTTATAATCGAGCCTGCCTTTTGCGCAATCATGTACGGCAGCACCGCCTGAGTAAAGTAATGGGTGCCCATCAGCGCTACATCGATGCATCTGCGCCATTCTTCGTCCGTAGAGTCCAGCGCGCCATGAAAGTCGGGCATAAGATACGCCGCATTGTTGCACAGCACGTCGATGCGTCCCGTTTGTGCCGCAGCCAACTCGACTGCATGCCGCACATCTTCCCGCTTCGAGACATCACTGCGCGCGAAAGCCGCACGCCCGCCTGACGACTCAATGCCATCAACAACCTGGCAACCGGTTTCCTCTTCGATATCGACCACCAGGACCCATGCGCCTTCACTCGCGAACCTCTCCGCAATTGCGCGCCCGATCCCATTTGCGGCCCCAGTTACGATCGCTACTTTATCCTTCAGCCGGTCCATTCCTATGCCACCCTGTATTTCTCGATCGTCGCTTCGTTCACTTCCACTCCCAAGCCGGGCGCCTGCGGGACGCGCAGCATGCCATCCTCCAGCCGCAGCGGGTTATGGCACAAATCGCGGTTCAACGGCCCGCTTGTCACGTTGAACTCCTGAAAAACGGCCCGGCGCATAAATGCATTCAGGTGCAGCGATGCCGCCGTCAGCAGATCTGAAGTCCAAGAATGAGGAATGCACAAACGGTTATGGAGCTCGGCTAGGTGCACGATCTTGCGCACTGCCGTGAATCCCCCACAGCGCGAAAGGTCGGGCTGCACCACATCCACCTGCCCGCGTTCGATCAGCATCCTGAAGCCCCATTCGGTCGCCTCCTGTTCGCCGCATGCGATCGGCGTGTCCACTGCACCTGCAAGCTGCGCATAGCCGTCATAGTCCTCCGGCGACAGCGGTTCTTCGATGAGGAATGGTCGAAAACGCTCGAGACTCTTCACCATCCAGATGGCTTCCTTGGCCGTGCGATGCACGTACCATCCCGTATCGATCAGCAATTCCGCGCCGTTACCCAGTGCTTCTCGCGCCGCCGCGACCAGTTCGACGTCTCGTTCCCGATTTTCCCCGAACACGCCCCAGCCGAATTTCACCGCCTTGAATCCCTGCTCCAGATACCAGCGGCTCGCGGCGGCCATCCCTTCCGGCGTTGAACGAAACAGCGTGCTCGCATAGGCCGTCACCTTGTCCCGGTATCCCGCCCCAAGCAGCTTGTAAACCGGTTGACGGACGGCCTTGCCGATGATGTCCCATAGCGCAATATCGATGCCCGAGATCACCTGCATCACAGCCCCGCGCCGGCCGTAATACACCGATCCCATGTACATCTTGTGCCACAGTCGCTCGACTTCGAACGGATCCTCTCCGATCAGCACTGAGCGCAACCCGAAGAAACCGGACACCGATCCTTCCGACGGAGCATCGACGATCGCCTTCGCGACATGCGGCTGCGTTTCCAAATCCGCATATCCCGTGATTCCCGCATCCGTTTCGATCTTCACCAGCCCGAGATACTTGATCCCATGTGCTTCCTCGCCACTTCCCGAAGCGCCGTACGCATCGGGCGACTCCAGCACGATCACCTGCACGTCCGTGATTTTCATGCGCCATCCAATCCCAGGCACTTCAACGTCGGACTGTAGATCAACCCCTCGATCTGTTCCTCGCTGAGGCGCGGCAGATTCGTACCCTCCGCGAAATGGTTTATATTACGCAGCCCTTCGATCTGTGCCTCCGGCGTCGTGAACGGGTAATCCGACCCAAACAGAATCTTGTCCAGCACTCCGTATTCTTTCGCAAGAATCAGCGAGTTGTAGAACTGCCACGGGCGGTAGTGCAGAGCGGAAATATCCGAGTACACGTGCGGATGCTTGCGAATTAGCACCAGCGTTTCCGCGACCCACGGATGTCCCAGGTGCGCGATAATCATGCGCAATTCCGGAAAGGCGATCGCCACGTCTTCCAGTTGAATGGGAAATGCATACTTCAGCGGCCCCGTCCGGATAAACGTCGCTCCCTGGTGAATCATAATGGGCAGATGATGTGCCTCGCAGAACGCATACACATGCATCATTCGCGGGTCGGTGGGATGGATGTTCTGGTAAATCGGGCCCAGTTTTACGCCTTTCAACTTGAGGTCTACGATTTCATCAAGCATCTCTTCGATCGGATCGGTAGCTGGATCGATCGCCCCGAAACCGATCACCTTTTCCGGATGCTCATTGGCATAATTGCTGATGTAGTCGTTCGGCACGGCAAGCCCGGAATGGCGCGCACGCAGCCCGAACACGATTACCTTGTCCACGCCCGCCATGGCTTTCAGGTGCTTTTCCGGGGGAATGTGCAGGTCCAGCTTGTGCCCGCGTGATCGGGCATTAGCTTCATTGACGAAGTCATCCGACAGGTGGCCCGGGTATGCCCAGACATGGCTGTGACAATCAACCAGCACGTTCCGCTCCTTGTACCGAATCTCTTTTGACTTGACTGGGAACTTGGATGTTCAAAAAAAACTCCGGCACTCCCGCAACGTCCATCCTGGCTCGAAACAGCGCGCCTGCCAGGGGGTCTCTCTCGGGCGACGCATGACCGCCCGCCGTAGTGATATACATGTCCATTAAGTTTTCCCCGCCGAACGTCACGCTCGACACTTTGCCGTCGGTAGCTCGATGCGTTCCGCGACAGAACCGTCCTCCCGCAAGCGCACGACCGCGAAGCCGTCCCACAGCGCCGACCACAACCTTCCCTGCGCATCCAGTGTCGCTCCGTCCGGCATCCCATCTTTTTCGTTGAACCGGGCAAACATGCGCTGATTGCCGATCGCGCCTGTTTCTACGTCATAATCGAAAACATAGATCTCGTACGACAGCGTATCCGTATAGTAAAAGAGCTTCTGATCGGCAGAGAAGGCCATACCGTTTGAACAGCTGATGTTCTGGAGGAGCAGCGAAAACGATCCATCCGGATCGAGGCGATAGAGGCGCCCTTTTTGGCCATTATCATCGACGATGCCACAAAAAACGCGCCCGCGCGGGTCCGCAATCACGTCATTGAAACGGAAATTACGCTCTCGAGCAATCTCTTCGATCACCGTCGTGATCATGCCATCGTGCCAGCAGGCTACCGTCCCCCGGTCCATGAAGAGCAACAACGAACCATCCTGCTGAATGGTGAAGCCGCCTACCGTCCGTCCCTGGTAAATTTGCTCGTGCGTTCCCGTTACGAGGTCGTAGCGAAACATCCGGCCGCCGGGGATATCGGTCCAATACAGCCGTCTCTCTCCCGGATGGGAGAGCGGATTTTCCCCAGTCTCGCAGTGGTAATTCGCAATCAGTTTTGGTTGTGATGGCATCATTCCGGCTCCTAGAGCACGCCATATTTGTCGTATACATCCCTTAGATACGCACCTGCCATCAGTTCGCTCCTGCTGCCGTTCTCTCTTTCCATTTTCTCGGTCGCCATTTGAATCACCTGGGGCAAAATTTCAGCCGGCACCACGACGACTCCGTCGTAATCGGCAAAAACCAGGTCTCCCGGATTCACCCGTACACCCGCGCACACCACCGGCACGTTGTAATCAAGGATGATACCCCGGCCCTTCGAATCCACCGGCTTGATGCCACGCGCAAACACCGGAAACTGCAAGGCCTGGATCTTCTTTACGTCCCTGACCAACCCGTCGATCACGGCGCCCCTCGCTCCGCGCGCGCGCGCTGCCGTAGATAGCAACTCGCCCCACGGCGCATTCTGCAGGGAATCGGCGGTGCTGGCAATCACCACTTCGCCAGGGAGCACTGAATCTAGCGCCTCGATCTCCATTGCATAGGGGTCCTCAGGGATGTGGTAAGTATCCACGCAGCTCAACGTCCGCGCCCAGCCGGCAAAGCAGTCCTCCGGCGAAAGCGGGCGCATGAATTCCCTCAGCGCCTGGTCCCTGTACCCGAGTTCATCCATCGAATCCGACACGACGGCGGTATAAAGATTCTTTTCAATGTGCCTGAACAATTCCAGATCCGCTCCGGTTGCCGGGCTCCTCATGACTCGTTGCGAATAGCTCATACGCCCCCAACTTAATGAAATCCGAATCTCTGCTGAACCGAACAGAGTACCGGAAACCGAGAAGTGTCCGATACCGAGGACAATCTCTTGCATGGGTAAAAGCCCGGTTACATGCGGTCCATATCCCTGCGTCACCAGGCGACCCGCGATATCCAGCCCTGCGCGAGCGACCGGAAATCCTGACCGGATCAACTAGAAACTTACCTTCAGCGCCCCTTGCATCATGCGGCGTGACCCTGAGAGCCTCATAAAGAGCGTTCTCCTAATAACGGACTACTTATGAGCGGCTTGCTATCCTTTCGCGATCATGCGCCGGATCCGGCTCTTGTCTCCCCATGTAGACTCCGTATGCGCTAATATGTCTTCCGGGCTGAACCAGAACGGCTTGACCCCATGCTGGCTATGAAGTTTTGCCAGATCGTTGTAATGCGGCGAGTCCTTGTGTTCCGATTCACCATATGGCAACAGGCTCCAGATCTGCTTGGGTTTGCTCTGATTGCTGTCTGGCTCTACCACGATCATCAGGTGGCCCCAACCGTCGTTGCAGAAAATCCGCCCGTCATCCTGCTCCGGCCCCTCATCCGGATGCAGCACGCCAAACAGCTCCACGCTGGTTCCATCCATGGGAAACACGCCGTTGCGCACCAACACGTTGATCTTTCCCCATGGAACATCCAATGTACCAAACTTCTTCTCGAGCAGTTCCATTCCTTCTGCAAACGCGCGCCATGCCGGTTCCTGCTCCTCGCTGGAATGGATATCGATCTTCCCGCGTTCGTATGCGACAAATCGCGCGTATCGTGCTTCACCCTGCGCTTCCCTGTAGGTCTTCGCCCAGTAGTAGAGATAGGTGCTCGCCAGTGAATTTACCGCGGACTGACGATTCCACTTCCTCAACTCCTCCAGCGGCGCGCGCAGCTTTTCGCCTTTCAGCCGTATCCGCGAAGCTTCCAATAGAAGCGGCACGATCACGTCTGCGGGTAACATATACGTGTCGTAGCCCAACTCCACCATTTCGTCGCGCGTGAACTTCTTGTCCTGTCCTAGCACCTGGACCACCCGCTCGCCGCGTGTATTGAGCGCCTCCATTCCTGCGCCAGGCTTCACCGGGTACTGCAGGTAATAAGGGCCGAGCATCAGGGGATCCAGTCCCGAATGCGTCGTCGAGACCCAAAAGGCGTTGTTGCAGTTCTGCAGGAATCCCGAAGGCGGATTCGTCAATTGCGGATACTTCTCAAACGGAACAAACGGCCCCCACTCAGTTTCCTTTGTCCATCCCGGCACCGGCTTGAACCAGTCGAACTTGTTGTTCCTTTCCGGCACGTCGCCGTTGTGCACCCAATAAATGTTCTGGGAGTCGGTGCAGAGAAAATTCCATCGGGGAATCAATTGCCGCGCAATCGCCGCTTTGAACTCATCGAGATTTTGCGCCTTCATCAGACCATAAAGCCCGCTTGAGTAATTCACACTATCAAAGTTCGGCACCTTTACTGACCATGCCCGATTGTGTTCCGCATCGAACTTCACCACCGGCCCGTGATGCGTGTAATACAAAGGCAGAGAGACCGTCTCCATCCCCTTCGGCCCCTTTACCTGGAAGGTTGCCATCTCTTCCCGGATCTCGCGCCACTCGCCCTCGTATAGGTATTGCCGATGGTCTTTGGGATTGATCTTCTCCTCGTACACATCCGAGATGTTGGGTTGGTTCCACGTTGCCGACCATGTGATTCTGTCGTTGAATCCCATCAGGAAAAATGGGCTGCCGAACCAGCTGATTCCGCCTGCATTCAACTTTCCCGGCACCATCAGGTGCGCTTCGTAGTTCTGGAAGCGGTTGGCCCACGGCATGTGCGTGTGCTCCACGTGGATGACGCGCCCATCGGCCGACTTCTTCGGGGCGATCGCAAACTGGTTCGAGCCGAAGCTCGGGAAGTTCCACGTCTGCTCCGTCATCTTCATCAGCGCATCATGCACGCTGTAGAAGCGGAAGTACTGGCTGCGCTCAAGCGCTTCAACATCCTCCGCCGTGATTCCGTCGATCCACTCCGGGACCTGGCCCCGGTGCTCGGCGATGTACGTGTTCACCCCGCGCGCAAAGGCATCCAGAAGCTTGTAAACCGCCGGGTCAATCCTGCTTCTGTTCTCGATGACTCCCTGCTTTGTACGCATCAGTCTCTGCAGGTAATCGCCATCCCATCTATATTCGTAGGAAATGAAGTGCAGGTAGCCATCACCGAGTGCTTCGAACCCCTGCACCTCCGCGCGCCTCCCCTGTGCATCACGGTATTGCAGCATCATGCGCTCCAGATGGTCCTCCGCCTGCGCATAGCCATACCCGAAAAAAACCGCTTCCTCCGTCTCGCCTACAATGTGAGGCACGCCGTATTGATCGCGATAGATACTTACGTCTCGGGCCAACCGCTCATCGCGCTCCGCATGCACCGTCCTTTCACGCTCGGCCTCGTCCACTTCTGCGAAGGCCGAGACCTGAAATCCAATCATGGAGCTTAACGCAAGTACGACCGCCTCGCGGCGATTAAGCTGCATCGGGTCCTCTCGACCATGAGATACTTTGGAAACAAGTCAATCGCTCCTCCGGCTGCCGAACGCGCTAGGCCTGCTCCAGGTAAGCGATGGCAAACTCGCTCACGAACGCACCCACCGAATCTCGATCAGGCTATCTCCATCATCCGGAAATCGCGCGGTAATCGGTAGACCATCGTATGCCAATCCCTCTGATTCAATCCGACCCGCTGGACACGTCAAATCCAGACTGAAGCCCTCGCAGCCATGCCGGTGTTCAGGCTAACAATGCCATGCCGAGATAACTTTACGCAGAGCACAGATCTGACCTGCCGGCTTCACAGCCGCATTCTCCAACTGGCGAAAAATACCCGCTCGAATCGCGTATGCGCTCCAGCTTCGGAAATGGCAGTTTTTGGGTTAGCACGCCAAGTATGGGAGCATAAACGGCAGCGGAGTGTTTACGCCTGTCAGCACAGGGTCCGCAAATTGAGCTGGCCCCCGCAAAACGTACCCCCTGTAGGCGATTTGTCGCCCAGCAAAGACATCTATCCCCGTTCAGTCCTGCGTCTGAAGTGGTATGAGCCTGCTCATGCGCAGCAGATTGTGCGCTGCTGCAGTGAACTGGAACAGCCAGTCCACTCGCCGCAGTCCGGGACACTCTTACCTGGCAGAGTCGTCCCTGCTTCATCCAACCAAAGAATGCTCGGTTCCCCGTGGTTGCGAACGTCAATACCTGAACGAGGTCTCACTTGGAATCAGCTCGCAGCCAGGATGGGTGTCAGCGTTGCCACCCTCGCTCACCTGTCAGTTGGAGGCCGGACTTCATTTCCACAAGTAATGAGAATACTGATTTGGCTGGAGAGATCAGCCGCAGAGTTCACGCGCTTAACGGATCGGTGAAGATCCGCCTGAGTCAAGCTATTCTCTCGGGAGTTACGCGAGATGGGGGCTTCACAGCAGCCGAAATCGTCGATATAATCCACCCCTCGATGTGAGGTTTGCCATGCTCAGATCAATTGGCGTAGTCGCCGGGTGCTACGTACTTTCGATTATTCTCGTCATTGCAACGGACCCACTGCTGCCCCACTTTTTTCCCAGGGATTTTGTCAGGGGACATATACCGTCCAACCCGCCGCTGCTGGTAAGCACGGCGTTCTTCGTCGTGATTTCGATATTGTGTGCGGCGCTCTGTGCTCGATTTGCACCATCTCGAGCCGGCCGACATGTGCTCTGGTTCTTCATCGTCGGGGAGGTTATTGGTATCGCAGCGACGATTCCCAACTGGAGCAAGGGATGGCCCCATTGGTACTGGCTCTCGTGGCTGCTGACGTGGCCATTGAGTTGTTGGATCGGACTTTTCCTACACGGCCGAGGAACTGCCCGAATGCCAGCGACAACGGCTGGTGGGCGGTAGGGCCTTCGTTCGCATCATCAGGAGATCATCCGGTAATCGATTCGCTCGTAGCTCGTCATCGCCAAGAGTCATGCGTATCGGAAGCCAGCGACGCCCCCCCGACTTCGAGATCAAGGCGACCGACATCATCGGTCTTTACGTGAGCCCGCCCGAGCACGTCGCCGCCTTCTGCGTTTAATCCTCCGATTTCCTCCGCCGACTGGCCGCAAGCCGTTGACTACTGTTACCACAGTCTGCTTGATGAAAACCTCATCGGAAGGTCCGATCGGCTGGGCAGATCGGTTTGACCATATCTGGGGAACACGGGCGCTTCGGCCTGAGCTCTTGACGAGGAAGCTTTCTCCAATCAGAAGATTGATCGCTTCCCGAACGGAGGTCTTGGATGCCTTGGATTCGTGCGCCCACTTTGTTTCTTGTGCCCACGATAAGCGCTCTTTGAACAGATAATCCGGTTCGCTAGGCTTACCGATGGATTCCAAGCGCTTTGATATTGTACGCTTCCATCTGAGGGATGGATTACACTTTGTTTCGATTGATTGTGTTGATTTAGAAACCACAGAAATGAGAATTGCAGAAGGGAAGATGCATGTTGCTTGAGAACAAGGTGGTGTTTGTCACTGGCGCGGGAAGCGGCATAGGCCGAGAGTGCGCAACCGCGTACGCCCGCGAAGGTGCAATTGTTGTTGTAACCGATATTGATGTGCAGAAGGCAGTCGCCACTGCCAAAGAGATACCTGGGACGGCAATTGGGATGGGCTGCGATGTCTCCGAGTTCGAATCTGTCGAGAAGGCAGTAGCCGAAACTATTCAGCGATTTGGCAGGATGGATGCGCTCCACAACAACGCCGGGCTGTCCTCGCCGTCGCTTCCGCTCGACGCCACTTCAGATGAGGAATGGGAACTGCTGATGCGAGTGAACGTGAAGAGCGTGTTTCACACGACACGCGCGGCCATTGAGTGGCTGAAGCAATCGCGCGGCGCAATTCTGAACACCGCAAGCATGACCGGCCTGATTGGTCAGGCCAATCATGCTGTTTACAGCGCTACGAAAGGAGCGATGATATCGCTCACGAAGTCGATGGCTCTCGACTATGCTCCACTGGGTATCCGGGTCAACGCAATCTGTCCGGCCGGCGTATGGACACCGATGCTGGTCGAGTGGGCGGGGCAGCAACCTGATCCGGCGAAGGTCCATAAATACCTCGACGAGATTCATGCGCTCGGTTATTGTCCGCATGGAGATGTGATTGCCGATCCCGCGGCGTTTCTGCTTTCCAACCACGCTCGATTCATCACCGGATGCATCTTGCCGGTCAGCGGAGGAGCGGAACTAGGATACCGGCGGTAAATGCGCAGACCGCCCGCTATCGGAGGCGACTGCGCAAATCCGTGTTGCCTAACCTGCCGCCTGCTCATGCGCTGGACGGGCGGAAGGTCGGAATCCGGATTGATCGCCGCATATGCCCGGCAAATGGGCGCACACATCTTTCGGCTGGCCTGTCGCTCAGAACCATCAGACATGTATCACGCGACTTGTCGCCGAGACCCAAAGTTCCCCAGCAACACGGTAGCATGCCTTAGTGCAGTTCAATCTTAACGACGCTATCGATTGTGTCCGGCAAATTCGGCGGAAGCTGAATGGCCAGAGTGTTGCCACTTTGCCGATGCCGGAGCACCTGTCCATCCGCCAGCAGCTCCACTCGTCTTACCGGCGCCATGCCCGCCACGCTCACTTCGCCTCCTGGCGAATCGAACACATGAAGATAGACCACGCCCTGCTTCGCCGTCGTTCTTCCGTACGAGAGCCCCTGTACTGGGCCATAGGTCGTTCCGTAGATCGATTCGCCATTGACCTGAAGCCATCGTCCAACGTCGCGCAAGCGATCAGCAAACTCCGGCTGAATCAGTCCCTCATCGGTCGGACCTACATTCAGGAGTAGATTTCCGCCCTTACTTGCTACATCGACCAGCGCTCGGATAATCGTCTTTGTCGATTTGAACTTCCGATCGTTTTTGTTATAACCCCACGTGTCGTTCATGGTCATGCAGGTCTCCCAGGGCCGGAACTCTTCAGGCCTGGGGATACCTCCCGGCAACTCACTGCCCAGTTCCGGATTTACCCCGACAATCCTGTAGCCCTTCACCGGAATCCGAGCAGGCACAAACTGCTCTGGCGTCTCGTAGTCCCCTGGCGTCCCCAGCCGGTTATTTATCAGCGAGCTCGGGGAAAGCTCTCGGAGCATGCGTTCGATATAGTACCCGTCGTACTTCTCCTGCTGATCCAGCCCATCAAAGAAAAACAACGCCGGCTCGCCATATCGCGTTACCAGCTCGCGGAGCTGCAACTGCATATACTGCAGGTAAATCGGCCATTGCGGACGCGCCGGCTCTCCCTCCCAGTTCTCCCTCGCAGGTTTGGAGGTGTCTCTGAAATCAGGATGATGCATGTCAGGCGGCGAGTAATAATATCCGAGTGGCATGCTACGCCGACTGCAAGCATCCGCCAGCATTCTGAGGATGTCCTTCTTATATGGTGTGTTAGTAATCTTATAATTGGTAAAACTTGAGTCGAACATGCAGAAGCCGTCGTGGTGCTTGGTGGTAAACACCACATATTTCTGGCCAGCCGCCTCGGCCAGTTCAACCCATGAGTCGGGATTGAACTTCGACGGATCGAACCGCTTGTAAAGATTTACATACTCCTCCTCGGTGATATGCCACTTCGGATTCGGCCTCATGATCGGCCATGAAATCTCCACGCTTGCCACAGATGACGGATTCCAATGGATAAACAAGCCGAACTTCGCATCCCGCCACCAGTTCATTCGCTGCTGCCATGCCTGTTCGCGATCTGCATCAACACTCGTCGCCTCGCGCCACGCTGAGGATGAAGCGCTTTCCAGCAAATCTGCTGACGGTTTCAGCTCAAGGGCGCCCAGCCTTTCCGCGGCGGCCACTATCGTACCCGCCCCTGCCATTCGAAACAAATCGCGCCGCTGGATCTTCCCCGCTCCCTTGCTCTCCTTCATGCACTCTACCTTCTGCTGACGGATTCGTATGATCGGCAGCGCTCCCGCCCTCGGCCGCCATTCTCAATCCCATCCAGAAATCGTTTAAATCGTATACAAAATCTATGTTTCGCTATCACACCTTGTCAAGCGTTTAACAATCTTGTGCTTCTCATACATTTTCGCTTACTATCCATTTTGAGTGCTTTTCCTTTCCCACGGAGCTTATACCTGCCACAAGCCGGGATCCGTTCGGCTGTTGACAGAACATGACAATCGAACAGGAATGGATACGTAAGGTAAAGAAATGCAAAACATAACAATCACTGGCATCCAGACGAAAGATGCCCGGTTTCCTCTCGAAGACGGCGCAGGCTCAGACGCGGTCCACTCAGGAGCAGAGTACGCCTTTGCCGTAACACAGCTGCAGACGGACAAAGGCATCCAGGGCACCGGCATCTGTTTAACCCTCGGTACCGGCAATCAGCTCGTGTGCGAAGCGATCGAGTATTTGAGCGCACATCTCCGCGACCTCGACATTGAAGAGCTTATGTCGAACTTCGGCGTCGTGTCGCGCAGTATGGCCGACGAACCTGGAATGCGCTGGCTTGGCCCGCATAAGGGCGTCGTCCACCTGGCGCTCGCATCCATCGTCAACGCCTGTTTCGACCTCTGGGCAAAGGCCCGGCAGGTGCCGCTGTGGCGTCTTCTGCTCGACCTCACTCCGGAACAGCTCGTTGATCTGCTCGACTTCCACTACCTCGAAGATCACCTCACCCGCGAAGAGGCGCTCGCCATCTTTCGCGATCACCTTGCAACACGTGCCCGGCGTGAAGGCGTTCTTCGCACCGGCTATCCCGGCTATGACACCTCCGTCGGCTGGTTCCAATACGAAGATGAACGAATCCGCGAAAACGCAAAGAAAGCGCTCGACTCCGGCTTCCAGGCCATCAAACTGAAGGTCGGTTCGAAGGATGGCGAACGCGATGTGCGGCGTGCCAACTTGCTTCGCGAAATCGTTGGCTCCCAGGGCACCATTATGCTCGATGCCAACCAGCAGTGGACGCTCGCCGAGGCCCGGAAGATGTGCGCAGCGCTGGCTCCCATGAACCCCTACTGGGTAGAAGAACCCACACACCCGGACGACATTCAGGCACACCGCGAGCTGGCGCGCGAGATCGTACCGATGCGAATAGCGCTCGGCGAGCACGTGCCCAATCTTGTGCTCTTCAAGAACTTTATCGAAGCCAAAGCCGTCCATTTTATGCAGCCCGACTGCACCCGGCTTGCCGGCGTATCGGAGTTCATCACCGCCAGCCTGCTTGCCCGTAAATACGGTCTCCCTGTGGTGCCGCATGTCGGCGATATGGGGCAGATCCATCAGCACCTGGTCCTGTTCAACCACATTGCCATGGGGCATGAAGCTCTCTTTCTCGAACATATCCCGCATCTGCGTAAGCACTTCTGCCATCCGGCAACCGTGTCCAACGGGGTCTACCAGACCCCGCAGGAACCGGGGCTCTCGAGTGACCTGAGAGAGGCAACAGCCGGTGGCCGCTAATCTTTGGATTGGCTTGCCAATGGTCCTCGCCGCTGGCATCCTCTCCGGCAACTGCATGCTCCCGATGAAGTTCGCTAGGCGCTGGCCCTGGGAGGGCACCTGGCTCGTCTTCTCAATTGTGTCCTTGATCTTTCTGCCTTGGGTGCTCGCCTTCGCTTTCGTGCCCGGCATCTGCGACCTCTATCGGACGCTCCCAGCTTCGGCGTTCATCGTACCCTTCGCCTTCGGCGTTGGATGGGGAATCGCGCAACTGCTCTTCGGAATCTCCATCTCCCGTCTCGGCCTGGCCCTCGGATATGCGATCATCGTGGGCCTTGGTGCCGTGCTCGGAACTCTTGTTCCCCTGTTCGTCAGGAATCGGTCGGTCATCGCCTCCTCACACGGCGCTCTGATTCTTTCCGGCGTCGCTGTCATGGCTCTCGGCATCGTTGTCTCCGCGGCCGCCGGCTCCCATCGCGAGAAGAACGTCGATGTCCGTCCCGTCGGCTCAGGATACGTCGTCGCCATCGTTGTCGCCGTCGTGTGCGGGCTACTCGCGCCCATGATTAACTACGCGTTTGCGTTTGGCCAATCCATCGGAGGCGCCGCCGTGGCCCGGGGCGTCACCCCAACGCTGGCCGGTTATGCAATCTGGCCCGTCGTCCTCTTCGGCGGGTTCATTCCCAACGTCATCTACTGTGCTTGGTTACTCACCAGAAACCATACCTGGCATACCTTCAGACAACTCGGGCTGCCCGACCTTTGGATGGGATGGTTCATGGGACTATTGTGGATGGGCGCATTCGCCCTCTACGGCGTGAGCTCTGTCTATCTCGGCAGGTTTGGTACGTCCGTCGGCTGGGCACTTTTTCAGATCTTCATGATCATGAGCGCAACCCTCTCCGGCGTCCTCACATCGGAGTGGAAGCACGCTCCAAGGCGCGCTAAACAACAGTTCTGGACAGCATTGGCTCTGCTGGCCATCGCAACCGCACTCATCGCATCCGGCAATCAGGCCTGAAGAACAGAGAATCGACGGTTGGTCGTAATAGACCGCGCCAGCCTCGCGATCACCGACGGCTGAAACTTTCGACGCACTCTCCGCCCTGCTTGCGTGCTCGCTAGATCACATTCATCATCCGTGCAATCCTTCCTTCACCTTCTCCATGGGCAGCGCCGTCCACACTTTGCGGTAGAAGTGCACCACGCAGCATTGCCACTTCGCCTCCGTATGGAACTCGGCCAAGTTCTCCAGGAAGACGCTCAGGCGCGGCGTGGTCGTCCTGGTCATCGGCCCTGAGCGTTTGCTCTCGCGCCGGCGGGGCCATAGCAGAATCAAAGCCAATCAATAACCTTCCTGGTTCCTGCTCGATTCTGGAGCATAGAACGGGTATGACGGCCCACACGCCAAACGAGGAAACCGGACGAGGCCGTCGGTTGCAACCGACGGCCTCGTCCGGAAAGATGGTACATCCACGAACATCTAGAAACTATAGCGAAGCGTCGCCTGCATCTGCCGCGGACTGTCATTCGTGCCAGAGATGATGCCGAACGTAGGACTGGTTACAGTTGTGTCAGGCATACCAAACACGTGGCGATTGAACGTATTGAATGATTCCATTCGGAAATCGAGGCGGTTCGATTCATGGAACTGTATTAGAGTCTTCTGAACTGCGAAATCTTCCTGGGAGAAGAATCCGCTGCGTAGGTCCCCCGAAATGCGCGGAAGGTTGCCAAAGGTATACCCGCCGCCTGCATTGATGATCTGAGGTGCATTCGGGTCCTGAAAATACAGAGGATTCAACGCCGATCCCGAAGTGAGGGGGTTGAAATGGCCGTTCTTCCATGCAGCCGAGTGGAGTTGCTGGCCAGGAACTGCATTATAGCGAATGCAAGTGTTAAGGCCCGGGATGCTAGTCGCGCATCCGCCCAGATCATAGGCGGGTGCCCCGCTGTGGTAGGTTTGAATTCCGCTCACCTGCCAATTTCCGATGAGAGCATTTACGATGCCGCCTTCGTTCAGGTACCGCTGGCCCTTTCCGAATGGCAGATTGTAGATATAGCTGATCGTAAGGTGTTGCGGGGTATCCAAGGCAGCGATGGACTTTTCACCTTTGCGATTGAATGGGTTCTGGATACCAGGATTGCCGTAGCCGCTTCCGGGAAAGAGTGAATCGGCGGCCAGAGATTCCGCTTTTGACCAGGTATAGGAAACCAGCAGACTGAGGCCGTTTCCGAATTGCCGCTGGAGTGTCGCATACATGGAATGGTAATAGCTCTGACCAAGATTCTCTCCAGGGGCGAAGATACTCGTGTACTGGGGGTAGGGCAGCAGGGAACGTGCGACTGTTCCACTGAATCCCGGATACGGATAAGGTGCATTCGCTCCGTTAACGGTTTGGTTTAAGTTAGCACCCATGTTGTAGTACTTTGGATCTAGGGCATCCGGGTAGAAAAGATAGTGGGATTGCAGGTGAGTTCCATGATTGCCCATATAGCCCAAAGTTAAAATCAGGTCGGGGGCCAGCATCTGTTGCACCTCGGCGCTCCACTCCTGCATCATGCCCACGCGCCCGAAGCTCCGTTTCACCCAGTTGGCACTGGAATTCACTAGTTGGCCTGGATCAAAGTTCGGTTTTGTGCTGGGGGCCGGCAGGGAGTTATCCAGGTAGACCGGGTTGAACCCTCCGGTTGCGAAGTCCTCAACAAAAGCTGTGCTACCGTATCCCGCGGGACCTGGGAAGTTGATGTTCGAAATCATCGGAGCATAAAGTACGCCGTAGTAGCCGTGGAAAACCGTTTGCTGGTGCAGGAAATCGGGTGTCCAAGCAATGCCGAGTCGCGGACCAAAATCCTTGTAATAGGTGTCCATTAGGCGGCTGCTCTGCCCGTTCGTGCTGCCGACTCCGGTATAGTTTTTTGGCATTGTCCCAGTGAAGTACAAAGCTCCGGGACGACCTCCGGCTCTGGGATTCGGTATGTCCGGGCTGAAATTGCTATTCGCGTTGTTAATCGCGTTTCTGAATGGGACGGGAACGTCGTAGCGCAGTCCCGCCGATATGAAGAGCGACCTGGTTGGTTTCCACTCGTCTTGAATATATGCGGCCCCATAGTCGTACAGGCGTGTAGGAAACTGCGCCTGGCCGGAAGCGTATGCATAGTTCACGCCGCCGATCAGGAAGCTGGCGACTCCATAGCCGGATGTCGACGCAGTTTGGCTGGCTGAAGTTGCGGCCCGGGTTATGTTATAGACGCCCGTGAGTGCGAAGTTGAAGTCCTGCGCCTCCTTCGAAAACTGGGCGGCACCCCCCAAGGTGATGGTGTGCTTGCCACGGATGAAGGTCAGGCTGTCCTCGGCATAGTAAAGGTCCTGCCAGTCGTTGTAGACGAACGAGAAACCCATCCCGGCCATGTCCGAGACCCTGATACTTGGAAATGGATTGCCTTGCGGCCCGTTCTGAAAGCCAAGAACCATGGGCCAGTTTTTACCGTCAAAAGCGGAGTATGGGCCGATCAGGTTGGTATAGCGGCTGTAACCGAAACGGAAAGAGTTGATGCTGGTAGGTGAAAATGTGTGCGTATAGCCTATCCGGTAGTGGTGCACGGTCAAATTCTGAATATCGCTGGCTGCATCCAGCGGGTCGGGCAAGGACGGCATCTTTCGAAGTACTTGCTGAAAAGGAATATAAGTAAAAAAGAAGTTGTCCTCCGGCGAAAACTGATGGTCGATGCGAATAGAATCCGTCGTGTCGACGAATGAGGAAGGCGCCGCCCATGAATAGTTGAGTGAGAGATTATTGTTCGTCGGCTGGGGGACGTACTTGAGAATGTTCTGGGCCACAGCGCTGAAGCGATTACTGGGTATGATGTTGCCGGGAAATGGGTCGCGGCAAAGTCGCCCTCCGACAGAGCGGGTCGTCGCTGGATCGAATATCTGGCCCTGATAGATCGTCTGTCCATTACATGGGTTGGTTCCCAGGGCAGGCCCAAGTGGAATCGCGCTGAAATCCCCTTGCCGCATAGCCATCGTTGGGAGGGTTGTGGTTTGGACCACGCTGAGCTTCTGGCGGAACTGCTCCCAAGAAAAAAAGAAGAACGTCTTATTCTTTCCGTTATAGATCTTCGGGATCCAAACAGGGCCGCCCAGGGTCACGCCATATTCGTTCTTCTTGTCGGGAGGGCGGCGGTAAACAGATGCCTTCGCCGGATTCTGCGCCGCATAGCCATTGTTGAACCACGTATTGGCGTCTAACACCTCATTTCGGAAGATTTCGTAACCCGATCCGTGGAATTGGTTTGTGCCCGATTTGGTGATGTATGATTCCACGCCCCCTGTGGTGTTTCCGTATTGCGCGCCCAGGCCCGACGTCAGCACCTTGAATTCGCGAATCGCATCGATTGAGCCTGGCGCCATTGCCGCGTTATCAGCAGGATTCAACTCGGTTGTGCCATCCACATATATTGCTTGTCCGAAAGCTCCTCCGCCTCCTAGCGAAAACTGATAGCTTGAGAAGCCAGAGGAAACCCCTGACGGGGCGGCTGACGTGTTGGGTGTGAGAAAGACAAAGGTGGTAGGATCGCGCATCGATGAAGTCCCGACGCTAAGAGGTAACGAGGTGGCCATCTCAGGGGTTATCACGGTTCCAACGTCCGTTGATTCGGTTTCCAGCGTGGCCCCACTAGCGCTTACCGTCACCGATTGCGTTACGGTGCCCGTTTCTAACGCGATATTGAGCGCTGTGGCGCTCGCGACCTGCACAATGACTCCAGTGCGAACTGCGGTTTGGAAGCCAGTGTGCGTGACGGTAATAGTGTACGTGGAGCTGGGCACCAGATTGAGGAAGCTGTAATGGCCCGCGGAATTGGTCATCGTGTGCTGCTTGACGCCGGTCGCTTCGTTCGTTAAGTCGACGGATGCTTGTGCAATCACTGCACCTGTGGGGTCGGTAACGACTCCACTTACAGATCCCGTTCCGGCCATCTGTGCCAACGCGGTATGTGCAACGAGAATCAAACAAACAAATACCGACCAAACACCCAATCGCTTTCTTAAAATTTCTCCGATTCGCATCTGCTCTTGCATACTGTTACCTCCCTGAGCTGTGCGGACGTTGTTTTAACCACTTGTGGAAATCAAGCATCCTAATTCCCAAAGATTTCAAACGCTCCGCCGTTTAACTGGTTCGTTTTCCGATCACTAAATGTTTAAGGAGTCAGATGTGTGTGCCGTATTGCCGTGGTGGCACGCGCGCCGGAACAGTGCGTCGGCGGAATTTATTTACATCTCCCGCCATCGCACCTTGCTCCAGGATCACGAGAGAAGAAGATAAAAGACATGTAGCATTAGCGATTTTCATCAGCCATATGTTCAAATTTCCATCTTGCGCCATGACTTCCTCCAAAATTTAACCTTTAACTAGAGGACAGTACAGATGGATCCATCTTTTGTCAACATTTAATTACTTTTTACTTTGCTCTTGCACCAAATAGAAGCTTTTCAACAGGATAACCGTTCCATTTTGAGAAGCCACGATGGCATCGCAGGCAACAATGACGGGAACTGCAAAATAATATATACATATAAGCGCAACGCTCGTAATTCGCCGATAGAATTTCAGACGGCTGCCGCTGCTTGTTTCGTCCTGTTTCGTATATTGTCAGAAAGGGATTTTTGATGATCGGAATTTTGCGCTTTTGTTTAGGAACGTGCTCCTCCGCAGTCCAACCAGCGTGCCGTAGTATGTGGAAAATGGTTATGCCACCCCCCTGTTGGCGAGTCCTTCAGGCCAGTCTTTTGCTTGCGGCCGGGTTTTCGCTTCCTTTGTCTGGAATCGCAGCAGTCGAAACAGATTCACCCTCGGTCGTTGCCGCCATCTTTGACGGCGGACCGGTCACCTCCACCCGAAATTCCATCGAGACCCGCGCGATCGAAGCGCAATGGAGCGTATCTGCCGGCAAACTATCCGGGGTAGCCATCACCGACAAACTCCACCAGAAGACCCTGACCCTCACTTCTCCTTTCAGTCTCGAAATGGCGGACGGCAGAGTGGTTAGGGCAAAGGATTTGCATTTTCTGGCCCCGCCGAATATCCAGACGCTCTCAGGCGAGCCAGGCGCGTCCCGCTTCTCGGACCGAATCGGCGGTAAGGAGGTTAAGGCCGTGTTTAGCGACGATACTGGCGAGATACGAGTGGACTGGTCGCTGATAATGCGCGATGGCAGCCAGTACGTGCGACAGATTCTCACTATCTCTGCCCCGCGGAAGGACCTGGCCATCCGTAACGTCCGCCTGATCGACGTCGAGACCGTCGGTGCGAAGGTGGAAGGTTCGGTGGCGGGCTCCCCTATCGTTGCCGGCGATCTGTTCTTCGGGGTGGAGCATCCTTTATCTGTTAGTAAGGTAGACGCAGAGCACGCGTCGGCGGACGTCAGGCGGACCTTGCCGCTCCCCCTGCGACATTCCGTCACATATTCTTCGGTGATCGGCGTGGCCCCCTCCGGGCAGATGCGTCGGGCGTTCCTCAACTACATTGAACGCGAGCGCGCGCATCCGTATCGTACCTTCCTCCACTACAACTCCTGGTATGACATCGGGTATTTCAACCAATACAACGAGAAGATGGCGCTCGACGTCATCAACTCCTTCGGGAAACAACTTCACGACCAGCGGGGGGTCACACTTGATTCCTTCCTGTTCGACGATGGATGGGACAACCATTCCGCTCCGTTGTGGGGATTCAACAGCGGCTTCCCCAATGGATTTACACCGTTGCGTGAGGCCGCCGCGCGTTACGGTACTGCTCCTGGGGTTTGGATTTCGCCATTCGGCGGCTATGGAGAACCGAAAAAAGAACGCCTCGCAGCCGGCAAAGCTGAAGGGTTTGAGACAGTAGGCTCCGGCTCGGATCTCGATAGCGGATTCGCGCTCTCCGGCCCGAAGTACTACGCGCGCTTCCACCAGATTTGCGTGAATTTTCTTAACAAGTACGGCGTCAACCAGTTCAAGTTCGACGGTTTCGGAAACGCCAACACCGTAATTCCCGGGAGCCAGTTTGACAGTGACTTCGATGCTATGGTGCATCTCATCAGCGATTTGCGCCAGATCAAACCGGACGTGTTTATCGACCTGACCTTCGGTACGGATCCGTCCCCTTTCTGGCTGCTCTACGGTGATGCCGTTCATCGCGGCGGGAAAGGCACGACCTTTACTGGCCGCGGAGAGTTCGGCGGAGATACAAACTTCTTTGGCGACGGCGACTACGTCGAGCAATGGCTTACCTTCCGTGATGGAAGCACCTACGTCGGCGTGCACCTACGGGGGCCACTGTTTCCACTCAATTCTGTCATGATGACTGGATTGGTTTTCGCCCGCCAACGTCCCCACCTTAATGAGGACCCGGGTCATGACTGGCCCAACGAAGTCCACTCTTTCTTCGGCAACGGAACACAGTTGCAGGAGATGTACGTTACGCCCAGCTTGTTAACCAGCGCGGATTGGGACGTGCTTGCCGAAGCGGCCAAGTGGTCTCGCGCCCATGCAGACATTCTCAAAGATACGCATTGGATCGGCGGGGATCCGGGTAAACTTCAAGTCTACGGTTGGGCATCGTGGGCGCCGCGGGGAGGCATTCTTGTGCTCCGCAATCCATCCCGCAAATCGCAAGAGATCGCGATCGACGTAGAAAAAGCATTTGAGCTGCCTCCAGGCGCGGCTCGCAAATTTACGGCCCACAGCCCCTGGTCGAGCGACGCTTCTCAGCCGCCGATCACACTTGAAGCCGGCAAGCCCCACACCTTTAAGCTTGCGCCGTTTCAGGTAATCACGCTCGACGCAGATCCACAGTCATGAATTCGAGAGCAGACGCAGAGAATCCTTTGTGCCCATAACCGAGCCGGTGCGGCGTACGTCGCACCGGCTCGGTTATTCCGTAAAGCGTGCTGGAAATGCGCAAACGAATCGAGAGTGAGGTCTATGCAATCAAAGAGTGACTATTTCGAAAGGCCAGGTTTCCCTATCCTCGCACTGCTTACAATCGGTTTTGCGCTGCTCCCAGGACCGGTTGCGGTCGCGCAGAGAGATGCGAGGAGCGCCACACCGGCCGTAACTGGAAATCCGCGTGTTGACAAGCTGCTCCACGAGCTCACCCTCAAAGAAAAGGTAAGCCTCATCCATGGAGTTCCCGAACCGGACGCGACCGATCAGGGGGAGGCAGGATACATGGCCGGCGTTCCCCGCCTCGGCATCCCACCGCTGCGAATGACAGATGGTGTCCTGGGCCTGTTGACACGTGTCCCGGCCACTGCGCCCACGTGTTCCATGGGCATTGCCGCAACCTTCAGTCGCGAAGACGCACAGGAAACCGGGACCGTCATCGCCCGGCTGGCAAAGGCACGCGGTTCAAGACTCGTGCTCGAGCCCTCAATGAATATCGACCGGGATATCGCCTTCCACATGGCATACAACAGCTTCGGCGAAGATCCACTGCTCAGCGGCGAGATCGCGGCCGCGATGATTCAGGGAATCGAACACAACGGCGTGATGGCCGATGCGAAGCACTACATCGGATACGCCTCTAACCGGGACAATGTCGTCATCGAACCGCAAGCATTACACGAAATCTACATTGCGCCTTTCGTGAACGCTGTTCAGGCCGGTGTCGCCACCGTGATGTGCGGGTACACCCGCGTCAACGGAAAGTACGCCTGCGGCAACGGCGAATTCCAGAACACGATCCTTCGGGATGAGATCGACTTCAAAGGCTTCCTGATGTCCGACTGGGGTGCCAACCACGGCACCACCTTCATCAATGAAGGGCTCGATCTTGAGATGCCCGGACCCGGCAATATCGCGCACATACAGTCTTTCTTCGGTGGCGATGCTCCGATCCGCCCCGCGACAGAGGGAGCCGCCGCTAATAAAAACTTTGAGTTCCGCTGGGATGGCAGACTGCCCGAGGAGCCGCCATTCAGTCCTCTTGAGGCGCCCGCACCTGCCACGCCCCACGCCCCGAAGACCGACCAAAGCATGATGGATGCCCTGCGTGACGGCACTGTCACCGAGGACACCGTCACCCGTGCCGTAGCGCGTATCCTGCTCCAGTTCGATCGCTTCGGCCTGCTTGAGCACCAACAGCCGCTCGATCGCACTCTTCAGCTCAGCAGCGATACCACTCAACTGAATGCCAGAACAATTGAGAAGACGGGAGAAGACGCAGCCGTTCTGCTTAAAAACGACAACAATGCCCTGCCCCTCAAGAAGACTGCGCTGCAGTCGCTGGCCCTGATCGGGCCCGGCGCGGCTCAGACCGTTGCCGTGGGCCTCGCCGGAGAGAAGTCCGTCGGACTGCCCGCCCGGCAGATCGGTACCTTGCAGGTTCTCAAGAGATACTTCCCGGGTTCCGCCAGTCACATCGAATACGCAGTTGCCGATGACCTGACCGGCACGACGATTCCTGCGCGATATCTCTCCCATCACGGGAAGCCAGGTCTGGAACGGAGCGGAACCGCTTCCGGAACGGATCCGCAAATCGACTTCACGCGTAAAAACGGCAGGGCGCTCCCCGCAAATGTGTCCGAGACCTGGTCGGGAACCCTGACCGTGCCCAGCACAGGGAACTACCGCCTTCACCTGCAGGTTCTTGGCTGCTATGGAGCACTTTGGCTGGATGGCAAACGCCTCATATCGAATGGCCGCGCAATCATTCACGGTGACATCACCCAAGCCGGACAGGACGATGTGCTGCCCACCACCGACGGCCTCGACAGTCTGCGCGTCGAAGTACCGCTCGCCGCCGGCGAGCACAAACTCTACGTCTCCGTGATCCCCAACACCTCCAATCAACCCATTCAGGTCCGGCTAAACTGGGTGACACCGGAGCAAAGGAGCGCGAACTACGCGGCGGCCATCGCCGCGGCCAGAGGCGCGAAAACAGCCGTCGTCTTCGCCTGGAGCCGGACCTTTCCAACCTTCGCTCTTCCCGGCGATCAGGATCGGCTGATTGCCGATATCGCCGCCATCAACCCCAACACGATTGTGGTGCTCAACGTGAGCCAGCCGATCGCCATGCCCTGGCTGGACAAGGTCAAGGCAGTTCTGCAGATGTGGTGGCCAGGCGACGAGGGTGGTTGGGCAACCGCCAATATCCTGCTCGGGCGCGCGAATCCCGCAGGACGCCTCCCCTTCACCTGGGGCCGGAGTCTCCAGGACTACCCTGCCACCGACCCTCGATACCCTGAGCGCTCCGATAAAGGAGTCGATGGGAAGTCAACGTTCACTGAAGGTATCTTCGTCGGCTACCGCTGGTTCGATAAGCAACAGATCAAACCTCTGTTTCCGTTCGGCTACGGCCTCTCGTATACAAGCTTTGAGTACTCACATCTTCATGTAAGCCGAGCGGCCGATGGCGGGCTGGACGTCAGCTTTACCGTTCGGAACTCCGGAAAAAAAGCCGGCGACGAAGTACCACAGGTCTATCTCGGAATCCCGCGAAATGCTCCCGCCAGCAGCCAGTTTGCAAAAGAGGCGTTGGCCGCCTTCGACCGCATCCACCTCGCGCCGGGCACTGCAAAGAATGTATCTCTGCATGTCCCCCGCCGCAGCCTGGAGTACTGGTCCACCTCAAAGAGCGGATGGCAGTTTGCCTCCGGTGAGCGAGACATCCTGGTCGGCAGCTCCTCGCGCGATATTAAGCTCACTCAATCGATTATAGTTGCGGAGTAAAACATTCAGCATTTGGCAGCACGATCACTCATCTGCAACACTGGCGCGGAGCCGTGGCGCTGGTTCAAGGCGATGATGCGCTGTGGGGCAAAGATTCGAGCTGCTGACGAGTATGCTTGGCATCGCCACAATCAGCGTATTGGAGCTGCGCTGCTGGGGAACTGGTTCCGCTGTAGAAGAAGATGACGGGACAGCAGTGGGCGCCTCTTAGCGGGGAAACAGGTGGAACGAGAGTAGCGTCATCTTAATCGCTGCAATCTGATTTCACGTCTCCAAAGCGGTTTTCCTTGCTCGGGTGGAAATACGTTGATAAGATCAGGCTAGTTTTACTGGAGGCGATCCTTGCAGCGCCTTGGAATGATGATCAGATTGAAAGCTGGGTTCGAGAATGAGTACAAGCAATATCACGCTTCCGTGTGGCCCGAAGTGTTGAGCAAAATCTCCGAATGCAATATTCGCAATTACTCCATTTTCTTTAAGGACGGCGTGCTATTCGGATATCTCGAGTACCACGGAACCGATATCAAAAATGATTGGGCAAAGATGGCCGCCGACCCAAAGACGCAGGAATGGTGGGCAATAATGGGTCCAATGCAAGAACCCATACCTACTCGGAAAAAGGGAGAGTGGTGGGCAGAGATGGAAGAAGTTTTTCACGTCGATTAACCGAATCTGATCGCAAGACGTCGTACAGTGTGAACTCCTTTGTTACGCCTCTCATTCAAAGACGATCAGCTGCGTTCAGAAGGGTTATCGCGACGTAGCGTGAGAGTTCCTCCGACGCTGGACTGCCCTTTTACGCCGAAGAGATAGTTAGTGTAACGTAGCTGCTTCTAGGTTCAAGTAGCCGCCGTCAGGGGTGTGGAGAAGTGGGAAGCGCGTAACGGTTTTCCACTTCTCCATATCCATGCTTTTTGTCAGCCATGCCTCGGAGGGCCCGGGGGTTATATCCGAGCGAAGAGTGTGGCCTGACGGTGTTGCAGTGGGCACGCCAACGTTCGGCCAGCACGCGCACCTCCTTCAATGAATAGAAGATCTCTCCGTTCAGGAATCGCGGCCTGGATCGTTGACGGCACCGGACTGACGAAGAAAGAAACTCATTGCCTCTATTAGATCAGTTCCTGATATCTGGCTGCTGTCTTTCTGGTATCGCGGACACGATCCGAGCCCGTGCATCGATCTCGATATGCTGCGAGTTCCGTATTTCGGAGCCGATGATACAATTCACCGTTAAAGACCCGTCATGAAGAAACATTTTTTTCTGCTACTTCTTCTTCTGCTTATTGGTAGCTTTGGGCCACCGCTAAAGGCAGCAACCTGTGATGGTCTTGCGCAGTTGTCTTCAACCCATATCAAGATAACTTCCGCTGAGCTCATTTCATCCGGGGTTTGGAAGCAACGGGAAGGAGAATCACTCTTAGATTTACCTCCATTTTGCCGCGTAGCTGCCACCCTCATCCCGTCGCCTGATTCTGCGATTCGAGTAGAACTCTGGCTGCCTGTTAGCGGCTGGAACGGCAAAATGGAAGGGACTGGAAATGGCGGGTACGCCGGAAGTATCAATTACCGTGCGCTAGCAGACGGGCTGCGGCGCGGGTACGCTGTTGCGAACACTGACATGGGAACCGACCATTGGTGGGCTGAGGATGGAAACGCTCTCGTTAGACATCCTGAGAAATGGGCAGATTGGGGATGGCGCGCTACGCACTTGATGACGGTTGAGGCCAAAAAGATTATCGCTGCTTACTACCAGCGGATGCCCAGCCATTCTTATTTCTGGGGCTGCTCGACTGGCGGTCAGCAAGCATTGATGGAGGCCCAGCGCTTTCCCGACGACTACGACGGCATCATCGCAGGCGCTCCAGCGAACAATCGGACCCATTTACATATTGCTTTCCTTTGGGACTTCGCCGCGGCCGAACACAGCCCTGGATCCCGAATTTCCGATTTAAAGCTGACAGCGATGAATCAGGCCGTACTCAACGAATGTGCCTCTGCAAAGGCAGCGCCCGGAGACTCATTTTTGTCCGATCCACTCGAGTGCCATTGGTCGCCTGCAGATTTGCTTTGCAAGTCCAGCGATGCTCCGGATTGCCTTACGCATGATCAAGTGGTCACCGCAAACAAGTTCTACGATGGCCCCCGGGATCCGGCTACCCATCGGTCGATTTATCCCGGCGAAGCACGTGGCACTGAGTTCGGGTGGGGAAAGATGATGCCGCTAACCGGCGGTCCTGCCTACCAGACCCTATTCAAATGGGTAGTTGGATCAGATTGGACCTGGCGCGAGTTTAACTTCGATCGGGATGTAGCAGTTGTTGATGCAAAGTTAGGACCGTTGGTCAATGCGACAGACCCTGATCTGCAAATTTTTGAAGCACACGGACACAAACTCCTTATGTATCACGGTTGGGCAGACTGGCTTCTGCCACCCCAGGAATCGATTAATTATCTTAGTGCCGTCCAGAACGCAGAGGCCGTCAGGATCAAAGGGGAAAGCGGGGAGGAGAAAACGAGGTCGTTCCTGCGACTTTTTATGATCCCTGGCATGGCCCACTGCGCCGACGGCCCGGGTCTAAACTCAATAGATCCTCTTCCGGCACTTGAGCTCTGGGTTGAGAATGGTGTCGCACCCGACCAAATCATCGCGAAGCGCGTTGATCACGGGAAAACCGTGATGAGCAGGCCCGTCTGTCCGTATCCGGAACGCACTCGCTATAACGGGACCGGTGCTATCGACTCTGCGTCCAGTTTTCAATGTACTGGCTTATAAAAAACGACCATCCCTTGCAGTCGAGTGCCTTCTCACAAGGCAACGGTGCCCTTTGTTGATTCCGAGTTCATTGCGACTACCCTCCCGATTCGGCGCGGAACACGTCTCCTATGCAACCGTACGAGCAGTAAAATGTGGGACTACAGCGAAATTTGATGTAAGGCATGCGCAATTTATTCATCCGCTGTCCTGACGATATTTTTATCGTGTTCTCAGAGCCAGATGCATTCCTTATGTAATGCATCTGGCTCTGGGGTATCAATCAGCGATAACGTAGGATTTCTTTCGCACAATTGGTTCGGCTTGTAGGCTTGGAAGGCTGGTACAAACAGGGGGAGCGAGACCTCCGGGACGAGGACGATGGAACCAACCGAGGAAGCGGGAGTTGGAACTGGGAACGGGACAGCGCCGGTATTGGGGCCGGTGGTGCAGATCGACGAAGGACGCATCCAGGCGCATT
>DATGMQ010000023.1:0-87326 GCA_035293545.1 Alloacidobacterium sp. | reverse complement strand
GCGCTCAGGGTTCAGAAAAACTGTGCGCGGCGGTCGATTGTCCGCCTGTGGCCATCCATCGATCCATGAGTGTTTGCGAGCAGCGCGCGCCGCAGAGGTGACGCACCTCTGCGCTGTGAGACAGGAAGTTATCCCAGGGCGTGAAGCGAAGCTGCGGCATGGGCGGAGCGTCAGGCATGGGCGTGAACTGCTCGGCCCAGGCCAGCCACCAGTCTTCTGATTCTGAGTTTTTGGCTTTGCCGCAGACTTCGCAGCGGAATGTTTCAGTAAATGCCATGCTTTGCTCCGATTGGATTTTCTTTGAGCAAGGTAGCACAGGGTCGGGGTGGGGACAATTCGGGTTGGCTGGGCCTTTTCAAACTCTGGTCTGGTGCTGAGAAAACTGCAGGTCCCTCCGCTACGCGACTCCGGCGCTTCGATCGGGATGACAATTCGGTTGGAAATCAGGAGGCCGGGGCGGTAGCGGCGGGGATGTCTTCTAACGGGTAGCCGAGGCGCTTCCACTCATCGAAGCCGCCACGCAGCGGACGCACGCGGTAGACGCCGATCTTGCGCAGGGTGAGCGCCATCCTGGCCGCTGTGGCTTCGCTGGGACAGGTGCAGAAGAGGACTACGTCGCGGTCGCGCGGGATCTCGGCGGTGTGCTCGACGAGCTTGTCGGGCGTGAGCAGGACGGCGCCGGGAAGCGTGCGCGGATCAGGCAGATAGTCGAGGGGATGGCGGAGATCGACGATATAGACGTCCTGCTTGCGATCGAGCATTTCTTTCAGTTCGTCGGGCTCGAGGCGGGCGGTTCGCATTTCCTTGATGAAGGCGCGCTGGCGCGTGAAGCGGTAGATCAGAAAGCCGACCAGGAGCAGGACGAAGAGAATGCCTGTGGTTCGGCTGACGCTGGAGACCAGGTTCGAGTGCTTGAGGAAATCGCCGAAGAAGCGTCCGCCTAGCGTGAAGGCCAGCGCGTAGAGGAGCGATCCGGCTGCGTCATAGGCGATGAAGAGATGCAGCCGCATGTTTGTCTGGCCGGCGATGGGGGCGGCTACGGTGTTGAGTCCCGGGATGAACTTGGATATGAGCAGCGCGCGCTCGCCGTTGCGGGTGAAGTAGCCCTCGGTCTTTTTGACGCAGGTGTTGCTCTCCATGGAGAGGCGACAGAGCAGGCGGACCACGGCGCCTCCGTATCGCTTGCCCATGAAATACCAGATGATGTCGCTGACCAGGCAGCCGAGAACGATGGCGAAGAGTACGAGCGGCAGACTGAGCCGGTGCGTGGCGGTCAGTGTGCCGGCGGTGATGAGTAGAGGCGCGGCGGGAATAGGCACACCAAGCTGTTCGGTCATCACCCAGAGGAAGAGGATGAAGTAGCCGTACTTCATGAAAAAGGTGAGCGCGACAGGCATGGTTTTCCCGGCAGGTAACTTCAGCTAATAAGGATGACATTTAGATGCGCGAATGGCAATGGAAGACGCAAACAGCTTTGTATTGACAATTGATTTAGATATCTATATATAGATGTCTAAATATTGATGGGGAGCGGATTTTTAGGGGCGGTGTGACATGTCACTGTGGCTGCGTATGGTGAATGTATTTCGCGGCGAGCGATTGAATCACGAGATTGAAGAGGAGTTCGAGGCGCATGTTGCTGAGGCGGTGGCGGCTGGGCGCGATCCGGACGAAGCGCGGCATGCTCTGGGCGCGGCGGTGCGGCAGCGGCAGGAGAGTCATGACGCGCGCGTGATTGGCTGGCTGGATTCGCTGCGGGCTGATTTTGTTTTCGGATGGCGGCAGATCAAGCGCAATACGATTACGTCGGCTGCTGCGATTCTTTCGCTGGGGCTGGCGATCGGGTCCTGCACTTCGGCATTTCGGTTAATTGATGCGTTGCTGTTACGGCCTTTGCCGGTGGAGCATCCGGAGCGTCTTTATGTCTTGTCGCGATATGGAATGGGCTTTGATAACAAGCCGGGCGAGTGGGACTCGTGGGCGTATCCATGCTTTCAGCTGATGCGCGCGGCGGTGAAGGGCGAGGCGGAGCTGATTGCGGTTTCGTATGCAGAACATTCTGACGTGACGTACAAGACCGACAACGAAATGGAGAAAGCCAATGTCCAGTACGTGTCGGGATGGATGTTTTCCGCGCTTGGTCTGGAACCAGCTGCCGGCCGCTTGTTCACGGAGAATGATGATCTGAAGCCGGGGGCCGCGCCTTATGCGGTGATTTCTTACGATTACTGGAGCCGCAGATTCGGGCTCGATCCTAACGTTATCGGACGGACATTTCATTACGGCGATGGCGTTTACGAGATTATTGGCATAAGCCAGAAGAAATTCACGGGCACGGAGCCAGGCATCGTCACGGATATTTTCGTTCCTACGATGATGCATCATTCCGTCACTCGCAATGACTCAACGTGGATAAGAACGCTGGCAATAGTGAAGGCTGGAGTAGCCATTGAGCCGCTGCGGGCAAAGCTTGCCGCAGTGAGTCATGCGTTTGAAGAGAACCGCTTGCGCGGTGAGACTGGGTTGTCACAGGAGACGCTGCAGAATGTTCTC
This sequence comes from Alloacidobacterium sp., assembly GCA_035293545.1. Lineage (GTDB taxonomy): Bacteria > Acidobacteriota > Terriglobia > Terriglobales > Acidobacteriaceae > Alloacidobacterium. The sequence continues at coordinate 84,773 of DATGMQ010000023.1, read as the reverse complement.
AAGAACCAGGTGCGAATGGAGCCTGCGTCCAGCGGCACATCCGGATTGCGGGACGAATACAGCCGCGCGCTGGCAGCGATTGCGGTGCTGGTGTTGATGGTGCTGCTGATTGCCTGCGCGAATGTCGCTAACCTGATGACGGCGCGGGCAGCGGCGCGAGCGCGAGAAATGGCGTTGCGCGTCTCGATTGGCGCAGGAAGATGGCGGCTGGCGCAGATGGTCCTGGCGGAAAGCGCTCTGCTTGCTTTTCTTGCCGCGGCAGGCGGGGCGCTGTTTGCCTGGTGGTCGGCGCCGTTTGTAGTGAGCATGATCAATTCCCCTGACAATTCGCTGCGTCTGATTCTGCCTGCTGACTGGAGAGTAATTGGTTTCGGCGTGACACTGACTCTGTGCGTGGTCCTGCTCTTTGGTTTATTGCCCGCATTGCGCACTTCCTCAGTCAAACCGGTGAGCGTGTTGAAGGGTGGCGACGATCCGCATTCCCGGCGGAGGCTGATGCATGGAATGATCGCGCTGCAGGTGGCGTTTTGCTTTCTGGTTTTATTTATTGCGGGATTGTTTGTCGCGACATTCCAGCGGCTTTCGAATAAACCTACCGGCTTTTCTTCGGACAGGCTGCTGCTGCTGGAAACGTGGAGCAAACCTCCGCAGCTCGATATTTATTGGGAGCAGGTGGCGGATCACCTGCACTCCGTGCCCGGCGTGGAGCGTGTGTCGCGGGCATCGATGCCATTGCTGGGGGGCAGCAGTTGGAATGACGCGATCGCCGTGAATGGCGGCCCTCCGAGTGCCGATCTGGCGTATTTCCTGAATGTTTCTCCGGGCTGGCTGGAAACGATGAAGATTCCGCTGCTGGAAGGAAGAGATTTCCGCGATGGAGACCGCTTTCCCGGTGCGGCGATTGTGAATGAAACCTTCGCCCGAAAATTTCTGAATGATGAGCATCCTGTTGGAAGATATTTTGAAAAAGCCAGCGATAATGGCGGCCACCAGCGCATGCAGGTGATCGGTGTGACCAGGGATGCCTGCTACAGCAATATTCACGGGCCGATTCTTCCTGTGGTGTATGTTCCGTTTGAGTCGGACCCGTTAGACAACCAGACATTCATCGTGCGCACAGCTTCGCGGAACCCGATGACAATGGCGTCGACACTACGGCAGGAAGTAGCAAAGGCGCGCTCAGGGTTTCGTGTTTCGAATGTCATGACCCAGCAGGAGCTCGACCAGGTGCAAACGATTCGTGAGCGTTTACTGGCAACGCTGGCCTTTTTCTTCGGCGCTGTTGCCCTGCTGCTTGCGGGGATTGGGCTCTACGGGGTGCTGAACTATTCCGTGCTGCAGCAGCAGCGCGAGCTTGGCATTCGGCTGGCGCTGGGAGCACAAGCGTCGGATGTTGCGAGGCGCGTCATCTCAGGAATTTCTGTGGCTGTGTTGCTTGGTGCGGGTGCCGGAGCGGCGCTGGGGTTGACTTCCGTGCGGTATGTCGAGTCGCTGCTGTATCAGGTCAAGGCCACGGATGTGGCGATGCTGGCGATTCCCTGCCTCACGATTCTTTTCGCCGTTGTCGTCGCGGCGGTGCCTCCGGTGTTGCGCGCCTTGCGGATCGATCCGGTGAAGATGCTGCGGGTTGAGTAGGCTACGGCCCGGCGAGTGCTTTTTCCGAGTCGTTTACGGCTTTGCGGAAAGCATCGACGGCCGGAACGCTGGGAGATTCGAGCGCATCTTTCGCGGTATATCGCCATACCGGTGGTGAGTCGAGCGGATTGTCTGAATTGCCGGCACTGTTGTTGTAGGCGGGATGGCCGCGGTAGACGGCGAAGGTGTCCTGGGTGTTACCGACTTCCGTTTGCGGATGCGGCTGCTGTTCGTCGAGTGGCGGTCCTGCGCGGCCTGAAGCGCTGATCCCTGCATCGGTTCGCTGCGCGATCACCGGCGGCGGGCTGTTGATGGGCGTTCCGGCGATGGTGGGCTGGACGAGCCTGCCGCTGCTTTTGCGGACGACGATGATGATGTCGGCCTGAGAAGGATCGGTCACCGGAGTGAGCCGTCCCCACTTGGCCAAGGCGTTCTCGACATCGGAGCGGGCGATGCGATTGGCATTTGGGTCGGTCACATCCACACCAGCTTGAGGATCGATGATGACCCACGCCGTGTGCGCCTGCAGGATGTCTACCGGCAGCGGAACTTTTTTCTTGTTCCTGGCAACGGCTGCGAGACAGGACAAGAGCAACACGGACAGGATAAGACTTCTGCGGTACGGCATGCGCTGCCTCCCAGGAGGGATTCAGTCTAACCTCTCGACTAGTTGACGTGGAAGACCGCGGATAGTTTAGTTGCGCAGCAAATTACGCTGCCAGGAACACAAAAGCACAAGGCCGAACCTGCGATCAGGTTCGGCCTTGTGCGCTGGCGGTAGACGTGAAGCTGTTACTTATCGCCGTCGGCGAAGACAAGAGGCATCTCCACCAGATGCTCGCTGATGAACCAGACCTGCATCTCGTTGGTGCGGACTACATCACTGATGAGCAGGTCGTTGGTGCCGTCATCGCCGAGGTCCTCGGCCTTCTTGGCCAACTCGCGCGCGTCATCGAGAATGATGCGATGCGCTTCGAGCAGGCGCGAGATGATGACCGGAACCTCTTCGCGGCCCTTTGGCGGACGCTCGATGCGCGTGGTTTCGGCGATGTCATGCGCCATAGCGATGCTGACGCCGCCCAGCATCTGGATGCGCTCGGCGAGGCCATCGACCAGCTCGACTTGTTCGGAAAAATGCTTATCGAAAAGAAGGTGGAGTTGATAGAAAGTAGGGCCGGAGACGTGCCAGTGCGATTTTTTATAGAGATCGCGCAGGCTGGCGGTGTCGGCGAGAAGGACGTTCAGGCGCCCGGTGATTTCGCAACGGGCAGCTTCACTGATGCCGATAGGCATATCGCGGATCACGGTGCCGAATTTCTGGATTTCTTTGGCATTCTGGTGCCAGTGGGGTGTAATGCGGTCTGTTTTGCTCGGAACTTCTTTCAGGGCAGTCTTGCTCATGCTGACAATCCTCCACTCTATGAGTTAGATGCAGTTGACGGAGGGTGTGCTGCCGGGATTTTTCAATTGTTCTTCGACGGGACAGCAAGCTGCAGATGCGCGTAAAAAACGCTCCTGAACGGATTTTCTATCAGGAGATTTGCTCCCGCAACAGAACCGGCAGAGAGATGGGAGCGCGGAAGATGGGACCTCCGCGCCATTCGACAGGTTTGACGAGCTCTGCGCGCGCGAAGCGCTCGACGAGAGGCCGCGTAATGGTGATAGCGGCCATGCGGATCAGATTGGCTCCTACACATGCGTGCGGGCCTGCTCCGAACGAGAGCTGGCCGTTGTTGCGATGCGCGAAGTCGAGCTCGTCTGGACGAAGAAAGCGATGCGGATCTTTATTGGCGGTTGTGATTCGCAGAATGACGCGGTCGCCTTTCCGGAGATGAATGCCGTTGAGGTCAACGTCTTCGATGACGCGTCGGAAAATAAGCCGTGTAAGCCCGGCATAACGCAGCAACTCTTCGATTGCCTGAGCAGTGAGATCCGGTTGCTGATGCAGCCGTCTCCACTGCTCCGGATGCTGCAAAAGCGCAAACCATGCATTGGCCAGCAATGAGGGGACGGTACGTGAGAGGGCTACGAAGCCGGAATCGCGCAAACTCTTAGGGCCTTCAGGGAAGCAGCCGCGAAGCCGGTCTTTTGCGCGTTTGGCCTGCGCGCGGATTTTTGAATCGTAGGGGTCGGCAGCGGCGGCGGAAACATGCTCTGCGAGCTTTTCAAATTGGCGTGCGTTGTGAGGGTCGGCTCCGGTGACCGCGACGGCGAGAACAAGGCATAAGGGGCGGGCAAATTCTTCGACGAGATCAACTGGGCGGTCGGCAGGCAGCGCCTGGGTCAAGGCGGTGACTTCGGGCCTGAGAATCTCCTGCCATTTGTTCACTTGCCTGAGCGAAAGCGCGGCCTTTGTTTCCGCGCGCATTTTTAACCAGGCTGCCTCATCGTGCTCTGTGCTGCCGGCGGAATTGGTTGCGCTTGCCTGCAAGAGGCTGGAACTGCGAAATGCCGCGAGAACGTCGGCGTAACTGCTGAATACCCATGCCTGCTGCCTGTCGTCGAAATAAGGCGCTCTTATTTGGCGTGAAGGCAATGCCTCGAGATGATCATCGCTCCATTCCGGCCGGGGGCATTTGGGAGTCATGACAGATACGGACAAGTATCTGCTGATGCAGCGCGGGGGTTGTCAGGGGATTGTCAGCGTTTGGTTAAACCGGTTTCTTGATCAGGAGGAATTTGATTATCCGAAGAAAATGCAGGGGCCCCTCGGCTCGCGCTTCGTGATCTCACAACTAAAAGGCGAACCGCAGAGGACGCTAAGGTGAGGCAGAGGTTTGCAGAGAAGTGCTTCGCATCGCAGGATTCTTCCTCTGTCACCTCAACACGCGCACCGGGAACCGGCTCCGGTGGTCAGAATGACCGGGGTCAGATTTATTTTCCCCATCCTATCGTGCAGTTTGCGATAGGATGGGCACCGATTTCGTGTGAATCGAGGCGAAAAGCAGGTGCTTCGGCTTGGTTCCCTTCACTTTGTTCAGGGCCACTCGGCTCAGGATGACACCGGGATTTTTACTTCACACGAACCTTTGGCTCGACGGACATGCCGGGACGCAGCAGGTGGTCTGAGTTCTGGTCGTGGTTGGTGAGGTCGATGCGAACGGGGATGCGCTGCACGACCTTGACGTAGTTTCCGGTTGCGTTTTCCGGCGGAAAGAGGCTGAGGACAGAGCCGGTGGCGCCGCCAATCTGTGTCACTTTGCCGTCATACTTGCGGCCGCCATAGGCATCGACGCTGATGGTGACGTGCTGTCCCTGGCGCATGTGCTCAAGCTGCGTTTCTTTGAAATTGGCGGTGATCCAGATGTCGTCGAGCGAAACGAGTGTGGCCATGTTCTGGCCGACGCTCACATTCTGGCCAACTTCCACGCTTTTGCGGGTGATGATGCCTGCCGTCGGCGCAACGATCTGGGTATAGCTAAGGTTCAGCTTGGCCTGATCGAGCGCGGCGCGGGCCTGTTCGACCATAGCGGCTGCCTGGTCGGCTTTTGCCTTCTGGATGGCAACGAGCTGCGGAGCGGTCATGGCGTTTTTATAAGAAGCCTGCGCGGAAGCAACTCGATCTCTGGCTACGCGAACAGCTGCATTTGCAGCGTCAAGATTCGCTTTTGCCTGCTCAAGAGCAGCCTTGTTAGCAGCAGCAGTGGCTACTGCGGCATCGAACTGCTGTTTGGAGATGACATCTTTTTCCACCAGCGGTTTGTAACGCTCGAGGTCAGCCTGGGCCTTCGTGTTGTTGGCTTCAGCCTGAAGCACGGCGGCCTGAGCAGCCTGCAGCTGATGCTGCGCCTGAACTACCTGCGCATCGGCACTGGAGACATCGGCCTGCGCGGAACTTACCTGGCTGCCGGTACTGACGTGCGTCACGGGCACGTTGACCTTCGCAGCTTCATAGCTGGCTTCGGCGCTTTCGAGATTGGCCTCATCCTGTTGAACGGCGGTCTGGAAGTCTTTCGGATCAAGCTCAGCGATGACTGTGCCGGCTTCGACATACTGGTTCTCGTCGACATTGACTTTGATGACATGCCCGGCAATGCGTGAGCTGATCTGGATGAGGTGGCCGTTGACCTGCGCGTCATCGGTGTCTTCGTAATAGGTGGAGTGCCACCACCAGAGAAGCCCCACAATGACCAGGACGGCGACGACGCCGATAATGATGAATCGCTTGCTCGACTTCTGGGGCGTTTCGTCCTCAGGCCGGTCGATGCGATTTTTTTCTGCGATAGGTTCCGCTACCTGCTCGGCCACGGTTATTTTCCTCCCACATAATTCTTGTAGTTCTTTTGAGCCACGCCCAGCGCGCGCGCCAGCGAAAGCTTCGCGATGTTGTGCTGATAAAGGCTGCTCACGTACTGATCGTTTGCCTGAGCGACGGACTGCTGCGCCTGCGAAACAGCGAGGTTATCAGAAACCCCGGCGGCATAGCGCTGCTGCGCTTCGCTCAATGCTTCATTGGCCAGCTGCACATTGCTGCGCGAGACCTCGACCTGCTTCTCAGCTGCCCGGATGTCGAGGATGCTGTCGCGCACATCGGCGCTGATCTGCCCGTGGAGGTCGCTGAACTTGGCGCGCGTGGTTTCAAGCTGCGCCTGTGCCTGACGCGCATCGCCGCGCAGCTTGCCTTCTTCCAGGACTGGAATGCTGATGGTGCCGGTGGCGTCGCCGGTTCCGTGCGAGTGGGCCGGGTTCACGCCGATGTCGCCATAGTCGCCGGCAAAGCTGATCGTCGGATATCGTTCTGCAGTAGCGGCGGATCGGGCCTTTTCGGCAGACTTGAGCTGTTCGGAAAGAGCCTTCAGATCATTGCGGTTCTCGATAGCTTCTTTCACGGCTGTATCGGGATCGAGATTGTCGAGGGCCGCATACGGCGCCTGGTCGGTCAGGTCGAACTTCTGCTCCAGGGGCAGTCCGATGACGCGAGCCAGAGCGATTTTGTCTTTCTCGTATTGATTCTGGGCGGAGATGAGAGTCTGCTGCTGTGTCTGGTAATCGACGCGGGCGCGCAATTCGTCGAGAAGCGGAGCGGTGCCGGCCTGATGGTTCTGCACTGCCTGATCGAGGGAGATCTTTGAGGTATCCACCTGCGCCTGCGCGCTGTCGATGCGGGCTTTATCGGCTATCACAAGCAGATATGCGTTACCGACGGTCAGCACGACCATGTCGCGGGCGTCTTCGACTGATAGTTTAGAGCTTGCGAAATTGTGCTTTGCGGCCAGATAGTTTTGCAGCGAGGCAATGTTTACCAGCGACCAGTTCAGCGAGGCGCGGATATCTGTGAATCCGAACGGTCCGATGATCGCCGGAAACCCTGGAATGCGGAGGCCTTCGGCAGCAAGATTGACCTGCTGGACAGATTCCTTGACGGAAGCGCTTACGGTCGGCAGCAGGGCTTGCAGTTCCTGCAGGCGCGAACCGTTGACGTTCATCGTATTTTCACTGCTGAGAATGTAGCCGAGATTGTGTTTCAGGCCGCGTTGAATCGCGCCATCGAGCGACAGAGGCAGGACGCCTTCAACGGGCTTGTCTTCGGCAACGCTGCCCTGAAATCCGCTGCCGCCCTGCTGCGGTGTCGAGATCTGATACGGACTGGGGATGGATGAAGACGAGCTTCCGCTTGTTGAGCCCGGCGCCTGCGCAGACAGATTCGCCACAGGCACAAGAACAACGCTGCCTGCCAGCAGGCCGGAAATGATTCGACTCCGCCACCCGCTTCTGGTTACACGCACGTACAGTTCACCTTTGTTTCCTGGGATTGCTGTTTTCACCAAACTAAAAAGAGTACGTTTCTTGGATGCCGCAGACTCAGGAAGAATTCAGAAAATATACAAAGAAATCAAGACGTTGCGCCCTGAATGACGTTATTTTACACGGGTTTGGCTATCTCAACCGTGAGCGGGCAGTTGCAGCTCCGGCTCAGGCCACCGGCGCTGCAGCGCCGGAATGAGCCAGAGAGTTTGCCAGGGAGCACAGCGCCTGACGGAAGACTTCGCCGACTTTGTCTGAGGTCCAGCCTGCGGCGGTTTCGCCGGCTGCATTTCGCAGGACCTGCGCGGTGGCGGCATTGTCCATGCCGAGCATGGCCCGTTCGACAAAGACTGCGCGTTGCGCCGGAGAAAGGTGCTCCAGCCAGTTGCGGAGCTGTCCACGGCCTTCGCCTTCTACCATCTGCGCGAGTTGCGAGGGCGTGATTCCGGCAGCGGAGAGATCGTCGTTTTCGATGCAGAGAGAGTTCACACCGCTTGACTCTGCTGCGGTAAAGGAGCCCGGCTGGCGCCGGCTGAGCTCGCGAATGGCTGCCTGCACAAGCTGGTTCTGCAACACCGCAGTTGCCCGGCTGCCTTCAGCGCAGGGGTCTACCTCGGCGCCGGCCATGGTTTCTTCCACCAGGGTGACGGCCTCATCCTCACTGCCCATAAGGAGCGCAGCCGTCTGAAACAGTTTTGCCGCTGTGTCCTGTACCAGGCGATCGCTACAACCCTGATTTCCCATTGTATTTTCCTCCAGCCGATACTTTTATCCTCATAGAGTTAGGCGTATTGAGTCAAATTCACGTCGAGTTAGGCGTATTGAGTCAAATTCACGTCCGGCAGGCTGTTTTTCGCAGCCCTTTCATCATCAGGCGGCCTGCGCCGGTGTATAGCAGATTGTGTACACTTTCCATCTGAGCCGGATAAGCAGCATGAGCGCACGTTCGACGCAATCGCAAAACCTTTTGATTGGCCGGGACGAGTCCTGGATGCAATTTAACCGTCGCGTGCTCGAAGAGGCGCAGGACACCTCCAATCCATTGCTGGAGCGCGTGAAGTTTCTGGCCATCACGGCGAGCAATCTGGACGAGTTCGTGGAAATTCGTGTCGCCGGCCTGCTGCAGCGTATTGAAGACGGCTATACGGACGCTGGTCCTGAGGGAATGACGCCGCAACAGACCCTTGACGCGCTCACCGACGACATGCACTCGTTCATGAACGAGCAATATGGGTGCTGGAATGATCAGTTGCAGCCTGCTTTGCACGACGCCGGCGTGAGGGTGCTGGGCTGGGATGAGATGGACGAAGAGGCGAGGGCTGCTGCCACGGCCTTCTATCAGCGCGAAGTCGATCCTTTGCTGACCCCGATCACGATTGATCCGGCGCATCCGTTTCCCCGCGTCCTGAACAAAGCCTTGTGCATTGCTCTGCTGCTACGGCGCAAGCGCAAAGGCACTCCGGGGCCGGTGCTGGGAGTGGTGACTATTCCACGAGCGCTGCCTCGCCTGGTGCCGTTGCCTTCTGCGGAAGGCACGCATGATTTCATCTTTCTGCATGACTTGATTGAGAAACATGCCGCGGGCATGTATCGCGGGTACGAAATTCTTTCCAAAGCCGCCTTTCGGGTGACGCGCAACAGCAATCTTTATTTCCAGGAAGAAGAAGCGCGCTCGCTGCTGGAGACAGTGCGTTCGGAACTGCATAACCGGCGCAAAGGCGATGCTGTCCGCCTGGAGATCGAGCAGGAGGCCGATCCGGAGATCATTGACCGCCTGCGCATTAATTTTGAGCTGGACGAATCGCAGGTCTATCGTACCGATGGCCCGGTCAACCTCTCGCGGCTGATGAATCTTTACAGTGACGTGAAGCGTCCGGACCTGAAGTTTCCACCGTTTGTGCCGCATGAGCTGCGGCTGAATCGCAAATCGGCGGACCTATTTGAAGAGCTGCGGCATCGAGACATCCTGCTGCACCACCCTTATGATTCTTATGACGCCGTCGTCGGGTTCATCGAATCAGCAGCGGCGGACCCGAATGTCATCTCAATCAAACAGACGCTGTACCGCACCAGCTCCGATTCTCCGATGTTTCACGCGCTTGTGGATGCGGCCCAGAGCAAGGAAGTAACGGTAGTGGTCGAGCTGATGGCGCGCTTCGATGAGGCATCGAATATTCGCTGGGCGCGTGATCTGGAAGATGCAGGAGTACAGGTCTTTCACGGCATCGTAGGCCTGAAGACGCATTGCAAACTTGCGTTGCTGGTTCGGCGCGATCCGGATGGAGCGATTCGCCGCTACGCGCACCTGGGAACAGGTAACTACAATCCGAATACGGCGCGTTTCTACACAGACATCAGCCTGCTGACCTGTGATCCGGCCATCACGGCAGGGGTGCACAGCGTTTTTAATTACCTGACAGCGCACTCTGAATCGGACGACTATGCTCCTCTCCTTGTGGCTCCGCTCACGCTGGCGGAGAGCTTTATCCGTCTGATTGCGCGCGAAACAGAACATGCCCGGGCCGGACGGAAGGCCCATATCATTGCCAAGATGAATTCCCTGCTGGAGCAAAGCGTGATCGAGGCGCTATACGCCGCTTCACGCGCAGGCGTGCAGATTGATTTGATTGTGCGCGGCATCTGCGCGCTTCGACCTGGGTTGAAGGGAGTGAGCGAGAACATCCGGGTTCGCTCCATCGTGGGGCGCTTTCTGGAACACAGCCGTATTTTTTATTTCGCAAATGGAGGCGAGGAAGAATTCTATTGCGGCAGCGCCGACTGGATGCCGCGCAACCTTTTCGAACGCTGCGAGGTCGTCTTCCCGGTCAAAGATGCGCAGCTCTGCGCGCGCCTGCGCAACGAAATTCTAGCTGCTTATCTTGCAGACACGGTAAAGACACGCCTGCTATCCGGCGACGGCAGCTATCACCGTACCCGCGATGGCGTGCATGGGAAATCGCTGCCGGTTTTCAGCGCGCAGGACTTCTTCATGCAGGTGGCTGAAGGAAAAGCGACAGCGGACGATATTCCGAAGCTGCCGGTGGATGAACAGGCAAAGCCAAAAGCTAAAACGAAGAGGGTATCCATTCGACGAAAGAGAGTTGCTGCGGATTAAAGGCTACGATCTGTAATGAAATGGGTCGAAAGTCTGTACGGAAAAGTGCCGGAAGTCTTTTGTATTGCGGGGAACCACCGTCAATCTGTGAACACAGGCCGTGGCCGCAATCATGGCATCCCTGGTAAGGTCGTCGGATTTTTGCCAACCATTCATCCTGCCAATTCTCGAAAATTCCGTTCCATCCGGTAAGCCTTCTACAATGAACTGTGCCTGTAGTAACTCCCCAGGTTTCTGAAACCACTCGAACCACGAGCATTCCAGCTGCATTGGCAGTGTATTGGCACCTGCTTAGCCTGGATGCGCCAACTGTGGCTGGGCTTTGGTGCTGGAGTTTTGGCCGCGCTGCTCATATTGAGCTTCCGAGCTTCTCGCCATTGGTGCTGGCGTTGGGTACATGGCTGGTATATGTTGCCGACCGTATTCTGGATGGGCTTGACCCGGCAAATCGCCCACGACTGCGGGAACGCCACTATTTTTATTGCCGCCATCGACGGGCTTTTCTGGTTGCCGGAGTCGTCATCAGTCCGTTTTTCGCCTGGATTGTTTTCAGGTGGCTTTCGCCGGAGGTCCGTCTCGAAGATTCCGCGGTATTTGCCGTGGCGGCGCTTTACTTTCTGCTGGTGCATGCACATGGCCGCTTTGCCGAGCGCCGGCTTCCGAAGGAGCTGGCGGTAGGCTTACTGTTTGCTGCCGGAACAGCGATACCGGCGTGGGCGCGCATCCCCGGCCAGCGCTTAGAAATAACGCCCATGGTAGGCGTATTTGCCATTCTCTGCTGGCTGAACTGCGTGGCCATTGAAAACTGGGAGAGCCCGGCAGCGGATTCAATCCATGCCACTACTGCGTGGGCTGGAAAACACTTGCAGAGCCTGTCTTCAGCGGTATTCGTGCTGTCTCTTGTGCTTGCTTTCATTCATCGGCATGACGATGCACAGATATGTTTGTTTTCGGCATCGGCGATAGCGGCACTTTTGCTGTTCGGTTTAGCGAGCGGCAGGAGATTTCTCACGGCGATGCAGGCCCGCGTGGCCGCGGACATGGCCATGCTGACGCCGGTTCTTTTTGCGGCGTGGATGCGGTGAGCCGTAAGCTGAATTTTGACCGGCTGGCGCATCCTTATCGCCGGCTGGAGTATGCAACCTTCGGGCATGCGCTGGAGCGTTGCCGTTTTCATTTTCTACCCGCGCTTACCTCATCGCAGCGCGCTCTGGTATTGGGCGATGGTGATGGACGGTTTCTGACACGCCTGTTGCAGGCGAATCCATATTTATATGCTGATGTCGTTGATATCAGCCCGGCGATGCTGCGGGCAGTGAAAACACGATTGTCTGTTGAGGACCTGCACCGTGTCACGCTACATCAGGCCGATGCCCGGGAATTCATTCCAGATGGAACAGACTACGACCTCGTAGTGACACATTTTTTCTTTGACTGCTTCTTTGAGCAGGAACTGGCTTTTCTGATCGAGCGCATTGCACCTCATTTGAAGCCGGGGGCGCTTTGGGTGGTTTCTGAGTTTGCCGAAGCTCATGGAATGATCGCAAAGAGCGCCGGAAGGCTGGCGGTTTCTGGTCTTTACCATGCTTTCGGCCTGCTGACTGGATTGCAAGTGCGCTCCCTGCCGGACCATGGCGCGATTCTTAATGCATGTGGTCTTCGGCTTGCAGCCGAGCGCCAATGGTTGCGAGGGTTACTGGTGAGCCAACTTTGGCAACGTTAGATTGATTGTCTATGCAACCCGATTCAGCTATGCCGCCTCTATCAAACTAACATCATGGCAACGCTGGATCCATTGTCGCGATGGTTGATCTCGCAGTATCCGGTTTTTCTGGATACCGTGCCCGGCATTGATCCCGGCCCTATGCCGGAGCCGTTTCCCGGGCCAACGCCTGAGCCGGATCCTGATCCCGATCCGCTGCCGCCGCCGGAACCCGGACCGCCGGGAGCCGATCCCGGATTTCCTGTTGAGCCGCTGCCCTCACCAGTGCCTGTGACTTCCGGGCGCTCCACTTTAATCTGATTTCTCCATGATTGTTACAATCAGGTTAATGCCGGGCCGCTGATATCTGGCTCTCTGCACAGAAACGCTGGCCGAGGGCAATTCACTTCTATGAACCTTTACGTTCTGCGCCATGCAAGCGCGGGGACACGCCGCGATAATCCGATTCTTGATACGAAGCGCCCTCTGGACAAAGAAGGCAAGCAACAGTGCATGCTGGTGGGCAGCTATCTGAATGCGTTGAAAGTGCAGTTTGACCTGATTGCGTCCAGTCCGCTGAAACGCGCTCTGCAGACGGCATCCTTAGTGGGAACTGAGACCGGCTATGACGCCAGGATTCAGGTGACGGAAGCGCTCTCTCCGGAAGCGACGGTGGCAGCGTTTCAGCAGTACGTTGCCGGGCTTTCGCGGTATGAGAATGTGCTGATTGTCGGACACAACCCGAACCTGCCGGTCTTTCTGGGTTCGCTGTTTGCGTCCCCAGGACGGGCCAGCATTCGTCTGCGCAAAGGCGCCATTGCGCGCGTAGATTGCACGCGGCGGCCGGGCGTTCTGAACTGGCTGGTGGACCCACGCATTCTGCGCGGCGTCTACACTAATGTGACGAAGAGATCTCTGCGGAAGACTTCCTTAAAATAGGCCGCTTCTTTGCGCAGCGACCACAGCTCAAGTGCTGCTCCGGTCCGTCCCGGGCTGATTTCGAGCAGCACCTGTTTGGGATAGACACGCACCTTCACCCGGAGAATATCGCTGGCACGGTCCTGATTGAACGCAACCGCAAGCCGCAGCAAAACCACAGCGCGACGCACGTGCTCATGCTCCTCCGGAGGAACCTGCCGCATGGTGCGGCCCGTTGGCTCAGGGCGGCTCTTGCCCAGATACCGCGCAATCGCCGAGGTGATTACGCGCTGCACCGGCGTAAAGCCGAACATTTCTGAGTTGGCAATGATGTATTGCGCATGCCGGTGATAGCCCTGGTAGTTCATAAATTTGCCAATGTCGCGCAACATGGCCGCGGCTTCCAACCAGGTGAGATATTCTGCCGGCAGCTTGTGCACGGATTCGAGATCACGGAAAAGCTGCTCCGCATGCTGGCGCACAGGCTCAGCCTGGCGCGGGTCGATGCCGTATTTCCGGCAGGTTTCCAGCACTGATTGCCAGCGGTCGCGCTCAAACTGGTGGTGGGCTGTGGCGCGCGGGTCCAGCTCGGCGAGCATCTGTGCAAGAATGCCGTCCCGCAGGCCCATGGGCGAATAGCGGAATCCAGGCAGTGCGTAGCCTTCGAGCAGCTCGGCGAAAACATGCGCTCCGGCGACGATGATCTCTGCGCGCTTAGGTCCAACTCCCTGCACGCTCATGCGCTCGTCATTCGTCATCTTCGTGAGCTTTTCTGTAAGCCTGCGCACGTTCCGCGTCGGAGTGACTGAGTTCTTTTTGCCGGAGCGCTGCTTGTCGACGATATGGCTGGCTTCCGACAGAGCTGCTGCGGTCCCGGATGTGGCGATGACGGTCTGCACCCGTACCGGCTTTACGCGGCGCTCGGCGCGGCGCAGCTCGCGTGCGATGAATTGCTTGAGGCGGGAGATGTCTTCCTTGGATGGAGGATCGCTGTGCAGGAATTCTTCTGTCAGGCGAACCGCGCCGAGGGGGACACTGATGGTCTCCTTGATGCGCTTGCGCTCGGAGAGAGAAATTTCACAGCTGCCGCCGCCTACGTCAATCAGCAGACAGCGCCCTGCGACGCCCGGCTCGTTGTTCATGATGCCGCGATGGATCAGGCGGCCCTCTTCGAGGCCGGAGATGATTTCCACGTCCCATCCGGTTTCATCGCGCACCCAGGCAAGAAAGGCGCGGGCATTGCGCGCGTCGCGCATGGCGGCAGTGGCCACGGCGCGGACTTTGTCTGCTCCGTGCATTTGCGTGGCCCGGTAGAAGCGCTTCAGCGCATCGAGCGTTGCGGCCATCGATTCCGGCGAGACCAGTCCCGTTTCAAAGACGCTGCCCCCGAGCCGGGTGACTTCACGGTCTTCATGCAGGATTTTGAGCTGGTGCTGGACTACGCGGGCAATCTTCAGGCGGCAGGAGTTGGAACCGATGTCGATGGCGGCAAACGTCTGCATGATTCAGGATGTGCTCTGGAGTTTTTAGGGTCTCGGAAGAAAGATACACGATCCACAGCAGGATTGTGAGAACGGTATTAAGAAAGGAGATGAGGCGCAGGAAGCTTATAAATTCTCGCGGCGTGATGATCTTTGTATTCTTCAGAATTCCGGAAAGTGTTTTTGATTGCCCGTGATGAGGTAATCGGCTCGCGCGGCGTCAGCACTGTACAGTTTGAGCAGTAGCGGATCAACGAGATTGGTTAAAGACCCGAATGGGATCGGGTGGTTGGTTTCCGGGTCGCCAGCCACTCGCCCAATAACTTCCCGCGCAATCGATTCACAGTTTTCATGGCGAGCACGTAGTGCCGGTCGCGCTCGGCATCGAGCAGCGCGATGAGCTCGTTGGTTTGTTCTCCGAGGGCGGTGCGGGCTTCGTCGGCGAGCACCAGCCAGTCATGCCAGTCTCCGATGTCGTCCTGGAGTTTTTTGAGTGCCTTGCCGATGGCCAGAGCGTGCGCGTCTTCAGCCGCGGATTCGGCGATGTAGCGGGCCTTTTTTGCGCCTTTGCGGAAGTCGTGCAGGTTGTCGGCGTCAAGCTGGTGCATTTCGTGTACGAGGCGAACAAATGACTCAAGAGCAACAAGCGCGGCGCTCCGCGGACGGCGGCGAGTTCGCGGTCTTTGCTGCAGAGCAGAGGTAAGAGCCGCGGCTTCATCATCAAATTTTGCAAGAAGCTTCGCAGCTTTCTTTTTGAGTGCTGCTGCATGGTGCTGGCGCGCATGATGGAGCCACGCGTCCAGATCGTCTGCCTGATGGTGTACGGGGTTGGTTGGCAGATCGGTTGAGGGAGTTTCCACTACGTTCGGCGCGGGGCCAGTGAGAGCACCTTCACTCTCGGTTTGCACAGTTTGTCCTGTGCCTTCATTCCTGCTGCCATCTTTGACAAGTTTGTGCAGAAGCTTACGATGTACATCCAGATCGCGGACCGGTGCGGCTGCGCGTCGCATTTTTTTCAGCGCGTCGAGCCACTTGCCTGCCGTCTGCTGCAGAGTATCGTTTGCGCCGTGCTCGCGCAGGATGGCTTCAATTATGGCCTGCAGGCGGCGCGTACCCGTACGCACGTCGTGTACCGGGTCAACATCCGGGTCGATGGAGCACTTTTCCAGATTGCTGCGCAGAGTCGCTTTGAGCTTGCGCAGATGTTCCTCGTGCGGGTCTGGCTTGCGCGTTGTTATTCGGGCTGGTCTGGGCTGGGGCACTACGCTGTTATCCTAAATCTTTGAAACCATCATGTCTGAATTGATATTGCCTGGGAATAATCCTCGCAAACCTGCACTGCTTTCGTCTCCAGTAACGGCCTGGACCCTGCTTCTGCTTGTGTTTCTCGCCGTGCATTTTGCGGCGCTGTTTTCGCCTTCTCTGTTAGATGATGCGGACGCGACCCATGCCAACGCCGCGCAGCACATGGCCGTCAGCGGCGACTGGGTCACGCTGTATGTCAATGGCGTGCGTTACCTCGAAAAGCCGCCCCTGCCGTATTGGATGGCCGCGGTGGATTACCACATCTTTGGCTTTAACGTATTCGCCACGCACCTGCCGGAGACGCTTGGCGTACTGGCCTGCGCCATGCTGGCGTGGTTCTGGGCACGGCGCGCGTATGGCGATAGAGCCGCATTTTATGCAGCATTGGCAATCCTGACCAGCTTTGGCGTATTTCTATGGACGCGGTTCTTCATACCGGAATCGATTCTGACGTTCTTTATCGGACTGGCGCTTTACTGCTTTCTTACAGGACTGGAAGACCGCAGTCCGGCCCGAATTTACGTGATGTATGCTTCGCTGGCAATTGCCCTGCTGGCGAAAGGCCTAATCGCGCCGGTATTTTTTCTGGCGGCGGTGATTCCGTATCTCTGGATTACGGGCGAGTGGCGCAAATGGCGTCAGTTGCGACTGTTCACCGGTATTCTGCTGTTTCTGGCGATTGCCGCACCGTGGCATATTCTTGCCGGCATACGCAATCCGGATCACGGCAATCCTGTAGGCAATGTGCCTACTCCCGGACACGTTCACGGGTTCTTCTACTTCTATTTCATCAATGAGCATGTGCTGCGGTTTCTCGGCAAGCGGTATCCGCACGATTACAACAAACAGCCGTTCTGGGTCTTCTGGCTGGGACAGCTGGTATGGCTCTTTCCCTGGAGCCTCTACTTCCCGGTCGCAATCAAGCGCGCGTGGCGCAATCGCAGACTGGCATGGGCCGATGTGCGCTACAACGCTTCCGACACGCTGCATTTCCTGGATGCGCGGAGCACCGCGTATGAAGCGGCGAGCATGGCGGCGCGAGTGCGTTTTCGCGCGCGGACCGGGCTGCTGCTGACGCTCTATGCCGCCTTCATCCTGCTCTTCTTCGCAATTTCTACAAATCAGGAGTATTACACGTGGCCCGCATATCTTCCGCTGCTGATTCTTACCGCAGGCGCTCTGGCCTCCATTGAAGAAGCACCCGAGGCCGGGCGATGGCTCAACGCAAAGAGCAAATGGCTGACAGGCGCGCATGCTGCGTTTGCAGTAGTCGGTACAGCGGCTGCGATTGCTCTGGCGAGCGGTTTGTGGGCGTCAAGAAACCTGCCCTATGTTTCAGATATCGGCACGCTGCTGGCGCATCGCGGTGTCGGCGACTATTCGCTCGCGTCATCGCATTTCTTTGATCTCACCGGACCATCCTTCGCCGCGCTGCGCCTGCCTGCGGCGCTGGCGGCTGCGGCCCTGCTGGCGGGGCCGCTGATTGCATGGCTGCTGCGCAAACGCGGACATTCGTTTGAATCGACGGTGTCGGTGGCGTTCACGGCTGCTGTCTTTCTTATTGCCGCGCATATTGCTTTTGTTCGCTTTGAGCCAATGCTTTCTTCACGCGCTATTGCAGACACGGTGAATCATCTGGCGGCTCCCGGCGACCAGCTTATCCTTTATGGAGACCAGGCGGATGGCTCATCGGTGATCTTCTATACGCGTCGACAGGCGCTGCTGGTCGATGGCAAATCGTCTTCAATGATCTGGGGATCGTGCTATCCGGATGTGCCGCCGATTTTTCTCGAAGACAAGGACCTGACGGCGATCTGGGGAACTGGTCCGCGCAAATTCCTCTTTGTGCCCGGTGGACACCATGACCATGTAGAGGAGTTGCTGGCGGGGCATCTGGTGAAACTGCAGGAGCTTTCAGATAAGACGCTGTATACGGATAGGCCGCTGGGGTAGCTTAGGTAGCGGTTAGCTGATAAAGCGGGTAGCTAAAAAGCGGTTAGCTGTGACGGCGGTTTACGGCAAAACTAAAAATGCGATAAGGCTTGGATTCTTACCTGGCAGCTTCTTTGCCAACCGGCTTTAGCTACCCGCCCTACCAGCGTTTTTACGCTGTCATGGCCTGCTCGTGCTCGGGCTGCGGAGTATCCGCGACCGGCAGCATGAAGCCATTTTTCGTGAGCCGGTAGACCTGATTCCGCCACACTACAAGGCTGCTGGTATAACTGGCCGCCCAATAGAAGAAGCCGAGCAGATCGCGCAGCGGATACAGCAAAGCGATCCGCAGCAGATGGCGCTCGTTAACCACGGCTGCGCCAACAACGGCTGCCAGGAGGATGCGCACCAGGATGCCGTACAAAATAAGTCCGAGGGCCAGATGAGGTTTGTGGATGCACCACGCGGCGAATCCCGCAATTAACCCGAAGGGCATGGCAAATGTCAGCGATGTGCCGAAGTGGCCCTTTGGCCGCGAGAAGCGGGTGGACTTCATCCAGCGCACCTGATGTTTTACCGACGCGGAAAAAGTCAGATTCAAAACCACATGATCGATGACGTGGTCTGACAGAACAACTTCGTGCCCATTCGCGGCGATCTTGTTGCCGAGAACAAAGTCATCGGCGCAGTAAGGACCGAGATATCCAAAGCCGCCGATTTCATCCACGCAACTGCGGCGAACCGCCATCGTGGGGCCGAGCGTAAACTGCATGCCCTCCATCATGTCGGCAACGAGCACGCCTGAGGTCATCTCGACTGACATGCCTGCAGCCTCAAGCTTGGACCACAGGCCCTCATCGGCAACACCACGATAGAGGCATGTGACCGCGCCGACCTTCGCATTCGCAAAAGGAGCCACGACTTCACGGATATAGTTCGGCGTGACGCGCACATCGCTGTCGCTGATGATGAAAATGTCTGTATTCGCCGCCGCCGCCATTTTTTCCAATGACGAGACTTTGGCATTGATATAGGTGCGCTCGCCGGTCACGAGAAATTTTGCCGGTACTGACGGATAGCGGGCCGCAACTTTTCGCGCAATCTTCAAGCCCGGATCATTGGCGTTACGAGCGCAGAAGAGAATTTCGTAGTTGAGATAATCCTGCTGGAAAAAGCTGGCGATATGCGCATCAAGGCCCGGCTCAGCACCGTGCAGAGGTTTCAGCAGGCTTACCGGAGGATGAAAGCCGGAGCCGGACTGCGCCATCTTTTGGGCCCTTCGCCGCGCCAATACAAAGCGATAGACGCCGGCAAAAACCAGGCCGCTGAAGATGGTAGAACTGATGAGCCCAAGAACGCCGAGGCTCATCAGAAAACCGGCTATCCGCATGGAAATCACTATTATTTAGACTACAGTATGGATGGCCTGGTGCAATAAATATCTCATGGTGTGGCCCGTAAACGTTTTGATATCAACAATTGCCAGCAAATAGTGATATCAGCCGGGAATTTTCAGTCTTTCGAGCACCTGCGGAGCCAGCTGGGAGACATTGCCGGCACCGAGGGTAAAGATCACGTCGCCTTCGGAGCTTTGGGCCACTATTCGGTTGATGGCCTCTTCCGGGTTCGCGGCGTATTCCACTCCCTTCCGGCGCATCGCCTCAACCAGAGCTTTGGCGGTAATGCCTGAAATCGGCTCCTCGCTTGCAGCATAGATATCGAGGATCTCGACAGAATCGGCGTCTTCAAAGGCGGTCAGAAATTCCTGCATCAGATCGCGGGTACGCGTGTAACGATGCGGCTGGAAGATGACATTGACCTTCCGGTAATTGCACTCACGCGCCGCCCTCAAGGTGGCACGGATCTCAGTGGGATGGTGGCCATAGTCGTCGATGACCGTCACACCCCGCTCACAGCCTTTGATCTGGAAGCGGCGATCTACGCCGCGAAATGACTCGAGGCCGTTTGCGATGGCTTCCGGCGCAATCTCCAACTGCGCGGCAATGGCCACGGCGGCAGTTGCGTTCAGCACATTGTGGCGGCCGGGCACATGCAGGGAGAATGGTCCTAATATCTGCCCATCGGCAGCCACTTCAAAGCGTGCGCGAGCATCATCACCGGGCGGCAGCATGCGCGTTACGAAATCGGCCTTCGGTGTCATTCCATAGGTGAAGACGCGACGGCGCACGCGCGGCAGGATGGCTGCAAGTTGCTCGTTATCGATGCAGGCCACGCAGCTTCCGTAAAAAGGCACGCGGTCCATGAATTCGATGAAGGCATTTTCAACGTCGTTCATGTCGCGGTAGCAGTCCATATGCTCGCGGTCGAGATTCGTCACGACGGCGAGGATCGGCGACAGTTTGAGGAAGGAGCGGTCGCTCTCATCGGCTTCGGCGACCAGATACTGCGATTTGCCCAGACGGGCATTCGAGCCAAGCGCATCGACGCGACCGCCAACGACCACCGTAGGATCAAGATTCCCTGCAGCCAGCACAGTGGCAATCATCGATGTGGTGGTTGTCTTGCCATGCATGCCCGCAACGGCGATACCGTACTTCAGACGCATCAGCTCGGCCAGCATTTCGGCGCGCTGAATGACAGGAATTTTGCGTGACCGCGCTTCCATCACTTCAGGGTTACGCTCGTTTACTGCGGAGCTGGTGACTACAACTCCAGAGCCGACGACGTTTGCCGCGGCATGCCCTTCAAAAACAATTGCGCCAAGAGAGGCGAGCCTGTCAGTGATGGAAGAGCGACGCAGATCGGAGCCGGAGACGGCATAGCCAAGATTGAGGAGAATTTCGGCGATACCGCTCATGCCGATTCCGCCGATACCGATGAAGTGCACACGCTGCGCTTTTGCAAACATAATTTCTGAACGCTTTGATTACTGTAACAGCGCAATGCGCGATGCACGAAACATCAGTAAGGATGCATGCTTAGCGCAAACGAAACTCAGCCTGCACACCAGAAATCCACCGCAACATTCCCGCGCCGATGCTGTTCACTTACACGGAACGAACGATGTTCAGAAAGCAGGAGGTCTCAAATGATGAAACGAATACTTGGCGCACTCACACTTGCCGCTGCTACGCTCATACCCGCTGCCGCAGCACATGCGCAGGTAGGAATCGCGGTCCAGATCGGGCCTCCTGCTCCTGCATATTATTACGGTACTTATGCTCCGCCATGCCCGGGGCCGGATTATTACTGGACGCCGGGTTACTACGCAGGCAGAGTCTGGGTGCCGGGACGCTGGGTCTATCGCGCTTACTATGGCCCGCGCTATTACCATCATGACGAATACTATCGTCACGATCATGACTGGGACGATCACGATCATGGCCGGCACAACGGATGGTACAAACACCACGATGATGATGACTGGCGCCGTTAGTTTGCGCACGCATCGGGACGCTTCTCAGGCGTCCCGATGCAGTTTTACATCAGCAAAGACAAACCCATCCCGCTCGACAACTTCGCCGCTTTCAATCGCAATCGGCTTGCGGAACATTGGCCCGGCATAGACACAGGTGTGGAACTCGCCGTTTTCAGCGCACGGGTCTATTTCTGGCGGTAATTTCTCAAGCAGCGATTCATCGAGATCGCATCCGGAAAATTCTTTTGGCAGCTTTTTAGGATCAGTGCAGACGATGCGTGCTTTTACTCCGGCTCGAAGCATGGCCTGAACTAACTCGCGCGTATTCAGCCCCCACAATGGAAAGAGCGGAGCAATCCCGGTGCCTGCGAGGCGCTCTTCGCGGTAGCGCCGCACATCTTCAAGAAACAGATCGCCGAAAGCGATGGCTGCTACCCCTTCTGACAAAGCGCGCTCGCAGGCTTTGCTCATAGCAGCTTCGTATTCCGCATTGGAGCAGGGCCAGGGCAGCGGAACTGTCCAGAGCGGTAGGCCGGCGGCTTCGGCTTGCGCCTCAAGGACTTCTCTGCGTGTGCCATGCATGGCCACGCGGTTAAAAGCAGCGTTGATGGTGGTCAGCAGTCCGGCAATTTCGTATTCTCCGGACTGTTTGAGAACGTGCAACGCCCATGCGCTGTCTTTGCCGCTGCTCCAGGAAATGAGAATCTTCTTCACAGCTTCGTCAACGCTTGATCGAGATCAGCCAGCAAATCATCCACATCTTCAATCCCGACCGAGATACGCACCAGACCATCGGTGATGCCGAGCCGTGCCCGCTCTTCCGGCCCGACAGCGGCGTGTGTCATGGTGGCGGGATGCGAGATCAGCGTCTCGACGCCACCCAGCGATTCGCCGAGTGTGCAGACGCGAACGCTCTTGAGCAGAAGGTTGGCTTTTTCGAGAGAACCGGTTTCGAAGGAGATCATCGATCCGAAGCCGGACATCTGCTTCTTTGCCAGCTCATGCTGCGGATGGTCCGGCAATCCAGGATAGAAGACCTTCTTCACATTTTTGTGCTGTGCGAGATAAGCGGCGATTCTGCGTCCATTTTCATCGTGCTGCTTCATGCGCACGGCGAGCGTCTTGACGCCGCGCAGCACCAGCCAGCTTTCAAAGGGCGAAAGGATGCCGCCGGTGCATTTCTGCACGAAGGCGAACCGCTCTTTGTGCTCCGGTTTTGTCGCAACCAGCACGCCGCCAAGTCCATCGCTGTGTCCGTTGAGGAACTTAGTGGTCGAGTGCATCACGATGTCGGCGCCCAGTTCTATCGGCCGCTGGAAATAGGGCGACATGAATGTGTTATCGACACTCAGATCCACGCCGTGCTCATGGCAGATATCGGCAACGGCGCGAATGTCTGTCAGAGTCATCAACGGGTTCGTTGGCGTTTCAATGTGCACCAGCTTCGTTTGCGGCTTGACAGCGCGGCGGAGGGCGTCGGTATCCGATGTATCCACGTAGGTAAACTCGATGCCGTAATTCACGACGATCCGGTTGAAGAGGCGCGCTGTTCCGCCATAGACATTCTCTCCACAGATGACGTGATCGCCCGACTTGAGCATCGTAACCAGCGCCATAATGGCGGCCATGCCGCTCGCGAAGACATGCGCGCTTGCTCCTCCTTCCAGCGAGGCGAGGTTGGTTTCCAGAGCATCCCGTGTGGGGTTCGAGACGCGCGCATATTCGTAGCCTTTATTCTTGCCGATCTCTTCCTGCGCATATGTGGATGAGAGGTATATAGGCACGTTGACTGCGCCTGTCAGCGCGTCCGCTTCCTGCCCGTCGTGAATAGCGCGGGTTGAGAATCCGTGGGATGAATTTGTCATATTGCTAATGTGATCCTGTTATGAATTCATTATGAGGTCTGACGCAGACGCGCGGATTGCGCGCTCAGAATGACAGCGGCATCTTAAGAGATCACACGCCACCCTCAAAAATCCTTTTTGATAAGTAACGCTCCGCTGAATCGGGAATGATGGTCGCGATGCGCCTGCCAGGCCCGAGTCTCGCAGCAATTTCCAGTGCAGCATGCACCATTGCTCCTGCGCTAGATCCGGCAAGCACGCCTTCTTCTGCGGCAAGACGCCTGACCATTGCAAAGGCGTCGGCATCCGTGACGCGCATGATTTCATCGGCGACTTCAGCATGAAACGTTGCCGGAATGAAAGAAGCGCCGATACCTTCTACCTTATGCGGACCCGGCTCACCGCCCTGTAGAACGGAGCCTTCAGTTTCGACAGCAATGGTAAGAATTTTTGCATCTCTCTCTTTCAGAAACTTTGCAACTCCGGAGAAAGTCCCTCCTGTGCCTACACCTGCTACAAAAGCATCGATGCGGCCTTCCATCTGCTCCCATAGCTCTTGGGCCGTGGTGGCGTAGTGGAAATCAGGGTTTGCCTGATTTTCAAACTGCAGCGCGGCAAAAGCATTTGGGTCATCCTTTGCCAGATCCTGAGCGCGACGGATGGCTCCACGCATGCCTTCGGCTTCAGGCGTGCGTACGACCGTCGCGCCAAAGCCACGCATCAGGATGCACTTCTCTTCGGCAAAACCTTCCGGCACAAAGAGCACGACCTTATACCCTCGATTCACGCCAACCAGCGCCAGGCCGACTCCGGTATTTCCTGCAGTGGCTTCCACGATGGTGGAGCCGGGCTTTAGAAGGCCTCGGGCCTCCGCATCGAGAATCATGCCCAGAGCTGCGCGATCTTTGACGCTGCCGCCCGGATTCAAAAACTCAAGCTTGGCATAGACATCGGCCATTTCGGGCGAAGTCAACCGGCGAAGGCGCAGCATGGGGGTCTGGCCCATCAACTCGGTAATACTCTCAGCGGTCCGCAGATTGCGGGCTTGTTGCAGTGTCATTTGTTTCATCATCGCAAAACGTTCCAGTGTAGCAGGCTCGGTAGAAGTTACTTACGGATGAAGACCTCCGTAATTCAGGCATGATTTCGCTTTGAGTCAATGTGCTGCTACGGTACACTTGAATCCGCCCTTGAGAAGGCCCGATGGGGGTCCCTTTCTCAAGGGGTTTCCTGTTGATTTCTATTGTGGATGCTGCGACTCCAGGAACGGTAAACACCAGGGACCGCACGGTCCCTTTGCTCGTATTTGCTGCATTAGGCGCGATACTCTTCATCTGCGCAGCAGCGCTCTTTGTCTATAACAATACTCATGACGTGGTATCGTCCCGCGACTGGAAGGACCATTCGCAGGAGGTACTTACAACGCTTCAACAGACATCCCAGCGCCTGGACCGCATTGAATTTTCCGTCCGTCTTTATTCGACAGAGAAAAATGACGAAGATCTGGCAACTGCGCAATCCACTGCAATTGTGCTTGATACGGGCATTGTCCACCTGGGCGATCTGGTCAAGGACAACGCGTCTCAACTTGGCCGGGCGCTGACGATGCATAAATGTGCGCTTGCATTGAAGCAGCAGGTAAGCCAGCCGCAACCCGGCGCAGAGATGCAGAGGACGATTCTCGAATGCCGGGACAACGTGAGCAAAATGCAGGAAGCGGAACGCGCCCTCCTGACCCAGAGAACAAACGAGTCCCAACAGAGTATTTATCGCAGCCTCATGGCAGGCGGCGGATTCCTGATTGTTTCGCTTGCGGTGGTCACTATACTCTTTGCCTTTCTGATACGAGATGCGCGGAGACGGCATGCTCTGGACCAGCAGATATTCAACGCGAATTCGCAGCTGGAAGTTACGGTTCTCACACTGCAGAAACGCGCCGCCGAAGCAGCGCTGCTGACCGCGGCCCGAGAGGAGCTACAGCTCTGCACGACCCTGACGCAGGCGCACCAGGCGGTGGTTCGATATGCCAGCCAGCTTCTGCCCTCAGTGCAGGCTGCGCTCCTCATCATCAACAATTCCCGCAATATGGTCGAAATTGCCGCCGTTTCTGAAGGCGGATCGAAGCTCCTGGATGGATTTCCGCTGGACGCCTGCTGTGGCCTCCGCTCAGGTAAACCCAGATGGCGGAAACCTGGAAAGTCAGAAGTCCATTGCGCGCATTTCATCGGTAATCCGCCGGAGTGTTACCTGTGCATCCCGCTTGCGGCGCACGGCGACACTCTCGGAATTCTCTACATCGAGTGCCCCACTCCGCTGATCGCCATTGATGTGGAGAGAAACATGGAGAGCCTGGAAGAACTGGCTGAGATAGCCTCCATGTCCATTGCGGGCTTGAATCTGCGGTCGCGACTGGAGCACCAGTCGATTCGCGACGGCCTCACCGATCTTTTCAACCGTCATTTCATGGAAATTTCGCTTGATCGGGAAGTACGACGCGCAACTCGAAATCAGTCCCCGCTTTCGATCCTGATGCTTGATGTCGACCACTTCAAGAAGTTCAATGATACCTATGGCCATGAAGCCGGTGACTGCATCCTGAGAGAAGTGGCAGAGACTTTCCGTCACGCAGTCCGGGCCGAAGATATCATCTGCCGTTACGGAGGCGAAGAATTCGTCATCATCCTGCCGGAAGCCTCCCAGGAAGCAGCTCTGGAAAGAGCAGAGGACATTCGTCAGCGCGTCAGCCGGCTGCGTGTGCGTTTCCGTAGTGAAGCCTTGCGCGAGATCACCATTTCCATCGGCGTAGCCAGTTACCCGCAGTCCGGAAGCACTCTGGAGGAACTGCTGCGCTCTTCAGACCGCGCACTCTATTTGGCAAAACACGGGGGCAGAAATCAGGTGGTTATGGCTGACACAAGCCTGGCGACTGTCTGATGTTTATTCCATCACCCGGCTGCGTATCCACCTTTGCGCCGGTTTTTCGATAAATTTCATCGTGAGCAATGCGCCGCCAATCAGCAACGCGTAGCTGATCCACGG
The DNA here is from genome assembly GCA_035293545.1 of Alloacidobacterium sp. Classification (GTDB taxonomy): domain Bacteria; phylum Acidobacteriota; class Terriglobia; order Terriglobales; family Acidobacteriaceae; genus Alloacidobacterium. The sequence continues at coordinate 58,678 of DATGMQ010000023.1, read as the reverse complement.
ATCGAATGAGATCAGATGCGTAGCTTCCAGCACACCTGATTTGTGGATCAGCTCCCATAAATTGAAGTGCAGGATATACAGGCAATAACTCGCCTGGCCCACGGCCACAAAGGGCCAGAAGCCAAAGAAGCGAGCAATCAGGTTATGGCCGGCCAGGCCAAGAATTGCCAGACCAAAAAGCGGCATCAGCAGGCCGTCATGCATCATGGCAAACGGCATGTGGTCGCCGTAATAGAGAATCGCATAGAGCGCGGCTACTCCCAACACACCCAATAGCAACCTCCACCGTGACCCGCGCGAAATACGGGCATCTATATCTGCTAATACAATTCCGAAAAGAAATGCCGGCACATGCGGCGGCGGCGTAAATTTAAGTGCCCGCATCCAGAAGCTGTCTGTATAGCGATTCGGATTTGGACCATCCGGCTGCAGCACCGTATACAACGTGGGCAGAAACATACCAGCGGCCCACAGCAGGGCCAAAAGCCCCAGGAGACTGCGCCAGCGCTGCGGACGTTTCCAGCAGACCACAACCGGAAAGATCAGATAGAAAAATGCCTCGGTGCACATGGTCCAGGCCGGGGTATTCCAGAAAGTGGCCAGCTTGGGGATCCATCCTTGCAGCAGCAGAGGAGTCAATGCCACACCCAGAGCAAACTCGCCGTGCGTGCGCACCTGCCACTCGGCCATCAGCATGCCCGTCGAGACCAGCAAGCCGACAATGTATACCGGATACAGCCGCGAAAAACGCGCAGTCCAGAAATGGCTGACCTTCAGCTTGCCGCTTTGCGCGCGGTCGCTGTAGTTGTAAGCCAGAATAAAGCCCGACATCAGCAGGAAGAAGCTGACCGAGGTGTAGCCGTTATCGACGATGGGAGCAAACGGGCCGAACCATTTCGGGTTCGAGAAGTGGTAGAAGACGATATTCAGCGCGGCAAAGGCGCGCAGTCCGGAGAGCGCGGGCAGTTGAGGCTTTTTTGCCGGCCTGGTTACTTGCTTCTCTGCTGAGGGAGGCAGCGTCTCTGCGGGCGGTTCCAACACCGCAGCCGAGGCTGCGTTTTGCATCTCTGATTTCAGGCTGTCACCAGTGAGCCGACTTTCTCCCCGCTGATTACGCGGCGGATATTCCCCGGCCGGTTCATATTGAAGATGATCATGGGCAGATTGTTGTCTTTGCACAGGCTCACTGCGGTCGTGTCCATTACCTTTAACCCGAGCCGAAGAATATCCATGTACGTAATCTGCTCAAACTTCACAGCATCGGTTTTGATGACCGGGTCGGCATCGTAGATGCCTTCCACTTTGGTCGCTTTCAATAAGACGTCCGCCTTGATCTCCATGGCGCGTAAAGAAGCTGCTGTATCTGTGGAAAAGTAAGGATTTCCGGTCCCAGCGGCAAAGATCACAACACGGCCCTTTTCCAGATGCCGGATGGCCCTGCGCCGAATATAAGGCTCGCAGACCTGATGCATCTCTATCGCCGACATCACGCGCGCGTGAGCGCCGCACTTCTCCAGCGCGTCCTGAATGGCCAACGCATTGATGACCGTGGCCAGCATGCCCATGTGGTCGGCGGAAACGCGATCCATCTCTTTGGCCTGCTCGGCAACGCCGCGAAAGAAATTACCGCCGCCAACAACTACGGCGACGTCAACCCCTAATTCACGCACTTCGGCAATTTCGCCGGCGATCTCATGAACCCGATCCCCATCAACGCCAAAGCCCCGCCCGGCGGCCAGCGCTTCCCCTGAGAGCTTAAGAACAACGCGGTTGTACATGCCTTTTTGAGTATCGCATGGAGAGTCTCTGTGGGCGAGGCCCATCGAATAGCTTTTCGGGGCGGTTTTCGCAGAAATTCCCCGATTTCCGAGCGGAAACCAGCAGCGGGCGTCCTTTCTCGATAGAAGAGCCGAGACCGCGGCCCGGCATTCTTCCATTAAGACTTTGTGAGGCGAGAAATGAAATGGATTCGGAATGACGCTGCAAGTTGGATGAGATTAATCCCTATGACGCTGGCGCTGGCCCTTTCGGCGCTAAATGTCAGCGCGCAGACGCAGGGTGTTGAACTGAAAAACGCGCCTGAGGAGTACCGGACCTTTTACTTCACGGGCACCGGTCAGCTTCAGGACGCTCTCGATATTCAGACCGATCTACGTAATATGCTTCCCCGGGCCAGGATGTTTTATCTCCCTTTCCAGAATGCAATTTCTATGCGTGGCACTGCTGAGGATATTCAACTCGCACAGAGAATTATCTCTGATATCGACCGGCCCAGGAGCACTCATCGCCTTACCTACACCATCACCGACATTGATAACGGGAAGCATCTTGGTACGCAGCGCTTCACACTCGTTATAGTCGCCGGGGGCAAAACCGAACTCAAACAGGGCAGCAAGGTGCCGGTCGTGACTGGAGTAGTCAATGAAGGAAGCCCCTCTTCAAATACTCAGGTGCAATATCTTGATGTGGGGCTAAGCATCGAAGCATCCCTTGAGGGCCGCTCCGACGGATTGAGATTGCGGACAAAAATCGAGCAGTCTAACGTCGCGGAGGAGAAGTCCGGGGCGGTCGCGCAGGATCCTGTTGTTCGGCAGACCCTCCTGGAAACCACGTCGACCGTAGTGCAGGGCAAGCCGGTTGTTTTGGGATCCATCGATATCCCAGGCACAACGCGGCGTCAGGAAATCGAAGTCGTCTCAGAGCCCGTCGGATAACTCCCAATACCCAGAAGACGTTTGAACTAAATCGTTTTATACTCATCTGCGAATCAGAGAATAAACGGATAGATTCATTACGCATGGTTCGCAGAATATTTTTGGCAATCTTGTTCGCTTCCACTACGTTGGCCGCGGCGCAGGCTCAGAACAATAACCAACGGGTAATTCTTGAGCGCGGCAAGTCGACTATTGTTTTTGAGCCGTACGCGCCGAATATCATTCGGGTAACACTCAGCATGCTCAAAGACCCTGCGCTTGCTGCGCCCGGATACGGCTTCGTTGCCTCGCCTTCCGCCGCAGGCTGGACGCATGAAAAAGATGGCGTAGATGAGGTTTATAAGTCTTCGCGTCTGGTAGTGACGCTGAAAGGGTGGCGGAGAGGCGGTACGCCTCCCCCGCAATCTGTTATGGATCCGGGCAAATACTTCAGCGGCTCAACTCCGGGCGCTGACATCACCTTTGCCACTCCCGACGGGAAAACACTGGCCGAAATGGATGGCTGGATGATGTCCGTACTGAACCATAAGGACGGCAACTCTCAGCTGAATTACGACCGCCGCCCTACCGATTCTGATTTCTACCAGGTAGGTGCATACTTCGTCTCGCCCGACGACGAGCACTACTACGGCCTCGGGCAGAACCAGGAAGGCTATCTCGACCATCGTGGCCATGTCGTCCACTGCTGGAACGATTACAACGCGCCTGGTGGGCAGAGCACATGCGTGCCTTTCATGGTTACAAATTATGGCTACGGCGTTGTCTGGGACAATCCTTCGAAGACAACCATTTCGCCGCACTTTAATGAACGAACCAGCTGGATCTCGGAAGTTGGCGACCGTGTTTCATTTTTCATCATTGCCGGAAAGACTTATGACGAAATCTACGCCGGCTATCGCCTGCTGACCGGAGCCACACCGCTCCTGCCCAAAGCTGCCTATGGATACATCCAGTGCAAGCAACGCTACCGCTCGCAGGATGAAGTGCTGGCTGTCGCAAAAGGCTACCGCGAGCGCCATCTGCCTGCTGACGTCCTGGTCGTGGACTGGCTCTACTACTCGAAGATGGGGCAGATGGACTTCGTGCCTGATCTATGGCCCGATCCGAAGGCGATGAACGATCAACTGCACAAGATGGGTTTCCAGACCATGATCAGCGTGTGGCCGCGCTTTGAACCCGGCTCGCGCTACTACGATTTTGTTCTGCAAAAGGGGTGGTTCGAGCACCTCGCCGATGGTACGCCGACTAATGGTCTCCCCTATGACAAAGCCGGTTCAGACATCGATACCACCAATCCAGACGCCGCTCACTGGTACTGGAACATCATCAAGGAGAACATTCTGAGCAAAGGCTTTGATTCCATCTGGGCCGACGAAACCGAGCCTGACCTACCGCCAAACGGCAGCTATTTTCACATCGGCCCCGGCACGCAGTACTTCAACGTGTATCCGCTCTTTCACACAAGCACGATTTACGATGGTTTCCGCCACGATACGCCGCATCGCGGGCTTGTCCTCTCGCGCGACGCTTATCTGGGCGCGCAGCGCAACGGAGCAATCTTCTGGTCGTCGGACATCACAAGCACATGGGATGCCTTCAAACGGCAAATCCCAACGGGCCTCGACTTCGCCGCTTCGGGGCTGACTTACTGGAGCAATGATACCGGAGGATGGCAGCCGCTGGCCGCTGTGCATCATCCGCTGCATCCGCCGCTGATCGATCCTTCACCCATCCGCGACAACGTTGGCGAGTACGATGATTATCCGGAACTCTACACGCGCTGGTTCGAATATGCGACCTTCCTGCCGATCATGCGGACGCATGGAAGCCGTCGCTATAACGAAGTATGGTCATATGGCCCCCAGGCTGAACCGATTCTTGAAAAATATCTGAAGCTGAGATACGAATTGTTGCCCTACATCTACTCACTCGGCTACCAGACATACAAAACCGGCTCGCCCTTCATGCGCGCGCTGTTCATGGATTTCTCCGGCGATCCGAACGTTACCGACATCCGTGACGAATACATGCTTGGCCCGGCGTTCCTTGTAGCTCCGGTAACTGAGCAGGGCGTCACCAGCCGCAAAGTTTATCTCCCCGCAGGCGCAGACTGGTACAACTATTGGACAGACGAGCGCGTGAAAGGCGGCCAGACCATCACCGTCCATGCGCCCATCGACACAATCCCGCTCTTCGTCCGCGCAGGATCAATCATCCCAACTGGCTCCTACATCGAAAGCACACAAGAACCGCAGCAGATTGCCAAAATACGCGTCTATCCGGGGTCCGATGCCGATTTCACCCTCTTCCAGGATGACGGCAACACATATGCCTACGAAAAAGGCGACGCGAAGATCACATATCTGCATTGGAAGGATGCAGCGCATCAACTCACTCACGAAGGAGCGCAGGCATGGAGCACGCCCGATGCTGCTTTGATTGACGTAATCCGATGACACTCTTCGAGCAACTGAATTACGAATTCAGGTGTTTTGTTCTGCGGTCTATGCCCTGAAGAACCGGGGCACCTGTCGCGCTGCTTCTCGGCCCTGCCGAATCAGGTCCGGGAGGCCGACCCCGTGATAGGCATTCCCAATCAGGTGCAGTCCCGGCAGAGTACGCACGTGTTCTTCCAGGCGCTGCATTCGTTCAAGATGCCCGACGGCGTATTGGGGCAGCGAACGCGGCCAGCGACGAACTATTGTGAACGACGGCTCCGGCAGCCCTCCCAACAGCGCCGATAATTGCTTGTGAGCAAGGGCAACGATCTCGCCCTCGGGTGAGTCGAGCAATCGTAAAGCTGATTCGCCGCCGAAAAAGGCGCGCAGCAAAACGGCTTCTGCAGGAGTGCGATGGGAAAATTTCTGGTCCACAAAGGTGCAGGCCAGTAACTGAGGCGTGCCGGATGGATCGGCCTTGTGAGATTGCGGAACAAGGAAGCCGAATCCGCGTGGAATCTGCATGTTTTTGGCGATTTCCGGTGCAAAAGCAAGCGCAACAACAATGGCCGATGAGGCGTCCATCGCTATCAGCTTGTCAAAAACAGGATCAAGCGGCGCCAGCAGAAGTCGCGTTACGTCCGCAGGAGTAGCGAGGATAACTGCATCAAATTCGCTGTTTAATGACGCAAAAACCTGCCATTTTTGACCGTTTTTGATGACTTTTGTGACTCTTTCCTGCAACCGAACGGAGGATTCCGGCAGTGCTGCCGCCATCCGGTCGACCAGCGTCTGCAATCCGGACCTGAGTGTCGTAAAAACAGATGCCCCTTCCCCGCGGAAGCTCTTCTGCAGCGCTGCAATCAGGCTTCCATGCTCGCGTTCCATCTTCACGAACGCAGGCATCACCGCGCGGACGCTCAACTGATTTACATCGCCGCCGAAGACTCCCGCCAGCAGCGGAGCGCCAACCGTATCCGTCACCTCATCGCCAAAGTGCCGGCGAACAAAGCTGGCGACAGATTCATCCGTTTCCGGAGCCGAGGCCTTTAATTCTTCTGCGCGCTCTGGCTCCCTCAGGTATGCCTGCCGCGCCTGCTCGCTGAAAAGGGGAGAGCTGAGCACAGGCTCCCATTGGGTGGGAACCATCATGCGCATGCCGTCGGGCATCGCTACCAGTTCCCTGCCCCGCACGATGTAAGTCTTTCGCATCTGGTCATTCGAAGGAATGATCTCGTCTTCCAGTCCCAACTCCACAGCTACCTCGCGCGCCCAGGGCTTTTCCGTCACCCACGAATCCGGCCCGCACTCGACAACAAAGCCGTCACGATGCACCGTTTCAACAATGCCGCCGAGACGATTGGAAGCCTCATAGAGCGTGAATTCGATGCCGGACCGGGCGAGTTCACAGGCGGCAGAAAGCCCGGCTATGCCGCCGCCGATCACGGCCACCTTCATAACGCTACCGGAGTGGAAAGCCGCACCAATCCGCGCTGGGCAATGCCGCGCAGCGCGGCAATGAGCAGCGGCGAGCTGTTCAGCGAACGCGGCCTCTCGACGCGCAGGCCGATGTTTCGCCCGAAGTCACGGAATGCGATGTCAATGTCATAAAGGATCTCGACATGATCGCAAAGGAACCCAATGGGATGAATAATGACCGCCTTGTGCCCTTCCTCACGAAGCGCTGTCAGAGTATCTTCGACGGTCGGGCCGATCCATGGACCGCCCGACATGCCCTGGCTCTGGAAAGCAAAACGCCAATCCTTCAGACCCGGAACGCAATCGGCTACGTTTTCGGCGGTAAGCCTGGCGTCTTCGGCGTAGGTATCTGCCGGTTGATTCGGCTGCGACTGGATGGTCCTTTGAGGAACACTGTGCGCAGTGAACAGCACGGGAACCGGATCGCCAATCTCGCGCGAAAGACTATGCCAGAGCGGACGCAGCCGTTCAGCAAAAGCCTCGGCCAGCAGAAGATCGCCAGCCCAGTTCTCAACAAAGTCGAGCCGTAAGCGGTCACCGGCAGCGGATTCCACAGCGCGGCGATAGAGACCAACGCTGGTGCGTGAGTTCTGGGGAGCCAGGCAGATCACGACCACCGAGGTAATGCCGTCGGCAATCATCTCTTCGACCGTCTCTTTGATATAAGGCTTCCAGTTCCGCATGCCGACGTATACCGGCACATCCAGCTCATTGCTCAGCAGGCGTCCCTGCTCCAGCGTCAGGCGCGTCAGCGGACTCTGCCCAATCAGCGAATATCGATGGCGAATCTCTTCGATCACAGACTCCGGTATGGGCCGACCACCCGTGACATTACTCAGATACGCGGAAATTTCGTCCAGGCTGTCCGGCGTCCCATGCGCCAGCAGCAGAACAGCAGCGCGATCAGCCACGATTCACCTCCATTGACAGCTCACGCACAAACTGAACAACGTGCTGTACGTTCTCGACCGGAGTGCCGGGCACAATGCCGTGTCCGAGATTGAAGATGTGACCAGGCCTTCTGCCTGCCTGCTGCAATATCTGCTTCACACGCCGGCGGATCAGCTCCGGGTCAGCAAACAATGTAATTGGGTCCAGATTTCCCTGCACTGCACATGCATAATCAAGCGACTGCCATGCCTCATCAAGAGGCGTACGCCAATCGAGTCCGAGCACATCCGCGCCTGTTTCGTGCATTGCGGGCAGAAGGCTCGCAGTCTCGACGCCGAAGTAAATGACGGGAACGCCAAACGACTGAACTTCGCGAATGAGCGTTTTCGTGACTGGAAGGACAAAGTCGCGGTAGTCTTCGATACTAAGAACACCTACCCAACTGTCGAATATCTGAATAACATCTGCGCCAGCTTCTACCTGCTGTTTTGCGTATTCGCGCAGCACTTTCGCGAGCTTTTCCAACAACAGCCGCCACGCATCCGACTCCCGATACATCATGGTTTTGGTCACGATGTAATTGCGCGAGCTGCCGCCTTCGATCATGTAGCTGGCCAGAGTAAATGGAGCGCCGCAGAATCCGATGATGCCGATGCTGTGCTTGAAATGCGCAACCACCTTTTCGATGGCTTTGGCGACATAGATAAGATCGGAAGAGCGATCCGTGCGCAGGCTCTTGACATCTTCGAGCGACCGGACTGGCTTATGCACTACGGGCCCTTCGCCTGCCTGAAATTCAAAGTCAAGGCCCATCGGTTCCAAAGGAAGAAGCAGATCGGCGAAGATGATGGCCGCGTCTACGCCGAGCTTTTCAGCCGCGGTGATGGTCACTTCCGCTGCAAGTTCCGGCTTCTTGCAGATATCGAGCAATGAATGATGCCTGCGCACGGCCTGATATTCGGGCATATAGCGACCCGCCTGGCGCAGAAACCATACCGGAGTACGATCCACGGGCTTGCGCAGACAGGCGCGCACAAAACGCGTGCCGGATGTCAGGTCATCGGGCTCAATTTGTGGGATTGGGAAACGTTGTGGCATTGCGGAGATCACATTTGAGGGTAGCATTGCGGGCGGGCATTCTCCCACTCCCCACACCTCTTCAAGATGGGGGCACCCACGTTTATTCCACATTCTCTCGATAGAACGAGGCAGGCTAAAGCATTTTTCATTTCACTGCAAAGTGCCGCCATTCTGAAGACACGGGGAAGAGGAATCTCAAGCTTATCCGGCCTGGAATTCTTCGCCTGCCCACCCCAACACTTATACGCAATCATCGTTTGCCGAGCACGTACTTGTCATACCAATCGAAATAACGCTGATAACGATCGCGAATGAAGCTGGGTCGCCGGAAGCCGTGGAACTCTCCAGGATAGACAATCAGTTCGGTCGGCACGTTGAGACTGCGCAGGGCCTGATACATCTGCTCGCCGCCGACGAGGGGGACATTGAAGTCCTTGTCTCCGCCCATAAACAACGTAGGCGTGTGAATGCGATCAGCGTGCAGGAGCGGATAGCCGAGCTTCAGGTAGGTATCGACGTTCTTCCACGGCGGGCCCAGCTCCTGATCGTATTGAATGATGTACTGATCGACGCCGTAGAAGCCGAGCGGATTTCCCATGCCTGCGCCACTGATGGCGGCCTTGAAGCGATTTGTACTGGCGATGGTGTAATCAGTCAGAATGCCGCCGTAGCTCCATCCGCCAACTCCGAGGCGATCAGGATCGGCAACGCCTTCTTTGACGGCTTCATCCACGCACGCCAGCAGGTCAATGACTTCCTTATCTCCCCAGTCAGAGAAGATGATCTGCTGATAGGCTGCGCTCCGTCCCGAGCTGCCGCGATAATTGACATTCAGCACCGCATAGCCGCGCCCGGCAAACAACTGGCGTTCAGGAACAAAGGCGTGAGCATCCTGACCGTTCGGTCCGCCGTGAATTCGTAACAGCATGGGATACTTTTGTCCTGCCTGATAGCCGACGGGCAATGTCAGCAGGGCGTGCACATCCGCTCCGTCTTTTGTTTTTGCCTGAAGGTCCCGTGTCTCTCCGAACTTCAACTGAGCAAGAAGCGGATCATTGTGTGATGTCAGCTTGCGCAGCTTGCCATCTTCGAAGGCGAATACCTCGCCGGGCGCCGCATCCGTCGTCCAGACAACGGCAGAATGGCCGGCCACCTGGTTGTGCGCCATGACGGTTCCCGGAGTATCGACCAGCCGCTTTACGGTCCCATCGCTTACGGAAACCGAAGCAGGATACTCAGACCGGTCATCTGTGACCAACACAGTTACGGATTTGCCGTCCGGGGAAAATACCGGCGCGGAAACTGCGCGATCCAGCTTCGCCGTCAGCACACGCGGCTCGCCTCCGGCTGCGGGAACGATGGCAAGCCGGCTCTGGTTGTACTCCTCGTACTTAGGCTCGCTGCCTTGCAGATAAGCAATGAGCTTGCTGTCCGGACTCCAGGCCAGATGGCCTCCATCCGGGCCGTTAAAAGTGGTCAGCTGCTTTGGGGAGGAGTTCGGCTTCGCATCAACGACAAACACGTTGGTGTTGGTTGTGCGGTCGGGGTCCGGATCATGATTGCTGACATAGGCGATCTGCGTTCCATCCGGCGACCAGACGGCGTTCTGCTCGTTGTATTTCGTGTCTGTCGTCAGCTTGTCGAGCTTGTGCGTGTCCACGTCAAAGAGATAGAGCAGCGTCGGCGTTGTTTCAGACGAGATGAAGCCTTCCACATCCTGCTTGAAGTGGTAGCGATCAATGACGACCGGCTTGGGCTTTTCTTTTTCTTTGTCCTTGTCTTTCTCTTTCTCCTTTGCTTCAGCCTCTTTGTCCTCGGCAATTCCCAGGAGGAGTTTCTTCGCATCGGGCGACCAGGCATAAAACGACAGGTGATTCTTCACATCCGTGAGCTGACGAGCTTCGCCTCCGCGCCTGTCGAGAACCCACACCTGCGACCCTTTTGCTTTGCCGGGGCGCGCGGATGTGAAGGAGATGTACTTTCCGTCCGGACTCCAGCGCGGCGCGCTCGATGACTCCTCGTTTGCATAGGTCAGGCGGATGTCCTGCGATCCGTCCCAGCTCACCATCCAGATGTCGGTGAGCCGCTTGTCTGCGGTCGTATCAATGGTGCTGAGGGTGTAGGCCACCCATTTGCCATCCGGAGAAACCTGCGGATCACCAACATCCTGCAAGCGAAAGAGATCGTCGAGCGTCATGGCATGCGGGGCGGATGACGCGGGAGCTTGTGCCAAGGCGCAGACAGGGAGCGTGCACGCGGCCAGTGCCGCAGCAGAAAAACAGGCTGGAAATCGCATGGAGGAAAGGGTAATGGCTGGACGCTTTCAGGGCAAGGAAGGATTTGTCCAGACGTGTTACGTTCCTCCGGTTTGCGGCCTTGAATGATGCTTCTTAGCCCTGTGTTGAAGCTGAATAATATATCAACGTCACCTTTTGGCCTGAGGTATCGAAGAGGGGCCCGTACGATCCGATTTTGTGGCCCACGTAACTTGCAATTGTTTTCAAAATACCGCTCCACACCTCACACTCCCGTTCAAGCTGATCGAGGAGGCTTTCTAAAAGTACAGGCCGGGAGATTGTTAAATACGAAAGTCCACATCACTGTCTGCGCTGCATTCGGGCAAAACCGGAATCGGCAGATTTCCGGCATATTTTGTCTTCTCTGCTTCGAATATTGAAGCTTGTACATCAACTCAGCTACTGTATTCGGGGATTAAAAGCGGGCCTTCCAATGGCTCCGAAGGAGAATTCAACCATGCACAAGCCTCTTTCGCGACGCGCGTTTCTGCAAACTTCAGCAGGGGCGGCAGGAGCGTCCTTTCTGGCCGGCTCGTCCACCTTCCTTGAATCCGAGCCAATTCCCGCAGCTTCACAGGCCGTTGCGCCGAGCGATCAGGTGCGGTTTGGAATCATCGGCATTGGGATGGAAGGCTCGAACCTGCTGACAACTGCCATCCAGCTTCGCGGAGTGGAGTGCGTTGCCGCCGCCGATCTCTATGATGGCCGGCATGAGCTGTCGAAAGAGATTGTAGGCAAGCCCATCCGCACGACTCGCCGTTATCAGGAACTACTGGATGCAAAAGACATTGATGCCGTCATCATCGCGGTTCCCGACCATTGGCATAAGCAGGTGGTGGTTGATGCGCTGGCTGCGGGAAAAGATGTGTATTGCGAGAAACCCATGTCGCATAATCCCGCAGATGGACTGGCCATGGTGGCAGCGGCGAAGAAGACAGACCGCATTGTGCAGATCGGGGCGCAGCGCACCAGCTCGGTACTATGTGCAAAGGCGAAAGAACTCTATGAAAAGGGCGCGATTGGAGAATTGAATCTGGTCGAAGCAACGTATGGCCGAAATGACCCAAATGGCGCGTGGGAGTATCCTCCGCCTCCGGATTTGTCACCGCAGAATCTTGACTGGGACACATGGCTGGGAACAGCGCCGAAAATACCCTTCAATCCTGAGCGGTTTGCGCGCTGGCGTTGCTGGAAAGAATATGGGACCGGCGTTGCCGGAGACCTGCTCGTTCACCTGATCAGCGGGATGCAGTTCGTTCTTGGAATTAACGAGCCTCCGAAGAAAGTCTCAGCCTTTGGAGGTATCTATCACTGGAAAGACGGGCGCAATATGCCGGATGTGCATCCTGTTCTGTTTGAGTACGGTGGTGTTCCCGTTTACATGCGCCTCACTCTCGCCTGTGAATCCACTGAGGTCACGCGCTTTCAGGGGCCGAAGGGGGCAATTGAACTGCGCGAATTCAGTGTGAGCTATACACCGCAGGCTGGAGTGGATACTGCTCCGAGTTATTACACGGCTTCGTTTCCAGCCGCGATGCGAAATGCCTACGTTAAGGAGTGGCATAAAGAGCACGATCCCGTGCCCGGACAAGAGCCTGCTCCGGAAACCATTACTTACAACGGGAATGACTACGATGATTTAAAGCCGCACCTCTGGAAGTTCTTTGAAGCGGTTCGGTCACGAAAGCCGGTAGTGCAGGATGCGGTCTTTGGACATAATGCGGCCCTGGGATGCCATCTTGCGAATGAGTCTTACTTCCGCAAGTCGCCGGTCTATTGGGATGAGACGTCGGGGACAATCAAATCGCTTTGATAACGGTATGTTTCAAGTAGACACATCATTTGAGATTCTTCGTCGCGTTTCTCCTCAGAATGACGGTCTACATCTACTGGAAATTCTGATCACGTGGTCGGGAGATTGAGCATGAAGTTAAGCAGGATGATTGTTGCCGCGACCATTGTTGCGGTTTTTCTATCTTTGAAAGGCTATGGGCAAAGCGGGAATTCGCGCGCCGTAGAGTCGTTTCTCGGGCGCTGGGACCTGACGTTGAAGGCTCCGGGCCACGAATATCCGTCATGGCTGGAAGTAACGCAAGAAGGTGGTCAGCTAAAGGCGCAGATGGTGGGGCGCTGGGGGAATGCGCGTCCGTTGCCGAAAGTGGAAATCGCGAACGATGTCCTCACTTTTGTTTCGCCAAAGGAAGAAGAGAGCAGTAAGGCGGACATGGTGTTCAAGGGCAAGCTCGTCGGCAAAGACCTTTCGGGAACGGTGAATGGGCCTGATGGAACGCAGTGGAAGTGGACGGGCGAAAGAGCGCCGACGCTAAAAAGAGCATCCGCTCCGCAGTGGGAAAAACCAATTCAGCTATTCAATGGGAAAGACCTGACCGGCTGGAAGATGAGCAAAACAGGTCCCACCGTATGGACGGTTCGTGACGGAACGCTGGTCAGCCCCGGCAACGGACCTGAGCTGGTTGGCGAACAAAAATTTCAGGATTTCAAGCTCCACATTGAATTCAACTGCGGAAAAGATGCAAACAGCGGCGTTTATCTGCGGGGTCGTTACGAGGTGCAGATTGAAACCGAATCACAAGCCGAGCCGCCAAGTCATCACACCGGCGGGGTCTATGGATTTATTGCTCCATCACCCGAACTGCCGCGTAAAGCCGACACATGGCAAAGCTTTGATATCACGCTCGTCGGGCGTCGCGTCACTATCGCGCAGAATGGCCAGACGATTATCGACAATAAAGAAATTCCAGGAATTACCGGCGGTGCTCTCGACAGCCATGAAGCGCTGCCCGGCCCTATTTATCTACAAGGCAGTGAAAAGGGCAACGTTGCTTTTCGCAATATCGTGATTACGCCGGCTAAGTAGTTAAGGACAGGGATGGTCAATCCAAAGGCTGTACTGCAGCATCTTGATGAACTTCGCGCTCTTACTTCCGATGCGAATGGCGCGCAGAGAATTGCATGGTCGCCGATGTGGCTCAAGGCGCGCGCATGGTTTGAAGAGAAACTGAAGGGCCTTCCGGTAGAGCATCATTATGATGCGGCGGGCAACCACTGGATCACGCTTACAGGAGAATCGGAAAAGGCGCTGGTGCTGGGGAGCCATCTTGATTCGGTGCCGAATGGCGGCTGGCTCGATGGCGCACTGGGCGTGATGGCAGGATTAGAAGTGCTCACAGGCCTTGCGAAAGAGTACAACGGCAGGCCGCCATGCACAGTGCGGCTGGTGGACTGGGCCGATGAAGAAGGAGCACGTTTTGGGCGCAGCCTTTTTGGCTCTTCGGCATTCGCCGGCACTCATTCCATTGAAGCTGACCGCAAACGCACAGACCGCGACGGAACGACGCTGGAAACGGCGCTGAAGATCTGCGGTATCGATGTGGAGCGCATCGGCGATGCCAACAGCGAGCGCAGGAACATCGCCGCATATCTGGAGCTGCACATTGAGCAGGGGCCTATCCTCGAAAAGCTGGGCAAGCCGCTCGGCGTCGTCCTGGGGACCAAAGGAGTCGAGCGCTGGGGCATTACATTCCATGGTCAGGAGGCGCATTCCGGCTCAACCCCGATGGAAGTTCGACGCGACGCGCTGGCAGCGGCGGCTAAGCTGGCATTGGAAATCAGGTCAATCGCGCGTCGGTATCCACAGTCAGTGGCAACGATGGGCAGCGTGAAAACCTTCCCGGGCATTGTGACCGCAGTCGTGGGGCACTGCGAGACCACGCTCGATATGCGCGACCTTGACGCAGAAGTGCTCGCCGGAATGTTGCGCGAAGCCCGCGAGGCGAGTGAGCGATTTGCAAAGGAAGAGCGCTGCTCGGTCGAGTGGTCAAAGATCTGGTCCATCGAGCCGATCCCCTTTCATCGGGAACTCATCAAGTTATGCGAAGAGGCAGTCATCGAAACTGCAGGCACATCGGAGCGACTTCCTTCCGGGCCACTGCACGATGCTGCTGAAGTCGCTCGTCTCGGCGTTCCGACAGTGATGATGTTTGTGCAGTCACTCAATGGGCTGAGCCACAACAAGGCTGAGGACACGAAGCGCGAGCATATTGAACAGGCGGTAATTGCGCTGGACCATCTAGCCAGGAAAACACTTCACTGGATAGAGCAGAATCATTAACATGGCGCGTATTCGCTGCTTGCTGTAGAAATATGAGCATGACCCAGACTTCCAGCAGCGATGCTGCGGGGGATCTTTGAGGCATTGATGAGCGATCCTACTAATTTTTTCGAGCAGGCGCCGCGCGCGCCCGAAATCGCCGCATGCTTTCCTGATCTGCATCCGCCTTTCGACAAAACAGCAGCAATTACCGAAGCAAACCGCTGCCTCTACTGCTTCGACGCGCCCTGCACCGCAGCTTGTCCGACGCATATCGATGTGCCACGGTTCATTAAGAAAATTGCCAGTGGAAATCTGGAAGGCTCGGCGAAAACGATTCTCGACGTAAACATTCTGGGTGCAAGCTGCGCCCGTGCCTGTCCGGTTGCGGTGCTGTGCGAAGGCGCTTGCGTCATGCACCGCTACAATAAGCAACCGATTGCAATTGCGCGGCTGCAGCGATTTGCTATGGATTCACTCCACGAAAGTGGAGCTCTACTTCCCTTCTCTGCAGGCGCGGACACCGGTAAAGCGGTCGCGCTGATTGGCGGTGGGCCTGCATCGCTTTCCTGCGCTGCGGAGCTGCGGCGGCGCGGCATACGCGCGGAGATTTTTGATGCGCGTCCGCTGCCGGGCGGACTGAACACCTATGGCATTGCCGAGTACAAGCTTCCTCTCGCCGAAAGCCTGCGCGAGATCGATATGCTGGCGCAGCTAGGAGTCCAATTCCACTGCAACATCACGGTTGACGCAAAGAGGTTGGCGGAGCTTGAGGCCCGGTACGATGCGGTTTTTCTCGGTCTGGGCCTCGGCGCGATTCATAAACTCGGCATTCCCGGCGAAGACCTGAAGGGCGTAACAGACGCGCTGGATTACATTGCCGATTACAAGAGCGGCAAAATTATCTCGGCCCCTGAGCGTGTGGCTGTCATCGGCGCAGGGAACACGGCCATTGACGCCGCCAACGCCGCAGCACGGTTGGGCGCGGATGAAGTGCACATCATTTATCGGCGTGGCCCTGAGCAGATGCCCGCATTCGCATATGAGTACGAGCACGCGAAACTGGAAGGCGTGAAGTTTCTATGGCATGCGCAACCTGTCGGGATCAGCGGCAATGGGAAGGCGGAGGCCATTCATCTCGCAAAGATGGATGACTCGCTTGCGCCTGTGCCCGGCGAAGATTTTGAACTCCCTGTTGATCTTGTCGTTCTTGCTATTGGCCAGTCGACCCTCACCGATTTTCTGAGCAGCAAAGTAAAACTTGAGCGCGGACGTATTTTGATCGACCGTGCCACGGGGCAGACCTCAGATCCGAAGTACTTTGCAGGCGGCGACTGCGTGAACGGAGGCCGCGAAGTTGTGGACGCTGTCGCGGATGGCAAACGCGCAGGCATCGGCATTGCCGCATGGCTGGAGGAACAGCATGCCAACGCTTGAAACCATCTTCGCCGGCATCCGGTGTATCAATCCGTTCTGGCTGGCTTCTGCTCCGCCAACGAACTGCGGCGATCAGGTGATGCGCGCCTTCGACGCAGGCTGGGGCGGCGCGGTGTGGAAGACTATCGGCGAGCCGATTACCAATGTAAGCTCGCGCTATTCGTCCATCGACTGGAATGGCCAACGCATGATGGGGCTCAATAACATTGAGCTGATCAGCGACCGTCCGATTGAAGCCAACCTGCGCGAGATTGCTGAGGTCAAGCGGCGTTATCCGAAGCATGTTGTTATTGCATCGCTGATGGTCGAGTCGAAGCGTGAAGCATGGCACAAAATTGTGCAGCGTGCTGAAGATGCTGGCGCGGACGGCCTGGAACTGAACTTTGGTTGCCCGCATGGGATGAGCGAGCGCGGAATGGGATCGGCTGTTGGCCAGGTGCCGGAGTACTGCGGCCAGATTACAGAATGGGTAAAAGAAAAAGCGCGTACTCCCGTCATCATTAAGCTGACTCCAAACGTCACCGACATCCGCATGCCGGCGCGCGCGGCGAAGCAGGCCGGGGCTGATGCGCTCTCAGCGATCAACACCATCAATTCCATTACCGGCATCGACCTCGACACACTGGAACCGCGCCCGAATGTTGATGGTAAAAGCTCGCATGGCGGATATTGCGGCCCGGCGGTGAAGCCTATCGCGCTGAATATGGTGCAGCAGGTCATGAGCGATCCGCAGGCGACGCTGCCCATGTCCGCGATTGGCGGCATCGGATCATGGCAGGACGCCGCAGAATTTATGCTGCTGGGCGCAAGCACAGTGCAGATATGCACGGCGGTAATGCATTATGGTTATCGCATCGTGGAAGACATGGCTGATGGGCTGCTCGCGTGGATGCGAAAGAAAGGTTTTGCGTCACCGGATGATTTTCGCGGCCTCTCGCTGCCGAAGGTGACGGATTGGAAGCATCTCAACCTGAATTACAAGATTGTCGCGCGGATTCACGAAGACAGGTGTATCGGCTGTGAGCTTTGCTATATCGCGTGCTGGGACGGCGCGCATCAGTGCATCCATCTGGACCGCGCGTTGCCTGCGACTGACATAACGCGCGCGCCGGGCACGATTGCTGCGGAGAGCGCCGGCCGCATGACAACGACTCCCATTCCCAAGCTTGATCTCGACGGCGCCGGTGAAATCGGCCCTTTTCTTACACCGCTTGCGCGTATCCCTCGTGTGGATGAACACGAGTGCGTCGGATGCAATCTGTGCTCACTGGTATGCCCGGTGCCGGAGTGCATTACGATGGAACGCGTCGATAACGAGCTGCCGTCTGAGACATGGGAGGAGCGCGTGGTCAGCGGCGTGGTTGTGGATGCGCAGGCTGGCGCCGGCAATCCTAACTTCTAGCGCGGGAGAAACAGCAATGGGAATGCTGATCAAGAACGGCACAGTTGTCAACGCGGATGGATCGAAGAAGGCCGACGTGCTGATCGAAGGCGAAAAGATCGCGCAGGTTGCCGCGAGCATCGATACAAAAGATGATGAGGTTGTCGATGCTTCCGGTCTGTTGATAATGCCTGGCGGTATTGACGTACACACACATCTCGACATGCCTTTCGGCGGTACAGTTTCTGCTGACGACTACACCTCCGGCACACAGGCCGCTGCTATTGGCGGCACGACCATGCTGATTGACTTCGCTCTTCAATCGCAGGGACACACCATGCGCGAAGCGCTCAATACATGGCGTAAAAAGTCGGAGAACAAAGCCTGCATCGACTTTTCGCTGCACATGGCCGTCACCGACCTCGGACCGGGCGATAGCTCGCAGGGGCTGCGTGAGATGGAAGAGATGGTCGATGAAGGCATCACCAGCTTCAAGCTTTTCATGGCTTATCCGGGTGTATTGATGATCGACGATGGTCTTATGTTTCGCGTGATGCAGAAGGCTGCGAAGCTGAATGCACTCTGCTGTATTCATGCGGAAAACGGCAGCGCCATAGACGTCGTTGTGGCGCAAATGCTGGCAGAGGGCAAGACTGCGCCGCATTATCATGCGCTGTCTCGCTCACCGAAGGCAGAAGCCGAGGCCACGCACCGCTCCATTGCATTGGCCGAAATGGCTGGAGCAGCGGTCTACATTGTGCATCTCTCGAATGCGTATGCGCTCGACAACCTGAAGTTCATGCAACAACGCGGAGCGCGGGCACTGGCAGAAACCTGCACGCAGTATCTTGTGCTCTCACGGGAAGAGCAGATGCCCGGCAAAAGCTGGGATGAGGCGAAGTTTGTCTTCACTCCTCCATTGCGCGAGAAATGGAACCAGGAACCGCTATGGAATGCACTCGCAAACGGGCCACTCTCGGTCGTCTCTACCGACCATTGTCCATTCCGCTTTGCCGACCAGAAATCGCTGGGGCGCGACAACTTTGCCAAGATTCCGAATGGCGGCCCCGGCGTTGAAAACCGCCTGCAGATCATCTGGCATTACGGCGTCAATGCAGGCCGCATCACGCCGGAAAAATTTGTTGAGGTGTGCTGCACTGCGCCTGCCCGCATCTTCGGGATGGAGAAGCAGAAGGGAGCCATCAAGGCAGGCCTCGACGCAGACATTCTCCTCTGGGATCCCAATATCGAGTACACCATCTCGGCGGCAACGCAACGCATGGCGACCGACTACAACATGTTCGAAGGATGGAAGGTGAGAGGCAATGCGGCGAAGGTCTTTTCGCGGGGCGAACTGGTGGTGGACAACACGACGCAACCGGGCAAATTTCTTGGCGCAACCGGACGCGGACGATTCGTGAGGCGAGAAGCCAATGCCGGAGGCCTTGCTTGATTCCGGCCACAACCGAGCTTGTTCCGGATCCGCGCCTTTATAACAAGGACCTGGCGCCCACCGAGCCTGCACGTCGTACCTGGAGCACCTACAACTACATTGCGCTTTGGTTTTCCATGTCAATGGCGGTGACGACCTATATGCTTGCGTCATCGCTCATCGCCGGCGGTATGAACTGGAAGCAGGCCATCTTCACCATCCTGCTAGGCAATCTCATCGTGCTTATCCCCATGCTGCTCAATGCGCATGCCGGCGCAAAGTACGGCATCCCGTTTCCTGTTTTTGTGCGCGCATCGTTCGGGCCGGTGGGCGCGAATATTCCGGCTATTCTCCGTGCCATCGTCGCCTGCGGATGGTTCGGCATCCAGTCGTGGCTGGGCGGTGAAGCCATTGCCGCTATGGTCGGCGTGCTACTGCCGCAAACGATCCGCATGCCGTGGGTGCTGTGGACATGTTTCCTCGGTTTCTGGCTGCTGAACATGGCCATCGTATGGCGCGGCGTGGAATCGATCCGCTTCCTCCAGAGTCTGTCTGCACCCTTTCTTCTGTTGATGTCGTTTATTCTCCTGTTCTGGATGCTGCATAAGTCAGGCGGCTTTGGGCCTATGCTGTCCGCGCCCAGCCGGTTCAGATCGACTGGCAGTTTCCTGCGTTTCTTTATTCCATCGCTAACGGCGATGGTCGGATACTGGGCGACGTTGTCGCTGAACATTCCTGACTTCACTCGCTACGCGAAAAACCAGAACGCGCAGATGATTGGACAGGCATTCGGCCTGCCTGTCGCGATGACGCTCTATTCTTTCATCGGCGTCGCCGTCACCTCCGCATCGACGGTCGTTTTCGGCGAGCCTATCTGGAATCCCATCGAGGTGATCAGCCGCATCCATCAGCCATTCGCGGCCTTTCTCGGGCTGATCGGGCTGCTCGTTGCTACGCTCAACGTAAATATTGCCGCCAACGTCGTCTCGCCGTCGAATGATTTTTCTAATCTGGCGCCGCGACTCATCAGCTTTCGCACCGGCGGTATGATTACCGGCTTTCTCGGTCTGGCCATGATGCCGTGGAAGCTGATGGAGACCTTCGGCAGCTATGTCTTCGGATGGCTCGTCGGCTACTCCGGCCTGCTTGGCCCGGTCGCGGGTATTATGGTGGCGGACTATTTTCTGGTCCGCGGAACGAAGCTCGACAGCTACTCACTG
Organism: Alloacidobacterium sp.; assembly: GCA_035293545.1. GTDB lineage: Bacteria > Acidobacteriota > Terriglobia > Terriglobales > Acidobacteriaceae > Alloacidobacterium. The sequence goes on along the minus strand of DATGMQ010000023.1, from coordinate 38,198 downwards.
TATCGCCGCGGCGGAACTTATGAATACAAGCGCGGGCTGAACCCGGCGGCCCTGATTGCGCTTGTGACTGGCGTGGTGGTAGCTCTGATTGGCCGCTTCATTCCTTCCGTCGCATTTCTTTATGACTATGCGTGGTTTGTCGGATTTTTTCTCTCCGGAGCGCTTTATTATCTGATGATGCTGGGCAAGCAACCAAACGAGGTGACTCCATGACTCCCAACGAAACCATCTCGCAGCCTTCTACTACGGGATTGACTTCAGAAGAAGTCGTCCGCATTACGCGCGAGACAAACTACGGCACGTGGCGCTTTCAGAAAGGCTGGAATCCGCTGCATATCGTCGATGCTGATGGCTGCTACATCATCGACGCGAATGGCAAGCGATACCTCGATCTCTCCGCTCAGCTCATGTGCTCGAATCTCGGCCACAAAAACCAGGCCGTCATCGACGCCATTGCAAAACAGGCACAGGACCTGGCTTATGTTCTGCCGGGTTACACCACCACCGCACGCGCAGATCTTTCAAAGCTGCTGCTGGAAGTGCTCCCGAAAGGACTGAACAAATTTTTCTTCACCACCTCAGGCACGGACGCCAATGAAGCCGCCTTCAAGATTGCGCGCATGTATACCGGCAAGACAAAGATCATCACTCGCTACCGCTCGTATCACGGATCGACTGCCGGCTCCATCGCTGCCACCGGTGATCCTCGCCGCTGGGCCATGGAACCTCGCGGCAAAGGCCCCGGTGTCATCTTCGGGCCGGAAGTGCATTGCTATAAGTGCCCCATCCGGCACACCTATCCAGGTTGCGGGATCGCCTGCGCTGATTACATCGAGCATATGATCCGCAACGAATCCGATGTGGCCGCAGTGATCGTCGAACCGATTGTCGGCACGAACGGGGTAATTCCGCCGCCGCCGGAATATATGCCGAAGCTGCGCCGCATCTGCGACGACCATGGTGTGCTGCTCATTGCCGATGAAGTCATGAGCGGATGGGGACGCGCCGGCGAATGGTTCGCCATGAATCTGTGGGGCGTAACTCCGGACATTCTCACCACTGCCAAAGGTATTACTGCCGCCTATATGCCACTTGGACTCTGCGCTACTTCGGAAAAAATCGGCGACTTCTTCCAGGACCACTACTTCGCACATGGACACACTTATGAAGCGCATCCCATGACCCTGCTCCCTGCCGTCGCCACGATTCAAGAGATGCGCCGTCTGGGCCTGGTCGAGCGGGCGCGCAAACTTGGTCCCTTTGTTGAGGAGAAGCTGAATTGGCTGAAAGCCAAGCATCCCAGCGTTGGCGACGTGCGCGGCAAAGGACTCTTCTGGGCAGTGGACATCGTGAAGAACCAAAATACAAAAGAGCCGTTCAACACCTATGCGGATAAAGTTTCAGGCAAACCGCTCGTTGTTGATCAGATCGCAGCAAAAGCGCTGGCCGATGGTGTCAGCATGCAGGCGTGGGTGAGCCACTTCATCATCGCGCCGCCGCTGATTATCTCTGAGGAAGAGATCACGCGGGGGATTGATACACTCGATAGGCATCTGCACATCGCGGATGCATTGTGTGTTGCCTGATAGAAATCCCACATCTCTGCGAGATGTCGGGGCACCCTTGCCCGGGAGTTACCCTAACGTGGGCATTGTAGTATCGACGCCGGTGCGGATGCCGGCTGGCCAGCGTGCCATTACGGTCTTCAGCCGCGTATAGAAACGCACTCCCTCCGGGCCATACATGGCGTGATCGCCAAAGAGTGAGCGCTTCCATCCGCCGAAGCTATGAAAAGCCATCGGCACCGGAATGGGCACGTTGATTCCTACCATGCCTGCCTGCACGCGGCGGGCAAAGTCGCGGGCAGTATCGCCATCGCGGGTGAAGAGCGAAGTGCCGTTGCCGTACTCGTGCTCGTTGACTAGCTGCAGGGCTGTTTCAAAATTGCTGACGCGGACGATGCCAAGTACGGGGCCGAAAATCTCTTCTTTATAAATCCGCATCTCCGGCTTTACGTGGTCGAAAAGGCAGGCTCCCAGAAAGAAGCCTTCGCCGCGAGGCACTGCGGCCTTGCGCCCATCTATCAGGAGCTCGGCGCCTTCTTTGCCGCCCAGCTCAACATAGCCGCCTACTCTCTCCATGTGCTGCTTCGTAATGAGCGGACCGAAATCGGCCTCTTCTTTCATGCCGTCGCCGACGCGGAGACCGGCGATACGGTCTTGCAGCTTTGCAATCAGCTTGTCCGCCGTCTGGTTTCCGACTACGACAGCAACGCTGATGGCCATGCAGCGCTCTCCGGCGGAGCCATATGCCGAGCCGACCAGCGCATCTGCGGCCTGATCGAGATCAGCATCGGGCATCACGATGAGATGATTTTTTGCGCCGCCCAGGGCCTGCACACGCTTACCGTGCTTCGTGCCCTCGCGATAGACGTATTCGGCAATCGGAGTGGAGCCGACAAAGCTGACGGCCTGGATCACGGGATGCGTGAGGATGGCGTCGACTGCGGCTTTATCGCCATGCACGACGTTGAAGACGCCATCGGGCAAGCCAGCTTCTTTCAGCATTTCAGCCAGCAGAATCGATGAGCTGGGGTCACGCTCGCTCGGCTTCAGAACGAAGGTGTTTCCGCAGGCGAGCGCGATCGGAAACATCCACATCGGCACCATTGCTGGAAAATTGAATGGCGTAATGCCGGCCACGACTCCAAGTGGCTGGCGCATCGACCAGCTGTCGATACCACCACCCACCTGCTCGGTGTATTCGCCTTTCAGCAAGTGCGGGATGCCGGCGGCGAATTCGACCACCTCAAGACCACGCATGGCCTCGCCTCGTGCATCGGACATGACTTTGCCATGCTCACTGTTGATGAGCGCGGCCACTTCTTCCATGCGCCGCTCAAAGATTTCGCGGAAACGGAAGAGCACGCGCGCGCGACGCAAAGGCGGCTGCGAAGACCATTCGGGGAATGCATCGGCCGCCGCCATAACGGCACGATCAACTTCAGAATGATCGGCCAGCGGCACATGCGCCTGAACGCGGCCCGTAGCGGGATGGAAGACATCGGCGAACCGTGCGGATGAGCCTTCGATGCGGGCCCCGGAAATCCAGTGCGGAATACGCGAGATGCTTGTCTGAGATTCTTTCAACGAAGCTGCGACAGGAGAGGCGGAAACTGCAGACATACGAGTCTTCTCCTTTACGGAAGAGACCTACATCATAGCAGCGGCATAAGACGGCATGCCGGAAACGAAAAGAAAGCCCGACGGCATGAAACCAGCGCCATCGGGCTATGAGCAAAAGTCTGAATTGCGAGCCGGTCAGAAGACGATTTTGCCAGCGAACTGCAATTGACGTGAAGAGCCGGCATCGCCGACTGCATTCCTTGTGGCCGTGATCTGGCCGAAGGTGCTGGTGGCGGCCCCTGTAGCCGAAAGATTCGGGTTCCCGAAGTTCACGTGATTGAGAAGATCGAAGGCGTCCACGCGCAAAACAAGAGAAACAGATTCAGCAATGCGTGTGGTCTTCTGCAGAGAAAGATCGGTATCGGCAAAGCCAGGTCCGGTAAGGGCATTGCGGGCCAGATTGCCGAACCCGGTGGGCTGTGCGTAAAAAGAGCACCCTGCAACAATCTTTGTACATGCTGACCCGTTAATAAAGGGCACATTGCCTGTCGCGAGAACCGCACCTCGTCCGGTTGAGAATGGCCCGATAACTGTAGGCCGGATTGTGCCTGCATTCCCGTTATATGTGGAGGTAGTGGTTACGTTGAGCGGATTACCACTCTGCAGCTGGGTGATATTTGCGAGCAGCCAGCCTTCTTTCAGACGATTGCCGCGGAAGGGCAGTTCCCATGTGCCGCTGAAGACGAAGTGGTGGCGAACATCAAAGTCTGATAGCCCATAATTGCCGCGCGGATTGAAATTGTCCTGCAGGTTGTAGCCGCCCTGCGAGCCAAGCGAGTTTACGTCCATCGACTTCGACCAGGTATAGGTGGAGTTCATCTGCACTCCGTGCGAGAGGGCCTTACGAACTGTGACCCAGAGCGCATTGTAATCAGAGAACGAATCGGAATCGATATATGCGATGTTACCCAAAGCCGAGCCGGGGCGAATATCGCTTGCCGTCGAGACCGCCGGGAAGGGACGTGTTTGCTTGCCGCCCGGATAGATGAATTGATTGAGGTTGCGCTGGATGCGGAGGTGGCGTCCGACCGAGCCGATATAGCCCATGTCCATGACTGTGCCCCAGCCAATGTCCTGCTGCAGGTTCAGGTTGTATGACTCCGTATAAGCATTGCTAAACAGCGGATTGATTGCGCTGGGCGCAAGTCCGCTGGCTGAGGCGCTGGAATAAAGCGTTCCCACCGGCAGGCCTGCGCCAGAGGCTGTGAGGCTCACCGGGTTGGCATTCGGCGGATTGCCGGCAAGTCCGGTGATGGCGTTCGATACAGGTTGATCCGCCAGCAGACCAAAACCGGCGCGGAGCACTGTTTTGCTGTTGCCGAAGGCGTCCCAAATGATACCGATGCGCGGCTCGAAGTTGTGATTCTGGTTGTATGGCTGGTCTACGTGCGCGAGGGCGTCTGAAGCGGCAAGGAAGTTCACGAAGCGATGGCCGCCTTCCGCCGGCGTGCCGTTCCATTCATAGCGGAAGCCGATTTCCGTTGTCAGGCGAGGGGTCAGTTTCCATGTGTCGGAAGCAAAACCGCCGACAGAGGAGATAAAGATACGATTAGTGACATTGGTCGGTGTCACTGTAAACGAGTTTGCCTGGCCCGCTATGAAGTTGCTGGTTGTAGTGAAGGTGAGTGTACCGGGCGTTTGCGCAAAGTTGCTGCCGATGAAACGGCGAAACTCGCCGCCAAACTTGAAGGTGTGATTGCCGGAGATTTTCGTCAGAGTGTCGGATGCAACGAGCGTGGTATCGAAGCGTCCCTGAGGAAATCCGGATGGACCGCCGAAGTTGAGGCCAATGTCGGAGACAGTGATCTGCGGCAGCCCGATGGGAGCCGCAACGCCGTTCTGGATTCCGTAGCTGGCAGCATCGAGCGGCGTATTGGGCGAGAAAGAAATGGCTACGCGATTAAAGCCGATGCGGCCTTCGTTGACAGTGTTCGGCGAGAAGATGTGCACCTCATTGATGGTGCCGATCTGGCGATGCGCGGTGCGATGATCGCCAAACCCGGGGATGGTGTTGCCCTGCAGGTTCGGCTCGGTGCGGTTATCCTGCTGCCAGGCGTAGTAAAGGTGCATGCTGTCTGCGTCTGAAATTTTATGCAGAAGGTCTCCGCTGAACTGATCGACCTTCACCGGGCCGGGAGAGGATCCTGCAAAGACAGTGCCGTCGCTGTTGTTTCCAGCGGGTATAAATGCGAGGAGGCCGGCATAGGCAGACCCGGCGGGACTATTGGCCAATGCTGTGCGCTGTGCCGGAGACAGCACGTTGCTGCGCAACAGAATGTCCTGTGATTGACGCAGCCCTTCATAGCTGAGGAAGAAGAAGGTGCGATCTTTCCAGATAGGCCCGCTGAAAGCTCCGCCGAAGTTATTGCGGCGCAGCGTGTTCATCGGATTTGGCTTGCGATTGAAATAATTGCGCGCGTCAAAGTAGTTGTTGCGGATGTAGTCAAAGCCTTCGCCGTGGAAGCCGTTTGTACCGGAGCGTGTGGCCACGTTCACAATGGAGCCTGAGCTGCGGCCATATTCAGCGCTGTAGGTGGAATTGGAAATTTTGAATTCGGCCGTAGTGTTGATCGACGGCTGAAAGGTGATCTGATTCTGCGACATGTCGTTCAGGTTGATGCCGTTGATCATGAAGTTTGCGGAATCTTCGCGGTTGCCGGCCGTAATGAAGGAGTTGGCGCCGAGACCGCGGCTGGCTGAAGTAAGATTGCCATTGGCCGGAGGTACGACGGAGCCGGGCACCAGCTGCGTGAGGTCGAGGAAGTGCCGGCCATTGAGCGGAATCTGCTGTACCGTGACACTGTCGATGACCTGACCCACGGTCGTGGTCTGCGCATCGACCACAGGCGCGCTGCTCTGTACCTGAACAACTTCACCGGTGGAGGCTACGGCCAGTTGGATGTTTACTGTCGATTTCTGGTCCACCTGCAGCACAATGCTCTTGATGACATAACGGCTGAACCCTGCTGAGGACGCCTCGATGCTGTAGTCTCCCGGTTGGATCGAAGGGATCGTGTAGCTGCCGTCCCGGTCAGAAGTAACGACACGGGTAATACCGGTAGCGTTGCCGTGCAGCGTAATCTGCGCTCCGGGAACGACTGCGCCGGAGGGGTCAGTAACGGTCCCCGATACAGTGGCGGTGGATTGAGCCAAGAGCATGCGGGTGGCGAAGAGAACGAGAGATGCGATGAATACGGCCTTCAGAAAGCGCTTCAAGGTGGACCTCCTAAAAGGAACTGCTTTTATGTATGTACAGCCGGCAATAGCGCGCAACCTGATGGAACAGGTGATGAATGACAGCGCAGCCCAGGAATAGGGCGGGAAAAGCACTGTCAAAAAAAACAGTATGGTTTGGGCTGTAATATATCAGATACCAAAAAATTGTCTGTCAAAAATTTGTCTCTTTTTGGTAAGAAAGGAACCGCGTTTTGCACTTGTCCCGGACCTTGCAAGTGAGTGGTAAACCATCAAAACTGAAACTTATCCCTTTATGACTGTTATAGAAAAACTGGCTCCGCCCCGAAATCTGACTGCGCTGGCATATGAAAGCATCAAACGATACATCCTTGAAGGCGAACTTGATGAAAACTCTCGTCTGACTGAGGATTTTCTTGCGGGTCAACTTGGCATCAGCAAATCTCCTGTACGCGAGGCGCTAAACACGCTGCAGAGCGAAGGGCTCATCCGCATTGAACCGAGACGTGGGGCATATCTGCGGCACTTCAGTATCAAAGAGGTCGGAGATCTCTATGATCTTCGAGAAGCTCTGGAAGCGCACGCAGTATTAACTGCAGTAGTGACGCCCAAACTGATTGCTTCACTCGAAGCCAGCATTAAGCACACCAGAAAGTGGCTGAAGGCAGGAGACAAGCTGCGGCATATTGAAGAAGACACTGCCTATCACCGCGCCATTGCTGAGGCCAGCGGCAATACGGAACTTTGCCGCGTTCTGGCAAACATTCAGCAGCAGATATGGCTTTTCCGCTGCAAGACGTACCGATTATCTTCAACAACTGCTCCCACAGCGCATCGCGCCATTCTGGATGCGCTGCGAACAAACGACAAAAAGGCCGCCGAGGCGGCCATGCGCGAACACATCCGGCTGGTACGGGACCGGCTGATTACCCATTTAAAGCAGAACTGAATTTCAAAACATCCAGCGCTGCGCTATTCGGAAAGAATTGGTTCTCTCGCCTCTTCTGTTCTTTCGCGCAGTTCCTTGTGGCGATCGAGGAAGCGAACGCAGGTATTCCAGCGCAGGATGGCGTCATCATTGCCTGCGATCCGAAGCCGCTCTGCCTGCCCAAAAAACTCAAGCGCTTTTGCGATCCAGTCATAGACATAGCCGCTGGAGCCGGGGCCGTCTGCTTCGTAATAAGCTTTAGCGCGGCGCTCCCATGCGATACCGGTGTAGTATGCGCGATCGTATTCGGACTCAAGGGCCTCAATAGCGGCAAGTGCGTGGTTGAAGGCCGATGGATCCTGCGGGATGGAATCAGTAAGAGCGAGAACGAGGCTGATGCGCGCCTGGCGGTTCGCGGGATCGATTTCGAGAATGTCACGGCAGATGCTTTCGGCCTCGTTAGGTTCATTGAGCAGGCGATAGCGCTCGGCTTTGGCGAGAGCGGTTTCAATGCTGTCGTGGGAGATGGGCTTGAGGATGAACATCGGATTTCCTCCTGTTTTTTGAGTTACAGGATGTGGAAGAGCGACTTCAGCGGATCGAAGTAGCGATCCACAACCCGCTCCTTGAGCGGGATGATCGCGTTCTCGGTTATCGTAATCGACTCGGGGCAGACCTGGCGACAGCAGGTTGTGATATTGCAGTAACCGATGCTGTGTTTGTGGCGGAGATCACTGACACGGTCTTCGGTATCAAGCGGATGCATTTCCAGCGCAGCGGCGTAGACGAGCAGACGCGGGCCGATGAACTCGTCATGCTTGTGATGCTCGCGTAAAACATGGCAGACATCCTGGCATAGAAAGCATTCGATGCACTTGCGGAACTCCTGTACGCGCTCCACATCGGCCTGCTGCATGCGCCATGTACCGTCTGGCGCATCAGGCGTACGCGGCTTGAATGGCTTGATCATTTTCTTGGCGCGGAAGTTCCAGGAGACATCAGTAACAAGATCACGAATAGGCGGGAAGGCGTGCATGGGCTCAAGTGTGACGGGCGCTTCGAGATTGATGTCGCTGAGTCGAGTCATGCACATGAGTTTCGGCATACCGTTGATTTCTGCCGAACATGAACCGCACTTGCCGGCTTTGCAGTTCCAGCGCACGGCGAGATCGGGCGCCTGCTGCGCCTGGATGCGATGCACGGCGTCGAGGACGACCATGCCTTCTTCGATGGGAGTGGTGAAGTCCTGAAACTGACCTCCGGCCGGATTTCCGCGCCAGATGCGGAATGTGGTTTGTGTGGTCATTTACTTGTTCTCCTCGATGACCGCCTTGAGATCTTCGGGCATGGGCTCAATAGCTCTCTTCTCGATCTGCATTTCGTCATTCGGGCCGCGCTTCACTATGATGTTGTAGTTGCCCCATTCAGCGTCTTTATTCGGATAGTCTTCGCGGAACTGCGCGCCACGGCTTTCTTTTCGCAATATGGCTGCGTGGGTGACAGCTTCAGAAACGAGCAGCATGTTGGATAAGTCGATTGCAGTGTGCCATCCGTTGTTGTACTCGCGATTGCCGGTGATGCCGACGCGTTCGGCGCGTTGATCGAGCTGAGTAATTTTATCGAGGGCCTGCTCCATTTCGCTTTCCGTGCGGACGATACCAACGAGGTCCTGCATGGTCTCCTGCAGGTCGTATTGAATCTGGTATGGATTTTCGCCGGATGGACCGCGCTCGAAGGGTTGAAGCGCTGCTGTTGCAACGGATTGAAGGTGTTGCTCGTCAATGCCTGCCGCGCCGTTAGATTTTGCAAATTCGGCAGCATAACGTCCGGCGCGGCGCCCGAACACAAGCAAATCAGAGAGTGAATTGCCGCCGAGTCGATTGGCGCCGTGTAGTCCGGCGGCTGCCTCTCCCGCGGCGAAGAGGCCAGGAACGCTAGACATCTGCGAATCACCATCCACGCGGATACCCCCCATCATGTAATGCGTCGTGGGGCCGACTTCCATCGGCTCTTTGGTGATATCCAAATCCGCCAGCTGTTTGAACTGGTGATACATGCTGGGAAGCTTGCGTTTAATGTGCTCCTCGGATTTCGGAATGTGTTTCTTGATCCAGGAGATGTCAAGGAAGACGCCGCCATGCGGTGAGCCGCGTCCGGCTTTCACCTCGCGATTGATGCAGCGGGCAACGTGGTCGCGTGTGAGCAGCTCTGGCGGGCGGCGAGCGTTCTTGTCACCCTGCGTGTAACGCCATCCTTCGTCTTCGTTGTCGGCAGTCTGAGCTTTGTAGAGGTCGGGGATATCGTCGAACATGAAACGGCGGCCTTCGCTGTTTCGCAGCACGCCACCTTCGCCCCGCACGCCTTCCGTCACAAGAATGCCGCGCACGCTGATCGGCCAGACCATTCCCGTAGGATGGAACTGCACGAATTCCATGTCCTGAAGCTCAGCGCCGACCCGATAAGCGAGCGCGAGCCCGTCTCCGGTATATTCCCAGCTATTGCTCGTCACTTTGAAGGCGCGGCCTATGCCTCCCGTAGCGATGACGACGGCCTTTGCCTGCCAGAGGTAAAAGCGGCCTTTCTCGCGGTCATATCCGCAGGCTCCGGCGATGCGGCCTGAGTCCATCAGCAGACTGAGCACGGTACATTCCATGTGGACTTCCATGCCGCAGTGGATGCCGTGGTCCTGCAGGGTACGGATCATCTCCAGGCCAGTGCGGTCGCCAACGTGAGCTAACCGCGGATAACGGTGTCCGCCAAAATTGCGCTGCAGGATGCGTCCGTCTTTGGTGCGGTCGAAGAGCGCGCCCCAGGCTTCCAGCTCGCGCACACACTCGGGAGCTTCTTTCGCGTGTAATTCGGCCATGCGCCAATTGTTCAGGTATTGGCCGCCGCGCATGGTGTCAGAGAAATGGACGCGCCAGTTGTCACGGTCATCGACGTTGGCCAGAGCTGCCGCGATGCCGCCTTCCGCCATGACGGTATGGGCTTTGCCGAGCAGAGATTTGCATACGACTCCGACTTTCGCCCCCGTGGATGCGGCTTCGATAGCGGCCCGCAAGCCTGCTCCGCCTGCTCCAATTACTAAGACATCGTAGGAGAAGCGCTGGAATTCGGGCATCTATAAAATTCTCCAATCGTGCCAGATGCCCATCGCGCAGAGGCGGACATAGATATCGGCGAAGCCGACCCAGAAGAGGCTCGCCCAGGCCCAGTTCTTATGGTTTCGATTCAGGAAGCTCACGCATTTGTAAAGCGCGCCGCGAATGGGGTGTTCGGATATGCGGTCGAAAGTGCCCCCGATGAGATGTCGAAAGGCGTGGCAACCGAATACATATCCACCGAGCAGGATCACGTTGATGACCAAAACCAGCGTGCCGACGCCGATGCCGAATCCGTCTGGAAAGAAGAAGGCTCGGATTGCATCGTAGACGAGAAATCCCCAGACAATGTAGGACAGTCGCAAAAAGTAGCGATGGAAATTCTGCCAGATGAGCGGGAAGCTGCGTTCGCCAAGATAGACCTTGCGCGGCTCGCCTACAGCGCATGCCGGAGGATCAGCCCAGAACGATTTGTAGTATGCGCCTCGGTAGTAGTAGCAAGTCAGGCGAAAAAGGCCGGGAATCCAAAGAATGAGGAACGCCGGTGAGAAGGGCAGAAAACCGGGATACCAGTGAGGCTTAGGCCCGAAAAGCGCGTGCGAAGAGCTACCAAACAGCTCTGGTGAATAGAAGGGCGAGATGTACGAACCAAAGGTATAGTACTGGTTTTGAAAAGCCGCCCACGTGGAGTAGATGATAAAAGCGCTGAAGCCGATAAATACGGCTGTGGGAGAAAGCCACCAGGCGTCTCGGCGCGAGGTCTGGCCGAAGCGGCCATTTTTCCAGACAATATCGGGAGCTGACATGAGTCCCTCCACGACGGAGGGATTCGTAAGCTGGCCCGTTCCGCCGCTGGCACGGCATTGTATAGCACAAACACAATTGTCATCTACAACCGAATAAATGGTTCTTCCGGGGCGTTAAAAATAAGCCCACCGCAATGGATTGTAATCACGATATATAATTAACTAACTGGTTAATTAATGAATTCGACCACTTCAAATAAAAACCGCCATGACCGTGCCGATCAGACACGCAAGAACATTCTTCAGGCAGCGGTGCGCGAATTCAGCACGCATGGTTTTTCCGGCGCTCGCACTGACGCTATTGCGGCATCGGCAAAGGTCAACAAGGCGCTTCTCTACTACTACTTCAAAAGCAAAAAAGCGCTTTATGCAGCCGCACTTGAAGAGGTTTCAGGAAAAGTCGTGGCCAGCGCGCTTGCCGCTCTCGATCCCAGGCACAGCTCTGGAGAACGTCTGCTGCGCATGGCCATTAATCACTTCGACCGCATCCTTACCCAGCGCGAATTTCAGAGCCTGATGCAGCAGGAAATGGTCCGGTTCCATCGCGGCGAGGGTGGCTCTGTGCCTCTGCTTATGCGAACAGCATTCAAGCCGCTGCTCGAAAAATTACGTGAAGCCGTGGACGAAGGAGTACGCAGCGGCGAGCTTTGCGAAGTGGATTGGCTTCAGGTGACGTATTCGATGTTTGGCGCGAATGTCTTCTATTTCATGAGCGCGCCTATGCTGCGTCTGGCTCTACCTTTTAAGCCTTTCGAAGTAGAGGCGCTCAGGTCGCGTCGCGAAGCTGCCGTGCAGTTTTTGGGCAATGCGCTGTTTGTAGATCGCGCGCGCGGCGCAAAGCTGGCAAAGCGCGTTTTGGCGGATATGCCTATGCCTCAGATCAAAAATTTCAAGGTTCGGAGAAAGTGGCTATGAATGCGCGCAACCGGATATTTGTGCTGCTTGGAATTCTGCTGGTCATCGCACTCGCCTGGTATTTCTTTTCGACGAATCGTTCCAGCGATCTGCAGCTGATCGGGATTGTCGATGCAAATGAGGTTGTCGTCAGCTCGCGCATTCCGGGCCGCATTCAGACACTTACAGTCGATGAAGGAGATGATGTGAAAGCCGGCCAGCTGATCGCCACCATTCAAAGCGATGATCTGGCTGCAGCGAGCCAGGCTGCCGCTGCAACAGCGAAAAGCCAGCAATACAAGCTGCAGGAAGCAAGCGCTACAGAACGTCAGGTGCGCGGCGGCACGTCCAGCCAGCTTACAAGTGCTGAGGCGCAGCTGCGTGTAGCGCAGGCTGCTCTCGTCCAGGCGCGTGCACAGTACGAACATCAGGAGGCCGATACGCGAAGGACTGTGGCGCTGGCTGCTCAGGGAGTGATGAGCGCGCAGGCGCGTGATGAGGCGACAACCTCTTTGAACGCTGCGAAAGCAGCCGTCGATTCCGCAAAAGAAAACGTGGCCGCAGCAGAAGGCGCCGTAAAACTCGCCATGGCCAACACAATTCAGGCCCAGGCTGCTGCGAAGACAGTCGATGCTACGAGGAGCGATGTAAGAAACGCCCAGGCGCTTCTCGATCAGGCACAGATCCAGCTCGGTTACGCCAACGTTGTCGCGCCAATCTCAGGCAAGGTCAACGTCAGAGCAGCCCGGCAGGGTGAGGTCGTCTCTCCCGGCACTCCGATTATAACCATCACCGATCTGACGCAGACCTGGATCTACGCTCCGCTGCCCGAGACCCAAGCCGACTCCGTACAGGTGGGCGACGGCCTTCGTGTCGTGATGCCGAGCGGCGCAACCATTCAGGGCAAAGTAATCGCAAAATCTGCTGAGGCAGATTTCGCCACCCAGCGCGATGTCAGCCGCCGGAAGCGTGACATCAAAACTGTTCGCCTGAAACTGCTGATCGACAACCCGGAAATGCGGTATGTGCCCGGGATGACCGCCGAAGTTTACATCCCGAAAGACAAGCTGGTGTCGCGATGAACCAAACAGCAGCGATAGCTGTCGAAAACATCGTCAAACGCTACGGCGATTTTGAAGCCGTTCGCGGCATTACATTCGACGTTGCTGATGGAGAAATCTTCGGACTTCTTGGCCCTAACGGGGCCGGCAAAAGCACGCTCATTCGCATGATGACCACGCTGATCCCTGTTACCAGCGGAAAAGCGATCATCGCCGGTCACGATGTCTCGCGCGAAGCAGATGCAGTCAGACGGCTGATCGGCGTCATTCCGCAGGCGCTTACCAGCGATATGGACCTGACGGTAGAAGAAAATCTTTCCATCTATGCAAAACTTTATGAGGTCCCAAGAGCAAAACGTCAGCGCAATATTGAAGAGCTGTTGGAAGCTGTCGATCTGCTGAAGTGGCGCAACGCGCAGACGAAAACACTCTCCGGAGGCATGCGTCGCCGCCTCGAAATTGCGCGCGGCCTGGTACATAACCCTCGGATATTTTTTCTCGATGAGCCTACCACCGGACTTGATCCTGTATCGCGCGTAGCCGTATGGGAGATGCTCAACAACCTTAAGACCAGCCACAACCTGACCATGCTGATTACGACGCATTACATGGACGAGGCGGACCGTCTCTGCGATCGCATCGCCATCGTAGACCACGGAAAACTGGTTGCGCTTGACACGCCCATGGCTCTGAAGGCCAGCGTTCCGGGAACAAATGTTGTCGAAGCGCAATTCACAAATGAATCAAAAGAGTGGCCTGAGCAATTAAAGAAGCTCGCAGGCGTGACCGCAGTCGAAGCGCAAAGCGCCGGAATGTATCGCCTGCTCACGTCCAACGGCTCCCTCACCACTACACAACTGGTCGAAATGGCCGTAAATCGGGGCGAAACAATCAAATCGCTGAGCGTTCAGAACACCACGCTCGATGATGTCTTCGTACATTACACAGGGCGCCAGCTTCGCGACGAACAGGTAAAAGCGCACGGCTTTGTCATGCCCCAGCGACCGGGAGTGCAACCATGAAACGAATGATGGCGATTGTAGAGCGGGAGATGCGGAAATTCTTCCGCTCACCTGCGCTCATGATGGTTTCGATGACGCTTCCGCTCGTGCAGCTGATCATTCTGGGCAATGCATTCGGCGGCAAGATTCGCGGCGCGCGCATGGGCGTGGTGGATTATGACCGAGGTTCCCAGGCACTTAAGATTCACGAAGCCTTCAACGCCATCGCGGTGAATATCCGCACCTTCACCACTGTTCCCTATGACAACGAAGATCAGGCGCGTGAAGACGTGCGCACCGGCAAGATCGAGGGCGCAGTCATTATTCCAAAGCAGTATTCACGACGAGTGTTCGCCGGCGATTCCCCGTCTATAGGCTTGGTTGTTGATAACACCGACCAGACCATGAGCAACGCTCTTGAAGCCGAGATGCAGTCGCTGGTAGATGCGCTGAATGCGCCGATCATCCAGCCCAAAGTCGTACAGCAGGTCGCGCTCGAAATTGTAGAGCTCTACCCGTATGTCGAATACATGAAGTATCTGCTGGCTGGTTCCGTTGCGCTGGCCATGTATGTGGCCGTCATGATCGGCGGCGGCATGCTTTACATCGACGACAAAGCGCGTGGTGTGCATGAGGGCTATCTCGTCACGCCTATTACGCGCTGGGAACTGGTTCTTGGGCTAAACCTTGCCGGAGCCATCAAGGCCGTTCTGTCCGGCGTCACGCTTACCGTGATCGGCTCGCTTCTCGCGGGGCTGGGAGTCATCTTCCATCCTATTGTCGTTCTGCAATTGTCTTTGCTGATCGTCGCAACCTCCATCGCATTCAACGGAATGATGTTCCTGATGATGGTCCGCGTGGAAGATCCGCTCGTGCCGCGCGCCATGTTCGGTGTACTGAATACACTGTTGTTCTTTCCCAGCGGAGCTATTTCCCCGATCACTGGTTTCCCTAAGTGGCTTAGAGCCATTGCTGTCGTGGATCCTTTCAGCTACGCAGTGCATGGGTTCAAAGCGATCCTTCTCAAAGATGGCGGCTTTACTGCGATTCGGACAGATCTAGTGTTTCTGTTTGGGTTTGGATTGCTGACCCTGCTCGTCGCCACGCCTCTGTTCAAGCGCACTCTTTAGTGTAGTGAATCGCTAATTCATTCAATAACGCTGTCACCCTGAGCATAGCGAGGACCTGCTTTTCCTATGCTCCGACAGCAAATGCACCATATCATTTATGCGGCGAACATCAGACTCGCCACACAACCGTTATTGCATCCTGAGGATTCCCCGCACTCATGTCAAAATATGCGTGCATCGCTTCATCGGGGGTATTGCAATTGCGCATTTCATGGCGTTTCCGGCTTCGAATATCGCTGATCGTCATCGTAGCTGTGGTGACCTGGATACGGTTCATTTCTCCGCATCGCGCAAAAAAGTCAGCCGGCAACGCCATCACCGATCTGGCAGTTACCAGTCCTCTGAATCAATCGGGTGGCGGAACGGCTCCCGTTGAGGCGTATGAAATTTACTCCGCGCTTTATCAGGCTCCCATGCAGGAGCCATTAGCATTCGCAGGCAAGTCTGTCACAGATATTCCGCAGGTGGATGGAAGTTGTCTGAAGCCTTCCACGCAGGAAGAACACGAGATGACGGACGATTTTGTGGCGGCAAACCGGCAAAGTCATCAGTGGGAACAGAAGTTTTCTATCGCACAGGGGTACCGTATATTGCTCCCGGCTGAGCTTGCGCAGGTGCAGAACTGCCTGGTAACTCATGGACGCGATGCTGCTGCATGCGAGCCATACAAGCAGATCAGACACGTGCGTTATTTGGGAGTTCCTGGATTCGATCACACTCACACCCATGCACTTGTATCGGTAATCAAAAGCTGCGGTGGTTTGTGCGGGAGTGGCGGAATTTTTGCCGTCGAGAAAACAGGCGGCACATGGAAGCGCTCCCCGACTACTGATTTCACTCGTAATTGCAGCTGGACTTA
Organism: Alloacidobacterium sp.; assembly: GCA_035293545.1. Taxonomy (GTDB): domain Bacteria; phylum Acidobacteriota; class Terriglobia; order Terriglobales; family Acidobacteriaceae; genus Alloacidobacterium. The sequence goes on along the minus strand of DATGMQ010000023.1, from coordinate 22,038 downwards.
CTAAGCCCATAACCAAAAAGTGCTGTAAATTCTCTAAATAAAAGAATACATTTATGCATACAATCATAGATATTTAAAAACCGGAGAGGACATGGACAGGCGAAAATTTATTCAGGCTATGGCTGCGACTGCAGCAGCTATGAATGGAATGGCAGCTTCGGCGCATGAAGCCAGCAATTCCAGGAGTCCACTGCGCACAGAAACCTCGGGTTTGCAGCCGTCCGGCGATATCGACATACAGGGATATACGCTCCTCTGCGCGTTTGAGAGAAACTCCGTGACCTGGAAAGTTTATGAGGATCTCCGTGTTCGCGATGGAGCGATTGCGTTTATCTCCTCGGATGGCAATGGCCGCGTTCTTGCCAAGAGCGCCGAAGCTGCATTTGCGGACGCGAATCCGCCTTATCTTGGTTTGAATCTCAGCGATATTGGTTTGTCAGGGCCTGATCTGCTGGCGGATCATCTGCTGAAGAATGGCGATCCTGCCCCAGAGCAGGTTCGCGCTGCTGCCCCGCCGCTGGGCTCGTCTACACACCGGGAGCCCTGGGAGCGGGGATGGGAGACCATCGTCGGAACCAGAGAATGCTCGGACACGATGCCTGTTTATCCCAGCGGGAACACGCGAACCTATCATCCGGTTCAGTCTTTTCCGGAGCTAAATGCGGCGCTCGCGGCGAAACGCTTTGATGGATTGCTGGGCGGATGGCTTCCGGCAGTTCGCAAGATAATGCCGGTTTCGGAGACTGCGCACTACGAAGTGATTGTTTTTGGCGATGTGCTGGCTAAGGACAGATTCATTGTGCAGACCTGGCACCGCACAGCCCGAATCGAAAATGGCGCTATTACTAAGATCGAGTACGGATACAGCTATCCGCCCTTTCCTCCACGACAACAGAATCCAGTGCCGGAGGCGTTTTATCGCGGACTACTTGAATTTTGTTTGTATTGGGATGGTCTGACTCATGACTTCGCCGCGGCATCCCTGCCGCAACAAGTCTGGATCGATATGGCAAAGTATGCCTTCGTGAAGGAACAGATTGTTCGGCCCGGCGGCGTATATCCTAAGTACGGCGCGGTAGACCGCGATTACTATGGGCCGGAATACGATGGTTTTCAGGATATTTTCACCAGCTCGCTTTACAGCAATCTGGAATGGGGCCGTTTCGATCAGGCAAAGCAGGTTCTGGATAACTACTACTCCGATTTTGTGAACGACAAGGGCATGATCAACATGCGCGGAGCGGAGACGGCGCAGTTCGGGCTGGCGCTCTCGCTGATCGCGCGTTATTACAACTACACCGGAGATAAGACGCTCCTGCTGAAGCATCGCGGAAAGATTGAAGCAACTGCCGCGGTGCTTACGGAGCTGCATGATGAGAGCCGGCGCTTGCCTTCTACAGACAGCGGTTATGGGTTGATTCATGGCTGGAACGAATCGGATTCGTGTCTCGCTCCTAAGCCGATGACATGGTGGCAGCCTTACTTTGCGAACAGTGCGATGGCCGCGCGTGGACTTCGTGATATTGCGCGCGTATGGAACCAGGTAGATGCAAAACTTGCCGATGATTGGTCTGAGCGAGGCAACGTGCTGTCCAGAACTGTAGTTGAAAGCATGCGGAAGAATGTGCGTCATGACATGAATCCTCCTTACATTGGTCCGCTGCCGGGGACAAAGCTTACGTTTCGCGAATCGCTGCAACAGGAGCATCCCAGTCCGCAACAATGGCCGCATCGCGCATACGCGGAGCTGCTGCAGGCCGACGTGCTGCCGCCGGAGCTTGCGAACCTCGTGATTGACTGCATGCGCGCTTATGGAGCTACTACGCTCGGTGTTGTCGCCAATGTTGGGCGTCCTGATCCTCATGGGCGCGATATTCTGGGCTTCATCTCCTATGGCTATGCGCAGATGCTTCTGCGGCTGGATCGCATCGAGGAATACTTGCTGTTTCTCTACTCGCATCGCTTCCACGATCACACGCGCGGAAGCTGGACTGCGGGCGAAGTTGCCGGCATCGACGGCGGAACTGCGCTCTTCTGCATACCGGCGCAATTGACGATCCCCATGCTGGTGCGATGGATGATGGTGCTTGAAGATTCGGATGAAGACATTCTCTACTTCGGCAAGGGTTTGCCTCGTGACTGGGTTGCCTCCGGCCAGGAAATCAGAATTGAGCAGGCGCCTACACGCTGGGGACGGGTCGATTTCCGGATGATCGCCAGCGCAGCCAATCAGATCACAGCCACGATTGCGCTGCCGGAAGAAACGCGTGCGCCGAAAGAGTTGCAGGTAAAGTTTCGCTTGCCTCCACGCAAGACGCTTAGAACCATTACTGTAAATGATCGGCAATTCGAAGCCAGTGGGCCGCATAATGACACAGTTTCCATTCCTGCCCAGAATGCAAAGCGTTTTGAAGTGGTAGCGCGTTTCAGTTAGGCTCTGCATCTCCTTACCGGAGGCATGCGAGTTACACTGGAGGCAGGGTCCCTCATGGTCTTTGTCCTCGACAACTACGATTCGTTTACCTATAACCTTGTGCAATACATGGGCGAACTCGGCGCTGAGATGACGGTGCGGCGCAACGATGAGTTGTCCGTGGATGAGGTGGAGGCGCTCAAGCCGGAGCGGATTCTGCTCTCGCCTGGACCTTGCACGCCGCACGAGGCAGGCATTTCGATTGACCTTGTGCATCGCTTTGCCGGCAAGGTCCCGATTCTCGGTGTTTGCCTCGGCCATCAGGCAATTGGCGCGGCCTTCGGCGGTAATGTTGTTCGCGCACCACAGTTGATGCATGGAAAGACGAGTGAAGTGAAGCATGACGGTAAGACCATCTTCAGCGGACTGCAGAACCCGATGACCTGCACGCGCTATCATTCGCTGATTGTCTCGGAGAAAGGACTACCGGACGCGCTTGAGGTTACGGCGCGTACCGCGGACGGGACGATCATGGGGCTTCGTCATAAGGAATATCCGGTTGAGGGTGTGCAGTTTCATCCGGAGAGCGTGCTGACGCAGGACGGCAAAAAACTGATCAGGAATTTTCTGGAGCTTTAGTTTCATGGTTGTGAAGTACTGGCTGATTGCAGGCGCGGCATGCTTTTCCTCTCTTGCTGCTATCGCCCAGCAGCAGCCAATTGCCTACGTCTCTACAGATGGCGTAACGGTTTCCGGTTCGCTGGAAGTCGTCAACGGCAAGGCGACCATCGGCAATGACGGCAGCATTACCGCCGGCGATAAGACTGCGAACATCACTCTGGCGCGCGGCGGCGAGCTGCATCTTTGCGCTTCGACCACGATCCACCTCACCCGCGATAAATCAGTGGTTCCGGATAATGGCAAGGATTCCGGCGCCCTTATGCTGGCACTCGACCGCGGCGCGATTGAAGCCACCTATAAGCCCGGTTCCTATTCCGATGTTCTGCTGACTCCCGACCTGCGGATTCTGGTTTCCGGCCCCGGCGATGCGGATCTGAAGATGCGCGTGAACCAGAAAGGCGACACGTGCATCGACAATCATGGAGACAATGCTCCTTACATTACGGTCACCAGCCAGTTTGAAGGCGGCGTGTACCGTGTGAAGCCCAATCAGCGTGTGCTGTTCGAGCACGGAAGCCTGGAGCAGGTCGTCGACAACGAGACAGAGCCCTGCGGCTGTCCGCCGGCTGCGCCGATTGTTATTGCGAACAACGATGGTAAGCCTGTTGGCGGGCCTTCCTCTACTCCGGCAGACACTGCATTTCCGCTGGCTGTGAGCGAAGGCCTGAAGCCGCCTCCTGCACCTCCGGCGCAACCGGTTGTTCCGCAGGGAACACCGCATGTTCAGGTAGAGGCTCCGCTTACCTACAATGGAGTGGCCCAGAACGAAGCTTCTACCGCGGCACCTCCTGTAACTATGCCAACTCCTGCCGAAGCTCCGCCCACACGAGAAAAGAAGCATGGGTTCTTTCACAGCATTGGGCACTTTTTTTCGAGATTGTTTGGCGGTTAATGTATCCCTGATTTGGTAAGTGAACCCATTTTTGACTGGTCAAGTATTATTGCCTTTGCAAAAGCGGGGTAGGCAAGCAGGATCGTACATCTGAAGTAGTTTCAACGCTTTTCCTTCTTGCTCATCGGAACAACCTGGACGGTCGTATCGCGTACTTCCGCTAAAAAGCGATTAATGACAGAGCCGCGCAGCAGAATGTCGAAGCGCGACCGCGCGGACTGACCAAAGACGACGTGCGAGATGTTCTCGCGCTTTGTAAAGTCAATCAGCGCATCGGCGACGTTCTTGTCGTGCAGCACGACGACCTTTGCGCCCAGATCGCGGGCCATGCGCTCGTATTCTTCCATCCGCTGCAACGCGCCGGGATCATTGTTTCGCAGGTCCTTGCCCGGAGTCTCGACGTAAACCGCATACCAGTTGGTGGCCAGGCGGCCTGCAATACGCGCTCCTATGCGAATGAGGCGCTCCGTGCCCGGCCTTGGAGAGATGCAGACCATCACCTTCTCCGGGATCGGCGCCTGTTCGAGACCCTGCGTGCGGCGGTATTCTGAAGCGGCGGTGCTGACCTGTTCCGCCGTAGTGCGCAGCGCCAGCTCGCGCAGCATGTTCAGATTGCCCTTGCGGAAGAAGTTGGCCAGCGCCTGTTCGATCTTTTCCGGAGCGTAGATCTTTCCTTCGCGCAACCGTGCGCGCAGCTCGTCAATCGTAACATCCACGGTTACAACTTCATCGGCGCGCTTCAGAAAGCTGTCCGGAACGGTCTCGCGAATCTGCGTGCTGGCTGAACGCGAAACAGCATCATTCAGCGTCTCCAGATGCTGGATATTGAAAGCGGTCATCACGTTGATGCCCGCATCGAGAAGCTCCAGCACATCTTCATAGCGCTTGCGATTGCGCGAGCCGGGGACGTTGGTATGAGCCAGTTCGTCAACAATGCAGGTATGCGGATGACGCGCGAGAATCGCGTCTATATCCATTTCTTTCAGAGTGACGGACCGATAGACGATGTCCTTCTGAGGAATGATTTCAAGATCACCGGTTAGGGCGGCAGTTTCTTTTCGCCCATGGGGCTCAACCAGCCCGATGACGATGTCAACGCCCTGCTGTCGCAGCAGATGCGCATCTTCCAGCATGCGGTACGTTTTGCCTACCCCGGGCGCGGCGCCGAGGTAGATGCGCAGCCTGGCGCGCTCCGGAGAGCTTTGCGGGTCGGTGACGGGATCAAGCTGCGGGCACATCAGCCGACCTCCACCTGATGACGCGAAGGCACTGCCGTTGCTACGGGCAGTGTAAAACTAAAGGTTGTTCCCTGACCAAGCCGGCTTTCGACTGAGACCTGGCCACCAAGTGTCTCGACAAGACGACGCACCAGCGCGAGCCCTAATCCTGTGCCTTTTCCTGAATTGTCAGTAAACCGCCCGAAAATCGTCGGCAGGCGCTCTGCTTCGATGCCGCGTCCGCTGTCCTGCACCGCGAACTGAATCCGATCTTTAAGTTCGGCAGCCTGAAGATGAATCTGGCCTCCGGCGGGCGTATATCGAAGGGCATTTGAAAGCAGGTTGTCCATGATGCTGCGCAGTGCGCGACGGTCGGCCTGAACATAAGACAAGTCCGCGAAGGCGCTGACCATAATCTCAATATTTTTTTCGCGCGCCTGCTCGCGGAAGCGATGAAAGGCATCATCAAGAATATCGATAGGCCGCAGGCGCTCCAGCTTCATTTCGCGACGGCCGGTATCGAGTTCGGCCACTTCAATCAGATCAGCCATCAGATCGTCGAGCTTTTCAGCTTCGTTGCTGGCGCCTTCCAGTATTTCCGCCTGCAACGGCCGCAGCTCGCCGGCATGTCCGCGCGTGAGCGTGTAGAGAGCGAGACGCAACCGCTGTAGAGGATCGCGCAGCTTTTCGGAAGCAACGGCAAGAAATCGCGTTTTGAAACGATCGATGTCCTGCAGCTCAGTGACATCTTCCAGAACCGTGACTGCGCCCAGCAGCTTTCCGTCTGCATCGCGCATGGGAGACGTACGCAGCCGATAGCTGCGCTGGGCGCTGCCAATCCTCATCGGCAGCAGCATCGCTTCGCCTTCGCCGGTCATGGCGCGCTGCATGGAAACAGCATTGCGCACTGCGTTGAGAATCTTCTCTCCGCCTGGAGTATTGGCGAGTGCCATTCGGTCTGTAGCGAATTTCCCCAGCAGCTCCATCGAAGCCTGATTCAGCTTCAACACTCCGCCCTTGGCATCGGTGACGATGACCGGCTCAAATATAGACTGTAGAACAGCATCGCTCAGTTGCTGCTCCATCTGGCGGCGGCCTGCTTCCGTCTCGCGCAGGTCGCGCAGGCGGATCGCCATGCGGTTGATTTCCGTCGCAATGTCGCCGAGGTCATCGCGCGTGCGCCACTCGATGCGCTGGTGTAGATCGCCCTGCCCTATCAGCCGCGCCACTTTTGCCGTACGCCGGATCGGCAGGATAACGAACAGCAGCGAGATGATGGCCACCGCTATGGCCGCCATCAGGCTGGTTCCGGAAGCAGCAATCAGCCGCGCGCGCAGCAGAAAGCGCTGGTGGTCGAGAGCCGCCATCAAAGTGGCCCGTCCGGCGAAGAGTGTTCGCAGGTCATCCGAGATGGACTGGTCGATTTCATCCAGCTGTGGGCGCAGTGTATCGGCTGCGAGCCGTTGCCACGTATCGGGAGCAGCGGAATGCAGACGGTTGATGAGCCGGATGTGTTTCTCGCGCAGGTCCTGTAGAGGTAGAGATTGATGATCCGCGGAGAGGGCCTGCAGGGCCGCAGCGATGCGCTGGTCAGTGGCTCCGCTCTGAGCCAAAAGCTGTGTGTACAGGTTGCGATCAGCCGCGGACGCCATGCGACCGGCCAGCACCTGTTCGCGCGCAATGGATGCCTGCACCTGTGAGAGCGCTCCGACGGCAGCATCTGCCGTCTGCTGCTGCGCGTCCAGCGCGGAGAGATGCACGAACGAATGGCGCACGAGCATGCCCAGGCCGCCAACCAGCGCAATCAACAACAGAAATCCAAGAATGAGTCTCTGATACAGGCTCAACATGAAGGAAAGTTTCTACAGGATACAGAGTACAGCGTGCAGGACAAAACAGGGGGCTGAGACCAGGAGAATAGTTGGGTAACGAAAACTTTCTGCGTTACGGCAGCTTGCAAACCATTGCGGTTTGATTTCGATAAGGGCAGTGGAACTGAGTTCCGGCGCCTGCGCCCAGCAGAATCCATGTCACTCCAGCTGGCCGGAGTCGCGTGATTCTTTCCGGATCGCTCAGATGATCGAGACCAAGCTCAAGATCGCGCTGGCTCTTCCATCGAGGTGCAAGATCGGGGAAAATGGCGACCACCCCGCCATCCTTCAGGTCATCGACAAGAGCGCTGCGCCCGGCCGTAGCGCGAAAGCCCTGCGTGTCCTCGGAGCGGACCTTCGTGTAATTGGCATCGAGCGCAAAAACTGCGTCTCGCGGCGTATTCTTGCGTATCCAGAGAAATGCCTGCTGCCAGGGATTGCGCGGAGCGGCGAATGGCCATTCCACATGCGCTGATGAGCTGTAAATTCGTTCCTGCGCAAACATCATGAGCATGGAAATCGACAGCAGAAGTATCGTTCCCGGAACAGCACGCCTGGCCCGGAAATGCTCTGCAAGCAAAGCCCCGAGCAACAGAATTCCGACAATATAAATCAATTGAAAGATGCGCAAAGGTTGAATGCGCGCAAGAAAAAAGCTGCCGTTCCTGTGCACAAAACACGCCACGATGGCTGACGCCGTTATGCCGGTCGCTATGCAGGAAAGGCAAATATCCCTGACTACGATATTGCGGCTGCGCCAGACAGCAATGCCCATAAGCAGCAATGGAGCGGCAAGCCCCAGCACCTCATACCAGCGCCAGAATGAAAGGAAGAAGTATGTTCGGGAAAGCGCTGCTTCCTTATATCCGGTCGGTAGTAATGCATGTCTGGTCGCGAAATAAACAGCACCCGAAGCTGCGAAAACAATCAGGCATGCAATCGCAAGCAAACGCCACTGCTTCCTGCTGATAAGGACATAGGTCACAAGAAAAGCAGCCAGATAGGCCGCCATCAGCGGGTGCAGGAGCGCCGTAGCTGCGGACCATAGGATTACGCTCTTCCAGTTGCGCCCGATACACGCCGCCATTGCAAACAGAGAAAACGGCGTGGAAAAAGAGCGCGCCGTCACATATGGGTCCATGACCCATAAAGCGGTTGCGGCCACGGGAAGCGTGAAAAGAGCGCCGGAAAGTAAAGTGGCTCCCCACTGCAACTGTGTGTCTTTAAAAATGCGTTTCGAAAGCCGAACACCGGCGAGGAGGAAAACGAAAATCGAAAGCAGGTACGCGCAGAACAAATAGATTTCCAGCGGAATATGTAAGAGCCGGATAATCTCAGCGGAGAAATGCGAGAAGAGAGAAAACCGCGTGTGCGCAGTGACGAAACTTGAATCAACGGTGAAAAGCGATGGATCCAGCATCTTTCGAATGCCGGCTACATAAATTCCGGCATCATCGGCAAAGGGATGATAGCCATGAACAATCAGCACGAGGGGCGTAAGCAACGCGATGCCGGTAATGTCACTTATGGCCAGAGCAAGAGGGCGATGAGAAATGCGCTCTTCAAGAACGAGTGCGGGTGAATCTGCTTCCAGGACGGGAGAATTCAAAATAACAACCTCGCCGAAACGGCAGGAATTTACGCAGCGGTGCAAAGGTGTAGACGTAAGAAATGACTGACGTGATTCGGTCAAGTCGAATATTTTTACTCATGTGAACAGATAAATGAGACACGTCAAACGTTGGCAGAGTAGCTGTTCCTCAATGTTCCTGATAACAACGGAGCACGTCATTTTGTGTCACTATGCCTTCAAGCGTGCCTCTGCTGGCACGGTTCATGATCGGCAGTACTGGCCAGCGCGGAAAATAATGCAGCGCGCTGTCGAGCGGCATGTCAGGAAAGAGGACGGGCGCCCGCTCAGCCGGCAGGACACGCTCCAGAGGCGTGTCTGGAGTCGAAGTAGCGCCCGCAGCAGTCAATTCATCGGCAGTCATGGAATGCCAGCTTCCGTCCCAGAGAGAAATCAGGAACGCCGAAGCGTGGGCTTCTGCAAGAAGCTGCGCGGCATCCGCTATCGTTTGTGCCCCTTTTATGACCGGAACATTGACAGGCCGCAAAGCATCTTCAAGATGCAGCTCGGATTCTTCCCGCGCTTCTTCCATGGAGGGCAGCTCAAGCCCATCCTGATGCGTAAAGACTTCGAAGATCGCAACCGGCTGTAAAGCGCGGGACATGAAATAAGCAATCATGTTCGCGAGAATCACCGGCACAATTATGGAATAGTTCCCGCTCACCTCCAGCACCATAAAGATCGAGGTCAGCGGCGCGCGCAGAAATCCCGCAAAGAGGACCCCCATCCCGACGAGCGCATACGCACCCACGGTTCCGGTGAGATGCGGGAAGAACAGCTTCTCAAATGAGCCGACCGACGCCCCGAGCATGGCCCCGATAAACAAGGTCGGCGCGAACATGCCGCCCGGCGTTCCGCTGGAGAAGGAGAGAGTGGTAGCAAGAATTTTGAGCAGGGCCAGAACCAGCAGCAGCTTCCAGGTAAATTGTCCATGCATCGCCTGGTCGATGGATTCATAGCCGGGACCCATGACCTGCGTGAATCCAAAGAAACCGATCAGGCCCACCAGCAGGCCGGCAATACCGGATTGGCAATACTGAGTCCATACCGGAAATGCTCGCAGCCGCGGCCGCAACCATCCGAGTGATTTCGAGAAAACGAGCGCTGCAAACCCACCTGCTATCCCGAGAACTGCATAAGCGATCAGCTCGCGAGGATCGCGCAGCGTGATGGGTGGAATGCGAAAAATAGGCTCCGATCCCCAGAACCAGCGCGCCACAACAACACTGGAAATCGCCGAGAGCACAATCGACCCCAAAACCGCAGCGCTCCACTGGCCGATGACTTCTTCAATGACAAAGAGAATGGCCGAGACAGGCGCATTAAAGGCAGCAGCCAGGCCGGCCGCCGCGCCGACGGGCGCAAAGAGCCGCAGCCGTTGCTTCGACATATTGAGACGGCGAGCCACCATCGAAGCCACGCCCGCCCCTATCTGCAGGGAAGGGTCTTCCGGTCCCAGCGAATGTCCGCAGCCAATCGCCAACGCGGATGTAATGAATTTTCCGACGACTGTCTTGAAGGAAATGTAACCGTTGTAGATATATAAAGCGGCCTTCGTCTGATTGACGCCGCTGCCGCGTGCTGCGGGAAAGAAGAGCTGCACCAGCGCCGCCACAACTAATCCGGCAAGCGCCGGTACTAACAGCAGACGAAATTGCCCGGCGTGAGGCGCTGAACCAAGTGTCAGAATCTTGATCCATTCAATGGCGATACGGAAAGAAACCACCAGCAGCCCGGAGAGCACTCCGATAAAGATGGACAGGACAAGAAAGAGGCGTTCGTCGCGCGTGGGCGCAATCTTCTCCAGTTCCAGCTGTGTGAGCGGAAAATTCAGTTTTCCAAGTTGCCTGGCGGTCTTTTCCCGGATCGTCTGCACGTTCATCGCTGCTCAACCGCCTCCGGAGCCTGCGAAATTTTCAGCAGCAGCGCATCATTTCCCGTTGGAGCACCGCATTCCCGGCTGGCGACCTGCTCGGTCTGATACACCAGCTGCATGATGGTCTGCTCGAGCTCAGGGTTCTGTTCCAGTTGCAACAGGCGCAACGGAGAAGGCAACTGTTGCCATTGGCTCGCCAGGTTCTGCAACTCCTGAGAAACAGCCGTCTTGCTGCTGAGACAATCAGCCAATCGCTCCTGAGCAATTTTTTTGTTACCCAGGATACGAATTGCCCGCGCGCGAATCGTCAAATCATCTCCGGGATACAGCAGCAGGATGTGGTCTGAGTCGGAAAGCATGTTGCGAAATCCTGCCTGTATCTCCGATGGTTGCTTTTCAAAATCGGGATGGTTCAGCGCGCGCTCCAGATACTCCCTTGCCTGCAGAAACCGATTTAAATCGTAAGCAGTGCGTCCGGCTCCCAGCAGCGCCTGGAGCCGCGCCGGCCTGTGCTGCAAGGCCTTTTGGTAGAGATGCAGCGCATTGGCTGGGTCCTGGGCAGCTTCAAGCATGGCGGCGATATGAATCTCAATGTTCACATCATCAGGCGCATTGCCCGCAGCAATCAGCAACTGGTTTCGGGCGCGGTCATACTGCTTGCGGTCTGTCAGGTACTTCGCCAGTTCAAGCCGCACCTCGCGCCGGCGAATATACCCGTCCCCTTCCCAGGTTCCGTCCAGAGCCGCCTGATAATAGTCGATGGCCTTCGACTCTTCTCCCTGCCTGGCCGCCAGTCGCGCGAGCTGCAGGTTAATCATTCCGCTTCCCGGCCGCGATTCAAGCAGTGTATTGAAATATGCGACTGCCTCCTGAGTACGCCCTGCAGCCGCCAGCGCCTCGGCCAGCTCGATCTGCATAGTGTCATCGTCAGGGGCATAGGCCAACGCTGACCGCAGCGCATCAATCGCGGCAAGCGGCTGTCCGGCGTGCAGTGCTTTTTCCCCGCGTGCAAGCCAGCGCTGCGCCAGTTCCTGGCGATGCACGGAAAAGGAATGAAACAGCGCCAGAGTCACAAAAAAGAGAATGATGACAATGGCGAACAGGCTTAAAAGAGCCAGCGTGTCCCGCAGAATCAGCCTCTGCCTTTGCTGCCGCTCCTCGGGGGTAAGAACCGTTCGTAGCTGGAAAACTGCCATCGTCTCTTCCTAGCATATCGCGCAGATGATTGCCCCCGATGATCTGACGAGCGCATCGAAACAGATGAAATCCCATTCGTCATCCAACCACGCAAGGAGTAGGATGACATTCGAGGGGCCTTATGATGGAACGCCGTGAATTTCTCAAGTCGGCCGCAGTCGCAGCGCTTGCCTCAAAGCTGTCTCTCCATGCGGAAAATTCCTCCGGAATCCCTTACCGCACGCTTGGCCGGACCGGGGCCAGAGTTTCTCTCGTCGGGCTCGGCGGTCATCACATCGGCAGAAATTATGTCTCGCAGGAAGAGAGCACACGCATCATCCGCACCGCGCTGGATTCAGGCATCAACTTCTTGGACAACTGCTGGGACTATAACAATGGCCTGAGCGAAGAGCGCATGGGAATTGCCTTAAAAGATGGCTACCGGCAGAAGGCCTTTTTGATGACGAAGCTCGATGGCCGCACTGCAAAAACCGCGCAACAACAGCTTGAGGAGTCGCTGAAACGCCTGCAGACCGATCACATCGATCTCATACAGATGCACGAAGTGATCCGCATGAATGATCCGGAACGGATCTTTGCGCAGGGCGGCTCACTCGAATATCTCGAGAAGGCAAAGAAAGAAGGCAAGGTCCGCTTCATCGGATTCACCGGCCATAAAAGTCCGGAAATCCATCTGCATATGATCGAGACCGCAACGAAACAAAATTACACCTTCGATACAGTGCAGATGCCTCTGAACGCCATGGATGCGCACTTTGACAGCTTTGCCAGCAAAGTCATTCCCGTGGCGAAGAAGCTGAACATGGGCATTCTCGGCATGAAGCCGATGGGCGACGGCGTTCTTCTCAAGAGCAATACCGTCACTCCGGTTGAGTGTCTGCGCTACGCGATGCATCTGCCGGTGAGCGTCGTGATTACCGGATGCGATTCGATGCAGATTCTGCAGCAGGCGCTCGACACCGCAAAGAATTTTCGCGGACTCAGCGAAACAGAAGTCAGCGCTATTCTGAAGAAGACCGAAGCAGTCGCGCAGAACGGACAATTTGAGTTGTACAAAACGAGCCACAACTTCGACGGCACTTACCACAATCCGCAATGGCTGGGCTGATGACGGAATTAGAGCAAAAGCAATCGAAGCTGGAGTCGCGACTCTGCGAATTAGGCAGCGTCATTGTTGCTTATTCCGGCGGTGTCGATTCGGCGTATCTGGCCTGGGCAACGCATCAGGTTCTAGGCGAAAAGATGGTCGCCATCATTGCTGATTCTGCCAGTTTGCCGCGCAGCCATTATCGCGAAGCCGTGGAGTTCGCGCTGGAGCAGTCGATTCCTCTGCGCACCGTCGAAACAAATGAACTCGAACATGAAGAGTACGCCGTCAACAAAGCAGACCGGTGCTTCCACTGCAAGGACGAGCTGTTCACCGTGCTTGAGCAGGAGCGGCGGCAGCTCGGCTTTTCAGCAGTTGCCTATGGCTTGAATGTCGATGACAGGAAAGATTTCCGCCCCGGCCAGCGTGCTGCCGCCGAGCACGCCGTAGCGGCTCCGCTCGCCGACGCTGGACTGACGAAAGCCGACATTCGCGCTCTGGCGCAATCTGCCGGCCTGCGCGTGTGGGACAAGCCTGCGTCGGCATGTCTCTCTTCGCGTATTGAATATGGCCGCCGCGTCACCCCCGAAGCGCTTCGCCAGGTCGAAGAGGCAGAAGAAGCGCTTCGCGAACTGGGGCTGCACAACTTCCGTGTGCGCCATCATGGCAACATTGCCCGCATTGAAATCGCGGAGAACGAGATGCCCTCTGTGCTCTCGCCACAGATCTTCCGGCAGATAGGCAAGGCAGTGCGCGTTGCCGGTTTCCATTACGTTGCTGTGGACTGCGATGGCTATCGCTCCGGCTCGATGAATGAGATTCTTCCTGTTGAGACGCTGGCGAAGGCATCTGGAAAATAAAGCATGCGAATTGGATACCTCGAATGTTTCGCCGGCATCAGCGGAGACATGCTGCTCGGCGCTCTGGTCGATACCGGCGTTTCACAGTCCTTGCTCGAAGAAGCAGCCCATGCGCTGAACATCGGCGCTGCCCTTAGATTTTCATCTGTAGATAGAAGCGGCATCACCGCAACCAAAGTCGATGTGCTCGACGTGGCAAGCGGAGAAATCGCGGAGGACAAACATCGTTCCTCAGAATTGTCATCCCGGCCGGAGGCGCGCAGCGCCGAAGCGGAGGGACCTGCAGTTCATCATCACCACAGCCACGAGCATCATCACGATCACGAACACCCGCATGACCACCATCACCATGAACACAACCACGTTCATGGACGCAGTTGGAAGCAGATCCGCGAATTAATCGAACAAACCAAACTTGCCCCCGAAGCACGCGATCTCGCACTGCGCGCGTTCCAATTGCTTGCCCAGGCTGAGGCAAAAATTCACGGCGTGCCCGTAGACAGAGTCCACTTCCATGAAGTTGGGGCCGTCGATACCATCACCGACATCGTCTGCGCCGCTGCAGGCCTCTGCTCACTCGGCATCGACGCCTGGTATGCCTCGGCCGTGAACGTCGGCAGCGGATTCGTTCAGTGCGCGCACGGCACGTTTCCCGTTCCCGCGCCTGCAACTGCGGAATTGCTCAAAGGAATCCCAACCTATTCGGCAGAAATCGCAAAGGAGCTGACCACGCCTACCGGAGCAGCGCTGCTCAAAGCTCTCGGATGCAGCTTCGCTGATGTTCCGGTCATCACAACAGAAGTGATTGGCTACGGAGCGGGAACACGCAATCCAGAAAATTTCCCCAATGTCCTCCGCCTCAGCATTGGTGAATCTTTAGGAGCGAAGAAATCAACCGGTGAGCGGGTGGCCGTGCTCGAATGTGCCATTGACGATGCAACACCGCAGGTAATCGCGTATGCAATGGATCGCGTTCTCGAAGAAGGCGCGCTCGACGTTATGTGCGCTCCGGTCGTGATGAAAAAAGGCCGTATGGGCAGCCTCCTCACTATTCTTTGCCGGCCTGAGCGCCGCGCAGAATTTGAAGAATTGCTTCTACGCGAGACGACCACGCTCGGGATTCGCGCGCGCGAAGAAGACCGCGTCATTCTTGAGCGCCGATTTGTCGAGATCGAGACGCTTTATGGCAACATCCGTGTCAAAATTGGATCGCGTAACGGAGAGGACCTGAACGTAATGCCCGAGTACGAAGACTGCGCCCGCGCCGCGCGTGAGCATGAAGTTCCACTCAAACACGTTATAGAGACAGCACTCACTGCCCTGGCAGATAAAAGAGTAGAAGCATGACTCCTCAGCGAAACCTCTGCGTCTTCTGCGGTAAAGTTCTTTTCTTTTTAGAGGCCAGATCATGACCCGGGATGCAATCCTCGCTCTGCTGAAGCAGGTCGAAAGTGGCGCCCTGCCATCTGCTGAAGCACTGGAAAGCCTTTCGAACCTTCCCTTTGAAGACGCGGGCTTCGCCAAAATCGACCATCACCGCTCGCTGCGACTCGGTTTGCCTGAGGTCATTTACGCAGCCGGCAAAACTCCCGAACAGGTCGCGGAAATCTTTTCCCGCATGGCCGCAGCCGGAGGAAATGTCATTGCCACACGCGCCGGCGTAGCCGCATGGGATGCAGTGAAGCAGGTAGTTCCCAATGCTGAATATCACATCGAGGCCCGCATCATCGGTCTTCGCCAGACAGACGCTTCGAGGAGCGCAGGATCGGTCGCAGTCCTCTGCGCCGGCACCAGTGACATTTCTGTTGCCGAAGAAGCCGCTGTCACAACCGAATACCTTGGCCTAAAGGCAGACCGCATCTATGACGTAGGTGTTGCCGGTCTGCATCGTCTCTTGGCCCAACGCGATACGCTGAAGGAAGCCCGCGTCGTCATCGTTTGCGCAGGCATGGAAGGAGCGCTGCCCAGCGTCGTCGGTGGCCTGGTAGCAGCCCCCGTCATTGCTGTGCCCACAAGCGTCGGTTATGGAGCGGCCTTCGGCGGATTGACTGCACTTCTCGGGATGCTCAATTCCTGCGCGCCGAATGTGGCCGTCGTGAACATCGACAATGGTTTCGGCGCAGCTTATGTTGCAGCAATGATGCTGCGTTCATCGAGCCGGAATGTTGCATCAGTAACCAACCAGGTGGAAGCCTCAGAAAGCCACTAATCGGATACCTCAAAAGAGTCCGTCAATTCTGAATCTCAGACGATATAACCGCCGTCATTCTGACGACCGAAACGGGCCCAGCACGTGCAGTTTTCACGTGATGAGGTGGTGAAGGGAGGAAGAATCTGGAGCCACTCTGGCTGGGGATTCTTCGCCAGCGGCTCAGAATGACGACTCCTGTGCCTGGTCTTACATCTATCGAAAAAGTGCGCTGGTGTGGTGAGTTGTTAATTCATTCAGCAACGTTGTCGTCCCGGCCCTGAACGTAGTGAAGGGGAAGGACCTGCTTTTCAACGATCGATGCAAATAATCCACTTGAGAATATGCAGCGAATTTCTGACTCACCACACTAGCGGATTCTCGCCTTCTCAATTGACTATGGCTGAAACACAATCCTCGCGTCCCGCTCCGGACTGTCCCATACAGACTCAATCTCCCGCAGCGGAACTGTTTTCAGGCTGATCTGGAATGGGGCCTTCGCTGCAGCATCAAAAAACTCGCGTACAGCCTGCATGATTTCATCCATCGATGCGCTCCCAAAGCCGCTGCCCAGAAGCTCAAGGCCGGAACTGCGCAGAGTGGCCGCCGGCAACGTAATCGTGGGAGCCGCGCTGCTTCCGACCTGTATATATCGTATGCGGGCCGTAGCATGCTTCAGCCCTTTTTGCGCAATGGCGGCCAGCACCGCCTCAGCCGGAGGTCCCCAGACGTAATCGAGCACTACATCGATGCCGTGCTCAGCAATTTCATTACGGAAGGCAGAGACTAGCTCATCGCGTTCCTGTGATAGCGGAATGATTGCATCGGCTCCCAATCCTCTCAGCTCTTCCAACCTCTCCGGATTGCGTCCCGCAGCCACAACGCGCCGCGCGCCCAGTCGCTTCGCAATCTGCACAGACAGCTTTCCGGCAATACCCGTGGCTCCTAAAATCAGGACGCTTTCGCCTGCAGTGAATTTTGCCCGGGCTTTCAGCGCAGCCCACGAAGACATTCCTGGATTGGCGATGCCTGCCGCAGTCGTTTCCTCAAGGCCGTCCGGAAGCGGCACGCAGAGCCAACCGGCAGTGATGCTTTTTTCTGCGAAAGATCCGTAAGGTGGTCGGCTTGCCCCAAAGTAAACGCGTGTACCGTCTTCCAGCAGTCCTGCCCCGTCAACGCCGGGAATAAAAGGCAACTGGCCGGTGCTGCTGTAATGTGTCCCTTTGGCCAGCGCGCGGACAATGGGATGAAGCCCAGCAGCAGCCACCTGCACAACAAGTTCACCATCCCCTGCAACAGGGTCAGGAAACGTTACATACGGGGGAGGGGTATCGAAGGAATGGACGACAGCAGCATTCATAATGGATAGACCTGCTGACTCTCTGCTATGGCTCTACAGGTTCCACATAAAACATTTCGTTCGTCTGGCGGAAACCATTGCTCTCATAGAGTGGGCGGCCTTCATCTGTTGAGTGAAGAGCAACCACACGGATTTTGCGTCGGCGCGCCTCGGCCAGAGCGTATTCAATCAGATGGCTGGCGAGCTTGCGTCGGCGATATTCCGGCTCAACATAGACATTCAGCAGATAACCACGCTGCGTAGAACGCGGATCAAGGGGGTGCGGCGGCCAGTCCAGCAGCAGGAGCCCGGCTCCGGCCACAACTTTGCCTTCATCCTCAGTAAACCAACCCAGATACTTGCCTTCATTCATCATGCGTACCACCCACGGCTCAAAATGCTGTGCCATAACATGCAGCACCTGGTTGTCGCGCCGTCCGGCGTCAACAAACATGCGGTGGCGGTGGCGGGCAATGATCGGAGCGTCAGCAGGAGTAGTTGTGCGCGTCTGGAGCATACCTGAGCCAGTATAGTGCCTGTAAGCAGTTTGCAGAAAAACCCGCGATTTTCTCAGAGTTTCGTAAGGGCATGGCTTCAGCCATGCCGTAACAGCACAGAATCACTGCGGCTTCAGCCGCTGAGGTAGCGGACTTCTTCGCCATATACAACATCCGGCAGCTTTCAGCGGAATTGCTCGGAGCCTCTCTGAATGTCATGCTTATGAGATGAAGCAAAAATGGATGGTCTGCATCATTGGATTCATTTCCGCCTGTTGTCTGTCGCTAAATGCACAAGAACTGGGATATTGGCGCGCAGCAAATTCGACGGCCCAGTCAGTGACAGGTGATATTGGATTTTCTGACGCGAAGATCACGATCAACTTTTCCAACTTTTCCATCGTCCGCGCCCGCGACCTCGAACCCGGCGAAATAAGCTCGGTATTTGATGCGGACAGCAACGCGAACAACAAAGGCCATCTGTACAAGCTGGACATCCCCGCTTCAAAAAAATTCATGCACAAGAACACCTTGTGCGGCGGTGAAGATACGCAATGGCTGGCCACTTACGTAGATGGACGCACTCTGCATCTGGCATTCTTCTCCGGGCAGAAGCCTCCCGTCTTCACGCTCGACGCCATATCGAATTCGCCAAATTTATGCGGTACTTACGCCTATACGCGTTAAATACAGGTGCGTAAGCCGGCACTTCCCTGACATGACCCGCTCCCAAACAGATTCGCCGTCACTCATTACCGCGCATTTCCATCCGGGAATGCGGGTCGGCGTGGCCGTCTCGGGCGGCGCAGACTCCGTGGCGCTGTTACGGGCCTTGCATGAGCGATGGCAGGAACTGGGGCTGTCCCTGACGGTCCTCCACGTCCACCATGGAATCCGCGGAGAAGAAGCAGATCAGGACGCGGCATTCGTTGCCGCGTTGGCGGAACAGCTGCAACTCCGTTTCCTGCGCCACGACGTGGACACTCCGGCACGCGCCGAACTAAAGCGGGAAGGTATGGAAGAAGCTGCGCGGAATCTGCGTTATGCATGGTTTGAAAGCCTGCTGGCACAACGCGAGCTGGATGCTGTAGCCACAGCGCATACCCTCGACGATCAGGCAGAGACGGTTCTGCTGAAGCTGCTCCGAGGCTCATGGACCGAAGGACTCGCCGGCATTTTCCCTGTTCTGGAGCGCCCCGGAGGGCTCATTCTACGGCCGTTCCTTGACACAAAACGCTCCGAAATCGAGTCCTGGCTGAAGAAGCTTAACCAGACCTGGCGTACCGATTCGACCAACACAGAGACAGCCTATACCCGCAACCGCGTCCGTCACAGCCTGCTTCCGGTTTTGTCTGAATACAATCCGCAAGTCGTTGTGCAGCTTGCACATATCGCCACGATTGCCAGAGATGAAGAGGCGTATTGGCAAAAGCAGCTTGACCTGATTTTGCCCTCGCTCCTGCTGCCCGGCAGAGCGGTCCGTGGGGGAGGCCGCGCAAGCTCCACGCATCCTGACGAAGATTCCGTCGGCATGGAGGTGGAAAAGCTCAGGTCCCTGCCTGTAGCTCTGCGCCGTCGAGCGCTTCGGGCTGCCGCCGAACGCGTCGGATGCCCTCTGAATTTTGATCAGACGGAACTTTTAATGGCCATGTGCGTAGATAAAGCTGGGCGGCGGGAAACATTAACAGCCGAAATCCATGCCGAGCGCACGCCGCGAGAGCTGCGCCTGGTTCGTGGGAAGAGAGAGACGAAATTACCTGAATATCAGGTTCCTGTTCCCGGAGAAGTGGCTGCCGAGGCATTTGGATTCCGTTTGACCATCGCTGTGACCGGAGATTGCGCAAATATCATCCCGGCAGTCTTGCGGACCGCGAAACCTGGGGACCGTGCTCAGTTGCGCTACAGTGCCGGGCTGAAGCGCATGAAGGAAGTGCTGGAAAGGCTGAAAATCCCTTCAGATGAGCGCAAAAACTGGCCTGTCCTTGAGTGGCAGGGCGAAATTGTATGGATACGAGGCGCGGAAGTGGAAAGCGCGGCTGCGGTAAGCGCCGGATTAGTCATCCGAACGCATGATTTATCGTGAAAATCAATGTCTTTTCTATCCTAAAAAGAGCGACTCGGGCCTTCTTTGTGGCGTTCAATAAGGAGTAAAATGAAAATGCGTAACCAGACGCCAACGGGGACAATAATTCTCCGGCACTTTCCATCCGGGAATAGCGTCTAATGCAGCAAGCAGATGAAACCCTGTGCGCATGCGCCAGGTGAGGTAGTAAGTGCCTTTTTTGCGCATCGCTGTGCTGCGCGCAAGGGAAATGAGGTTTATTTCGTGAACTCGACGGTCAAGACGATCATCTTCTGGGTATTTGTATTTGCATGCCTTGTGTTGCTCTGGCAGGTCTTTGAAAAGAGCACAGGCAGCGGCAAAGAGCAGGAGATCGCCTTCTCACAATTTCTGCAGGATGCCCAGCAGGGCCAGATCAGCGACGTAACCGTCCTGAATACCGGCGAAGTTCATGGGCACTTCAAGAACGACAAGAGCCAGTTCCATGTCACCGTACCGGCCAATTATCCGCATCTCTATGACATTCTGGCCGACAACAAGGTCTCGGTCACGGTCAAGGACCAGAGCGGCAACTCCTGGCTGCCCATCCTGATTAACTTCTCGCCCATCATCATCATCGGGCTGCTGTGGTTCTTTATGCTGCGCCAGATGCAGAGCGGCGGCAATAAGGCTTTGTCCTTCGGCAAGAGCCGGGCGCGGCTGCTCTCCATGCAGCAGAAGAAGGTTACGTTTAAAGACGTGGCCGGCGTTGATGAGGCCAAGGAAGAGCTGAAGGAGATCATCGAATTCCTGCGTGAGGCGCAAAAGTTCCAGAAACTTGGCGGACGCATTCCTAAAGGTGTATTGCTCGTCGGACCTCCCGGAACCGGTAAGACCCTGCTGGCGCGCGCTGTTGCCGGCGAGGCTAATGTCCCGTTCTTCTCCATCTCCGGCTCGGATTTCGTTGAGATGTTTGTCGGCGTAGGCGCAAGCCGCGTGCGCGACCTCTTTGAGCAGGGCAAGAAGAATGCTCCCTGCATCATCTTCATCGATGAAATCGACGCTGTAGGCCGTCACCGCGGCGCAGGTCTGGGTGGCGGACACGATGAGCGCGAGCAGACGCTGAACCAGTTGCTCGTCGAGATGGACGGCTTCGAATCGAATGATGGCGTGATTCTCGTCGCCGCAACCAACCGTCCCGATGTGCTCGATCCCGCGCTGCTGCGTCCCGGACGCTTTGATCGCCGTGTCGTTGTGGGCCGTCCGGATGTGCGCGGACGCGAGGAGGTTCTTCGCGTGCACGCCAAAAAAGTCCCGCTTTCGGAGGATGTCGATCTTCGCGTTCTTGCTCGTGGAACACCAGGGTTCAGCGGTGCTGATCTGGCCAACATGGTGAACGAAGCAGCCCTGAATGCGGCGCGTGCGAACCGTAAATCCGTGATGATGCTGGACTTCGAGCAGGCCAAGGACAAGGTTCTGATGGGCGCCGAGCGCAAGTCCATGTTGCTGACTGACGAAGAGAAACGCGTTACGGCGTATCACGAAGCCGGACACGCTTTGGTCGCGGCTCTCCGTGATCATGCCGATCCGCTGCACAAGGTCACGATCATCCCGCGCGGCATGGCATTGGGAGTAACGATGCAGCTGCCGGAAGACGACAAGCATACCGTCACGAAGGACTATCTCGAGACACAGCTGGCCATCCTGATGGGCGGCCGCATTGCTGAAGAGATTTTCCTGAAGCAGATGACAACCGGGGCAGGCAACGATATTGAGCGCGCCTCAGATCTGGCCCGCAAGATGGTCTGCGAGTACGGTATGAGCCGGCTCGGTCCGCTGACCTTCGGCAAGAAGGAAGAGCAGATTTTTCTGGGCCGCGAAATTGCCCAGCACCGCGACTTCTCCGAGGAAACAGCGCGGCAGATCGATGCCGAAGTCCGCAACTTCGTCGATGAAGCGTACAAGTCCGCGTATGACGTGCTCAACAATAATCAGGACATCATGCACCGCATGGCAACTGCTCTGCTTGAGCGTGAAACCATCGATGCGAACGAGATTCGCGCGATTATTGAAGGCAAAGAACTGCCTCCGCTGAAGACCAATGGCGGCGGAGGCGCTGCGGCTACAGGTGACGTACAGCAGGTACTGAAGCCAGAACCCAGCCGCGGCGGCGGACTGCCGGAAGGGAGCCCATCTCCTGCGTAAGTTCTCACTAAAACCTAAAAATGAAGGGCAGCCTACAGGCTGCC
>DATGMQ010000022.1:0-113656 GCA_035293545.1 Alloacidobacterium sp. | reverse complement strand
AGGATTACGAGTTGATCCCCGTCCTTGCCGAAATAAATCCGGTAGCCGGGGCCGAAGTCGATCTTGTATTCCGAACCCCCCTCGCCAACGGCCTTAATCGAGGATGTGTTCCCAGCAGCAATGCGTTCCAAGGCCACGGTCACTTTGGTGGCAGCTGCAACGTCAAGGCCGTCGAACCACCTCCTGTACACGTTACGGCCATGAGCGTCCAGGTACTCACGAATCCTAATCATCCTCACTCCAATAATAACACATACGTTATCTATCCTGATCGGAAAACTTGGGGGCCGGGGAGAGCTACAGCTCACCCACAGCACCGCTCTCGACCGGACTGGAACAGCGAGACGTGAGGATCGAAGCATTCATGTCCGATCGGTCGTGATCCCGATAGAAGCTCTTACGGTGCCAGGAGGGTCGCGGTCACTCGTAGGAGTCGGGCCACTGCCCCGACTATTGGCTTTCCGCAATATGTCTCACAAAGCTGCTTCATCACGATCAATGTACCAACGCCGGGCATAGTCAGCGCGCAAGAAAACGCGCTTTTGCGCAGACCTCTGCCCACGCACGGCAGGGTTTTTGGTCTAATTCTCCAGACTTCTCTTCGGATGTGGGTGCTTAAGAGGGTGCTGAAAAAGTCACCGATCGGTCAAGGCAAGGAAGTCTCTCGGTACTCATCCCACGCCGTCGTTTACCCTGCTTTTGACTATTTGGTATGGTTGCTTTCTAGCCGGAGCGACTGGCTTCCCCGCTCGCATCACGCTTATCTGCTTCAAGGGATGAAAGAGTGGACTATTTGGCCCTGGAGCGGCAAAGTAAGCGACTCCGACTATGATGGCACTCACTCAGGTGCATTGTGGAGACAATTGCATGACGCTCTGAACGGTTCAAATGACGGCATTACGCTGACGAATGATGCCCAGCTCGACTTGAGTGACCGCATTCAGCATAGCCGGGAGATATTGGGGCTTTCTGAATCTGTTGGAGTTCTTTCCGATAGATTTATGGCCGAGCAGATAATCGAAACGTGGCTCTCTGAAGAACGGAAGATGAGAGCGCGTCGCCAGGCATAGTTTTTGGAGGGAAGGGCAATGTCCGATGCTGCACTCCCAACCGCAATCGTCACAGTATTGATAACCGCAGGCGCATCGTTGGCAGTTGCGCTCATTGCTGGTGGGTTTGCTGTGTGGAATGCCAGCAAGACAAACAAGAACTCCTTCGAGATTCAAGACCTTAAAAGTGCCACGGACAGCGACTTAGAACGCCTGAAGGCAAAACTGGAGCACGGACAGCTCATTAGCTCGACGCAATGGAACGTCGAATTCACCGCACATCAGGCAATCTGGCAAGCTTTGGTGACTGTGCGCAACGATACGATGGACATTACCACCTATGAGCAGCAGCTAGAAACGCTCGATCTTCTGGCAATCATGCAGCTCGCCTTCGATTATTGGAGCGGCGGCTTGGCGGATGGCCCGCTTTAAATGGGATGCTTCTGTTGAAGACATCTCCGAGTTGCATGGGGTTCCCAAGAAGGACATTCCCAAACTTGTTAGATTAGCTATTGCGGTGAATCCTGCCATTCGGTGTTGCGATTGCCATTCTCCGCAGGAGCTTTCATCTCGTTCGGCATTCACGGTTAAGGTCTACGGGGATCATCTCTGCACATCGTGCCTGCAGGCCAGGAATCAGGCTCGTCAGGAGAAGCACGAACAGGAAGAGAAGCAGAGATTTTCTGCTCTCCGGGAAATAGTCGTGAACGCCAGCCAACGGAACGCAACTTTTTGCTACGACGATAGTCGCGAATCGTGAGTTGGGGTTCGCCCATCTCGGCCAACATCGTTCCCACCGTGTGGCGGAAAGTGTGCCGGCCGACGCCCGGCGAGCGTCAAGGTTGGCTAATACGGATGTTCCGATGTTTCGCGGTTTCATGTGGCCAGGTGAGCACATGCTTGCTATTCTTAGCGGTTCATTATCCTCTTTTTTGATGGACTTAAGAGTATGCGCCACATTGCTTCGAGCGTTTGCCTTGCCCTTGGCTTAGTTCTTGGCCTTACGGCGGGCGTGCTCGCGTTCGCTGTACTTGTGCGCCCTGATATCGCTGTTGCCGAGCGGGCCTCTTTAGCGCCACCTGCACAGACTTCGAGCTCGATCCAGGCAAAGGCCTCCACTTCTGCGGAGACAAAGCCGGACTACTCCAAAGAGGCCGTGGTGATCGAGAAGGAAGTCGCCAAGATCAGCTTTCAGAACGACGGCACAAGCACTCGCGAATCGACCAGCCGCATCCGCATTCAGTCAGACGCAGGTGTGCAGCAATACAGCGTGCTGACAGTCCCATACGCAAAAGCCGAGCAGACCGTGGAAATCGATTATGTCCGCGTGGTAAAACCAGACGGTTCCGTTGTGGTCACACCGCTAGACGACATTCAGGACATGCCGTCGGAAATCACGCGCCAGGCCCCTTTCTACAGTGATGCGCGAGAGAAGCATATCGCCGTCAAGGGACTGGCTCCTGGAGATGTGCTGGAGTTTCGGGAGCGTTGGCATACTACCAACCCGCTCGTCCCCGGCCACTTCTGGCTGGCCTACGGTTTTGCACGCGACGTGATCATCTTGAACGAGGAACTCCAAGTGAGCGTTCCGCGTGCGCGGTCACTGAAGTGGAAGAGCCCGGAAGCAACGCCCGTGATTACCGAAGAAGGTGACCGCCGAATCTTCACTTGGGCGAGATCGCAACTGGAGCGCAAGTCCGCGGAAGAGCAGAAGGAGTATCAGGAGGAGAAGCTCTATCAGATAAACCGAGGCAAGCTGCCTCCACCGGACGTGCAGATCTCGACATTTCAGAGTTGGGAGGACGTTGGTAACTGGTACAACGGCCTACAACAGGAGCGGATCAAACCCGGCCCCGAGATTCGTGCCAAAGCGGAGGAGCTCACAAAGAACGCCAAAGACGACAGTGCCAAACTGCAAGCGATCTACAACTACGTGAGCACGCAGTTCCATTACATCGGAGTGTCTTTCGGCATCGGACGTTACCAGCCCCACAGCGCCACGGAGGTGCTAGCAAATCAGTACGGCGACTGCAAGGACAAACACACATTGCTGGCGGCACTGCTTGCGGCAGTCGGAATCAGGGTCTACCCTGTGCTCATCAGCAGTCAACGGGCGCTGGATCCGGATGTCCCCTCGCCGGCACAGTTCGACCACGTCATCAGTGCTGTACCACAAGGAAACAGCTACATCTGGTTAGATACAACTCCCGAGGTTGCCCCATTCGCGTTCCTGCTCAGTTCACTGCGGGATAAGCAGGCACTGCTGATAAGCTCGGACAAGCCCCCTTCGCTTGTGACTACGCCTAAAGATCCTTTGGGTGAACCCACAGAACATTTCGTCATTCAGGCCAAACTGAACGACAACGGTACGCTCGAAGGAAAAGTTGAGCGCGAACTCAGCGGCACCGATGGTGAGATTCTCTTGCGCCTAGCATTTCGCCGTGTACCCTTTCCCCAATGGAAAGACCTCGTTCAACAAGTCTCGTACGCCTCGGGTTTCGACGGTGAGGTGAGCGACGTCACGGCCGGATCTCCGGAAAAAACCCAGGAGCCGTTTCATTTCTCCTACATGTATACTCGCAAGAACTTTCCGGACTGGTCCAACCGCCGAGTAGCGTGCGCAGTTCCACCGTTCGGACTGCCGGTCCTAGACACCAAGCCGTCGCATCCCATTTGGCTGGGATCTCCGGAGAAATTGCATTATGAATCCCATATGGAGCTGCCGAAGGGGTACTCGCCGGAGCTTCCCGCTGCGGTTAACTTGAAGGAAGACTTCGCCGAGTATCACTCTTCGTACTCTGTGAAGGACGGCGTCCTTACCGCCGATCGGGTTCTTGTGGTGAAGCTCCGCGAGGTACCGGTCGACAACTATGAAACGTACAAGAGATTTGCCAAAGCTGTTGGCGATGACTACGCCCTCAATGTGGCACTGAGATCCAGCGGCGCCTCTGCCACCTCATACCAAGCGGAAATCTGGCAACTTCCTTACAGCGAGAACGCAGAGGCAAGTCGCGCCTACGACGATGCCAGGCAGGAATATCAGCAGCACAATCAGCAAGCCGAGATCGATTCTCTCAAACACGCTGTTCAGATTGATCCGAACTTTACGCGCGCATGGCTATGGCTGGGGGAGATATACAAGGCCACGGGACAGCAGGACTTAGCGCTGCAGGCTTATCGCAAGGCCATTGAGGTGGACCCGCATCAACTGGTGAGCTATAAAGCACTTGGCTATTCACTCATGGGCTTGCGGAAGTTCGAGGAGGCTGTTCCGGTCTGGCAGGACCTGATCAGGCTCTCGCCCGGCAATCTCGATGGCATTTCCGCTTTGGGCGGAACATTTCTGAAACTCAAACGATACAGCGAAGCAGCTGACCTCGCCGAATCAGCGATTAAGATTCGGCCTGACCGCGCTAACTTATACGCTCTGCTTGGAACGTCATATATGTTCCTCGGGAGCGAAGATAAGGCTACGGATGCATTCAAGAAGGCGCTGGAGATTGATCCCCGTCCTTTCATGTTCAACAATGTCGCCTACACAATGGCTGAAGCCAACAAGAGCCTTTCGCTTTCACTGGAATACGCGCAGAGAGCTGTCAAACAAGAAGAGACGGCGTCCGCGAATATGGCTCTGTCCAGCCTCACACTCGATGATCTCGCTCGCATGTCTCGTCTCGCCGCTTACTGGGACACACTGGGCTGGGTGCATTTCAAAATCGGGAACTTAGAACAGGCGGAAAAGTATGTTGATGCCTCCTTGCGACTCTCGGAAAGCACTACGGTGAGGGATCATCTGATAGAGATCCGCAAGAAACGAGGCCCACACGCACAAAAGTCGCTGGAGGACAGCAGTACGCTACGCACGGTAAAGCTGAGCCGACTGGTTCCGGGTGAAGCGAGCGCCGAATTCTTTGTCGTTTTGAGTCGTGCCCAGGGAACGTCAGAAGGAAAAGTCGAAGAAGTCAAATTCATTAAAGGCTCCGATGAATTGAAATCTGCTGATCGCGCGCTGAAGTCTGCCAAGTTCAGCTCAGTCTTCCCGGATGACGGTCCTACGCGGCTCGTGCGGCGTGGAATCCTTGGCTGCTATGCGTACACAGGTTGTTCGTTCGTTATGCTCTACGCGAACGACGTGCACTCCTTGGATTGAATGATTGAACATTAGATCAGTTAGCTGCTGCGCATCTGCTCCGCAATTCCACGCACGGCGCGATGGGCGGAGAGCGCAGCGCCTTCCTGCCAGGCAACGAGGTGGCTCAGGTAATCGCCTGCGAAGAAGAGGCGTCCGTCGGGTTTGTTCAGCTCGTCATAGGCAGGTTTGCTTGAAGGCATCATGTTCATCGCAAAACATCCGAGGCTGTATGGAATCTTCTGCCAGGAAACGTAAATTGGCTTGGTCAGTGACTTACCGTGTCCTGGATGCAGAATTTCTACAGCAGCGCGTGATGCATCGAGCTTTCCCTGCATCGACAGAGCACCGAAAGCAGTCGGCGAGCTGTCGCCGAAGTCATTCTGCTCGAAGTTGAAGCCGGAAAGAATAATCCCGGTCTTCGAAAACAGCCCATTGCTGGGGTACCAGACGAGGTCCACAATCTGCTTGGGAAACGAGATACCGCCATAGATGTTGTAATGCTTCTCCCAGAATCGCGGCGCCTCCCACCCAATTTTGTAAATGGAGGCCATCTTCATACCGCTGAACGCCTGCTTCTTCTCGGGCGAACAATCGATGTCCAGTTTGCAGAGAATGATCAGAGGCAGTGTACAGATGCAGTAATCGGCTTCGATCATCTGCGCTGAGCCGGCTTCGGTGTATTCCACGCGTATACCATTCGTGGTTTTGCTTACCTTCTTTACCGGACATCGATAATGCACGATTTCGCCCAGCGATTTTGCAAAGGCATATGGAATTCGGTCCATGCCGCCCACAGGCTGGAACATCGTTGCCTGCCAATCAATCTGTTCTTCGTATAGCTCGCCGGTCGAAAAGTCAGAAACCAGCAGCTCGTGGAGATCCAGCGGCGGACGCAGTTTCTCTTCATCCGGTCCTGCTCCGGGCGGGGAAAGAAAGCCGCTTCGCGGAGAGCCTTTATAGCTGTAATCGTTCTTTAAGTCGCCATAGGTCTGCAGAAAGTCAAGCATGCGCTGGGTGTCTTCTTTACTCAGCAGGCTATCCAGTCCGTGCTGATCGATGGCCTTGGCCAGCAGCTCGGAAATATGACCGCGCGTATCGTTGACTACTTGCCGCTGCTCAACGGGTTTGCCGCCATTCAGCGTGTTTGCCTGCATCAGAGTGCTGCGTGAAGTGTTGATTTCGACTTCCAGCGGCACGCCCAGTTCTTCGCAATACCCAATCATTGTGTGGTGAATCGAGGGCAGCCGTGCCGGACCAACATTCAGATAATGACCTTCTTCCCAGTCGCATGTCTGCACTGTGCCGTCAGTAAACTCAACTTTGCTGCCGTTGCGCACGCTCCAGCTTCGTCCACCTGGGCGCTCACGCGCTTCGAGCACGGTGCAATCAAATCCGGCCTTGCGCAATTCGTAAGCAGAAACCAGCCCGGCTATGCCGCCGCCAAGAATCACCACCCTTTTGCCCGTCCCAAAATTCGCGGGCAGATCGGGCAAAGGAGAGGCTTCCGCCTTGACCGCAAGCAGGCCGAGCGCCTGCATGGCCGTAAATGCAGCCCGGTAGCCACCGGCCAAAGCTACTCTGGTGATGAAAGTACGCCGCGTCCAAGCCATAGTACTGACCTCCAAAGAAACAACAGATGTGCAAGGGGAAGATGATTCAGTGTCGCGTGTCGGCGTGGACTTGGCAATATAAATGCGCATCTGCTTCTACGCTGGATAGAAATTTCTTCTGAGAACACTATGGAGATCATTTGACCGCACGCAAGCGTGTGTAACCTCAGGCTTGTTTCCTCGTCCTACAATAGACATACTGAGAATGCGCGCCCGCTGCTTCATTCCGATCCTGTGCCTGCTGATTTTATTTGCCGGAGGTCCTTCGGCATGGCCTGCTTCTACAGCCACTGCGCCGCACCTTACGGTGCAGTTAGTTGTGCCGCCGGCAGAGATTTATACTGGGCAGAATTTCACCGCGGGTCTCTATTTCAAGCTTGAACCCGGCTGGCATGTGTACTGGGTCAATGCGGGCGATTCGGGCGAGCCGCCGCGCATCAAATGGACGTTGCCCGAAGGCATAACAGCCGATGCAATGCAGTTTCCCGCGCCCAAGCGTTTACCGCTCGGTCCATTAATGGATTTCGGCTACGAAGACGAAGTCCTGTTCCCGGTTCCGATGCACGTCAGCTCAGCATTCAAGCCTTCAGGCGCATCGACGACCCTAAGCGCAAAAGTAGACTGGCTTGTCTGTCGCGAAGTCTGCCTTCCGGGCAAGACGACGCTTGATGTGGAACGCGAAGCTCTGGCTTCGCCTCCAGCATCGCCCACATTTGTCAGCGCAGATCAGCAGCTGATTGCGCGGCTGCATCGTACGTTGCCGCAGCAGTTGCCGTCGGGCATGCAGGCAAAGTTTATGCCTACAGCAACGGGGTTCAAGCTGACGGTGTTTACCGGCAGGCGTGAGAACAATGCCCAGTTCTTTCCCTTTGACCAGAATCAGCTTGCTAACGCAGCTCCGCAGCCAGTCACCCCGCTCAGCAATGGTTTTGAGATCAGCCTGAAAAAAGATGAAAACCTGCAGCAGAATCCGAACACGCTGCATGGGCTTATTGTGCTCGCCGATGGAAATGCTTTTGAGATCAATGCGGCGCAAGGAACGCTTACTGCTGGCGAATCATCGGAAAGCAATAGCGCTGGACTTGCAAAGATAGCTGTTCTCGCTTTTGTTGGCGGCATCATCCTCAACCTCATGCCCTGCGTTTTCCCGGTGCTTTTCATCAAAGGGCTCTCGCTGCTGCAGTCTTCACAGCAAGAACGTCATAAGCTGCGCGCGCACGGATGGATCTATACGCTGGGCATTCTGGTTTCCTTCTGGATCGTGGTCGCGCTGCTTCTGGTCCTGCGCGCAGGCGGACGCCAGCTAGGATGGGGATTCCAGTTTCAGTCACCCAGCTTTATTGCTGTGATCGCCTTGTTGCTGTTCTTTCTTGGGCTCTCACTCGCAGGCATGTTTGAGATTGGCCTTTCGCTCACCAGCAAGGGGTCAACTCTTGCTTCACAACATGGCTACGCAGGGAGCTTTTTTACCGGAGTGCTGGCGATGGTCGTTGCCACTCCCTGCACCGCCCCATTCATGGGAGCGGCCATTGGCTATGCGCTTTCGCATTCGGCGTTCGTCAGCTTCATCGTGTTTACCGCCCTCGCTCTGGGGTTGGCTGCTCCTTATCTGCTGCTGACCTTCAATCCTGCGTGGACAAAGCTGCTGCCGCGCCCCGGCGCATGGATGGAGATTCTTAAGCAGGCAACTTCCATTCCTATCTTCGCCACCGTGATCTGGCTGGTGTGGCTCTTTGCTCAAGC
Source organism: Alloacidobacterium sp. (assembly GCA_035293545.1). Taxonomy (GTDB): domain Bacteria; phylum Acidobacteriota; class Terriglobia; order Terriglobales; family Acidobacteriaceae; genus Alloacidobacterium. The sequence goes on along the minus strand of DATGMQ010000022.1, from coordinate 105,122 downwards.
AGCTGGATTGACTGCGCTCGCCGGCCTGCTTGCCGCGTTTCTGCTGCTCGCTGTTGCCGCATGGATTCTGGGGCGCTGGCCTGCAAATAGAGCAGCAACGGCAGCAGCCATAGTTGTTTTGGCGCTGGCAGTTGCTTTGCCTGTTTTTGCAGCGCGCAGCCTCAGCACAGCCTCAGCGCACGTCAATACTACAAGTAATTCTCAGTGGGAGCCGTTCTCGCCGGCACTCGTAGACAAATACCGCGCACAAGGCCGACCAGTATTTATCGACTTCACCGCGAGCTGGTGCCTAAGCTGCCAGGTGAATGAGCGCGTCATTCTCAGCCGGTCTGATGTTCAGCAAAAACTGCGTGATGGCGGATTCGCGCTTGTTCGCGCTGACTGGACCAACGCTGACGAAACCATTACGCAGGCGCTGAACTCTTTAGGGCGCAGCGGCGTCCCCACGTACGCCATCTATCCCGGCTCAGCTCAGGAACCGCCGCATGTCCTGCCCGAAGTGCTGACTCCCGGCATTGTGCTGGATGCCATCAACGAAGTCCGGCAGAAGCAGGCCATTCTGCGCCGCTGACTTTTCATCTGAACAATGAAAATAACGTGAAATGCCTTCGTGGCATTTGCGTTACGCCAATTTGTAACCGTCCCGTCACATTTCTGTGGCATCTTCCAAAGATGACATCCCTGCATTCATAAAATTGCTCGACAGAGCAGATGTTCTGGTGCACAATGAGCGTCACTCGAACCACTGCCTGACTTTCTAAATGCCGGCGGCCGCCATCTCTCTTTCTACTCACGCCGCCTGCTATCAACGCAGTTCATGGAACGTGTTGTTTGGAGGAGGCTGTTTGATCTATATGAAAAACCAATTATCGCTGCGACAAATCCTGGGTTTTGCCATCGTGTTGGCAGGTTGTCTGCTTATCAGCACAAGCGGCAATGCGCAATCCATTCAGGGAAGCATTCTCGGAAACGTAAAAGATGTGGCAGGCGCGGTGATAGCGGGCGCTGAAGTCAACCTTACAAATACCGACGAAGGTTCTGTGCGCACCACGCATACGAGTGACTCCGGGGATTATCTCTTTGCAGATGTAAAGGCCGGCCACTATACCGTGGAAATTATCCAGAACGGATTCCAGAAATGGTCCGCAACAGGAATCGCTCTGGCAGTTCGTCAACAGCTTCGCGTGGACGCTTCACTGGTCGTGGGCAGCGTGCAGCAGGAGGTGACCGTTTCCGGCGACACCATCAGCACCATTGACACGGAAACGCCCTCCATCAACGCCGTTTACAGCGCGGCAGATGTTTCTAACCTGCCGGTGAATACGCGCGCCAGCGCCAGCGGAACCAGCGCGCTGAATATCGTCGGAACGTTGCCGGGCGTACAGGCGGACCACGGCAGCTTTTCTCTGCAAGGGGGCCTGCCATTCCAGACAGAAGTTTCAGTAGACGGCATTACCGTGCAGGGCGCAAACAGCAATTCACCCATAGCGGATGCATTTCCATCCAGCGAATCGATCTCTGAGCTGCGCGCCGACGGCGCACAAAATAATGCCGAGTTTGGACAGCCCGGCGAGATCACAGTCACCACCAAGGCGGGAACTAATACGATTCACGGCTCGGCATTCTGGTATCACCAGAACGCGGCGTTTGATGCGATTCCATACACCTACCCAACTACTCTGCACAAGGCGAAGCTCATCGGCAACACCTATGGAGCCAGTTTTGGCGGACCCGTTGTGCTTCCGCACCTCTACAACGGCCATAACAAAACGTTTATCTATGGGGCATACGAGGGCTGGAGACACCCCTCTCAGGAAACGAGAGGCTATACCGTCCCCAGCACACTGATGAAGCAGGGCGACTTCTCAAAATATTCCTCAGAGGGTTTTACCGGGTTGACCAATCCATTTACCGGCGGAAGCTACGGAACCAAGCTGCCCAACATCAATCCGGCTGCGCAGAAACTGCTCTCGTTCTATCCCGACCCGAATGTCGGCGATCCAACAGCGTATGTTGACGATGGAACGGCAAACTACATCGTCAATAAAGACACAAGCGGCCACTCCGACCAGTTCGATATCCGTGGAGACCAGTATTTTGGCGCCAACCAGAAGTTTCTGCTGTGGGGCCGTTTCACCTGGAAGAACTTCCCCACCAGCAGCCCCGAGCCGCTCACCGTGCCCTCGGCACTCAATACCAATCAATCGCGCGTACTGAAGGTCAGTGCCAACTGGACAATTACGCCTCACCTGATCAACGAGGGCGGCTTCGGTTTTACGCTCTATAGTTCCGGGCAATCGAACAGCTTCGACGGCAAGACATTTACACAGAATCTGGGTCTGAACGGGCTCACCAATCTTTTCTACAACGGCATTCCTGAGCTTGACTTCAACAACATCAGCCCACTGGATGCAGACCGCCTCACCTCGCTCACCAAGTCGCGCACCTTTGTCTACACGGATGCGCTCACATGGTCGAAAGGAAACCACCAGTTCAAATTCGGTCTCGATATCCGGACGCTGGAGGCCATCACGCCGCTGGGCTTTAACGGTTCAGACAATTACGGCACATTCGGATTTAACACCAAGGGCAGCGCCGGGCTGTTTACCGGCGTGGATTTCGCCGATTTTCTGTCGGGCCTTCCTTATCAGACCTTTTACGACGTAGTGCAGCAGGACAATGACGGAACATCCATCCACTACCACTTCTTTGGTCAGGACCAGTGGAAGGTCAATTCAGACCTGACGCTGAGCTACGGCGTCCGTTATGAGCTTCACCCAGGTTACAGCGATAAAGGTGGAGACATCGGCAACTTCGACCCGAGCATACCGCTCTCCGGTCGTTCCATCTACCCTGATGGCAAGGCTAATCTGCTGGCGCAGAGCTTTCTTGCCAGCGCCAATGCCTGCAATCCGGACGGCATTCATAACACCAACAACGCTGTCATCAATGGCGCTCCCTGCATGCCGGTGCAGACCTACAGCCAGGCAGGCTTTCCTCCCGGCCTGAAAAAATATCCGCATCTGCGCTTCATGCCGCGCTTTGGCTTCGCCTGGCGTCCATTCCATGATGACAAGACGGCTGTCCGAGGCGGCTTCGGCATGTACAACATCACCGTGCTCGGTGGCAATTTCTATTCGCTCACCGGAACACTGCAGGCGCAGACCACGCAATACACCAACACGCTTGATACGACGACGCACACTGTCGGATACCAGTGGCCAAATATCTATGCCGGCGCCGGCAGTGGAGGCTGCTCCACCTGCTATGGGCAGGACTACTTCGGCACAGCCAACAGCACTAACTGGAAAGACCCATACACGGAACAGTGGTCATTGAGCATTGATCGCGACTTCGGCAGCGGGTATGGTGCGCGCCTTTCCTATATCGGGTCGGTCACACATCAACTGGTCTGGGCTCCGGACGAGAACACTTTGCCTTTCTCCAGCACTGTTTCAGCGAATAATCAGCCGTTGAGCGCGCGTCTTTTCCCCAACTGGGGACGAATTAACACACGCGCAACCGGCGCAAACGCCAATTATCACTCCCTGCAAGCGGAATTCGATCACCGCTTCCAGCACGGATTGGAGCTGAACTCATCCTGGACCTACGCCAGGGCGCTTTCCGATAATCAAGGGCCTGCAAACTCCGGCTTCGCCGGCGAGACCGGAGGCTCACGCGCTACATCAATCCTCGACCGCTATGCTGATTACGGCAACGTCTTCGGAACACGTCGCCATCGCTGGAATACGACCGCCGTCTATGATCTTCCCTTTGGACGAGGACGCCTGTTCGGTTCCGGCATGTCACGCATCGCCGATGCAGCAGTCGGCGGCTGGCGCCTTTCCAGCATCTTCCTCTGGCAGACCGGGCCGTTTGAATCGCCGTACTTCCCGAATGGCCAGGGCGATCCCTCCGGAACAGGCTCAGGATTGAATGGCACTGATTCCGGTTTTGACGGCGGCCACCGCAATCAATATCCGGATCGGGTGCTTAGCGCGAGCCTCAAACCCGCGCATCAGACGCGTCTGAACTGGATCAATCCTGCGGCATTTACCTGCCCTGGTTACCCTGGATGGCAGCCGGGAACCGCCTGCACTACCGGCAGTGGTTCCGGCCCCGTTCCCAACCCCATTGGCCGCTTCGGAAATGCAGGTCCCGGATCAGTAGTCGGTCCGGGCACGGTCAACCTTTCGGCAGGTCTAAGCAAGACGTTTTCGATCACAGAGCGGCTGAAACTGAAGGCGGAGGGCACGTTTACCAATGTGCTCAATCACACCAATCTTGGCGATCCGAACATGAACGTCAGCTCCGGCAGCTTTGGTCTGATTTCCGGCACAATCGGCTCAGACTTTGGCGGCGCACGTTCAGGTCAGGTATCCGTGCGCCTGGACTTCTAATTGGCAACTTTTCAAAAATGGGCGCGCCCCAGGTCTCTCTTTTGAGACCTGGGGTTTAATATCGCCAGCTTGTCAGGTCCGCGCCCTTCGGGGCGGTTTTCTCAATGTGGTCGATGATCTTCGGCAGATACATCGTGTTGTAATGCAGCCGCGATAGGTAATTCGGTTCGGAGGGGTCGCCGTTCCAGCAGTGCTCCGCTTTATCGCCGTATTTCACTTCGCCGTCATACGGAGGGTTCTTCGTCGATTTCAGAAAGTCCTCGGTGTAGTAGACGGCATTGTTCAGGAAGTAGGTGTCTGCGCTGCCGACGTAGATGTGAATTTTACCCTGCAGCTTTGGTCCCAGGGTCGGCCAGTTCTTCTCCATGATAGCGCGCAGGTCGTAGTGCTCCTTCCAATACTCAGCGACTTTATGGTCGATTACGCCGGTCTCTTTATCGAAAATCGGCTGCGGGTATCCGTCCGCCCCAACCGGCCCAAAGACAGCCTGCCAGATGTCATATTGCTCGCCGGAGCGTCCATGATCGCCCAGCGCCAGCTCGTATGCATTATTGTCCTGCTGCAGGGCCAGAGTTTGCCCGAGATAATTACGCATGGATGGCTGCGGCACTCGTTTATGCGCGCCCTGCGTGTAAAAGGCGTTCGCATCATCATAGAGATTGATTGTGGTATATCCGCGGAAATCTATTGGATCGGGACAGGCGGCAAATGTCCCGTTGTAGTGGTCGGGATAAAACACCTGTACTGCCAGCGCCTCCCATCCGCCGGTAGAACCGCCATACATAAATCGCGCCCATCCCTGTCCGATGCCGCGAAACTTCTTCTCAATCGCAGGAATCAGCTCCATTTCAATCGCATCGCCATAGGGACCGACGTTGGCTGAATTCACAGCGTAGGAATCGTCATAATAGGGATTAGCATGGTTGATCTTCACGATCAGCACGCGCGGAAATTTTGGGCTGATCCACTGCTGGTAAAACTTATAAGACTCTTCCTGCTGAATGCGGTTATAGCCGGAGATATGAAAACGCTCGCTGTAGTCCGGCTTCAGGTTCGCATCGGGCGGCTCTGTGCGAAAGTCGTCGAAACCTTCAGAAAAATGGTCGTGGAAGATGATGAGCGGGAAGTGCGCCTTAGGATGCTCGTCAAAACCTTCCGGCACGAGCACAATCGCCGACAGGTACATGGGGCGTCCCCAGAATTTCGTCAGCAACGCGCTTTGAATCTTCAGGTGACGAATGTACCTCGTGTCCTTCGCTTCGGGAATGGGTGGAATTTCCTGATCGAGTGAGATGTTCGCCGTTGTTCCCGGCCCGACGTGCATTTTCTTCGGTTTGCTGTAGAGATTTCCTGGAGAAATGTTCCAGTGCTGCCCCTCGCCCTGGTCCATGTGCAGCTTCACGGTTTTGCCATCGCTGCGGTGGAAGGTTTCATAGCGATTCAGCACTGCCTGCACATAATAGTCGCCCTCCGGAACATCCTTCAGACTGCGAATCGGATAACCAAATGCAGCGTCATCCACGATGGCTGCCTCTCCGGGCTTCCAACCATCGACAGTTACGCCGAAGACCATCTGTGTGCGCGCCGTATCATTGATCTGCATGCGCGGTTCTGCGGATGCATCATTTGAGAGCAACAGCAGAAGCCGCCCATCCAGAGCTTGGGGCCTGCGTTCCGCTGGAAAACTTACAGAAAAGCGCGGAGATTGCGCGAGGGACAGGAAGGGAAGCGAGCAGACTGCAAGCGTGAGAGCAGCTCTAAACATGCGCATGGGCCGCAGTGTATCGAAGCGCCCATGAAAGCGGAAGAAGGAAGATGTATATCTGAACTGTCATCCCGATCGAAGTCGCTGTAGCGAGGTACGAGGTAGTAGAGGGAATTGCAGTTTATTTTGCGCCAGGATTCGGAAAGAGCTGCCAGTCCCTCCGCTCGACTTCATTACTGTCGGGATGCCAATAAAAGAAGCTCAGCACTTCTTGCACTTGGCCAGGATGGCCTTCTGCAGACGCACCCGCAGAGTCTCCGGCAGCTCATACAGCTCATGGCTGCGGTAAATTTCAATGGTCTTGCGCGTCGTGTTCATGGTGATGACGCAGTGCTCACAGCCGCGCAGATGCTCTTCCAGCTCCGCCTTCAGGGTGGGCGGCACTTTTTCTTCGAGCAGATCATCCAGTTGCGCTATAAACTCCGTGCAAGTCACTTCGCACCATCCCTTTTGTTTCTGCGGAAGTAGCGGCTCAGCCGCTCCCGCAATTGCAGTCGCGCGCGCAGCAGGCGCGACTTTACCGCCGGGACACTCAGTCCCAAAGTTTCCGCAGTCTCTTCTGTCGAGAGACCTTCCACATCTCTCAGCACAAACACCGTGCGGAATCCCGGAGGCAGCCCCTGGATCGTCTTCCGCAAAATTTCGGCCAGCTCCGATTGGCCATACTGCATCTCCGGATCCGGACCCCAGTCCGCCAGATCGCGCGGCATAGAGCCTTCATCCGTCTCGACATCCTCGTCAATCGAAACCATCTTACCGGTGCGCCGCTTCCGCAGGCGCATCAGCGATTCATTCACTGCAATCCGCACCAGCCAGGTATAAAACTTCGAGTTTCCCTGGAACTGGTCCAGCTTCTCGTACGCCTTTAAAAAGGCGTCCTGCACTACATCTTCCGCATCTTCGCGGTTCTGCGTGATGTGCTGGGCAATCCGGAAGACCTGGCGGTCGTACTGTTTTACCAGCTTCTCAAACGCCTGCACATCCCCTTCGCGCGCCTGGTTTACCAGCAGCACGTCCGGGTGAACTTCTTCCGTTCCTTGTGTTTGGATGTCTGGCATAGCAGATGGCTTCAGGAAATCGACCTTTCACGACGGACGCAAATGGACGTTTACTCCGCCTCTATTCATAGTAAATGATTTGCGCGGCCTGCCTTGAAGTGCCGGCATAGCATCGATTCCAGTGCATAAATAGGAACGCTTTTCTGTGTCATAAGCCATTCACAGCGTCATTCAGCCCATTTTCGGCTTAGATTAAAGCAGGGGAGTTATTCGTTCGCAGTGATTGGAAACAGGTTTGCAGCTTTGGTTCTTGCCGGCGCGGTGTCGGCCTCGTGCTGGTCGCAGAGCAGTTCGTCGTCTTCGACACATAAAAAGCACACATCCGGCGCGTCTTCTAAAACAATCCACTCTACGACACATACAACAACACATAAGTCGGCGACCACGGCACACAACAAATCAACACACAGAAAACGGCGTCCGCTTTCGGCCAAAGCAAGGTCCAAAAGCCATAAGCTGCGGCAGGCATTTGTGGCCTCATCACAGCTTCGGCCTATGGCGCAGCAGTTGGCCAGCATGCGAACTCCGGCAGCCTATGCAGGCGTAAGCGCCTACGCCCGCTCGCATACGGGAGAAGCCTCGGCTGCCGCATACATCGCAGTCGGCCACGCCTATCTTCTGGACCGCAAATTTCCGGAAGCCGTAACGGCTTTTCGCCAGGCGAATGCACAGGGAAATGCGCTGGACGACTATGCTGACTATCTGGCCGCCCAGGCCGATCTGCAGTCGAACAACCTGCCGCAGGCGGAAAACATCCTCGGCACCTTTGTTCAAAAACATCCCGACAGCATTTTTGTCCCCAGCATTCCCGTGCTGCAGGCAAATCTGTTTCTGCAGGAGGGCGATCCGCAGGCTGCGCTGCGCATCCTCGACGCGCATAAAGGCGAAGCCATCGCCAATCACGCCGACTATCAACTCGCTCTCGCCAAAACCTACCAGATGGCCGGGCGCATTCCCGAAGCAACGCCGCTCTTCCGCCACGTCTTTCTTGGATTTCCGCTGAGCAATGAAGCTGCCGTAGCCAAAACGCAGCTTGCAGCTCTAGGCGCAACATCCTCGCTTACCGTGGAGGAGCGCAGCCGCCATGCGGACGCTCTGTATAAAGCAGGACGTTTTTCCGATGCCGGAGAAGAATATCGCGCGCTGGCGAATGACCCAGCTGTAACCGACGGGCTGAAAAACACCCTCCTCGTCGCCGCCGCGCACTGCGACTGGAAGTTGAAACGCCTGAACAAAGAGGCCCTTGAGCGGATTCCCGACAGCAATGATGAAACCGGCGCGCGCCGCATGTATCTGCTGATGGAACTGGCCCGCGATAAAGACGACGGAGAAACCCAGCGCAGCATCGTCGAGCAGATGGAAACACGTTTCCCATCCAGTCCATGGCTTGCTGAAGCGCTTTATTCCAGCGGCAACATGTATCTGCTGCGCAAGGATTTTCCCAACGCCATCACCTATTATGGCGAGCTGGCGAAGCGTTTCCCCACCTCCACGCTTGCTCCCAGCGCGCACTGGCGCGCCGCATGGCTGAACTATCGCATCGGCCAATACTCTGAGGCTGCGCGTCTGATGGACGAGCAGATTGCCGTCTATCACGGGGGTAAGGAAATCCCCTCAGCTCTCTACTGGCGCGGACGCATATACCAGAACCAGGAGCGCCGGCCCGATATGGCGGCGGAATATTACCGCACCGTCGCCCGCCTCTATCGGCATTACTACTATGCTTCCATCGCGCAGCAGCGTCTCACAGAACTGGGCAACGTAACTCCGGCAACTGTGGCCTCCCTTGACACGATGAAGCCCGAGCCGCTCCCAACCCTGACCGATGACATTCCTGAAGATGATCCCCATGTCGTTCGCGCGCGTCTGTTGGCCAATGCCGGTCTGAATGAATACATTGCTCCGGAAATCCAGGCAGCAGAAGGCAGTGACGAATGGGGCGCTCTGTGCGAGGCCAAAATCTACGCCTCTTATGGTGAAAACTGGCGCGCCATGCGCTCCATGAAGCGTGCTATCCCCTTCTATACCTCCGCGCCGATTGATGCGATTCCGATGGAATATTGGCGCATTCTCTTTCCCCAGGCTTACTGGTCGACCATCAAATCAGAATCCGAAAAGAACGGACTCGATCCCTATATGGTTGCCGCGCTTATCCGCCAGGAGACGGAATTCAATCCGACTGCCATCTCGAATAAAAGCGCATATGGCCTGATGCAGTTGCTGCCTTCCGTCGGCAGAAGCATGGCAAAGGAGGAAGGTATCCGCCGCTTTGAGACCAATGACCTGCTCAATCCGGACATCAATATCCGTCTGGGCACGCGCTATCTTCGCCAGACACTCGACAAATTCAACAGCCAGCCCGAATACACCTTTGCCGCGTACAATGCCGGCGACAACCGCGTGACCGACTGGCAGGGAATCGGCCACTACAGCGGGATGGATGAATTCGTCGAATCGATCCCTTTCACCGAAACGCGCGAATACGTGCAGGCCATCATTCGCAATGAAGAGATTTATCGCGAGCTCGACCATGCATCAAACTCGCAGGCAAAAGCTGCCGTGCCTCGCTAGAACCGATGCCACCGCCGCTGCTGAGATAATCGACTCATGCGCATTACCATAAAAAGGCTGCGGTGGCTGATTGTGGGACTGGCCTGTCTGCTGATCGCAGTTGTCATTGGGTTTCTGGTCTATGCGCGTTATCGCATCCGGCATATCGGCAAAGATTTGCCCGGAAAGCTGGGAATGAATATCCAGCAGACGGCAAATGGTTTCGTTTACTCGCAGTCAGAAAAAGGGCACACTCTCTTTACCATCCGCGCCTCAAAGCTCGTTCAGTTTAAAGGCAACGGACATGCAGTCCTTCACGATGTAGCGATCACGCTTTACGGTCCGCCGGGTACAAATCGTGAAGACCACGTGTACGGCAATGATTTTGACTACGACCAGAAAAATGGCATCGCCTCAGCGCAGGGCGAAGTACAGATTGATCTCCAGTCGCCGCAAACTTCAGGGAGCCAGAACGGCGACGGAGAACAGGCAGAACAGAACACGATTCATGTAAAGGCAAGCGGGCTGGTCTTTAATCAGAAGACCGGCATTGCCACCACAGACCAGCCGCTTGAATTCCAGTTGCCGAAGGCCGCCGGAAAAGCCGTAGGCGCAAGCTTCGATTCAAAGCAAGGCGTTCTCGTCCTCGACAAGCAGGTGGAACTGACCACAAGCACAAACGGCGAGCCCGCGACCGTGCATGCAGGCCATGCGCAACTGGTGCGCGATTCGCGGCAGGCATTTCTGCTGCATGCCGAAACCGAATTCCGCAGCGAGCGCAGCACAGCTGATCAGGCAATTGTTTATTTCAGGAAGGACGGCTCGGCGGAGCGCATTGATGCGAAGGGCAATGTGCATACCGTGCTCGATAACGGCGCGACGGCTACCTCGCAATCAGCCAATATCTTGCTGGATGAGAAAAGCCGGCCGTCACAAGCAACCATGGGCGGCGGGATAAACTTCATTTCCAGAAATGACACAGAGAGCATGCACGGGAATGCGGTGGAGGGCTCGTTTACCTTTGGCCCGGATGCCACGCTGAAGCATGCGCAGTTTCGCAATGCAGTCAGCTTTGTCGATCAGCAACTGAAGCTCGAAAACGATCCTCGCGGCTCCGCGACTCGCCAGATCGAAACCTCGAAACTCGATATCGACTTCACGAGAGGGCCGGACAAAAAGACCGTCGCGCAAAAAGCATTAGCAACGGGAAATGCCGTGGCTACGCTGCGAACGATTCCATCGAAAGGACCGGAGCAGAGCACGACCATCAGTGCCGACCAATTGCTGGCCACTCTGGGAAATGGGCGCGCAATCCAGCAACTCGATGGCTCCGGCCACACCAAAATCGTCGATCAGGCACAGGATGGGGCCACGAGTACAAGCATAGGCGATACGCTGCACATCGCCTTCGTGCAGCCGGGCAGGACGCTTGTCTCAGCGAAACAGAGCACCAAATCTGATGCGCAGGCATCGCAAATTGACACAGCCATTCAGGAAGGCAATGTTTCTTTGACTCAGGCGCCGGCAAAAAGCGCGAAAGTGCAGTCGCTGGTGCATGCCACGGCGAAACGGGCGGAATACCATGCAGCAGACAGCGTGATGCATCTTACCGGCAATCCGCGAGTCAATAACGGCACAGTCGATCTTATGGCGCAGACCATTGATTATCACCGCGACACCGGCGATGCGGCGGCCCGAGGCGATGTAAAGGCAACCTATCTCTCCAATGCGGGCCAGCAGAACACTTCCACCGGACCAATGTTTGGTGGAAAAGGGCCGGTCCATATCATCGCATCTGAAGCGGATTTGGAACATGCCAGCGGCAATAGTGTTTTCCGGGGACAGGCGCGCATGTGGCAGGGCGCGGATGTTGTTTCAGCTCCGGTCATCGAGCTGCTGAAAACAGAGCAGAGGCTGAACGCCCACGCAGAAGCGGATGGGAAGCCGCATGCCGTCGATACCACGATTGCTTCTCCGATGGGACCAAAGCGGAAGCAGAGCATCATTCGGGTGCAGAGCGATTCGCTGGTTTATTCCGATAAAGAGAGACGCGGTGACTTTGGCGGGAATGTAATTGCAACAGCTCCCGATGGAACGATTCACTGCAATCAGGCGCAGTTCTTTCTTCAGCCCGCATCGCAGAAGACACAGGCTGCTTCTCAGATCGATAAAATCGTTGCCAAAGGCAATGTGGTGCTGACGCAACCCGGCAGGAAGGGCCAAGGCGAGCAGCTGGTTTACACCTCAGCAGATGGCCGATATGTCCTGACGGGAACATCCGCGAATCCGCCGCGCGTTGCTGATGCCGCGCACGGTACAACCACCGGGTCCGCGTTGATTTTCAATGACCAGGATGATAGCGTCGAGGTGAGCGGAGGGCAGTCTGCCGCAGTTACAAAGACGCGGGTTCCGAAGTAAATGCAGAAACTTTCGACCGACGAAATAGGGAAGTCTTACAAGGGGCGGCAGGTTGTGCGCGGCGTAAGCCTTGAGATTTCGCAGGGGGAAGTTGTCGGCCTGCTTGGACCAAACGGAGCCGGAAAAACCACCAGCTTTTATATGATCGTTGGGCTGGTATCACCGGATTCAGGGCGTATTCTGGCCGACGGAAAAGACATTACCCGCGTTCCCATGTATCTGCGAGCGCGGCAATATGGAATCAGCTATCTGCCGCAGGAGCCGTCCGTTTTTCGCAAGCTGACCGTCGAAGAAAATATCATGGCCGTGCTGGAAGTCCAATCTCTGAGCTCAGAGGTCCGGCGCGCGCGAACGGAAAAACTGATCGATCAGCTTAATCTTGGGCATATTCGCAAAACACGTGGATATGCGCTTTCCGGCGGTGAGCGCCGCCGTGTAGAAATTGCCCGCTGCCTTTGTATTCAGCCGTCTTTCATCCTGCTGGATGAACCCTTTTCGGGAATCGATCCCATTGCGGTACTCGACCTTCAGGAAATCATCTACGACTTGAAAGCTAGCGGAATCGGCGTGCTCATTACCGATCATAATGTTCGTGAGACGCTCTCCGTTACGGACCGCGCCTACATCATTAATGAGGGACGAATCTTCCGCCACGGTACGCCGGAGCAGTTAGGTAATGATCCGGAGGTTCGCAGGGTTTATTTGGGCGAGGGTTTCTCACTGAATTAGGCTCGGTTAACAGCCGCTGGTAAGGGGCTGAAGATACCCTCTGTAACTCACGTTGGTAACTGTCGGACGCAGCGCGGATGCGTGTAGACTAAGGGCATCCCTCGGATTCTGGAGACGAATTTCGTAAGCAGGCAGAATGGCATTACTTCAACCAAGACTCAGCTTGAAAGTTTCTCAGCGGCAGATACTGACGCCTGGCCTGATGCAGATGGTCAGCGTTCTGGCGCTGAATAAGCTCGAGTTGAAGGAAATGATCCAGTCGGAAATCGCCGAGAATCCCATTCTCGAAGAACTTGAAGAGAATGTGCCGCTGCTGGACGATGTCGAAGGCCGCCAGGAGATGCTGGATCGTCCCGTAGAAACGCAGCAGGTGGAAGCCGAGCGCGAGAAAGCCGATCCATTTGATGAAATCGATTTCGGGTCCTATTTTCAGGATTACCTCGACCCGGGTTTTCGGACTCCGAACAGCTTTGAAATTACCGAAAAGCCTTCCATAGAGAATTTTCTTTCCCAGCCCAGCACTCTGACGGACCATCTTTTCTGGCAGCTGGGTTCGTTGAGTCTTGCTCCGGTCATCCGCGATGCGGCCGAGTACATTATTGGTAACTTGAATGAAGACGGCTATTTAACCGCCACAGATGAAGAATTACTTGAAGGGTATCTACGGGAGCAGATGCTCCCTGAACCGGAGAATGGTCAGGAGCCGGTGAAAGCCGAATCAATCCGGATTGAAGATATCCCGCCCGCGCTGGCCGAGCGTGCCCGAGGACATCTCTTAACCGCGTTGAAAATCGTGCAGAATCTTGATCCCATCGGCATTGCCACGCGGGACCTGCGCGAGTGCCTGCTTGTCCAGATTGATGCGCAGCAACGCGAATTCGAGTTGATCTATGAGCGGCAAAAGCGCTCCGCACCTGCAAGCGGCGTCAATGGCTTAGAAACCGCCGAATCGCTGTTAAGCGAAGACGTTGCAGAGCCTGTAGAGAATCATTCCAACGGATCTGCAAACGGCAATCATTCTTTCCGCCGCATAAATGTTTTTGAATCGGCCCGCACCATTGTAGATAAGCATCTTTCTCTGCTGCAGAGGCGCGATCCGCGCGAGCTTTCGAAAGCCCTGGGCCGGTCAGTAGAGGAAACGCAGCAGGCCATCGATTTCATCCGTACGCTCGATCCGCGGCCCGGCCAACGCTATAACCGCGTGGATGCGAGACTGATTGAGCCCGATGTTGCCTTCGTAAAACGCGGCGACGAGTATGTCGTGGTCATGAACGAAGAAGACCTTCCTACCCTGCGCCTGAATCAGGGTTATCGCCGCATGATCACTCAGGACGGCGCGGAAAAAGAAGTCAAGGACTACGTAAAAGAGCGCTACCGTTCAGCCATCCAGCTGATGCGGAACATCGAGCAGCGCAAAAACACCATCCTGCGCACCTGCGAAGCGATTATCCGGCGCCAAACCGACTTTCTGGAAAAGGGAGTCGAAGCCATGAAGCCGATGATGATCAAGGAAGTTGCGGAAGAAATCGGCGTCCATCCATCCACTGTGAGCCGTGCGGTATCCAACAAATATGTCCACACGCCGCAGGGAGTTTACGAGCTGAGATTCTTCTTCTCTGAGGGAGTGAATGGTCCGGAAGGCTCGAGCACGCCCCTCATGCTGCTGAAGCGCAAAGTGAAGAAGCTGATCGAGGAGGAAGACCCGCGTAAGCCGCTGACGGATGATCTGATTGCTAACATGCTGCAATCCCAGGGCATCGACGTTACCCGCAGGACGGTAGCCAAATACCGTGAAGATATGAGGATTCCAAGCACCCATCAGCGCCGCGTTCGCGGTTAATGTACAATCACAGACCTTCGCTGCACTTCGGCGAAGGAATCTCTTTTATGAAGGGAGCTTTCACCATGCAGGTTGAGTACACAGGCAGGCAGGTGACCGTTACCCGCACCCTACGCACGATCGCTGAAGAATCACTCGAGCGCATCGTGAAAATTCTGGGTAAAACCACAGGCGCGCACATCGTTTTAACAGTCGAAAAATACAGGCAGATGGCGGAAGTGACCATCAAGACCCGTCTGCATAACATCGTTGCTACCTCTGAATCCAACAACCTGGAAACGGCCCTGCGCGCCGCTCTCGACAAAGCAGAAACACAGGCAATCCGCTGCAAAAAGAAGTTGCACGCAAAAAAACGCCAGCCGAAAGAAGAAAAGCTGACCGTCGAGCCGGCATTGGCCCGTCCGAAACGGGCAGCGTCCCGCGCTCCTGCAGCAAAAGAAGAAGAGCATCAGGAAGCCCCGGCCGGGAAATCAAACGGCAATGGACATTCCAAACAGGTGCTGCCGGTGACTGTGCATTCATTCCCGGCAAAGGTGCCTGTCCAGGAGCCGCATGTTATCCGCTCCGCTGATTCCGTGGCATTGCGCCCCATGACCCTCGAAGAAGCGGTCAAAGAGGCAGAATTCCGCGACCGGGATGTCTTTGTCTTTCGCGATCACCAGGGAAATGTGAAGGTCCTGCACCGCAAACGTGACGGAAAGATGGAGCTGATCGAAGCGCCTTAACAGCTTTATGGTTCCATCTTTACCGTGAAATGCTAGGATGGGCGCATGCCCAGAAAATCTGCGCCCAGGCCTCCGCGAAAATCGAAGAAGGCCGAGCGGACGTCGGTTCATACTGCCGATGGCGGGCGCTCCCTGGTGATCATCAGTGGGCTCTCCGGCTCAGGCAAACTCTCTGCGCTCAAAGCATTCGAAGACCTCGGCTATTACGCAGTCGATAACATGCCGATTGATCTGGTTCCGCGCTTTGCAGAACTTATCAGCGAATCGGCCACGATCACCCGCGCCGCTCTGGTTGTTGATGTCCGCGAAGGGCAGGGCCTGGAGCGCTTTCCTGCCATCCTGAAACAAATCCGGCGGACGCTCACAACCAAGGTCATCTACCTGGAAGCAGCCAATCCCGTATTGTTGCGACGGTTTTCCGAGACGCGGCGGCCACATCCGCTTGGCCGTGAAGACCGGGTCGCTGGGGCGATTGAGTCAGAGCGCAAAGTACTCGATCCGATCCGCAATGTGGCCGACATCACCATCGACACGTCCAATTTCAACGTGCACGAACTGCGCGCCCACGTACAGAACAAGTTTTCCAGCGACGGCACCGGAAAAGACCTGCTGATTTCCTCCCTCAGCTTTGGATATAAAAATGGAATTCCGCTGGAAGCCGACCTGGTCTTTGATGTGCGCTTCCTGCCGAATCCGCATTTTTTGCCGGAGTTTCGACCGCTTACGGGCAGGCACCCAAAGCTGGTCGCCTATCTGCGAAAATTCCCACAGACGCGAGAGTTCCTGGACCGGGTCACCGGATTGTTGTTGTATCTGCTACCGCATTACATTCATGAAGGCAAAAGTTATCTCACCATTGCCTTTGGCTGTACCGGCGGCCAGCACCGTTCAGTAATGATTGCCGAAGAAATCAGCAAAAGGCTGCAAAAAAAGGGATACCGCGTAAAAACGGCGCATCGCGATATGTCGCGTTAAAACGCTAAAATAAAGAGATGGAAGATCGATGGCAGACCTGCAGGGAAATTAAATGAAGCGCATCCTGCGTCTGCTGTACTACATGCGCCGCTATTGGTGGCAGGCGCTGGCGTCCGTGGTCCTGATGGCTGCGGTAGGGCTTTTAGAGGCCTTCCGGGTCCTGCTCGTGCAACCAATCTTTGACCACGTCCTGCATCCCGCAGGAATCAGCCCTCCGATTGCTCTCTATAAAGTTCCCGGCACGCATTATCAATTCACGCTGCAGCAGTTTGTTCCGCATTTCATTCATAACGTCTGGGCAGTGGTTGCGTTCGCCCTGGTCGTTTCCACCCTGCTGAAAAGCATCTGCGATTATGCAGGCACGTATCTGGTGAACTACGCCGGCTTCGGCATGATCACCGACCTGCGTGATGACTTGTATGAAGTAGTCTTGCGGCGTTCTGTCTCGTTCTTCCAGAAGCACGCTACCGGCAAGCTGCTTTCGACACTCATCAATGACATTGAACGCGTCCAATACGCCATGTCATCTGTGCTGTCAGAATTTCTGCAGCAGTTCTTCACTCTCATTTTCACAATCGGCGTGGTCATCCATTTCGGCGGCAAGCTTGCCTGGGCGCTGCTGATCTTCGTGCCGGTTGTCATCGGATCCATACGCCGCATTGGCCGCGACGTTCGCCAGACAACACGGAAAGGCCAGGACCGCCTCGCCGAAATTCAGAACATCCTGCACGAGACCATTACCGGCAATCGCATCGTAAAAGCCTTCAACATGGAATTCTGGGAGTTGTTACGCTTTCGCGATGCGGCAAAACGGCTCTTCAAAGCGAACCTGCGCTCCGTGCGGGCGCAGGCCATCAGCTCGCCTTTAATGGATTCCATCGGAGCCATAGCCATTGCATTGCTGCTGCTGGTCGGGCGCGGACAGATCCAGAGCGGCAAGATGACCGAAGGCGCATTTTTTGCTTTCATCGTCGCGCTTTTCAAGCTCTATGATCCCGTGCGTCGCTTCGCGCTCTTCTATAACAATTTCCAGCAGGCTCTGGGCGCGTCTTCAGCTATCTTCACCTTTATGGACGACCAGGATGAGCTGGTCGAAAAGCACCGCGCATATACGTTGAAGGGGTTCAATAATTCAATCCGGCTGGAAAATGTCGGCTTCGCCTATCGCAATGAAGAAGGCGAAAAGGAAGTCCTGCACGATATCAATCTTGAGATTCACCGCGGCGAAGTTGTGGCCCTCGTCGGACCCAGCGGAGCGGGGAAGTCGACGCTGGTCAATCTCATTCCGCGATTCTTCGACGTGACATCTGGCCGGATTCTGATTGATGGCCATGACCTGCGCGATGTAAGCATGCGTTCCTTGCGCGATCAGATCGGCAAAGTAACGCAGGAAACAATCCTATTCAACGATACGGTGCGCAACAATATCGCCTACGGACAGCCCGATGTGCCGATCCATCGCGTGCAGGCCGCCGCGAAGGCAGCACTGGCGCATGATTTCATCATGCGCCTGCCCGACGGCTACGACACTCTGATCGGAGAAAAAGGATTCCGGCTCTCCGGCGGTGAGCGCCAGCGGTTGGCCATCGCTCGCGCGTTGGTGAAAGACGCGCCTGTTCTGATTCTTGACGAGGCCACCTCGGCCCTTGATACAGAAAGCGAATCGCTGGTGCAGGCTGCGTTGAGCAATCTGATGGCCGGACGCACCGTCGTAGTCATTGCGCACCGTCTGTCCACTGTGCGGAGAGCAACGCGCATTGCCGTGATGGAGCAGGGGCGCATTACCGCCGTTGGCTCGCATGAAGAGCTTATGCAGCAGTCCCCGACTTATCAGAAGCTGTACCAGTTGCAGTTCATGGACGTGCCGGAACTCGCTGAGCCTGCTATGGTGGGTAAAACCGAACTATGACCCCCAAAAAAGAATCTGCGCGAGAAAAAGAAACTCCGAAAGATCAACCTGTCTACTCGATGACAGGCTTTGCGCGTGCATCGGAGCGGATTTCCGAATCGCTCGGTTATACGCTCAGCCTTAAAAGCGTGAATCATCGATTTCTTGATCTTCACATGCGTATGCCGGGCGGAACGGAATCGCTCGAAATGCAGTTGCGCAAAATCCTGAAAGAGAAGATTGCGCGCGGACACGTCGAGGTCACGCTCTCAATCGATCGCAGCGGCAAAGCCGAGGCGCAGTATGATGATGCTCTCGTCGGTGCTTATGTAGCGGCCTTTCGCACCGCAGCCGCGCAGCACAATCTAAGCAGCGAGCCTGATCTGAATGCGATTTTTCGTCTCCCCGGCGTGCTGACCAGTGACTCCCGCCTCTCGGAAGAGGAACTGCAATCTATCGAGGCAGCGGTGATGCAGCGCATACCCTCACTGACCGCCGAGCTGAATACGATGCGGTCTGCGGAAGCGAACGCGCTTGCGGACGAGTTGCGCAAAGGGCTGGCGCGGCTCAGTAAGCATGTTGAGCAGGTGGCCGAGCTGCGGCGCGATGTGCAGAAGGCTTATTTCGAGCGGATCAGTCAAAGGCTTTCTGAAATGGTATCTGGAAGCTTCGATGCAGACCGTGTTTTGCAGGAAGCCGCTCTCCTGGCCGAGCGCAGCGATGTCGAGGAAGAGATTGCGCGCATGCACACGCATATTTCGCATTTTGCGTCGCTGCTGGACGAGGGCGGGGAAATAGGCAAGAAGCTGGATTTTCTGCTGCAGGAGATGAACCGCGAAGCTAATACTCTGCTGTCAAAGACCAGCGGCCTCGCAGGCAATGGAACGCGCATTACCGAACTGGGACTGGGCATGAAGTCGGAAATTGAGAAGGCGCGTGAACAGGTACAAAACCTGGAGTAATTTTTTAAAGGTAAGACATAATCCGCGGCTAGTATTCTGTCTCTAAGTTCGCAACAAATGCTGTCATCCTGACCCTGGCTCTGAATGCAACGAAGAGGAAGGGTCAGGGCCTGTTTTTCAATGTTTCAGATGGTAAATGCACATCGTTTTATGCAGTGAATTTTGGACTCAGGTCACCAGCAATAAAGGGACAACGCTTTGGCAGGGATTTTATTCATCATTTCAGCGCCTTCCGGCTCAGGGAAATCTACGCTGGTGAACCAGATCAGGTCGCTCGTCGACAATCTGGAATTTTCCGTCTCTTACACAACCCGCGCCCCCCGGGGTTCCGAAGAGGAAGGCCGCGAATATCACTTTACGACGCGGGAAGAGTTTGAGCGCATGGTGCGCAATGATGAATTCCTGGAGCACGCCGAGGTCTTTGGCAACTACTACGGCACTGCTCGCCGTTCTCTCACTGACGCTCAGGCGCATGGCAAAGACCTCTTGCTGGACATCGATGTTCAGGGAGCGTCCCAGGTGCGGAGAAAGATTCCCGATGCCGTTAGTATCTTTGTCATGCCTCCGACTCCGGACATTCTGGCCACCCGGCTCCGAAACCGCAGCCGGGCCGAAGGTGGGGTAAAAGAAGAAGTTATCGAGCGCCGCCTGGCGGAGGCCCGGCAGGAGATTGAGAATTACCGCGAATACAGATATATTCTCGTCAACGATATTCTTGCTCGGGCAGAAGAAGAACTCCTGGCCATCATTGCAGCCGAACGCATCCGTCGCGAAGGCGGCTCGGTAGAGGATGCAGGTCGGCTGCTGAAGATGGCAGAGAGTTGCAGACGGGAGAATGCAGACGACCGCGTTCGGCCTGTTCTGGAAGCATTCGGCCTGCTCGACAAGGAAACGGTACGACCTTAGAGCAGTTGGGTATGGTGTGATCTCATACGAATTGTCATCCCGATCGAAGTCATTGCGTATTGGGACCCGGCATGCGCGGTTTTCGCATGCTGGGGGTGGAGAAGCAATGACGTAGCGGAGGGACCTGCAGTTTTATTCGTCCACACTATTTCCTGATCTGCTCTGGAAATCAGACTTGCAGTTCTTCATTGGAGGATCAAACACATGAGTCTGGAGCAGTCGTTCGACAGCAACTTCCGCTACGTTCTCGTGGCCGCGCGCCGCGCTCGTCAGCTGCAAAATGGCTCTCAACCGCTGGTCGATTCCCGCTCGCGCAAAGCATGCAAAATTGCGCAGGACGAGATAGCCGCCGGCAAAGTGAGCTATGTCAAAAGCGATACTCCGGTGCACAAACCCGAAGTACCGGGCGCGGATATTCCGAAATTTGCAATTTCGTGATATGACGATTTTTCATCCTGAGCTGAATGACTTGGCCTGTTTTTAGTGCCTGGTGTAGTCAGGGAGAAGCACCGGCCTTCAGGCCGGTGAACAGAGAAGTCAATATCAGGGCCTTTATGGCCCGGTCTTCACTATCCGTAGGAATGCCTGAGTTGATGCGCTCAGTGCTTGAAGACCTGCATCATAAGCTCGGACTGCACCTGATCGAGCTGCTTCAGTGTTGACTGGAGCGTAGGCCGGTCATCCAACTCAGCACTGTGCAGAATCTCATTCAGACGGAACGCTGTGTGCCGCATGAGTATTTCTGCATTCTTGAGCTTCTTCGTGTCCTCCGCCATGCCCATATGAATTTTCTGAGCATAGGTCTGTACCGCCTTCAGTGTTTCTGAAGCATGCTTAAAGTCACCGGAAGATAGTTCCTGCCCGGCAATCTCCGTCATGTCGTGCACAATTTCCGCGTAAAGAAAGCACTGCTCTTTGGGAGACGCCTGGGCCGCTTTCGTCTCAAGCATAAGAAGTGCCTGGGGATCGGGAATCTTTTCGTTCGCGCCATACGCGTGGGCGCAGGGGAGGAGTAAAACGGCTGCGGCGCTGATTGCTACGAACCTCATGGGACACCTCCTTTAGGTGCCACGGGAACGTTATCGGCTATTCTTTGCCAAGCGTGACCAGCCGATGTTTTGCCTGCCACTCCTGGTCGGGGAACCTTCCATTCGCTGCGGCCAGAAACTTGTGATAATAATCGGCCGCTTGTTTTGTGTGATGTAGATTATCGTAAGCTGTCGCCCAAAGGAAGTAGGTAGCAGGAGTTTCTTCGAGATATTTTGATCGCGCGGAAAGAGAATCGATCACCAGCTGCGGCTGATGCGTCTCGGAAGCGGCAAAAGCAAGGCTGCTCCAGGCGTTTCCGTCGTCGGCTTTCAGGCTCACGGACTTCTGCAGGACAGTTACGGCCTCGACATAGCGCTGCTGGTGAATGAGGTTTTCGCCGCGTGCCGTCAGGAGCGCCGGGTCGTTCGGGCTGGCTTTCAGCAGCTGGACGTAAATCGGGTCGGCCTTCTCTGCAGCACCGGCCTGGGTATAGGCATCGGCCAGCATGCTGTTAATGGATGCATTGTCAGGCTGCCTCTCATGCAGCTTCTCCAGTGCGCTAACTGCTTCATTCTGCTTGCCTTCTGCGTTCAGAACAATGGCCAACTGTGTATTCAGGGCCGGATCGGCCGGGTCGCGGATAAGGGCTGATTTGATGAGCGGCTCCGCATCTGCATATTTCTTCTGAGCAATCAATACATGCGCAAGGCCAGCGGTAGCTTCGGAAGAGTCCGGCTGCTGGTTCAACAGGCGCCGGTAGGCTGTTTCCGCGTTCACTTCATCGCCTTCGGCTTCGGCGATCTCTCCGGTAAGAAGCAGGTCAGCTGGGGTTTCGGGACTGAGGGAAAGGGCCTGCAGAAGCTCCTGTTTGGCTGCATCCGGATTATTGGAGCGGTCTAGCCGTGCCAGAGCTCGAAAGGCCTGCGCTTTGGCTGCCGGGTTTGGTGGATTCGGTTCCAGTTTGGAAGCGGCTTCCAGTTGCTCATGAGCTTCCGCCTGTTTGCCCTCGCGGGCAAAAATCAGCCCCAGCGCCAGTCGCGATTCAAACTGCTTCGGATCGGCCGCAATGGCCTTCTGGTAGGAGCCGGCAGCAGCATCGTCGTGCTCCTGCGCGTCTTCGATATAGCCGCGGTCAAAAAGAGCACGGGCGTTATCGGGGTGGGCTGAGAGATAGGCATCGAGGAGCGTCCTGGCGCGTGCAAAGTCCCTCGTATCGATGGCGGCCTCGGCCTGCGCCAGAGGATCGTCGGCCGATTGTGCGTGCGAAGGCTCGTCAAGAGTAGTCCCGGGCGGCAGCGGCGCAGACTGCGCATGGAGTGGAGCCCTCGCAAACACTGCAATCGTCAGAAATACAACAAATTTCAAGTAACTGTATGCCGTCATTCTGAGGAGCCACGCCATGAAGAATCTGAAACCATGTATAGGTGAGGCCAAATTGCTGGCGACTGTTCGCCTGCCGTGCTTTATATCTGCAAAACCGGCCATCGTAATAGCATGGCCGAAGCCGTGCCCCTTCAGAACACTATTCAACTTCATACAGCTATTTCGTCTTCGGTTTCCTGTTGTGGTTCGCGTAGAGATTCCCGCCGTGGCATCAGCACTTTAGACAGCCAGAAGCCGGTATGGGATAGCTCGTTCTGCGTGATCTGCTCCGGAGTGCCGGTAGCGACAATCTGCCCACCCTTTGAGCCGCCTTCAGGCCCCAGGTCGATGACCCAGTCCGCCGACTTAATAATATCGAGATTATGCTCGATGACCAGCAACGAACCTCCGCCGTCAATCAGCTTGCGGAAGGCGGTCAGCAGCTTGCTCACATCGTCGAAGTGAAGTCCGGTAGTCGGCTCGTCGAGAACATACAGAACACGGCTGCCGCTCTTCTTTGTTGCCGATCCGGTCGAGCGGACGGTCGCCAGATGCGCGGCCAGCTTCACGCGCTGGGCTTCGCCGCCCGACAGCGTCGTTGCCGATTGCCCCAGGCGGACATATCCAAGACCAACTTCGTCGAGAACAACAAGCTTGTCCAGAATCTTCGGCTGGCCAACGAAGAAGCGCAGGGCCTCTTTGACGGTCAGATTCAGGACCTCGTGGATACTCTTGCCCTTGTACTTAATCTCCAGCACGCTGGCCTTGTAGCGGGTCCCGCGGCACTCCTCGCACGGCAGTTCTACATCCGCCAGGAACTGCATCTCGACAGTGACAGTGCCGTCGCCTTCGCAGACATCGCAGCGTCCGCCGGGAACATTAAAGGAGAAGTGGCCGGCAGTGTAACTGCGCCGCTGCGCTTCGGGCTGCGCGGCAAACAGCTCGCGAATTGCGTCGAAGGCCTTGATGTAGGTCACCGGATTCGAGCGCGGCGTGCGTCCAATCGGGTTCTGGTCAACAAGGACAATGTCGTTCAGGCGCTCGACGCCCTTTAGCTCCTTGTAAAGATTGGTCGGGTCGGCTCCTTCGCCTTTACCAAGCTGGTGCGCGACAGCGCGGTAGAGAACGTCATGGACAAGCGTCGACTTGCCCGATCCCGACACGCCCGTAATGCAAACCAGCATATTCAGCGGTATGTCTACATCCACGCCTTTGAGATTGTGGCTGCGTGCCCCGCGCAACTTGAGCCATTCCTTCCCAGGTTCGCGTCGACGCGTAGGTACGGGGATCGTCAGTTGCCCATTAAGATAGCGCCCGGTAAGCGAATCCGGATTGCGTTCCACTTCCCCCACGGTTCCGGCGGCGAGGACCCGCCCGCCGAACTCACCAGCCCCAGGACCGAGGTCAAGCAAATAGTCGGCGGAGCGGATCACATCAGGATCATGTTCAACGACAAGAATTGTATTGCCTAGATCACGCAGGTCTTCAAGAATACGGATGAGCCGGGCAGTATCCCGCGTATGCAGGCCGATCGATGGCTCATCGAGCACGTAAAGCGCGCCGACAAGCTGCGAACCCAGTGAAGTCGCCAGCTGGATGCGCTGCGATTCGCCCCCGGAAAGCGTAGAGGCAAGACGGTCCAGCGTGAGGTATTCAAGTCCGACCGCGTTGAGAAAGTGCAAACGCTGGCGAATCTCATGCAGGATGCTTCCGGCAATCTCCTCCTGCATATGCGTGAGCTGCAGCCCGCTGAAAAAGCTGTCAGCTTCCGCAATGGTAAGCGCCGCGGCCTCGCAGATATTCTTCCCGCAGTTCGGAGTTCCGTCCTGCTCCCCAATGCGGACTGCGCGGGCTTCGGCCCGTAGACGCTGACCTTTGCACTCGGGGCAGAGCGCGTATCCGCGATACTTGCTGAGCATCACGCGGACATGCAGCTTGTACTTCTTGCGTTCCAGATATTCGAAGAAGCCGTGAACGCCGAGGAACTCGCCGCGACCGTCGAGAACAAAAGCCTGCTGGTCAGGTTCCAGATCGTACCAGGCAACATTCACCGGTATTCCGTACTGCTTTGCGGCCTTCTTCAGTTCAGTAAAGTAGGACCGATACTTCGGGCGGTTCCACGGATCAATCGCACCTTCTTCAAGCGTCTTTGACTTGTCAGGAATGATGAGGTCAAGATCAAAGTCAATGGTATTGCCGAAGCCCTGGCAGCGCGGACACGCGCCGAAAGGGTTATTAAAAGAGAACAGACGCGGCTCGGGCTCACGGTACTGACGATGGCAGGTCTTGCACTCAAAAGCCGCGGAAAAACGCAGACGCTCACGCTCCGCTCGCTCGGCATCGCGCGGGACGATCTCATACAAAATTTCGCCGGATTCCCGGTAGCCAATCTCAGCCGCGTCCACGATGCGCGCGCGATTGTCAGCGCTGACCACAATGCGGTCCACGAGAGCGAAAACAGGCAGCGCGAAGTTGATCTCAAGCAGTGACTCAGGCGTCGAGAACTCGTAGATGCTTCCGTTCTGATAAAGACGGTTGAAGCCTCGCTTGCGAAGATCAGTCAGGCGCTCTTTCAAGGCATCGGTCAGCGGCGACTCTTCTGTCTTTTTTGCGGCAGGTTTGCGTCCTCGTTTCGGTTTCTCTTCGGGCGCCGGCGAGATAGGCTGCTCCTGCGGTTTCTGAACAGGAAAGAGTGCGTGCAACCGGGTTCCTTCGCCAAGAGCAAGAATAGCCGCGGCGATCTCGTCCACCGTATCGCGGCGAACAATGCCGTTGCAGACGATGCAGTGCACTGTCCCGCAGCGCGCATAGAGAAGGCGCATATAGTCGTAGATCTCGGTCGCAGTCGCCACCGTCGAGCGCGGATTGCGAGTCGAGTTCTTCTGCTTGATGGCGATGGCCGGCGCAAGGCCATCAATAAGGTCAACGTCCGGTTTCTCGATGCGTTCCAGAAACTGGCGCGCATAGGCGGATAGCGATTCAACATAACGGCGCTGGCCTTCGGCGTAAACCGTGTCAAACGCGAGCGAAGATTTTCCCGAGCCGGAAACGCCCGAGACGACGGTCAGCTTGCCGTGCGGAATGTCGCAGTCGATATTTTTAAGGTTGTGTACCCGCGCGCCGCGGATGATGATCTGGTCCGTCAATGCACTGCGCCCCGGGAGCTTATGTACAAGCTCTCCCAGTATGATTATAAGCCGTGCTGGCGGACATCTCTTCCCCCTCCATTAATCCCCGCCGTCAGTCTAATCATTCCACCCGCAGCGACTCCATCGGATCAAGTTTAGAAGCGCGCGTAGCCGGCAGCCATACGGCGAACAATGCCACAGCGCTTAATACCACCGGCACAATTACAAATACCACCGGATCGTAAGGCTTGACCCCGAATAGGAAGCTGGCGATAAGGCGCGTAAGGGCGAAGGCCGCGCCAACCCCGATGACTGCGCCGATGATGGCCAGTTGCATGCCCTGCCGGACAACAAGGTTGCGAATGCGCGAGCGGTCCGCGCCAAGGGCCATGCGAATGCCCATCTCCTGCGTGCGCTGCTGCACGGTATAGGCCATAAGTCCGTAGATACCAATGGCGGCAAGGACAAGCGCGGACGCTCCGAAGATAGTAAGCAGGAGCATGTTGAAGTCTTCGCGCGCGGTCGAGTGGACGACGACCTCATCCATGGTTCGGACGCGGGCGACGGGAAATCCGCCGCTGGCCTGACGAAGCTGTTCAGTCACAGCCGAGATATATTGGTGCGGGTCTCCGTGGGTACGCACAAGCCAGACAACGGGGCCTATCTGCGCGTTAAGCGCGGTCATGCCGTCGGTGACCTGTGCCTGCGGAATAATCATGAGCGGGCGCGGATCGCGGTTGAGGCCGCCGTCGCGGATGTCGCCAACAACGCCGATGATCTGGCGGGCGGGGTCTTCAAACTGCGGGCCGACGCCTTTGCCGATAATAATCTGCTGCCCGACGGGATCTTCTTTGGGCCAGAATTTTTTCTTCATGGACTCATTGATGAGGACGACGCCGGGTGTTCCAACGGTGTCGCTGTCTTTGAAGTCGCGGCCCTCGAGAATAGGAATTTTGTAGACAGCAAAGTAGCCGGGCGAGGTGCTCATCCAGCCTGCTCCGCCGGTCTGCCCGCCTTTATCGAGCGGGCGCCCCACGACGATGAAAGGCAGTCCGAAACCGCCTTCGAGTGGCAGGCAGCAGGTTGAGGCTGAGGCTTCGACGCCGGGGATTGCGTTCACACGTTCGCGGCCATTAAGGGCAAGCTGGGCGACTCCGGCAGTCTTTGCAAAGCGGTCGCCGGTGAGGGACATCTCCATCGTAAGAACGTTGTGCGGGTTAAAGCCGGGATCGACGTGGCGCAAGGCGAGGAAAGTGCGGATAAGCAGGGCAGCTCCGATCAGGAGAACGAGCGCCAGCGAGACTTCGCTGATGACGAGCAGAGAGCGGGCCTTGCTCTGCCGGAATCCGGTGCCGGCGCGATTGCTGCTTTCCTTCAGTGTCGAATTGAGGTCAGGACGTGAGGCGCTGATAGCAGGAAAGAGGCCGAAGAGAATTCCGGTGAGCAGCGAGACAGAAAGCGTGAAGACCAGAACGCGCCAGTCCACGCCCACGTTTGTGCCGTTTTCTCCAATGCGTGGAATATCACCCGGGCTGAGTGCCAGCAGGGCGCGAACGCCGATGAAACCGAGGATTGAGCCGAGGATGCCCCCGGTGACCGCAAGCAGAATGCTTTCGACCAGAAGCTGGCGAATGATGCGGAACCGCGTAGCTCCCATGGAGACGCGAATGGCGAATTCGCGCTTGCGTCCGGAGGCGCGGACCAGCAGCAGGTTGGCGACGTTGGCGCAGGCGATAAGAAGAACCAGGCCGACGGCCCCAAGCAGAACGAAGAGCGACTGGCGCACCTCGCTGACAATACTGTCGCGCAGCGGATCAGCTTCGAAGCTCTCCTTTGGGCTGGCTTCAGGGTAGCGGCGCCGGAACTGGTCATGAGCCAGTTTTAGCTGGGCGTTGGCCTGCGCCAGAGTTACGCCCGGCTTGAGCCGTCCGGCAGCCAGAAAATAGTGGCCCTGGTTGGTGCTGTTGGGGTCGATCTGGAAGGGAATCCAGACGTCGGCTTCGGGATCGGAAACGAACGATTTCCCGAGAATTCCGACGACGGTGTAAGCCTCTCCGCCAAGCTGAATGGCGCTCCCGACGATATTGCGATTGCCTCCGAAGCGGCGCTGCCAGAGCCCGTAGCTCAGGACAACAACTTTGCCGCCATTGGGCGAGTCCTCCTGCGGGGTAAAGGTGCGGCCCAGCATGATAGGCGCGCCGAAGAGCCGGAAATAAGCCTCGCTGACGTGAATGCCGTGGACCTGCTCAGGATGGTCGCCGGTAAGATTGAAGCCCGGCCCGCCGAAATCGTATGCGGCTACGTCCTGAAAAACGCTGGTCTGCTGCCGCCAGATGTTGAACTTGGTGGGCGAGGCGGAGCTTTGTTTTCCATCGGGATAGGTGCTGAAAAATGCGACGATGCGGTCGGCGTCTGGATAGGTGAGCGGCTTCAGCAGGACAGCATTGACCACCGTGAAGATAGCAGTGTTGGTCCCGATGCCGAGTGCCAGGGCTGCAACGGCTGCAATGGTAAATCCGGGGTTCTTGAAGAGACTGCGCAGGGAATGCTTGAGGTCATGCCAAAGATTGGCCACGGGTGGGTCCTTTCCTGCTCTGGGTTGGTGATTAGACGAGGGTCTCTGGTGATCGTACGCAATATGGTTAGGAGTAGTTCCGGCTGGGCTGGTTCTTTCCCTCATTCTGATCCAGCCTGCCCTCTTGACATCGCTGATAGACTCAAATTGAAAAGCAAAAAGGCATGGTCTCCGGCCATGCCTTTAACTTTTGAGGTCTAAATTGCTGAAAACAAAGAATCTCCGTACAGAGCGAGTGCTGTAAACCATTGAAAAAAAAGGATCTCCGTACTAACAGGGGGGAGGGGGGTAGGTAGCGAAGATGGCACATTCAAGCCATGTTTGGCTTGAGTTGGGTTAGATCGCTCAGGAAACCGATTTTTTCGGCAGCAGCGCATCGAGAAGAATAAGAATAGCCCCGCAGACAATAGCGGAGTCGGCGATATTGAAGTCGGGCCAGTGGTAGCTCCAGTGGCCCCAGCGCAGGAAGACCTCAAGGAAATCAGTGACAACTCCGTAACGGATGCGGTCCCAGACGTTCCCAAGAGCCCCTCCAAGAATGAGGGCTAGGGCGATAGTAGTTGGAGTAAAGCGGCGTCCGATTTTGAGAATGACGCCGAAGACGACAACGATCGCGATGATGGAGAAGGCGGTCAGTATCCAGCGGGTGCGGTTGGGCGAGGGCGAGTTAACAAAGAGGCTGAAGGCCGCTCCGGGATTGAGGACGTGTGAGATGTAGAAATAATTCTTTACGACGGTGATTTCGTCGCCCTCGGCAAGATGGTGCTGGACCCAGATTTTGGTCCAGCGATCAAGAGCTATGATGATGGCGGAGATGGCAAAGAGCCGGCTGCGGCGGTCTTTCAAGTGTGTTCCTCTAATTCATGATGCCATCCTGAGGAGCGTAGCGACGAAGGATCTGCTTTTTACTTTGGGTGCTTCGGCAAATATTAGAAGAAGCAGATCCTTCGCTGTGCTCAGGATGACAACGCATTGCGAATGTTAGCGTTCGTAGCCCATCTGCTCCAGAGCGACAGCACAGCGTCCGCAGACTTTGGGCCATGGACCGAAGGGCTGGACACGATCCGGACCATCGTCAGCATAGTAATTCCAGCAGCGTTCGCATTTTGTGCCGTCTGCGGGGAGAGTGATCGCCTGAATGGTTCCGTTCGAAGAATTCTCTTTCACCTCAACCTGTGAGACGTTGAAGAGCTCCTTCAGACTCGACTTGAACTGATGCAATGTGGCCGCGAGGTCCGCCGTAGGATGAATTTCTACCTTTGCTTCGAGGGCCTTGCCGATTCTTCCGGCTTTGCGGTCGGCTTCGAGTGACTTCAAAGCTTCATCACGGACCTGGAACAGCTTTTCCCAATCGGCGATAAGGGTCGGGCTTGCCGGCGCGATTTCGTCCGGCGTGGGGAAATGCGTCAGGTGGACACTTGCTGGACGCTTTGCGTCAGCGGGCAAATAGCTCCACACTTCGTCGGCAGTGAAGCTGAGGATCGGAGCTACCAGGCGAACCAGCGCTTCAATGATTTTGTAGATGACCGTCTGCGCGGAGCGGCGGGCGATGCTCGTCGGTGCGAAGGTGTACATGCGGTCCTTGAGCACGTCGAGGTAGACGGCGCTGAGGTCGACGATGCAGAACTCATTGACAGCATGGTAGACACGGTGGAACTGGAAGTCTCCGTACCAGCCGCCTTTACCGTTCGCTCCGCAGACCTTCTCGACCAGCTCACGCGTGCGAGCAAGCATGTACTGGTCGAGCGGGAGCAGGTCTTCATAAGGCACCGCATGTTCGGCAGGGTTGAAGCCGTGCAGGTTGCCGAGCAGGAAGCGGAAGGTGTTGCGCAGCTTGCGGTAGTTGTCCGCAATGCGCTGCATGAGGTTTTCGCTGGCAGCAACGTCTTCGCGGAAGTCCACGGATGCAACCCAGAGGCGGACGATTTCCGCGCCCATACGGTTGGCGATATCGACCGGATCAACGCCATTGCCAAGCGACTTCGACATGGCGCGACCCTGCTCGTCGAGCGTCCAGCCGGGAGTTCCGACCATGGTGTAAGGAGCTTTGTGGTCTGCGCTTACGGCTACTGAGGTAAGCAGGGCCGTGTGGAACCAGCCGCGGTACTGATCGCCTCCCTCAAAGTAGAGGTCAGCAGGTGGCGCGATTTCAGGCTCGGCTTCCATAACCGCATGCCAGGAAACGCCGGAGTCGAACCAGACGTCCAGAATGTCCATCTCTTTGCGGAAGTCGGTAGCGCCGCAATGAGCACACTTGGTTCCGGCAGGCAGAAGCTGACTAGCTTCGCGAGTGTGCCAGGCGGCAATGCCTTCCGTCTCGAACAGAGACACAATGCTCTGGTTCAGCGACTTGTCCTTGAGCGGCGTGTGGCACTGGTTGCAGAGGAAGACAGCGATGGGCACTCCCCAGATACGCTGGCGCGAGATGCACCAGTCAGGGCGGGTCTCGATCATGTTGGCGATGCGTTCTTCGCCCCATGCCGGATCCCATTTGACGCTGCTGCGAATCTCATCAAGCGCGCGTTGACGGAAGCTTTTATCTCCCATCTGCTTGTCGATGGAGATGAACCACTGTTCGGTGGCGCGGAAGATGACAGGGTTGTGGCAGCGCCAGCAGTGTGGATAGCTATGGTAGATATCACTGCGGCCCATGAGCACGCCCCTCGATTCAAGCAGCTTGATGATGGGCTCGTTGGCTTTGAAGACGGTCAGGCCGTCGTATTCGGGAAGTCCGTTGCGCAGGCGGCCCGCGTTGTCTACGTTGCAGGTCTGATCGAGACCATATTTTGCGCCGGTGTAGAAGTCATCTGCGCCGTGCGCAGGCGCAGTGTGAACGGCTCCGGTGCCCTGGTCGGTGGTGACGTAGTCGGCAAGCACGCCAAGAATGCTGCGGTCAAGGAATGGGTGCTGAAAGGTGACGCGTTCGAGCTTCGATCCTTTGAAACGGGCGATTTCCTTCGCGTCTTTTAGTTTGCAGTTTTCGCGCACGGATGCGGTGAGGGCATCAGCGACGATGTAGGTCTGACCGTCTTGTTCCAGCGCGACATACTCGAGATCGGGATGGAATGCCACGGCTAACGATGCGGGCAGCGTCCAGGGTGTCGTGGTCCAGATGATGGTCGAGACGGATTTTCCGGCGAGAGCGGGATCGATAGCCGCGGGATCGCTCGTCAGCACGTATTTCACATAGATGCTGGGGCTGCTGTGCATCTCGTATTCGATCTCGGCGTCGGCGAGAGCGGTGCGGTCGTGAATGCACCAGTAAACCGGCTTGAGGCCCTTGTAGACAAAGTCCTGCTCGAAGAAGCGGTAGAAGATTTCTAGGGTTTTGGCTTCGTACTCTTTTGACATGGTCGAGTACGGGCGCTCCCAGCGGCCAAAGACGCCGAGGCGGATGAACTGGCTGGTCTGAAGGTCAACATATTTCTGGGCATAGGCGCGGCAGGCAGCCAGGAATTCGACTGAGGACATATCGAGCTTTTTACGGCCAAACTGCTCGTCGACTTTGATTTCGATGGGGAGACCGTGGCAGTCGAAGCCGGGAACATAGGGAGCGTCGAAGCCGGCCATGGTCTTGGTCTTGATGACGAAGTCCTTGAGACATTTGTTGAGCGCGTGGCCGAGGTGGATGGGACCATTGGCATAGGGAGGGCCGTCGTGCAGGAGATAGCGAGGGGACCCCTTGCGGGAGTCGCGAATCTGCTCATAAAGCTTCGTTTCCGCCCAGTTTTTCAGGCGTAAAGGCTCGTTTTGAGGCAGATTTGCCTTCATGGGAAAGGCCGTTTGCGGCAGGGTGAGGGTGGATTTAAGGTCGGACGTTCCGGGATCAGTGGCTTTCGTGACCGTGGATTTGCCCGGATTGGATGGAGCGGACATCGTTTCTCCCATGGGAAATTTCGATAGGGGTAAAACTTTATTGTAGCTGCTTTTAGAGAAGTAACTTTATGATGGGGTTCGCGTCTATATTGGAAGGTATTCGGAGGTCAGTTCTGGGTGTCAATGTGGTTGAAGAAAAACGGATTCTTCACTACGCTCAGGATGACATCAAAGGAAGTAAGGAAGCGCAGAGAGAATAAATTCCCCGCGCATCTTACAGACAAGCGGGGCATGCGTCGTCCATAATGGAGAGATATGCGGGTGGTATCTGTTTTCCACCCGTTGAAGTACTATGGGCAATGAGCTTTTGACACCTCCGGAGCTGGAACCAGGAAAACTTCGGCCACAGGAAGAAGAGCCTGAGCTTCTGATTGAAGCCGACGGCTCGATGTGGAAGTCGCTGGTTGCGAATTTCCGCGACGCTTTTTCCTCTTCGAAGCAGCCTCCGCTTCAGCTGACCTCGCAGCCGGACTCCAATAACGATCTCGTTGAAACACTGAAAGAAGAATCTATCTGGGCTTCGCTCTGGGCGAATATTCAGGACGTCTTCTTTCCCAAGAAGCTGCCTCCGCTGGAGCTGACTTCACAACCGGTTGAAAGCAAAGTTCTGCTCAAGACAGAGCGGAATGCGAAGTCCAGCGCGTATTCGATTGGCGCTCACGTATTCGTGATCGGGTTGATCGTTCTGGCGATCATTGAAGCTCGTATCCATACGCGTCCCGTAGAGAAGAAGGCTCAGGTAACGCCGGTGGATGTTTCGGCCTTTGTTCCGCTCGCTCCAGCAGCAAAAGATGTGATGGGCGGTGGCGGCGGCGGTGGAAATCATGAACTGGTGGCCGCTTCGAAGGGAAAACTTCCCAAGTTTGACAAGCAGCAGATTACGCCTCCGCAGAAGCTGCTGTTGGATAAGCCGAAGCTGCCGGTTCCTCCCACTGTGGTGATGCCGGACATCAAGATGCCGGATACGAATATGCCGAACCTGGGTATTCCGCAATCAAACCAGGTGGCCTTGGCTTCCCAGGGGCCTGGATCCGGATCCGGATTCGGAACAGGGAATGGCGGCGGCATTGGCTCGGGTAGCGGAAACGGCATTGGCCCGGGTTCGGGCGGTGGAACAGGCGGCGGCGTATATCACCCGGGCGGCGGTGTGTCGGCCCCTCAGGTGATCTATGCGCCTGATCCGGAGTTCTCAGATGAAGCGCGTCGCGCAAAGTATCAGGGTATCTGCGTGGTGTCAGTGATTGTGGATGCGCAGGGAAATCCGCAGCGCGTGCATGTAATTCGTCCACTGGGTATGGGACTTGATGAGAAAGCGGTCGAGGCAGTGCGGCAATACAAATTCCGGCCTGCTACCTTCCAGGGAAAACCGGTTCCGGTTGAAGTGAATATTGAGGTGAACTTCCGGATTTACTGACACTGAGTATTCAGAAGAGACAACGGCAGCCTCTTTTTGGCTGCCGTTCTGTTTTTAAACAGCAGGCGCGTTGGCCTCTGTCTGGGGGAATGCGACTTGGCGATGTGGGCACACAATCTGGCAAGAAATTATTGGGTGAAACTGCATGGATCACCTGCACTCTCGCTGAACGAGTTTGCTCCTCATGCCCGGAGCTGGCTTTTTGCCACGAGCCTGACGGTGCAACCGCCATCGGGACAATATGGCAGCACAAACTGATCCACATCGGATTGAACCGATACGCTCGCAGTTGGGTGACAGCGGACGTGCCGTCGTTGAGGAAGTGTTTGTTGCGGAATACATGATTTGCCCCAAAGCATATACCCCAGCACCACCAGGCGATCGGGTTATGATGTCTCTGTCGCGTTTCGCGGCAAATTCCGACATCCGACAGGAATGCGCTATGCCATTTCCCAAAGGCACGATGGTCGAAGTTACCAACGACAAGATACCGTGGTATGGCGAAGTCAAAGAATACATCGGAGGCGTGTACACCGTGAAGGTCGGCGGATCGGACATGACTGTCTCTGTAAATAAGGACTTCATCAAACTGCATCCGGCGATGGAGGAAGCGCAAAAGCTGCGGAAATTACGGTTGGAGCAGAAATTCAAACTTCTGAAGAAAGGAAGCGGCGAGCTCAAACTGATCGCAGGCTTCGCTGACATCCTCGGTATGGCCGCAAACAACGCACTGGCCGACACGATTGCCGGCAATCCTGGCGGTGGCGCCATCCTGACAGTTGCCAATGCTAATGCACTTCTGACTTTGATGTGGCCTTCAATGTCACACGTTATCGTGGTCGATATTGAACCAACACGAATCAACAACTTGATGGAATTATTGAAGTTGGCTGAGGAATCGGAAACTCTCATGGATTGGTATTGCAAAATCTTCGAGCGCTATGGCAGTCCGGTGCTCGATAAATGGATAAACAGGTATAGGCCTTACTATCAAAACTTCCTGGCCTTAAAACATGCTCGGTCGCGACTGCACACGGTTACGCTTGATCTCAGCGCTGACGGCGCGCCTCAAACCATAACCAGCGCCTGTTCCTGCCACTGCACCGATATCATTACTATGATGTACATCAGTAATATCGAGTTCTACGTCAAGGGTGGTCTCGGTATTGGTAAAGGTAGCCCTGAAGCTCTCGCCAGATATCAGAAAAATATCCTGGCCCTTATGCTGGAGAGCACGATCCTTATCCGCAGCGATAGCGTGATGATGGAAATTAACAACGGAAAGTCAGCCGCGAAGCTTGCCTGGGGCATTCAGTAGGTAAACAGGCAACACGATCATCTGCGGCACATGGTTACCGTCTTTGTGCCAGGTTGTTGCGGCTGATTGATTAAGATGGCGCGCCCAGAAGGATTCGAACCTCCGACCTATTGATTCGTAGTCAATCGCTCTATCCAACTGAGCTATGGGCGCGCAAACGCAGAACTGCGAACTCTTTTCAAGATATCAATTTCCGTGCTGTTTCGCAAACGGTGATAGGGTTTGAGTGTAAGCGAAGCAGCGGTACACGCTGAAATCTAACGCAAGGAGAACCCTGAAATATGCAGAGCGATGAGCAGGCGGTCCGTGATCTGATTGCGCGATGGAACGAAGCTTCTATGGCGGGCGACATTGAGACTGTTCTGAATCTGATTGCCGATGATGCAGTGTTTCAGGTGACAGGGCGGGAGCCATTCGGCAAACAGGCATTTGAACAGGGATTTCGCTGGGGGCTTGAGCACGTGCGACTCGATGTGCGGTATGAGATTGAGGAGTTGCAGGTAGTGGGCGACCTTGCTTATCTGAGGAACCATCTGTGGGTGACGATGACCCCGCGTGGAGGCGGCGTGCCCATGAAACGGACCGGATATACGCTCACAATTTTTCGCAAGCTGCCAGATGGCAGATGGGTGCTGTCACGGGACGCGAACATGCTGACGACGGATAACTCCGCCTAATTATTTTGCAGGTGCAGGCAGCACCGGCTCTATGGCAGGCTCGGGCTGGGGCGGAATGAGCGGCAACTCTTCTGCAATGCTGATTCCGGCGCGGCGGAGTAGTTGTGCCACGATGGCTCCATTGAGGCGGGTCGCGTCGTATTCGACGCGGATGGTTTTTGAGTCTTCTTTCAACTGGATGCGGCGAATGCCGTAGACCTCGCTCATGTTGCCGAGGGCAAACAGCGCGGCTTCAGTCGGGTGCTGCTCGAAACGAAATAGGATTTCTACTGTCGTCATTGTTCTAGTTCATGATAGCAAGGCTGCGATTTGAGGGCGAGTTGGGTTTTGAGGTCGTGGCTGTGGCATATGTCTCTGTTGCTGTGAAGGAAAAAGCAGGTCTTCGTTGCGCTCAGGATGACAGCTTACGAAATTCAGAGATTTTTTAAGTAGTTGATGATTTCGGGATGAGTCCAGTCCTGGGGGCCGATGAATTTGCGGCGTATTTTGCCTTGACCGTCGATGATGTAGGTTTCAGGCGGGCGGGTGGTGCCAAAGGCCAGATTACTCTGCTGCGATTCATCGTGGATGGTGAGCAGATCGACGTGGTTGTCGATGAGAAACTGGTGGTAGGAATTGATGTCGTCGTTGAAATCTACGGCAAGGACAACGATTTGCGGCATCTGTTTCTGCAGGGCAATGAGCGAGGGCAGCTCTTCAAGGCATGGAGCGCACCATGAGGCCCAGAAATTGAGGACGACGATTTTGCCGCGATAATCCGTAAGGTGAATGGTTTTTGAGCCGTCCACGATGGTGAAGTTCGGGGCTGCTTTTGCGAATTGCGCCGGATGTGAGCCGCGATCGCAGCCTGCGATGAATGAGAGAAGCAGAAAAGCAGTGAATCCCGCTCTTTTCAAAAAAAATATAGGCCCCTCCGCTACGCGCCGGCGGCGCTTCGGTCGGAATGACAGCATCAGAGGTTTCAAGCCGCGCACATTTCTATAATACGGTCTGGAGTGGCTTTGGATCTGACCGTAATTGTTCCCGCGAGAAATGAAGAAGACTGCCTGGGTGCCTGCCTCCAGTCACTGGTTTCCCAATCCGAGGAGGGCTGGAAACTGGGGCGCGACTGGGAACTGCTCGTGATCGACGATGGATCGACCGACCGCACGCGGGAGATTGCGAAGAGTTTTGCTGGAGTCAGAGTGCTTGATCCGGCAGCGCTGCCAAAGAAATGGACGGGAAAGGCGAATGCAGCGTGGACAGCGGCGAAGCAGGCACAGGGCGAGTGGCTGTTGTTTACCGATTCGGACACGGCCCACGAAACGGGCGATCTGCGGCGAGCTCTGCACGAAGCGGAAAAGTATAAGGTGGCAATGCTGTCGTATTCGCCACGGCAGATTGTGACGGGCTTCTGGCAGCGGACTCTGATGCCGTTGGTCTTCAGCGAACTGGCTTTGGCATATCCTCCGGCGAAAGTGTCTGATCCGGAGTCGCGGCTGGCGGCTGCAAATGGGCAGTTTCTGCTGATGCGGCGAGATGCTTATTTCCAGATTGGCGGACATGAGGCTGTAGCTGAGTCGATGCTTGAGGATGTCGATCTTGCCTATCTGGTAAAGCGGCGCAAACTGGGGCTGCGGTTCAGGTATGCTCCGGATGCGCTGAGTACGCGCATGTACCGCAGCTTTGGGCAGATGTGCGAGGGCTGGACGAAGAACCTGGCGCTGCTGTTCGGAAATACGCTGATTACGGCGGCGTGGAAACTGCTGGATATTTTTCTGTTGGTGGGACTGCCGGTGCTGGCATGGTATTTCCCGTGGCCGCTGAGCGCAAGCATGCCGTGGATTACGGCACGGCTCGTAATTCTTCTGATCTGGGTGCGGACGCTGTGGCGCTTTTATCGCAGAGTGGCAAAGTCGAATTTTCCGTTTGGCGATTGCCTGTTGAGTGTGTTTGGATTGCCGCTGTTTGTGTGGTTGCTGTGGAAGAGCTGGTTCGACCATACGGTAACGAAGCGCGTAGTCTGGAAGGGACGTGAATATGTGGGAGGGAGTTGAAGCGAGAGCACGATTCTTTGCATCCCTTTTGATAGAGATATTGCGTCAGGGATAAAAGAGAAGCAGATACTTCGCTCAGGATGACAGAATTCACTAAATGATTTTATTGACGAGAAAAGCTGAGTTTTCCGCCTCGCATTATTACTGGAATGAGGCATGGTCTGCGGAAGAGAATGAGCGTGTTTTCGGCAAATGCGCGAACAAGAACGGGCATGGGCATAACTACACTCTGGAAGTGACGGTGGCCGGTGATGTGGATGCAGCGTCCGGATTTGTGGTTGATCTGAAACAGCTCAAAGACGTAATGGAGCGCGAGGTTATTGGCGTTTATGACCACCGGCATCTGAACAAGGAAGTACCGGAGTTTGCCGAGGCGATTCCGACCACTGAGAACATTGCGATTGCTGTATGGAAGCGGCTGGACGGGAAAATTCCGGGCGCAAAACTGCATCGGGTGCGCGTGTATGAGATGCCGGATCTTTTTGCCGACTACTACGGTGAGCCATGAGAGCCTATTTTTCACGGCGATACCGCTTCAGCGCTTCGCACCGGCTGCACACAAGTGCTTTCAGCGAGAACGAGAATCGTTCCGTGTATGGAAAGTGCAACAATCCACACGGGCATGGGCATAACTATGTCCTTGAAGTAACGGTTGGCGGTCCAGTGAGCCCGGAGACAGGGATGGTGTGCGACCTGGTGGACCTGGATACGTGTGTACGGAAAGAAATTGTTGATCGCTTCGATCACATGAATCTCAATCTGGACCCGCTGTTTCAGGATCGTGTGCCGACTACGGAGAATCTATGTATAGAGGCGTACCAGATCATTTCTGCGGCATTTGATAAGGCAGAAGTAGTGCGGGTGCGGGTAGAGGAAACAAGCAACAATTCATTCGAGTATCCGGTCCCGCGGTCGCTGAGATGAGTGGGATAGAAAAGAGACGACAATGGCAAGACCGGCAATTGTGCGCAAGGCAATGACGACGGGCCTGGAGAATATTTCCACACAGGACATTTATCGTGAGATTATTCGCCGCTTTGACGAGGACCCGACACGGGACGGTCTCGAGCGCACGCCCGAGCGCGTGGAAAAAGCGATGACATTTCTGACAAAGGGATATCACGAGAACCCGACAGAGATTCTGCGTGGCGCGCTCTTCGATGTGGATTATGACGAGATGGTAATCGTCAAGGACATTGAAATGTTCTCGTTGTGCGAGCATCACATGCTGCCGTTTTTTGGTAAGGTGCATGTGGCCTATATTCCCAATGGCAAGGTGATTGGGCTGAGCAAGATTCCGCGGCTGGTGGAGGTCTTCTCGCGCAGGTTGCAGGTGCAGGAGCGCATGACACAGCAGATTGCTGATGCGATTCAGAATGCCATTGCTCCACAGGGCGTGGGCGTCGTAATCGAGGCACGGCATCTCTGCATGATGATGCGCGGCGTTGAGAAGCAGCACTCATCGACGGTGACTTCGGCGATGGTGGGCGTGTTTCAGAAACAGAATACACGAGCTGAATTTCTGTCTCTGGTACGAGATCGCGGGCATAACGGTTACTGATCAAGGCTCGGCTATAGTAGTCAGAGTGAATGGGCTACTTATTGTGGATAAACCCGGCGGCATGACATCCCACGATGTTGTGGCCCGGGTGAGACGGGTGACCGGCGAGTCATCCGTTGGTCATTTAGGCACGTTGGACCCGATGGCTACAGGCGTGCTGCCTTTGCTGCTAGGCAAGTACACACGGCTGGCACAGTTCTTTGGGCCTCTCGAAAAAACTTATACGGGAACAATTCGCTTCGGGTTTGCGACGGATACCTATGATGCTGAAGGGCAGAGAGTCAGCGAGCCGAAGGCTGTATCACTTACTCATGAGCAGGTGCGGATCGCTGCTGCTCGCTTCCTGGGCGAGATTGAACAGATACCTCCTCCATTTTCTGCCAAGAAGACAGATGGTAAAAGAGCATATCAACTGGCCAGGGCTGGCGAGACGCCTAAGCTGAAACCGGCACGAATTGTGGTCAGAAAATTTGAAATTACTGCTGTGGATGCCGATGTTGCCGGGTTTGAGATCACTGTTTCGG
Source organism: Alloacidobacterium sp. (assembly GCA_035293545.1). GTDB lineage: Bacteria > Acidobacteriota > Terriglobia > Terriglobales > Acidobacteriaceae > Alloacidobacterium. Next base: position 65,406 of record DATGMQ010000022.1, on the reverse strand, counting down.
CGGGCGGCTATATACGCAGCGTTGCGCATGAAATGGGAATCGCACTCGGCTGTGGCGCCCATCTTGCAAGTCTGCGGCGCCTAGCGGCGGGACCATTTGTGATTGCGGTGGCCATTCCGCTGGCTGATCTTGAGAACCTGAACGCAGAGACGTTAGAAGCGCGCATGCCTCATGCGCGTGCATTACTACCAGAACTGCCCTCGGTTACAGCAGATGCATTTGCGACTAGTCGTGTCCGGAATGGGGCGGCTGTGAATCTGCCGGAGTTCAGCGCGGCCCCGATGGTGAAGATATTTGAAGGTCAGCGCAATTTGATTGCTATTGGAAAGCGCATTGCCGGAACTCTGTTTCAGCCCGTGGTGGTGCTGGCGTAGCTACTTCCGCAGCATAGGCGTAAGGGCTTCCAGAACGTTCAGCGCTACTTTTTGATTGCCCTTGTCAGTTGCGTGGATGCCGTCTTCCTGCATTGAGCCGGGCATTCCATAGACATTTTTGAGCAGGAAGGGAATGAGCGGGACTTTATACTTACGAGCCAGCGTGCTGTAGGTCTCGTTGAATTGCTGAATGTAATCCGGACCGTAATTTGGAGGCAGAGTGATTCCGGCAAGCACGACTTTAGTTCCTGCTTTCAACAATGTGGAGACAATCTGGTCAAGGTTCTGGCGTGTAACGGAAATCGGCAGCCCGCGCAGCCCGTCATTGCCGCCGAATTCAACGACAACAATCTGCGGATGCAGCACGAGCACGTCTTTCAGGCGGTCGACTCCGTCCTTTGTAGTATTGCCGTCAATTCCTTTATTCACGACCCGATAAGCATATCCGTGATTGTCGAGATCGCGCTGCAGGTAGTCTGGATAGGTCTGACCTGCGGTGACGCCGTGACCAGCGGTGAGTGAATCGCCAAAGCAGACGATGACTGGGCGGTCATGAGTGACTTTGCTTTGCGCTGAGCAGCCGGGATGGAACGGAATGGCGAAGCAAAGCGTAAAAAGAAGCAGAAGAGCGTGTCGGCGCGTCACATAAGTATTGTAATCAGGAGATCGGAGCCGGGAATGATCGAGGTGCGAGGGCTGAAGAAGTCGATTCGCAATGGAAGCAGGACAGTAGAAATTCTGAAAGGCATTGACCTGAGCGTGCCCCGAGGACAGTTTCTGGCAATTATGGGAGCGTCGGGCAGCGGGAAAAGCACGCTGCTGGGGTTGCTGGCCGGGCTGGATGCGCCGACTGAAGGCGAGGTTCTGGTGGACGGAACAGAGATTAGCCGGCTCCCGGAGGACAGGCTGGCACAGGTGCGCGGGAAGAAGATTGGATTCGTATTTCAGTCGTATCAGCTGATACCTACGTTGACCGCTCTGGAAAATGTTCTGCTGCCGTATGAACTCAATACGAATGGTGATGGAAAGAAGCGTGCTGCTTCACTTTTAGAAACAGTCGGTTTGGTGGACCGTCTGCATCATTACCCGGTGCAGCTTTCCGGAGGAGAGCAGCAACGCGTAGCGCTGGCCCGCGCGTTTGTTCTGGAGCCGCCGATTGTCCTCGCCGATGAGCCAACGGGAAATCTGGATTCGAGCAATGGGCAACATGTGCTGGATCTCTTGACGGACCGGCAGCGTGAGGCCAGCACGACACTGGTGCTGGTAACGCATGACAAGCAGATTGCCGATCGCGCTGACCGACGCATCTATCTGCGCGATGGGCGGATTGTTTCGGATGAGCACGGAAGGCAGGCTAATCATGGAGCCTGATCAAAAACCTGCTCTGGGGTGGAACACAGCGGCAAAAATTGCCTGGCGAGAGCTGCGGGCATCCCAGGCGAAATTTCTATTTGTAATTATTTCGGTTGCAATTGGTGTCGCAGCGTTGACGGGTGTTCGTGGGTTCAGCGAATCATTTCAGAAAGCCCTGCTCGATCAGGCTCGCAGTATTATGGCGGCTGATCTTTCGGCGCGTATGTTCCGGCTCACGACGCAGCAGGAAAATTCTAGGCTGGATGCACTGGCTGCCGGCAACGGGGTCGAGCGCACCTCGGTGACGGAGATGGTTTCGATGGCCTCACTGCAGGGCGATCCGGTGCCGCTGCTCGTGTCATTGAAGGTGGTTGATCCGGCGAAGTATCCATTTTATGGGGCGGTGATCCTGAATCCGGCGGGCGTTCTGTCCTCGCAGCTTACGGATTCGACGGTCGTAGTGGATGACAATCTGCTGGTGCGGCTCCGCGCGAAAGTTGGCGATACGCTGAAGATCGGCGGAGAGTTCTTCAGAATCGCTGCCGTGATCGAGAAGGAGCCTGACCGCCTGACGTCGGGTATTGGCCTGGGGCCACGCGTGATGATGACGCGGGCGGCAGTTAACCGCACGGGCCTGCTGCAGCAGGGAAGCCGCGCTACGGAGCGATATTTATTCAAGCTGGGGCCGCAGAGTGGGAAGGTTGCCGATGTTCGCAGCGAGATCGAGAAGATTCTGCCGGAAGCCCAGATCACAGATTTCAGGGAGACAAGCCCAGCGTTATCTGAGGGGCTCGATCATGCCACTGGGTTGTTGAGCTTGATTTGCCTGGTCGCCATGGTGTTGGGTGCAATTGGTGTGGCGATGGCGATGCGCGCGCATCTGCAACAGCGGATCGACATTCTGGCCATAATGAAGTCGATTGGAGCAAGATCTTCCGACATTCTGCGGATTTATTTGTTACAGACCCTGTTGCTTGGAACAGTAGGTGGATTGGCAGGCATTGCTTTCGGGCTGGGAGTTGAATGGGCGCTGCCGTTTTTCTTTGGCAAGCTTTTGCCGATTCAACCGCCGCTTCGGCTCCCTGTCCGCTCGGTTTCAGCTGCATTTGGGACCGGGATTTTAACGACCGTTCTCTTCTGTCTTCCGCCACTGCTTGATGTCAGAAAGATTCGGCCCAGCATTGTGCTGCGTAAAGCAGTGGAAGGCGGCGACGCCGAGAACAAAGCGGGCCTCTGGAAGCGGATTGGCGAGAATAAGGCTCAGTGGATTTCCGTTATTGTGATTGTTCTTGCGCTGGGAGGCATTGCAGCGGCGCTTGCGGATTCAATGCTCGTAGGAAAGTGGTTCGCTGCGGCACTATGCGGATTGCTGGTGGTGATTCTGGGCCTGGCTGCTGTAACGCTGCGAACTTTGCGCGCTTTTCTGAATAAAACGCGTCTGCACCTGCATTCGGCACTGCGGCACGGACTGGCGAATTTATATCGTCCCGGGAACCAGTCTGCTGCTGTGCTGGCTGCGCTGGGTACTGGCGTCATGCTGATTCTCAGCGTCTTTCTGATGCAGCATGCCATTGTGGACCGTATGAATACAGATGTGGCCACCAGTGCTGCGAATATCTTTCTGATTGATATCAGCCAGGATGAGGTGCAGGGCGTAAAAGACCTTCTGATGCATCAGCAAGGGGTGGAGAAGAAGTTTGAGTCTATTCCGATTGTGTCGGCGAGGATTGGATCGATTGATGGCACTCCCGTTGATCAGTTAAAGGTGAAGAACTATCCGAAGCGATTGTTGTCATCGGTTTCTGTTACGTGGGCAGATTCTGTTCCCGAAGGCGTAAAGGTGCTGCAGGGAAAGTGGTGGCAAAAGAGCGATTCCGATGGGCTCGCGGTAGTGGACCATGTTGCTCGCCGGTTGAATCTGCACTTGGGGTCATCGGTAGATTTTGAGTCTGGAGATACACCCATTCATACGCGAGTTGCCGCCATCTATAAGGCAGAAGGCGAGCATGTTTTTGCGCGCAGCGAGTTTATTCTGCCCTCCGGACCCCTCCGTGGGCTTCCGAATGTTTGGTATGCCGCGGTGCATGTGCAACCAAAACAAATCCCCTTTATGGAACGGGCCTTGTTTGCTGCCTATCCGACTGTGACTGTGATCAACATTGCCGATATTCTGAGCACAGTGCAGGGTGTTGTACATCAGATCACATTGGTGATTCGATTTCTGGCAGCCTTCTCCATTCTTTCCGGAGCTATCATTCTGGCATCCAGTGTGGCCAGCACTCGATTCCGGCGTATACGAGAAGTTGTAGTGCTGAAAACGTTGGGCGCAACACGCAACCGGATTGCTGCGATTTTCAGCATTGAATTTGCTGTGCTGGGACTACTTGCAGGAGTAGTCGGAGTAATCTTCGCCAATCTACTGTCGCGCGTATTGCTGCACAAAATGCAGGTCCCGTATCATCCCGAGTTCATCGCCAGCGGAATTTCCGCAATCGCCACAGCCATTCTGGCTGTCGTGACGGGCTGGATTGCCAGCTTCCGGATTCTTGGGCAAAAGCCGCTCGAAGTGTTGCGAGAGGAGTGAGACTAGTCGGCCCTCCTATTCGGTGATGCTATTCTCAAATTCCTTTTTCGATGTAAAGGCCCGAACCAGCAGAGGCATGACAAAAAGAATTGAGAACACCGTAGTGACCATGCCGCCCACGACAACGCGCGCGAGCGGCTGCTGGGCCTGCGCGCCGATTCCGTTGGAGACAGCAGCGGGCAGAAGGCCAAGTCCTGCAGCCATGCACGCCATGACTACAGGGCGCATTTCGTCCAGACAGCCCTTTTCGAGGCCATGATCAAATCCTTCTTCGCGCTGGGCGCGGCGTATTCCGGACAAGAAGACTACCGCTCCCAGTGTGGCTACGCCGGTAAGGGATGTAAAACCAACTGCGGCTGAGATGCTGAAAGATGTACGCGTGAAAAAGAGCGCCAGGATTCCGCCGATAGCGGCAAAGGGGAGAGTTCCAACAACGATGAAGGCATCTCGCCAGGTGCGAAACTGAATGTAAAGCAATACGAGAATTACGGCGAGACTTACCGGAATGATATATGCGAGGCGGCGCTGTTCCTTCTGCAGGCTGTCGAACTCACCGGCCCATGTGTAATTGAACCCACTCGGCAGTTTTACCTTGTCGGACAACTGCTCCTTCAGGTCTTGAATGGCGCTGGCAAGGTCGCGTCCCCGCACGCTGAACTTGATGGGGATATAACGGCGTCCGCCTTCGTGGTAAATCATAAAGGCGCCGTTCCTGAGGCCAACATCGGCGATTGTCCCGAGCGGAATCTGAGCGCCATCTGGAGTAGGCAGGAGAATTTTGCTGATTGCCTCCGGCGTATCGCGGTATTCAGGAGCATAGCGCAGGGCGAAGTCAAAGCGACGATCCCCATCGATAATCTGCGTTACCGGCGCGCCGCCAACTGCAGCCTGCACCACAGCATTCACATCCTGAGGCTGAAGTCCATAACGCGCTGCCTTGCTGCGATCAATAGAAACCATGAGGCTGGGCTGTCCGGTCACCTTGAAAACACCAATATCGGCAATGCCCTGCACCTTACTCATCACGTCCTGAATCTGATCAGCAATCCGCGTTAGCTCGTCAAAGTCATTGCCGAAGAGCTTGAGCGAGTTTTCACCTTTTACTCCGGACATCGCTTCTTCCACGTTGTCCTGAATATTTTGCGAGAAGTTGAAATCAATGCCGGGGTATTGCTCGAAATCTTTTTCGATCGCGGCGATGAGAGTTTCTTTGTTGCCGTGGAAGCGAGGGCGCCACTGGTCTGCCGGTTTCAAACTGGCAAGAAATTCAATGTTGTTGAAGGTGCTGACGTCGGTTCCGTCATCCGGACGACCCATCTGTGATATGACCTGCGTGATTTCAGGATAAGAACGCAGCGTAGCCCGGATTTTGTCCGCCATCTTTTCTGACTGAGGGAAAGCAATGTCCTGCTGCATGGTTGCGCGAATCCAGAGGTTGCCTTCTTCAAGCGCAGGCATAAATTCTCCACCGACGAAGATGAAGAGCACAATCGCCGTAACTAGGGAAGCAAGCGCGAAGATCCATGTGAATTTGCTGAATTTAAGAGCGCGCTTCAGGCCGTTGTCATAGTGACGACGGAAAAAGGCGCTCAGCCAGGTGTCTTCCGCTTCATGCTTGATCTGCTTGGGGACAGCGAAGGAGCCGAGCACGGGCGCAAAAACCAGCGCAAAGATCAATGCACCGGTCAGCGCAAATCCATATGTAACTGACATGGGTGCAAATATCTTGCCGGGAACGCCCTGCATGGTAAATAGCGGAATAAAGGCGACGAGGATGATCAGAGTTGCGAAGAGAACGGGCTTGGCCGCATCGGCGACGCCTTCCATGATGAGTTCACTGACTTCTTCACCCTGCACACGGCGCGAAATCTTTCGATAGACGCTTTCAAGAACGACGATGGATGCGTCAACGAGGATGCCGAAATCGATTGCGCCGATGGAGATGAGGTTCGCGGAATGGTCGGTGAGGACCATCATGGCGAAAGAAAAAAGTACAGCGAAGGGAATAGTGATAGCAGCAATGGCAGTAATGCGAAGGTCGCCAAGCATGCTCAAAAGAACAAGCGTGACCAGAATCAGGCCGGTAATAATGACGTGTCGGACAGTGCGGGTGGTGGTGTTGATGAGGGTAGTGCGGTCATACAGCGTTTTAATCTTCATGCCAGGCGGCAGGAGATTACCCTCATTCAGTTCTTTGATCTTTGCGCGCAGACCGGCGAGAGCGGGAAGAGATTTTTCGTTCTTCTGCAGAAGAACGATGCCTTCCACGATGTCAGGCTGCTCATCGTATCCAACTTTCCCCAGACGGGGCTGATGACCTTCTTTCACATCGGCCACATCTTTCAGCAGCACAGGCACGCCGTTGCGTTCGGCAATGACAATGTTCCCCATATCGGCAATCGAGCGGAGCAGGCCAATACCGCGCACATTCACGCTTTGGCTGCCAAGAGTAAGATAGTTGCCGCCCGCGTTTGCGTTGCTGTTCTGAATGGCGTTGACCACCTGCGTCATGGTCACGCCGTAGGTCAGCAGCTTGTTGGGATCAACTTCAGCCTGATATTGACGCGTTGTTCCTCCGAATGTGGCCACGTCAATGATTCCGGGCACCTGCTTCATTTCGCGGACTAGGAGCCAGTCCTGCGTGGCCTTAAGCTCGTTGAGCGAATATCCGGAGCCTGTGAGCTGGTAGCGGTAAATTTCACCAATCGGCGATTCAGGAGAGAGCTGCGGCTGCAGGTTATTAGGCAGGTTGACGGACTGCAGACGGTTCAGCGCTTCCTGCCGGTCCGTGAAGTAATCGCTGTCGAAAGTGAAGTAGAGCTTAACATCACTGAGACCGAAGATGCTGATGGATCGTATCTGTTCGAGATGCGGCGTTCCGTTCAGCCCCGCTTCCAGCGGAACCGTGACCTGCTGCTCCATCTCTTCAGCGGACCATGATGGGTTCTGTGTGATGAACTCGACCATTGGAGGCGAGGGGTCCGGGTAAGCTTCAATGTCGAGATGCAGGAATGCGAGCGTTCCTCCCGCGAGCGATGCCAGAAAGATGATCAGAATGATGTTGCGATAACGAAGGAGCGTTCGAATGAAAGGCTGCATTACTGGGCCCCCGCCTGGCGCAGCAACTCTGCGCCGGTGCTCACAACCTGCTCCCCATCTTCAAGGCCGTGCGTGACTTCTACTGTTCTTTCGTGCGTTTCGCCTAGCTCGACATCGCGCCGTGCATACTTGTGATCCGGAGTTGCAACAAAAACGTAATTCTTCATACCGTCGCGAATGACGGCGGTTGAGGGAACGACAATTGCCTGGCGTTTAAGATTTGCAACGGAGATAGTTGCATACATCTGCGGTTTGTACTTATGCCCAGGATTTGCAAGTACGACGCGTACTTTCAGCGTCAGAGTCGTTGGGTCCACGGCATCGGAGATGTTATCGATAGTGCCTGTGCGCACTTCACTCGGATAGCCGTTGACACGGACCTCTACTGATTGTCCGCGGCGCACAGCATCGACATCATTTGGGTAGAGATCGCCGACTGCCCAGATCGAATCGATATTCGCAATCGTGGCAATGGCGTTGGCATTATCGAGGGAGCGCTGTAGTTCTCCCGGCGCTGTGCTCACGTCAAGAACAATCCCGCTGATCGGGGAGCGAATAGGCAATTCAGGCGACGTATCGTTTTCAGAGAAGCCAAGATTATGTAGAGTTTGCCGCGTGCGCTCCAGCTCCGCATGATCGGCATCATCGAGTGCCTTCAGATCGTCATAATCTTTCTGCGCCATGACCTCGTGTTGCAACAGCTCTTTCGCGCGTTGCAGTTGCAGATCGGCGCGAGCCGCTTCAATTTTTGCTTTTTCGAAATCTGAGCGGGCAGATGCGGCTTCATTGCTCTGCAATGTGCCTATGGCCTGTCCCTTGCTGATTTCCTGACCGGGCAGGATCTTAAGTGACAGCACGCGGCCACTGAGCGGCGGATAGACGTGCACCACATCGGTTGGATTGGCCATAAGCCGCGCCGGAAGGTTAAGCGTATCGGTGACCTGGGCAGGATGGACCGTAACTGTATCAACGACATCTTTCCCCGTTGCAGGTGGGGGTGTAGTGTCTTCGCCCGAGTGCCTGCAGGCGGTGAGCGTCATGAGGCCGGGGAGCAAAAGTGCAGCGAGGTATTTCTTCTTCATGGAACGATCTCCGTTGCAGCGGCGAAGCTGAGTTGATGAATGGCCAGCCAGACCTGAGTATTGGCATTCAGCGCATCCAGATTTGTCTGGCGGTAGTCGCGCAGCGCATCAAGATAATCAAGCAGCGTTGTTCCACCGTGGCGGTAGCTGAACTCCAGGTTGTCGCGGACGCGGGTTGCTTCCTCCAGATAATGCCCGTGATAGCGTTTGGCCATCGCAACAGCTGTTTCATAGCTGGCCCACGCCTGGTCTACATCATTCAGCACTTGGTTGCGCGCTGCCGTTTCCGCAAAGCGGCTGGATTGCGCTTCGTAACGCGTCCGCTCTTTTTCGCCCTGATTGCGATCGAAGATGCGTAGCGGGATGCTGACCTGAAAGCCGGCAGTGTTGTAAGTTGCGGAGCGCTCATATTCACCGCCAATAGTTGGATCTGTTGTGCCCTGAGCATCAGCCAGTCTGATATTGGAATCCGCTAGACGAACTGCCTGTTGCGCTGCCAAGTAATCAGGACGCGATTGCAGTGACTGCTGCTCAATCTGAGTGAGTGGCGCTGTAATCGTTGGCGGGTCGAGCGTTCCGGTGATGTCGAACGCATCGGTTGGTTTTTCAATTCCCAACAGCAGTTGCAGTTGATCGCTTGCCTGCGTGAGATCCAGCCTGGCATTGTCATAATCCGATTCGAACTCCGCCAGCTGAAGATCGATACGCTCGAAATCCGTAGCGCTGATGTCGCCTGCATCAAGACGCGCCTTGCTCAGATCGACGGTCTTGCGATAACTCTGCAAATTATCATCGGCAATCCGCAGAGCAGATTTGGCTGCCAGCATTTGCGTAAATGCCTGCTTGACGGCGAGCTCCGTCTGACGCTCAATGTCCTTGTACTGGCTTTGTGTGACCTCCGTAGTGGCGTGGGCGATATCAAGCCGCCAGCGGCGCTTTTCTCCTCGCTCAAACAACCTGTTCACATTGGCAGTATAAGAATAAGGGCTGGCCGGATTGCTGGCAGGCAGACTGATATCTGCGCCGGATATTTGAAAATTAGGGTTCTGGCGCAGACCAGCCGTGATCTCGTTAGCACGGGTTGCAATTACATGCTGCTGTCCTGCGAGAAGATTCGGATTTCTGGTGCGCGCTATATCAAGAGCCTGCTGCAAAGTAAGCGGCGTCTGCGCATGCAGAAATCCGCACGAAAGAAAGACAAAAATCAACAGAAAAAAACTTCTACTGAGAAGCCGTTTCATATACACATATCCCGGAACTACGTGAAGAGCCCTGATTAAGGGCAGAATGAACTGGAATTACGGGGCCGCTATGCGAAAATCGGAGGAGGCCGGTTCGCCAATTGCCGGATATATCCGGCCTCCGGACGCATGCTCTGAAGAGAAGGCTCAATCCGGGCGAATGTTCGCAGACTGCTGAGGTGCTGATCCGGAAGAAGACCGGCGCTCAGCGGTACAACCAGGTCCGCTGGCTGATCAATACTGGGCAGCAGATCTGCGCGTCGCGTTACGTGCTCCACTTCCGCGGCGGACATGGCTTGCATGTCATCTGTCATGGAAATGACGGGTAACAGGATGAGAGCCAGCATCACGAGCGCCAACAACTGCACTTTCCAATCTCGTTCCGACGAAGCATTGCTTGATCCCTTGATCCAAAGAAGAGCAAGGGAAGCAGAGAGAATCACCCAGATGAGATTGAGAAACGTTTCCACGTAGATAAAGTGATTGTACTTGAATGCCTTGATTTTTATGTGAACAGGCGAGTCAGTGTTCCGTGGGTTGACCTAAAGTTGTTGCAGCTTTTACTATAGGAGGGTACCCATCTGCGCCGCAAATCAGCCTGCGCAAATCACTGCCCCCTCGTTCAATGGTAGGACAGCTGACTCTGGATCAGCATATCGGGGTTCGAATCCCTGGGGGGCAGCCAAGTAACAATTCCAGACCCGTCTATGGTCGTCCATTCCTGTCTAAAAAATCCAAACAAACAACCTAGAATCAAGCGTTTAAACACTCTGCCCCGTCTGCTGGTGTTTATCGCCGTCTACCTGAAGCGACGTTTTGACGTTGGTATTTCTGGCGGTATGCTGGTATCCGTTTCTGAATCTGCCTTTGGAAAGGGGTTTTTATACCAACATGTACCAACTCACAGAGACAACAGTGAAGAAGACAAAGCCGGGGCCACATGCACAAAAGCTGTTCGATGGTGGTGGCCTGTACCTGCATGTTGCGCCTACAGGTGGCAAGCTGTGGCGTTATGTCTTTATGCTGGCTATCAACAGACGATACATTTCATTTTCAGCCTCTAACACCTTGATGCCTGATAGTTCTGGCTGGATGAATCTTTCATCTACTAATTTCTGTTTGCGTTGTATGTGTTCTTCATTGGCCTTGATTGCCGCTTCCCATCCTGCGATTACTTCTTGTTTTGTCATGGTTTAGGAATATCCTTATCTTCGTTTTCCCATAGAGTGGCTTTTGAACCTTCAATATCCATTTTGTTAATCACTACAGTTAAAAATTGAACATCTGTTGCCATATCTGGAATTGTCATACCAATTCCGTTAAAGACTGTTTTGTCCAAGTCAGCTTTCTCTTTAGCAGTCATATTGGTGTAGGCCATAATCCAATCTGTTGCTAAGTTCTTGCAGCGTTCTGGTATAGGGAAAACATTATGTCCTGTGCCCATATATTCCATCACATATCGGTAGTACGGGTTTTGGTCAAACTCCAATGCTTCATGTTGCGCTGCTTTGATTGCGTGGTGACACATTGCAATCTCTTCCAACTGACTAGACAGATGCTCATGTTGTTTGTCTGCATCTGAAAGTTTCGGCTTCGTTTGACCAAAGGCAGTGATGCCTACAAGTGTGACCGCCAGCAGAAGTAGTGTTGTCTTTCTCATTCCTTCCCCCGGTTGGATTCTACAGTTGGTGAATGCTCATCTCAGCATACCATTGTTATTCGCTTTTTATTCGCCTACAATGAGGCTGTCATGTGGAACACGATTCAGACCCGGCTTCACCCGTTTTGCATCCGTTGCAAGCGTTGTGGCGAGTGCATCGCAGCACCAGTACAGACCATGCCGGATACATGGTTCATTGCAACGTGTGTACTGTGTGGCGAGAAACGCCGATACCTGCCAGCGGAACTGTTTCAAGGCAGCTTGTCAGCCCGGTATCAGGAGTGGGTGCGGAAGAATCCCCGGCGCGTCACCGGGCCAAAACGAATCGAAATGTGAATCCCTAGCCCCTGAAAACGTCCTGTTGGTATCAACGTTGGTACATTTTTCTGTGGAAATTTTATTGCATTGATTCTAAACAGGTTGAGTGCCAGTAGTGATGACTGGGGGGCAGCCAGTCTAGAATCATCGCCTGCACTCAATTAACCAAAGCATCTCGCGACAAAATGTAAGACGGTGGAACCACTTTACAATTCCGGTTGTCGATAATTTCCGCAGCCTGATCAATCTCAGGATGCAGATACTTTGTGGTACTTACCGCCACCCGATTAAGGGTAGTAAAGAGAGACATTACGAGCGGACAATTCCTTATGAAGCAGGCGCAGCATAGCAACAAAGGATGCAGCGGATACCTTCGAGATACTCGACACAGCGCGGCCTGAAACGCAATTCATTTGAGTTTATTGCTGATTGCATTGTGAGTCTGAACGATGTGGCTGGCTATCAGGTTAAAACTTCTTGCTAAGTATCGGTAACACCTAAGCAGATACTTCTACTTATTTCATCTCCCTGTTAATAAAAGAGGCATCTGTTGGAAAAGAAAATCCCGCTGAGAGCATCTCTCAGCGGGATCTTGATTGTAAATCCAGCCTGCGCTATGCGGATCTGCGATGCTGATCAATTTTTTCGTTTACGCGCTCTTTCATGTCTTGCACCTTATCTGAGATGCGTTCGCGAGTTTCATTTGCATTGTGTTCAGCTTCGCGACGTTGCGCCTCGGCATTATTCCGAACAACGTCTTTAGCATTTCCCCAGGTTTCTTTTGCCGCTCCCTTTACCTGGTCTGCCAGACCTTCATTTGCGAGGCGATCATTTCCAACCGTCTCGCCAACTTTTTCTTTTACTTTGCCGGTAACCTGATCGATTTTTCCGCTTACTTGGTCTTTGTTCATATTTCACTCCTTTGGGTTATTCTTCAGGCGCGCAAACTCCACCTTATGACGTTCAGTGAACTGCTGAAGCTGCGCTTTACACTACAGGGCGTCTGCCGCTGATAAGCTGAATTAACAGCACCACCAGCGCCAGAACCAGCAGAATGTGGATATACCACCCGATTGCATGAAAACTCACCAGACCCACCAGCCACAGCACCAACAAGATGACAAAAATTGTCCAAAGCATTCGAACTTCTCCTTTGCCCTCGTCTCTAATGTGGGCCGTCTTCGGCCTACGGTGTGATATGGTGCGCTTGATGCCGTTTTGGGTTGCCGTCAGAATCAAAACCTTTCAAAGAAAGCAGGTGGAATGCAGGTAGCTATTCAGGGCGAGCTCGGCTCTTTCAGCCATGAGGCGGCAGGAAAGGTCTTTCCCCAGGCAACCATTTTGCCGTGCGCCGTTTCGCTCGACGTATTTCGCGCTCTGTCGCAGGGAGAAGTAGACGCGGCTGTCATTCCCATCGAAAACAGCCTCGCCGGATCAGTGGTCGAGCATTACGATCTGCTCCTCAAAAACGATGTCGCCATCGAGAGCGAAAGCCTTCTCCGCATACGGCATAACCTCATAGCCGTCCCCGGCTCAAGTCCGGATCGCATACAGCGCGTCTATTCGCATCCGGTGGCGCTTGCTCAGTGTCGCAGCTTCTTTGAACAGCATCCGGCTATCGAAGCCGTTCCGTTTTACGATACTGCCGGCAGCGTCAAGCAGTTAATGGAGCTCCGCGACCGCAGCGCTGGCGCCATTGCCAGCATTCGCGCAGCCGAGCACTATGGCGGAGAGATCCTCGCCGCCGGCATCGAAGACAACGCGGAAAACTACACCCGGTTCTTTGTGGTTCGCAAACGCAATGATGTGAGCGTCAGTCCGGATGCCGACAAAGTCAGCCTGGCGTTTAACGTCGAGAATCGTCCAGGCACTCTGGTAGCTGCTCTTCAGGTATTTGCCGATCAGGGTACAAACCTGACCAAAATTGAATCACGACCGGTTCAGGGCAAGCCCTGGCAGTACGTCTTCTATGTCGATTACCAGCTTTCAAGGCAGCGCAGGGCCGATACCGCGATCGAGCAGCTGCGGCTACATTGTTCGATGGTAAAGGAACTGGGGCGTTATCGAGCAGCACAGCGCCCGGAATAGCCTTCACCATCGCAGCCGTTTCCGCCGATGAATAGTTTTGTAAGGAACAGTCTATGCCTGGTTGGCGAATCAGCATCCAATCAATAACAGATAGAAACCACACATCGGATGGTCGTTTGCAGCTAAATCCAGAATTATCAATGGCATTCAATGAAATGCGGATTTGCAACTTTTTGGGCCTTGCATAATCAAATACTTACAAATTCATTGAATTCAGATCATATAATCTGATAAGAAGGCACTCATGGCTAGCGACTTTCTCAGCGTCATCCATCCCAGCGATCCCAAAGGCCGCGAAGACCGCCCACAGGGCCGGGTTCTCCCGGTACTGCCTGTGCGCGACACCGTTCTCTTTCCGCATGCGGTTCTTCCGTTGACTGTAGGACGCGAAAGCTCCATTCAACTCATCCAGTCGCTTGGCGAAGAAAAAACCATCGTTGTCGTCGCGCAGCGCGATGCGCATCTCGACACGCCGAAACCGGCTGATTTATACGCTTACGGAACGATGGCGACCGTGCACAAGGTCGTAAAAATGCCCAATCAAAGCCTTTTTGTCTTCACTGAAGGGACAGAACGCGTGAAATTGGGCGAATTTACGCAGGCCGAGCCATTCATGGTGGCCAATGTGGATTCGGTTCAGGAAACCGGGCCACAGCAGGGCCCTGAACTTGAAGCTCTGCAGCGAAATATCCTTTCTCAGTTCCAGCAGATCGTTTCATCCTCTCCGACGCTCTCCGATGAGTTGGCGACTATCGCCGCTCAAATGGAGGATCCGGCGCGGCTCAGCGATTTTGTGGCGTCAAACCTGCCATTTCTGAGCACGGCTGATCGGCAGGAGCTTCTGGAAACGCCCGATGTCACTGCCCGTCTGGAGCGCCTGAACAAGCACCTCGTCAAGGAAATCGAAGTCCAGCAGCTCCGCAACAAGATCCAGTCCGAAGTGCAGGACCAGGTCCAGCAGTCACAGCGTGATTACTACCTCCGCGAGCAGATGAAGGCCATCCAGAAGGAGCTCGGCGAACAGGACGAGAGCCAGAAGGACATCGAGGAGCTGCGCCAGAAGATCGAAGACGCCGGCATGCCAGAAGACACAAAGAAAGAGGCGCTGAAAGAGCTGAACCGCCTCTCGCGCATGTCTCCCATGGCAGCCGACTATTCGCTTACGCGCAACTATATCGAATGGCTGGCGGTCCTGCCGTGGTCAAAATCTTCCGGCTCGGAAGTGGATATTTCCAAAGCCCGCGAAATTCTGGACGAAGACCACTATGACCTCAAAAAGGTCAAGGAGCGCATTCTTGATTATCTTGCCGTCCGCCGCCTCAAACCGGACATGAAAGGGCCCATTTTGTGCTTTGTTGGGCCTCCCGGAGTAGGTAAAACGTCGCTTGGTCGCAGCATTGCGCGCTCCTTAGGGCGTAAATTCCAGCGCATTTCGCTTGGCGGCATGCACGACGAAGCAGAGTTGCGCGGCCATCGCCGGACATACATAGGCGCTCTGCCGGGCCAGATCATCCAGAACCTCCGTCGCGCCGGAGCAAACGACCCTGTTTTCATGCTCGACGAAGTCGATAAGCTGGGCCGCGATTTCCGCGGCGATCCCGCATCGGCGTTGCTTGAAGTACTTGATCCGGAACAGAACAATACGTTCCGTGACAACTACCTCGACCAGCCGTTCGATTTGTCCAAAGTCCTGTTCATATGCACCGCGAACATGCTCGACACCATGCCTGCTCCGCTGCTCGACCGCATGGAGATCATCGAGCTGCAGGGCTACACCGAGGAAGAGAAGCGGCACATCGCGTTCCGTTATCTGATTCCGCGCCAGATCAAGGAAAATGGCATCGCGCCCGAGAGCATAGAGTTTCCGGAGGACTCAGTCTCCTACATCGTCCGCCATTACACGCGCGAGGCCGGCGTGCGCAAGCTCGAACAGCTGATCGGCACCGTCTGCCGCAAGCAGGCACGCCGCATCGCCGAAGGCAAGACTGAGAAGCTCATTGTCACGAAGGAAAGCATTCATGAGTTCCTCGGCGGCATTAAGGTTCGCGTCGATACGGAGATTGCCGAGCGCACAAAACGCGCCGGTGTTGCTGTAGGACTGGCCTGGACACCCGCCGGAGGCGATGTGCTCTTCATCGAAGCCAACAAAATGAAGGGCAAAGGCGGATTTACCATGACCGGCCAGATTGGCGAAGTCATGCAGGAATCTATGCAGGCGGCGCTGACCTGGGTGCGCTCCAATGCGAAATCCCTCGGGCTGGAAGAGGATTTCACGAAGGACATCGATCTGCACATTCACGTCCCCGCCGGCGCCATTCCGAAAGATGGTCCCTCGGCAGGTGTGACGATGGCGACAGCATTGGTTTCTCTGTTGACCGATACTCCTGTGCATCCCTTGACCGCAATGACCGGCGAAATCACCCTGAGCGGAAATGTCCTGCCCGTAGGCGGCATCAAGGAAAAATTCCTTGCCGCAAAGCGGGCAGGAGTAAAGCAGGTCATCCTTCCGGCAGAGAACCGTCTGAACGTGGAAGAAGACCTGATGCCTGAGCAGATCGACGGTGTCACGATCCACTATGCCGGCAGCATTAACGATGTGCTGGCCGTTGCCCTGCCTAAATCCAGGGAAGAAGAGAAGAAGGATGATGCTGTGCGCGAAGAGGTGCTGCAGCACGCCAACGCATAAACGTCGGTTGCTCTGCGTAGATTGAGGCCCGCGATTTTTTGCGTGTTGGGGTTGCAGGCGAAGAATCCCCATCCAGCCTGGCTTGAGATTCTTCCTTCCTTCACCACCTCAGCACGTGAAAAACCGCACGTGCTGGGGGCCCGTTTTGGTCATCAGAATGACGGCACTTTACACCCTGCAGGAAGTGCTCTCAACCTTCTCGCAAGGCCGTCATCGGGTCAATGCGGCTGGCGGACATGGCAGGCAGCCAGCACGCCAACATCGCTACCAGGATCAACACGGCGCAAGCGCCGAACAGGCTTAGAGGATCAGCAGGGCTCAGCCCGAACAGCATTTTGGAAAAGACCCGCCCAATCAGCAACGAAAGCCCCAGGCCAATCCCGAGCCCGATGCACACCAGTGTCATCCCCTGCCGCAGCGTGAGGCGCAGAACCGCCGAACGCGATGCGCCCAGAGCCATGCGCACTCCAATTTCACGCTGGCGTCCGCTCACTGAATAAGCAAGAATGCCGTAGAGACCCACGCTGGCCAACGCCAGAGCAAGAAGCCCGAAAGCGCCCAGCAGGCTAAGCACGACGCGCGCATTCCACAGCACCTGGTCCATCATCTTTGCCCCCGTACGGACATCGGTGATCTCAACGTTGGGATCCACTTCTCTTATCTGGCGCTGCACAGCCTCAAGCACATCTGATGGGTCCCCGGCAGTTCGCAGGTAGAGATTCAAGCTTCCTCCGGGGTTCTGCAGGAGCGGAAGATACACGCACGGCTGCGGCGGTTCGCCCAGCGTTGTGTAATTGGCTGTTTTCGCCACGCCTATCACCTGCCGGGTAACGGTATCTCCGGAAAGACGGATGCGTCTTCCCAGCGCATTACCCTCCGGCCAGTATCTCCGCGCCAGATCCTCGTTGATGATCACGACCGGAAGCGACCCTTCCTGATCGCTTTCTGTGAATGCCCTCCCCTGAAGCAGGGGAATGCGCATGGTCTTAAAGTAGTCCACGCCCACCGTGTTCAGTACTGTGCTCACAGTTTCAGATTTCCGCCGCTGCTCCTGTCCTTCAATCAGAATGCCGCGCGAAGCGCTCGACCAGAATGGCAGGTTCGATGCCCATGCTACTGCCTGTACGCCCGGTATTCTCGAAAGGCGATCTGCTGCATCGCGATGAAATTCCCTGAGCCGTGCCGCGTCGTATCCAAGCTGCTCCGGGTTCATCATCAGCATTGCAATATGCCTGTGGTCAAAACCGGGATCGATGTCATAGGCTCGTTGGACCGCGCGTAGAAAAAGTGAGGCTGCAATCAGCGACACCAGCGAAAGCGCAACCTGCACCGTAAGAAGCGTCCTCTGGAACCGCGCGCTGCGTCCGGCAAGCCCGGCCACATGGGTCTCTTCCTTCAGGCTGTCCACCAGGCCGGTCCTCGAAGCGCGCAGCGACGGCATAATTCCAAAAATGAAACTGGTAACAAGCGACAGAAGAAAGGCGAAGAGCAACACTGTGCCGTCCATGCGGGGATCAACGAAGTTCCTCGCGACTTCCGGTGGGCGGAAGGACCAGAGAAGACGGCATCCCTCGTAGCCGACACCCAATCCGGCAATACCGCCAGACACCCCGAGAAGCACGCTTTCGGTCAGAAGCTGACGTAGCAGCCGTGCGCGGCTGGCCCCGATTGCCAAACGGACTGCAATTTCCTGCCGTCTGCTCAAAGCGCGCGCCATGAGCAGGTTCGCCACATTCGAGCAGGCAATCAGCAGCACCAATCCTGCGATTACCAACAGAACCGTGCTCACAAACACCATTCCCCGTTCACCGCCCTGGGCAGAAAAGAGCGCAGCTGTGATTGGTTGCACAGAAACAGTGTGGCCTGCGTTCGCGTCAGGATACTGTTGCCGTAACGCGGCAGCCAGTGTTTGCAGGCTGGCTTCGGCCTGGTTCCTGCTGATTCCCGGCTTTAGCCTCGCGACCGTCTCAAAGAATGGTTTGCCGCGCTCCCGCAATACATCCTGCATTGGCGTTGCCAGCGTTTGTCGGGCCATGGTCGCCGGAAGCCACACATCCGGACCGAAAACGGCGCTTATCCCGATAAATCCCGGCGACGCGACTCCAATAATCGTGAAAGGAGTCCCGTTCAGCACCAGAGTTTTGCCGAGAATATCTGCGGCGCTGTTGAACCGGATTTTCCAGGCGTTATAGCTCAGCACGGCAACTGGAGCCGCGCCCGGCGACTTGATTTCTTCAGGGAGAAAGAACCGGCCCTTTGCGGGTGTGAGGCCCAGCGTCTCAAAGTAGTCCCGTGTCACAAGCTGCCCAAAGAACCGCTCCGAAGCTGTGTTTTCGGTCAGCGTCATTACCATCGCCGGTGAGAACCCGGCCAGCCCGCTGAAGACAGTGTTCCTGGCCCGGTAGTCTTCCAGGTTCAGATATGAAAATGCAGCCTGGCCTCCGGACTGCTTTTGGCTTTTCAGGTCCGTTGTGTACAGGCACACCAGCTGCGACGGATTGCGTGCCGGCAGCGGATGGAGAAGCAGCGTGTTGACCACCGTGAAAATGGTAGTGCTGGCGCCGATTCCCAGCGCCAGCGTCAGCGTCGCAAAAAAGGAGAATGCCTTTGTCTTGTTCATACTGCGCAATCCAAATTTCAGGTCGCGCAGGAAATCAGAAAACAGGTTTCCAGAAGGCAATGCTGCCGGTGGCAACGCGCTCCGGGCGGAATTACGTATGGTTGGGGGCAGCATCGCTCGAAAAATTTCGCTGTGCTTCAGCTCTTCAAAAGCAATCCTGCGCGCTTCCGGCTCGCTGCTGCCGCCCGAGAGCAGTTCTTCATAGCGATCTTCGAGATGTTGGCTGAGTTCTTCGATAATGGCGGCTTCGCGAGGTGGATCGATCCACAGGTTTTCCAGTAGTCGGCTTATCTCCTGTTTCCAGTCAGGCATTTTCTACCCCCATGACTCGGCTCATCGCCTCGACAAACCCTAGCCAGCTCTGGCGCTGTCGTTCCAGTGTCCTGCGCCCTTCCGCTGTCAGGCTGTAATAGCGTCTGCGCCGTTGATTTGGCTTCTCGACCCACAGCCCCTCGACAAGTCCGCGCTCTTCAAGCCGGTAGAGCAGTGGATAGAGTGTAGTGACATGGAAGCGCAGCGCTCCCCTCGATCTCGCTTCTATGAGCTTGCAGATGTCGTATCCGTGGCGCGCCTGCTGTTCCAGTAACGACAGGATCAACAGTTCAGCGCCACCCTTTTTCCACTCACGATCAGGCTGGTTTGTCACTTCCATATATGTGAATCACTTATATAGTGATTTCAACATAAGATGTCAGAATTATGAAGAGGTAGCAGTTTTTTTTCGTTGAATAGCCGCGCGAATAAGGAACGTCCTTCTTGCATGACCCACCGGGGTAAGAAGGATGTTGATATGTCAAATACAATGATTCGTGCAGTTTGCAGGCACTTCTTTATGTACTAATGAAGCTGAAGAACATATAAATTGTCATCCCGGCCGAAGTCATTGCGAACCGGGGTTCCCGGCATGCGCGGTTTTCGCATGCCGGGTGAGAAGCAATGACGCAGCGGAGAGACCTGCAGTTTATTCATCTGCAATATGTCCATAACCCGCTCTGAAAGGCAGCAAACTTCTCAACCGGCAAAATCGCAGACCAACAGCGTCAGATCATCATCCTGACCTGCAGCCCAACTTCGTACTCGCGTAAGAATCCGGTCCGCAGTTTCATCCGGTCCAAGCCGGCTTGACTCCTGGAGCACCGCACTTAGTCGATTGCGCCCGAACTGCTCCTGCTTCGCATCCTCGGCTTCGATAATGCCGTCGGTGTAGAGCAGGAGCCGGTCGCCGCGTCGCAGCTCCCGCGAGATCGATGTATAAGGAGCATCGGGAAACAGCGCCAGCATGATGCCGTTTTCCTCGATCTCCAGCACATTGCCGTCGCGCACCAGCAGCATCGGCGGATGCGCCGCGGCGGCATAGCGCAGCTCACCGGCGTTTGCATCGAGATGCACGTATGCTGCGGTCACAAACTGGCTTTGAGTATTTCCGCAAAGCGTCGCATTCATGCCGGCCAGCAGCTTCTCCGGATGCGCCGAGTGCTCCCTCTGCGAAGTGGCTGCCAGCTTCACCATCGAGGCGATCAAGGCCGCCGGAACTCCGTGGCCTGAGACATCGGCAATCAGCAGGCCGGCTTTCCCATCCTGCGCGATCAGGAAGTCGTAGAAGTCTCCGGCAACGGAATTCATCGGCACATAGCGGGCCGCGACGCGAAAATGCCGCGAGGCAGGGAATTCAGTCGGCAGAATCGATAGCTGAATGCGCTTGGCCACTTCAAGCTCCTGGCGCAGCGCGCTGAGTTGCTGGTCTCGTTCCACCGTTCGCCGAGCCGCCACATATCCGAGGCAGCCGAGAAAGATTGCGAAGCCATAGGGCTCTGATTTATGCCCCAGAGTGTAGCCCCAGATCCCTTCGATGTTGTTCCAGAGAGCAAATGCGATAAAGATCAGCAGGCCGGTCCGTATGATGAAGAAATCTTTGCTGCGAATGGGATGACTAAGCGCTTGCACAACCAGCGCCAGAAGTCCGCATATAACGATGCCGCTGTTCAGATTCTCAAGCAGGCCAATAGGGGCACCCAGGACCGCCGCGATGAAAAGGCCAAGAAGAGTTGTGCACGCGATAGAAGTGATGTATTTGCCCGGCCTGCCCAGAAATCCGGTCGATTGAAAAAACAGAAAGGCCGGAATCGCTACGACAAAATCAATCGTGGCTTTGAGGCGGCCAAAAAATTCTGCCGGTGGAACCAGCATTTGCAGCAGTTCCGACTGCATCCAGATGCGCGTTCCATACAGCACGGAGAAGAGCGCGAGCCAGAAGAGAAGCGCTTCAAAACGCCGCCGGATGAGCAGAAAAGCTGCTATAACCAGCCCAATGGTAGTGAACGCCGCCCCGAGAAAAAGCGCCAGCTCATCGCGATGAAAAACGCGGAGAACCTGCGAGGCCGTGAGTTGTGGATCAATCAGCGCCATCGCCAAGCATAGTACATCAGGGATGCAGCTTTTTATTCCGCAACCAAAGGACGAGTGCCTCCGGATCGTCGGTGATGATGGCGTCTACTTTGGCGTCTGCCAGCGCTTGCCAGTCCGCCGGAGTATCCGCGGTCCAGGGAACTACCTGAAGCCCGGCAGCATGCGCCGCGGCTACTTTTTCCGGCGTAACAAGATGAAAGTCAGGGCTGATGATTTGCGCCCCGGTCTTCTTGCCGATGGAGACAAAGTCCTTGTCATGGTCAGTGATTCCCATCATGGCATCGTCTTTCGAATTGGCTCCAATGAGTGCAGAAAGCCGAATGGACGGATCGAGCTTCTTCATCGCGGCCAGCGTGCGGAAATCGAAACTCTGCAGAATGACACGCGACTGCAGATTGTGCCGCTTCACGGCGTCCTCGATCATCTTTACGAATTCTTCCGGCGAGGGAGTCAGTTCCGGATGACTGGGAAAGCTCTTGGTCTCGACGTTGAAATCGAAAGTTCCCTGAGAAGCGAGGTCGAGAACTTCATCGAAGGTAGGTATCTTTGTTCCCGGAACTGCGACTTGTCTGGGAAATTTCCCCAATGTCTGCGCGCCGCAGTCGTATTGTTTGACCTGCGCCAGGGTCAGTGAATGAATGGCTGTATGAGGAGGTGTTTCGGGTCCAACGCAGGTACGCTCTCCAGGAAAGTCGCCGGACAGAAAAGGCGAGTGGGAGACGACAAGAACATTGTCTCTGGTTACGGCCAGATCGAGTTCCAGAACATCTGCTCCGTGCTGAATAGCATATTCAAACGCTGGAATCGTATTTTCCGGACGGGTCGCGCGCGATCCGCGATGTCCGTGCACCAGAATCGTCTGCGCGTTGGAAGTGAAGACAAACAAGGCAAGCAGAGAGAGCATGCACGTGCGGAACATGGCTCCAATATATTTTGTTCTGCCTGCGTTGCGAGTTGCAATCCTATTAATAACCGCCGAAGCTGCCGAAACGCTAAGATAGAGCAGGTCGTAATCAGCGCCGGATGAAAAGATTTTTTGCCATTTTCGTGCTGTATTGTTCATCGGCTATGGCTCAGGTGAACAGCGGTGAGTTGCGTCTTCGCGTCCTTGATCCATCAGGAGCCGGAGTGAAAGCAGCGGTCCGGCTGACAAGCTCTGGAAGCGGCTACAGCAATACATTCGCTACGGACGCTTCGGGAACAGCCAGTGTCCAGCGGCTCGCTTACGGAATTTACCTGGTCAGCATCGATCAGCCCGGCTTTGTATCGGTTTCGCAGCCGGTAGAAATTCACTCTGCGATTCCCGTCGATTTCACGGTGCGGCTTCAGGTGGCTCCTGTCACGACGCAGGTGACGGTGAACAATGCGGCCACGCTGATTGATCCGGACCGGACCGGCTCCGTCATGCAGATCGGCAGCAAACAAATCGAGCAGCGCCTGGCGTCATTGCCGGGCCGTTCCGTGCAGGACCTGGTCAATTCTCAGCCGGGATGGCTCTATGAAGGCAATGCGGTGCTGCATCCACGCGGCTCGGAATATCAGACGCAATTCGTCATCGATGGCATTCCGCTGACGGACAACCGGTCTCCCGGCCTGGGACCTGAGATCGAGGCCGATTCTGCCGACTCGCTGAACATCTACACCGCCGGTATTCCTGCCGAGTATGGACGCAAGATGGGCGGCGTGATCGAGATGAACACGAAGCGCGAAACCGATCAGGGACTGCACGGAGAAACAGTATTTTCCGGCGGCAGCTACGGCACGGTTTCCGGCTATGCGCAGGCGCAATATCTGTGGGGCAAAAATACTTTCGGCGGCTCTGCCGGCGGTGGGCGGTCAGATCATTATCTCAACCCGGTGGTGCCGGAAAACTACACCAACAGCGGCACAAATGGCGACTTTTCCACCCGTTATGAGCGCAATTTCACCGAAAATGACCGCCTTATTCTCAGCGTTCGCCATGAGCTTGCGCGCTATGAGGTTCCAAATGAGCTGATCCAGCAGAAGGCAGGTCAGCTGCAGAATGCCGATAACTTCGAAACGATAGGCACGGCCCAGTATCAGCATGTTTTCTCAGCCGATATGGTCGGCAACCTGGCAGGAATGGTACGGGATAACGCGACGAATTTTTACTCCAACCCGGAATCAACGCCCATCATCGTTTCGCAGCACAATTACTTTCGCGAAGGCTACTTCAAGGGAAGCATTTCGGTTCATCATCGCAATCAGGAGTGGAAGGCCGGCATCGAGTCAGACAATAATTTCCTGAACGAAGACTATAGCCATATCATTACTAATCCCGACGATTTCGATCCGAGCACGCCGCAGACATTTTCTTTCAAGGGCAATCGTCCCGACCTGGAGCAGGCCGCGTTTGTGGAAGATCTGATCAGGCTGGGTAACTGGACGGTAAGCGCGGGCCTGCGATGGGACCACTATCAGCTTCTCGTGAATCAGAGCCACTTCAGTCCGCGGCTTGCGGTGAGCCGGTATTTTCAATCAGCCAATCTTGTCGCCCATCTTTCTTACGACAATGTCTTTCAAACTCCGTCTTCGGAGAACATTCTGCTCTCAAGCTCTCCCGATGTCTCGTCGCTGAACAGCGACTTCCTGCGCCTTCCGGTGGCACCATCCAAAGGGAATTACTACGAGGCGGGAATCACCAAAGGCTTTTCCGACAAGCTGAAGCTCGACGTGAATGTATTCCGGCGCGACGAGAAGCAGTTCGCGGATGACGATCAGCTGTTCAGCACAGGTGTCAGCTTTCCGATTGCCTTTAACAAAGCCGTTATCTACGGGGCGGAAGGAAAGCTCGACCTTGTGCGCTGGAACAGGCTTTCCGGATTTGTGAGCTATTCATACATGGTTGGCAATGTCTGGTATCCGGTGACCGGCGGCCTTTTTCTCGGCGATGAGGCCGAAGAAGCCCAGGACCAGCAACGCGGGCATTTTCCTAACTCGCAGGACCAGCGCAACACGGTACGCACACGGTTCCAATATCAGTTGGCGCGCCGCATCTGGGCGGCTGCAGGGGCCGACTATGGCTCAGGCCTGCCGTTTGAATTTCAGGGGACGGAAGAGGATGCTCTGGCGCAGTATGGGCCGCGTGTAGTCGACCGGCTGAATTTCGATCGCGGACGCATCAAACCGATGCTTGATATCAATGCTTCGCTCGGCGCCGATCTGTATACGACCGACAGGATGACGGTCCATTTGCAGGCCGATGCCGAAAACCTGAACAACCGTCTGAATGTCATCGACTTTGCCGGGCTTTTCTCCGGAAATGCTATCGGGCCTGAGCGCAGTTGGTTCCTGCGGCTGTCCACGAATTTCTGATGTTTACCATCGGCCATTCCACGCTTCCGAAAGAGATTTTTGTCAGAATTCTGAAAGAAAATGGCGTCCGGTGGCTGGTAGATATTCGCACCGTGCCGAAATCGCGCCATAATCCGCAATTTGCGCAGGAAAATCTCGCGAAATCGCTGCAAGAAGCAGACATACATTACCGCTGGCAGCGCTCTTTAGGAGGACTGCGCCATCCGCGAAAAGATTCGATCAATACAGGCTGGCGCAACGCCGGCTTTCGCGGATACGCCGACTACATGCAGACCCCGGAGTTTGCCGCAGCCATCGACGAATTACTGGCGCAGAGCCCGCATGAGGAAACCGCGGTGATGTGCGCCGAGGCGGTTCCGTGGCGCTGTCACAGATCGCTTGTGGCCGACGCGCTTCTTGCACGAGACATCGGGGTAGAAGCCATCTACTACGACGCAAAAGGAAAGAGCCGACACCAGCCGCATGCGCTCACATCGTTTGCAAAGGTAAAGGGAGAGCGCCTCTGGTATCCGGCCGAGGGCGATTTGTTCTCCAGCGCGGAAGAGTGATTTAGAATGCAGAAATTATGAAGTCGCCCCGCGCTCATTGGAACTGGCTGCTCGTTCTGCCTGCTGTCGCACTGATGTTCCCCGGCACCTACGCCAAAGCCACTCCGGAGCTGTTCGGTTTTCCCTTCTTTTACTGGTACCAGATGGGATGGATCGTGCTGACCAGCGTGATCACCGGCCTCGTCTATCTGGCTACCCGCAACCGCGCCTGAGTTCATTTCCCAGTGTCTTGTTGGGCACTCCCTAAAACTTTCTGCTTTACATATGCTCCATTTCTGGAGCTATACTCATCCATAGATGGAGACATATCCATGATCTTCCATCGAAGGAGAAATATACGTGCCCAGGCAGAATGCCGGCCCGGCTTTGGCATATCCGACAACCATGTATGCGCCGCCTGCATTGCCCGACCTCTCGCGTTTAGAAGAGCGGCGGCGGCTTTCCCCGGCGGCATTGCGCGCCTTTTTCAACATCATGGAGCGCTGGGGCGTTCGCGATGAAGATGCGCGCCGGCTCCTCGGCGGCATTTCGAGCGGTAAGTATTACCAGCTCAAGCAGGACCCGCGCCATGTTCTCGATCAGGATCGTTTGCAGCGTGTTTCCTACCTGATCGGTATCTTTAAGGCGCTGAATATTCTCTACAGCCCCCGCCTGGCAGACAGCTGGATTCAGC
Source organism: Alloacidobacterium sp. (assembly GCA_035293545.1). GTDB lineage: Bacteria > Acidobacteriota > Terriglobia > Terriglobales > Acidobacteriaceae > Alloacidobacterium. Next base: position 39,338 of record DATGMQ010000022.1, on the reverse strand, counting down.
TTGCCAATACGAACCCGATCTTCGGCGAGCGCACGCCGCTGGCATACATGCTGCAGGGCGGAACACCGGCCATGGAACGAGTGCGCAGCCTGCTGGATGCCCGTCGCGGCGGTTAATCTTCTGGAACTCCCCCAATGGTCCGCTCAAAAGCTGAATCGCCTCTCGATCCGCGTGACCCTTCCGGCACGCTCGCAGCGGTGCGCGCACAGATCGAAGCGCATCCTGAAGTGCCGGTTCCGGAAGACCCGCAAGCCGGCGTCGGATTGCCGCCGCTCACCAAACTGCGCCGCTTCGATACGCACCGGCTGATTCCCGCAAAGTACAGCGCGAATTTTGACTCTGTGCTTACCCGCATTGCCGATGACACCGAGCATCTGCACCAGATCTTCGAGCTGGACAATGCCACGAATGCGCGCCTGGAAGCGGAAGAGAACCTGCGCCCCGGCATTACGCAGCGCGAGCTGGTCTTCAATATTCCGAATTACCGGATTGTGAATGCCGCCTTTGCTCACCCCAACCCGCTGGGCGCGCGCTTTTCCACAAATGAGCGCGGGGCCTGGTATGCGGGCTTTGAGCTGGCCACTGCAAAAGCTGAGGTCATGTTTCACAAATCGGTTGAATTTGCCGAGATCAACTGGTCAGAGCGCGAAGAGATGCAGTATGACGAATATCTCGCCGACTTTACCGGCAGCTTTCATGACCTGCGCCCGGAAGCTCTGCCTGAAGGCAATCGAGGCGCCTACGATGACTGCTTAGACCCCGCCAGCTACATCGCATCGCAAAAACTGGCCGTAAATCTGATGAATCACGGATCGCTGGGCGTGGTTTATCCCAGCGTACGCAGGCAGGGAGGCACGTGTATTGCCTGTTTCCGTCCCAGCGTGGTAGCCAATGTCCGCAAAGGGAACCGCTTCCGCCTGATCTGGAGTCCAAATCGTGTTGCTTTTATCAAAGAAGGAATCTGACAAGGTTTCTACGCTTCATTGCGCCGTACTCACTTTTCATAAAGTCAGATCGGCGAAGAATACCGTTATAGGGTGTTCTGATCACAGCGTTATCGAATTTCTCAAGAGTTTGCAGGTATTGTCGCCCGGAGCCCGCAGTCTGGTCATTCATGAGAATGGACAGTTCAAAGATATGAATGACAGAAGCCGTCCATTGACCTCATTGCCCTTGTTTTTCATGCAATTCACACAACAGTAAAGCCCCTTTAACAATTCGCCCACAGAATCAAAAGTAGTTTCCGAGGGGGGAATTCAGTGAAAAAAGGCACGTTTTTAGCGGCTGCGGTACTTGTGTGCGCGGCTTCTGCAGGTTTTTCCCAGAAAATCAATGGAGCGGGCGCGACGTTTCCGTATCCCATTTATTCCAAATGGTTCAGCGAATACAGCGCGCAACATCCGGGGGTTGAGATTAACTATCAGTCCATCGGCAGCGGCGGCGGAATTCGCCAGGTCACCAGCGGCACCGTCGATTTCGGCGCCAGTGATGGCCCCATGAGCGACGAGCAGCTGAAAAGCTCCAAGACCAAAATTGTCCATATTCCTACAGTGCTGGGCGCTGTTGTTCCTATCTACAATCTTCCCGGCGTGTCTACGGATTTGAAGTTTTCCCCTGACGTTCTGGCCGATATCTATCTGGGCAAGATCAGCAACTGGAGCGACGCCCGCATTGCGAAAGACAACCCCGGCGTTAAGCTTCCGAATACGGACATCATCGTTGTCCACCGCTCGGACGGCAGTGGCACGACCTACATTTTTACTGACTATCTCTCGAAGGTCAGCAACGACTGGAAGAATTCCGTCGGCAAAAATACCGCTGTTCCGTGGCCGAAGGGAATTGGCGGGAAAGGGAATGAAGCGGTTGCCGGAATGGTACGCCAGATGCCCGGGGCGATTGGATATGTCGAGCTGATCTATGCTCTCCAGAATAAAATTGCCTTCGGATATATCAGAAATGCGGCAGGGAACTGGGTGAAGGGCAGCATCGAGGGTGTTACTGAGGCTGCTGCGAGCGTGAAGCAGATGCCGGCTGACTACCGCGTCTCCATCACCAACGCGCCCGGCGCAAATGCCTACCCGATATCGAGTTTTACCTGGCTGCTGATTCCCACGCCTGCTCACAATAGCGCTAATGGGAAGATTATTAAGGACTTCCTGGGCTGGATGCTTGATCACGGCGAGTCCGAGACCAGCGCCCTTTATTACGCGCCGCTGCCGAAATCTGTAGCGGATAAAGTACGCGCAACCATTAGTCAATTGCAGTAAATGTGCAGAAAACAAGCCCAAAAGCCGGCTTAAAGTGGCTGGCTTTTGGGCTTTTCGCGCTGTTTTCGGCTACAATGGACGCCCAAAAGCAAGCGATTATTGCCTTATTTTTCAAAGCGTTTAACGTTCTGTTAAAGATGGCTGTTTAAGGTAGTGGGTGGTGAATCTCAAAGTTCAGGAAGCTCGAGTGCCCGGCCGAACCCTGGTTCCAACGCCATTGCCGGAATCTCCATCCGCAGGTGCTGCAAATCCTGCTCCTTCTCCTATTCGAAAATTCCTGCTGGAGCGTGGCAGTTCTGCGTTGGGAGACCGCGCATTCCGCTGGCTCATGCTGGTTTGCGCGCTGGTTATCTTTGGAATCGTAGCGCTCATCGCGTGGCAGCTGACGGCGCGCTCGCAGCTGACCATCGCAAAATTCGGCCTGCGCTTCTTTTTCAAAGAGGGATGGGACCCGGTCAGCGGCGACTTTGGCGCTCTGCCGTTTATCTACGGAACGCTGGTTTCCTCGATTGTCGCGCTCATCATCGCCGTGCCTCTGTCGATTGGAGTAGCCGTCTTTCTAACGGAGATGTGCCCGAAATTTCTGCGCACTCCGCTCTCATTTCTTACAGAACTTCTCGCGGCAATTCCCAGCGTTGTGTATGGCCTCTGGGCTGTCTTCATCCTTGTGCCGTTATTGCGGGACCATGTGAATCCCTACCTGATGAAGAGTCTCGGCTGGACCGGCCTTTTCACTGGTCCGAACTACGGCATCGGGATTCTCGCTGCCGGAGTCATTCTGGCGATCATGATCCTGCCGATCATCTCATCGCTCACGCGCGAAGTGATGACTGCCGTGCCGCACACGCAGCGCGAGGCAGTTCTGGCCCTCGGCGCTACGCGATGGGAGATGATCCGGATGGGGGTGCTGCGCAATGCCCGCATCGGTATCGTTGGATCCATCATTCTCGGCCTGGGCCGCGCTCTCGGAGAAACAATGGCCGTCACGATGGTCATCGGCAACCGGCCTGAGATCGTCAAATCGCTACTCGGCCTCGGGTACAGCATGTCCAGTGTCATCGCCAATGAATTCAGCGAGGCCTCGGATGACATGTATCTGAGCGCGCTGATTGAAATCGGTCTTGCGCTCTTCATCGTCACCATCATCGTGAATGCCATTGCGCGGCTGCTCGTGTGGGCCGTGACACGCGGCGCTCCGGCAAGGGTGGTGTAGCGTGGCTCCTCATCAGAAAACGAGTAGAGCAAAGCACACATGGCGCATCTTTGCCAATCATGCCGCCACTGGCGTTGCCATTCTGAGCACGATTCTCGTCATCGCTCCGCTGGTCGCCATCTTCGCGTATCTGCTCTATAAGGGAGCCAGCTCGCTCAATCTGGCCTTCTTTACGCAGATTCCCAAGCCTGTCGGCGAAGCCGGCGGCGGCATGGCAAATGCCATTGTCGGCTCGGGCATTCTGCTTGCGCTCGGCAGCCTGCTGGGCGTGCCAATCGGGATCGGCGCGGGCATTTATCTCGCTGAATTCGGACGCGGCGGCAAGCTGGCCAACTTTGTTCGCTTTACCGCGGATGTGCTCAACGGAGTGCCCTCGATTGTGATGGGCATTGCCATCTACTCGCTGATTGTGCTGCCGCAGAAGCACTTTTCCGCTCTTTCAGGCGGCGTTGCTCTTGGAGTGATGATGATTCCGGTCATCACTCGTACAACCGAAGAAATGCTTCTGATGGTTCCGAATGCGATCCGTGAGGCTGCGCTCGGTCTGGGAGTGCCCAACTGGCGATCTGTACTTTCCATCACCTTAAAAACCGCTTCTCCGGGCGTCATCACCGGATGCATGCTGGCCTTCGCGCGTGTTGCCGGAGAAACTGCGCCGTTGCTCTTCACCGCCTTCGGCAACAATTTCTCGAGCACAAATATCAATCAGCCGATCGATGCTCTTCCGCTGAGGATTTATACCTACGCCATTTCGCCGTATGACGAATGGCACCGTCTGGCCTGGGCCGGCGCATTGGTACTTATCATTTTGATCGTAGTTTCCGTTTCGTTGGTGCGCTTTGTCACCACGCGCGGCGTTCTAAAGGGAGCAAGTTAAGTGAGTGTCGGAATCGAAGTTTCACAGTTCAATGCATGGTACGGCGCAAACCACGCGTTGCACGACATCAATCTGCACATTCCGGCAAATCAGGCCACGGCGCTCATCGGCCCCTCCGGTTGCGGCAAGTCCACATTTGTGCGCTGTATCAACCGCATGCACGAGACGAACCCTATTGCTCGCGCCTCCGGCACAATTCGTATTGGCGATCTTGATATCTACAGCGACGTCTCGCCGGTCGAAGTCCGGCGCCGCATCGGCATGGTCTTTCAGCGACCCAACCCATTTCCGACCATGTCGATCTACGATAACGTAGCTTCAGGCCTGCGCCTGAATGGTTTTCGCAATCGCCGCGCCCTTGATGAAGTGGTGGAACGCTCGCTCAAGCACGCTGCGCTGTGGGACGAAGTCAAAGACGATCTGAAGAAGAAATCCGGCGCGAGCCTCTCCGGCGGACAGCAGCAGCGTCTCTGCATCGCTCGCGCACTGGCCGTTGATCCGGAAGTCCTGCTCATGGACGAGCCGGCTTCGGCGCTCGATCCTGTCTCGACCGCGAAGATTGAAGACCTCATCTTCCAGCTCAAGTCGCAGTACACCATCGTCATCGTGACGCACAACATGCAGCAGGCGGCCCGTGTCGCCGAGCGGACCGGATTCTTTTTGAACGGCAGGCTTGTCGAATTTGATTCGACTCACAAGATATTCACAAACCCGGGCGACAAGAGGACCGAAGATTACATCACAGGCAGGTTCGGATGACACGCGTTCGCTTTCACAAAAGCCTGGATGAACTTAAAGAGAAACTGCTGGTCGTTGCCGGCATGGCGGAGCAATCGATACAGCGTGCCGTCGAGGCCTACCGCACTCGCGACCTCTCCATCTGCGATCTTGTGGACCGGAGCGAGATGGCCATCAATCGCCTGGAGCGCGAGATTGACCAGATGGCGCTGGACCTGCTCGCCATGGAGCAGCCCATGGCCATCGATCTGCGCTTCATCCTTGCCGTCATCAAGATCAATGCAGATGTCGAGCGCGTCGGCGATTCAGCCGTAAACATCACGGAGCGTGTTCGCGACCTTCAGGCCTATCCTGCTGTGGAACTGCCCATAGACATTCCGCGCATGGCGAACCTCGCCGCCGGAATGGTGCGCCGCGCGCTTCATTCATTTATCGAAGCTGATGCAAAGATGGCTGAATCGGTACTTTCAATGGATGACAGTGTCGACAAGCTGAATGAGTCAATTCATTTTGCGTTGCTAAACGTGATGAAGGAGCAGCCGCAGCACACGCCGCAGGCGCTCGATGCGCTGGTCATTGCCCGCACGCTGGAGCGTGTTGCCGACCATGCGACGAACATTGCTGAAGATGTAATTTTCTGGGTGCAGGGCTTCGATGTGCGTCATCACATGAGCGTCGCCGATGGCGCCAGAAGCTAGTCAAAGGCACAAGAACGGCATCTTCCTGATCCAGTCCCTGTCCTCAAGCTGCCGAAGCATAAAATCAGCTACATCGGCGCGTGGCGTGGCTTTCATGTGCGGCGGAAAAGCATCGGCTGCCACCCTGTATTTGCCCGTGGCATGGCCATTCGTTAAACGTGGAGGCTGGACGATGGTGAAATCAGTATTGCTCGCGATGATCAACTCCTCTTGCGCGCGCTGAGAATCCATCGGATTTTTTAAGAGCTTATCCACGAAAAAGGCGTACATTCTGCGCGTCAGGAAACTTTGATGCCGCAGTGCCTGCTCACGGCCCAATGAGCCGCCCGCGCCAAGCACGATCAGGCGTTTCACTCCGTGGCGATTCATCCCCTGGAGAATATTAACCATGGCGCGCTCCAGCAGATTGTTTTTCGCCAGAGTCCGAGCGCCAAGCGCGCTGAATACCGCATCCTGTCCGGCGATAGCGGAAGCTACATCCTCGATGTTGTAAACGTCTCCAGTGATTACACGAAGATGGTCGCGGGCTTGCACCTTCTTCGGATTACGCACGAAGGCTGTTATCTCTAGCCTGCGAGCCAGTCCCTGTTGGATCAACTGCTGACCGGTAGCGCCACTCGCGCCGAATACAACGACCCTCATAAACCTTCCCGCATCCTCTCCGGCAGTCACATTGCTTAGATGTTCCGATTCGAAGTAAGTTCTGCCAGCCGGTGGAGGAATGGTTTCTGCCCGGCAAGAATTCGCTTCTCGGCCTCATCCAGCGAAAACCACTCCCATTTGTCTACTTCCGGGAACTCTTTCATGCGTCCTGAGCGCGGGGGCCATTCCATTGAGAACATATTGCTCTTCAGGCGCGAAGAATCGCAGTCGCCTTCCAGCCCCCATGCAGTCACAACTTTGCCGCCTGCCTGTTTTACCTCGCCCAGCGCAAGAAAGCCGCCTTCAGGAGTAAGGCCGGTCTCTTCCTCGAACTCGCGCCGGGCAGCGAGCAGGGAATCTTCATCAGAATCGTATTCCCCCTTGGGAATGGACCATGCGGCCAGGTCCTTCTTCGCCCAGAACGGCCCTCCGGGATGCGCGAGCAAAACTTCCAGACGATTCTCACGACGGCGGTACATCAACAAACCCGCGCTGCGTTTCGGCATAGAGGATGGGTGCTAAAGTGAATGCGAGCGGGAGCGCTGGGGCAATTGCAGATTCGTTTTGCCTCGCAACGAGCCAAACGGCCAGGGTGTATTCGATTGAGCCGAGGAAGTGTCTGAAATCGGCACAATCGGAAGCTTGAACTGCTTCGCGCATTTCGAAATCAGCTCTTGTAATTCGGCGTTGACGTAGACTCCTGTTGAATCTGCTCTGCCGCCGCGGTTGCGAATAAAGAGGTTCCCATGGCCATCCGTTTTAACAAATAGGGCGATGACATCCACCTGCTTTCCTTCCGGCGATGTGCCGATTACCACGATTTCGTTGTATCCGGTATCGCCATTGATTCCAGTTGTGCCGGCGAGAATCTTTCGTGGAGACCGGATTTTTCCCTGAGTCTTGCTCAAGCTCTTGCTGTGCAACTCAGCCAGGATATCGTCTGTTCTGTTAGCTACAGCTACATCCGATGACGAGGTGATATACACGCATTCGGGCGGGACCCGCAGAATGAATCCGAAAGGATAGTAGGTAGCGTGCTTGTTCTGGTCAATAACAGAGGAGCTGATAATATTCTGGCGCAGGATATTAGGGTTATCAAGATATTGCCGGCAGAAGTTGACCCACAAAGTTTGCCTTAAATTATCTTTCTTAAGCCGTGCATATCCTATGTACTTGGCGCGAAGCTCGTTGAATGCCTCAAGATCGCTCTGCGTAGCCCCCTGATTCCAAACCGCACCCACCTGGGAGGCGTCGCGCATGATGGAATGCACGATATACATGTACTGCGCGTCATTGTGATTCCATGGATTGGTGAAGAACCTCGGCTCCCACTCGGACCGCTTGGCAAACCGGCCCGGAAAAGGCTTATAGGGAAACAGCTTTTTCAATCTGTTTTCCAGTTGTCCGGTGCTCAATGCCAAAAGGTCTGTGCGTTCGGTCCCCACCTGCTGCGACTGCAGCTTGCCCTGGGCCAACTCGGTAAGAAGAATGGCGCGAACGAGATTGCGGCGAAGCGTCTCCGCATTGGACTTAAACAATCCAATGCCGCCACGAAATCCGCCGATGTGCAGATCGCCTCCAAAAGTCTGCCGGCTCTGCAGTGTCAGCTTCGATTCAACAAACCTGCGTTCATCTTCTCCAGCTACAAATTCAATGGCAGTGAGCGCGTGAGCAATGCGATCATCGGGCGTAGGCATCTGTGTATGTGCTCCTCCTGCGGTGATTCACTGCAACATTGTAGTGCGAGTGAAAAGCGTACGCTAAAGCGCAGCAGTGGAATTATTACTTTCGTCATCCACAATCAGCTTCGCCCGGAGTCGCACGCTGAACATTGCTATAAAACCAGCGCCCGCTCGTAATCGGCTTCGTCACAACAAAGTCCAAACTGAACTTTATCGCTTCATGGTCAGTCAATTCATCAGAGTTGTGCTTTTCCTTGCCTTCGGCCCACCCTAGAGAATGCGGATATCGCCGGAGCCGGTCTCTACCCGCACCGTAGGCCCGCCGCCGTTTACATCTCCGGTGATGTGGTGCTTCTCAAAGCTGCCGTGCGTGGAAATGGGAGGATCGCTGTGTACTGATCCGGAGCCGGTTTCGGCATCGAGCGAGAACTTCGATGAGCCGGTTGCGAGCGTGACCGAGCCGGACCCGGTTTGAAGCCGCCACGAGGCCGTTGGCTGACCCTGGATATCAATATCGCCGGAGCCGGTCTGAGCATAGAGGTCGCCCTGAACGCCTTTCAGACGGATGCTCCCACTGCCGGTCTGGGCCTTTACTCCGGTCGTGGACATCAGCTCTGCGCGAATGTCGCCGGAGCCGGTTGCGAGCGTAGTGCGCCCGTTCAGACCGCTGGCCTGAATCGATCCTGATCCGGTATTGAGCTTTGCCGGGCCGCTCAGATCGGCAACATGGATATCTCCTGAGCCGCTGTTGGCAGCCAGATCAGTGCCTTTGGGCGTGGTGATATCGTAGTCAATCGAAACATTCTTGTAATCGGTGTGCTTGCCGATAGTGATGGTATTTCCAGTTTGCTCAATCGGCGGGTTGGACACCACCTGATGCACGCGCTCTTCCGGCGATCCGGCGTCGATCCAGCTGTTCCACTTGGCCGCGTGCACGTGGCCGATAATGTGGACCGTCGAATCCGCTCCCGGAGTGATGTGGATGTATCCAGCGCCCGTGCTGACATAGAGTGTGACCGGCCCGCTGGTTTTGAGTGTCTTGTCGAAAGTACCGTCAGCGGCGAGAAGGGCCGCGGGAGCCAGGAGCAAAGTGGTTATGGCAAGGGTTTTATGGAAGCGCATGATGAATTCCTTTGTTTGTATCTGAAATGCCATGTGTTTGGTCCGCCGAGGCGGCAAACTTATGCCTGCAATTTCATGCGATGGAACAGGGCCCATTCAGCCGCACCATTACTTTACTGCTGAAATATGGCCGTGTCTCCGGCAATGTTACAAAGTACGCAACAGGCGAGGCCGCGGTTCCATAGCAAATGGCTATAAATTATTCGGCCCTCAGCGCCTCCATCGGGTCAATGGAGGCAGCGCGGCGCGCCGGAACCCAGGCTGCTGCCAGCGCAATCAGCAGCATCAGCAGCGGAACGGCGCAATATGTCAACGGATCTACAGGTTTGACTTCAAAAAGAAAGCTGCGCAACAGGTTCGCGCATACCGCCGCGCCTGCCAGTCCGATCAGCGATCCTGCAAGCGCCAGCATCAGGCTTTGTCTCACTACCATGCGGACGATCTGCGAACGCGGCGCTCCAAGAGCCAGACGCACTCCAATTTCCCGCGTGCGCCAGCTTACGATGTACGCAATCAGACTGTAGACGCCTGCGCCCCCGACTCCGACCGCAAGCAGGCCGAAGCCGAGCAGCAGAACCGTCAGTGAGCGCGGAGCCGACTCCGAAGCCGCGACCACTTCGTCGAAGGTGCGAACATGCGTAACCGGGACCAGCGGATCAATTTGTGCTACTGCTCTGCGCAGTTCGCTGGCAACTACAGGAGCAGGCAGGTGAGAGCGCAGCAGCAGGCTCATGGAGGGCTGCTCATTCTTGTTGGTCAGAGGAAAATAAATTTCCTCATCGAAGCCACCGGCCAGTCTTTCATGGCGGGTGTTGCCCACCACTCCCACTACAACGGCCGCAATATTGGGATCGAACTCACCCGGCGATTTCTCGTCTACCACATTGAGGATGTGCTTTCCGAGAGGGTCCTGTCCCGGCCAAAGGTCATCGGCCATTTTCTCGTTAATAACCGCCGCACGGCTTGTACCGGACTGGTCTGAGTCCGTCAGAAGGCGGCCTCGCAGCAATCGTAATCCAAGCGTCTGGAAATAATCGGTCGAAACAATGCGCGCCGCTGCCAGCCTTGCGCCCTGCCTCGCCTCGCGTGGATGATTTTCCGCATCATAGGCATACGTCACGTCATATCCGGTCATCGGCAGGGCATTTACCAGCGCCGCATCTTCTGCTCCGGCGATGCCCCGGGCCTTCGCCGTCAATTCTTGAAAGAAGTTCCGGCATCGGCCCGTCTGCTTACAGGCGGAGGCGTCTAATGAAACTTCCGCGGTTACAATTTTGTCCGTGCGAAAGCCGGGATTCACGCGCGAAAGGCTGAGCAGGCTGTGCAGCATCAGCCCGGCAGCCGTAATGACTACAACTGATAGTCCTATCTGACCGATGACCAGCAGCATCGAAAGCCGAAACTGCGAACCTTTGCCTGCAATGCTTCCACTGCCTGAACGCAACGACTGCTGCAAGTGCGGCGACGCCATCCTGAGCGCAGGAACTAACCCGAAGAGAATGCCCGTCAGCACTGAAATGAGCAGCGCAAACAGAAACACATTCCAGTGCAGACCAATGTCGGCAATTCTGGGTGTATCGGCAGGAAGCAGCTTTGTAAGAGCTCTCAGACTCACTGCGGATGCAGTAAGCCCTACGGCCCCGGCCAGTATTCCCAGCAGCCCGCTTTCAATCAATAACTGGCGAACAATCCGGCCTCCGGATGCACCCAACGCCCCGCGAATCGCCATCTCGCGCTCACGCGATGCTGCTCGCGCCAGCATCAGATTGGCGACATTCGCGCAGGCGATCAGCAGAATCAGACCCACAGCTCCGGACAACAGCAGAAGCCGCGGCCGCGTATCGCCCACAACGGAATCCAGCAGCGGAACTACCGTCGTCTGCGAAGCCCAGATGTCCGGCATTCGCCAGGGAAAGAGCGTCAGTAGCTGAGGATGGAGCTTGCGCAGCTCTGCCTGCGCAGCCGCTGGCGTGACGCCGTCCTTCAGCCTGCCTATTCCGCGCAGCTCATAAGGCCCAACCCAGGGATCGATAGCATCGCCGCCTTTGAACGACACAGGAATCATGAATTGCGTATCTGCATAGGGGAAACGGATTCCCGCGGGCATTACGCCGATGATGCGGCGCGATATGCCGTCCATGCGAATCGTTCGCCCGATGATCTGAGGATTGCCGCCAAAGCGTTGCTGCCAGTATCCGTAGCTCAGGACCACAACCTGGTCCTGCCCGGCGACGGCATTTTCAGGGGAAAAGAAATTTCCGACAGCCGGATGAATCCCCAGCGTGTCGAAGATATTTACCGTGGCATCCGATCCGAAGACGCGCTCGGCAGTATCCGTCTCTGCGATGTTCGCCTCCGCATCCGGCCCATACGCGGAGAGGGAAGCGAATGATTGAGAGTGTTCCTGAAGGGCGCGCACCCATCCTTTAGGAAAAAGAGAACCGCCCCAGACCGAAACGAGCCGGTCCTGCTGCGGGTAAGGCAGAGGCCGCAGCAGGATCGAATCGATCAGGGTAAAGATGGCCGTATTCGCGCCGATTCCCAGCGCCAGCGTGAGCACGGCCATGAGGGTGAACCCGCGGTAACGCACAATCTGCCGCAACCCATAGCGCACATCCTGCCACAGAAAATCGACTCCCGGCCATCGCCACGCCTCGCGCCCACGCTCCTCAAGCAGCGTTACGTTGCCGAATTCGCGCCGCGCGGCATGCTCGGCCTCTTCGCGATTCATTCCTTCGGCCATCAATGCGGCAACTCGTTCGTCGAGATGCTGGCGAATCTCCTCAGCCAGATCGTCATAAGCTTTACTGCGCGAAAACCAACGCATATATGCCTCCTGTCGTTAGAACTCAGCCGGCGAAAGCACCAGATGGATACCGGCAAGCATCTGCTCGAAGCGCGATTTCTCGCGGTCAAGATGCTTTATGCCCGCGGGCGTAATTTCGTAAACCCGCACGCGCCGGTTCGTGGCCGAAATCTTCCACTCAGCTTTCACCAGCTTGTCGCGAAGCATGCGCTGCAGGGCAGGGTACAGCGACCCTTCTTCCACCTGCAGCAGCTCATTCGAGCGCTGTTTGATGTGCTGCACCAGCGCATAGCCATGCATCGGCTGCCGGCGCAGCGATTGCAGCACCATCATCTCCAGCGCGCCGGGAAAAAGATCGCGAGGCTCAGTTTTTCCAGATCGGGTCATAGGCTTGTTCTAAACAAGCCTAGACTAAAATAGTGTGGATACGTACGTCAAACCTAAAAAGAAAATCTAAAAAAATTACTGCTTATGGAACGGCTGCTGTTCGTCGATCTTTGGTCGTGTCGCCGATCCAGCCTGCAATTGCTTTGCTGTGGCTTCCACCTCACGGAACACCCGCAACAAATTCCCGCCGAGAATCTTGTCACAGTCCGCAGCTGAATATCCGCGGGCCATCAGTGCTTGCGTAATCTTCGGCAGATCGGCAGCCGAGTCAATCCCTTCCGGCAACTGTCCTGAAACGCCGTCAAAATCCGAGCCGAGCCCCACATGATCTACGCCTGCAACTTTGGCAATATGGTCAATGTGATCGATCAGCGCGCTCAGCGGAGGCCGCGGAATCTTATTGGCATACGACTGCTGCAGTTTTTCAAGGTCGCCATATGTTACCTGCTTGCCCTCTTTGGCAAACTGCGCCTTCAGCTCCTCGGTGGCCTTCTTCACCTCCGGCTCCTGCAGATGAGCAGCATCCCGATAGGCCTGGCTGATAAACGCCGAATAGTAGTTCACCATCACCACGCCGCCCTTGCTGTTCGGCCCGCCGCTGCGAGCTACCGCCCGCAGCATGTCATCCGTCATATTTCTCGGGGCATCGCAGATCGCGCGCGCAGATGAATGCGAAGCAATCACCGGAGCGCGTGACGTTATCACCGCTCGGTAAAACGTCTTGTCCGAAACGTGCGAGATGTCCACCATCATGCCCAGCCGGTTCATCTCATAGACAACATCTTTGCCGAAATCCGTCAGACCATCCTGCGTATGGTGCACCTTCGGATCGTTCGCGTCGCCGGAAGAATCCGCCCAGTCATTCGAGTTCGACCACGTCAGTGTCATGTACCGCACGCCCAGCCTGTAGTAATCGCGCAGCAGCCTCAGCGAATCCTCAATCGAGTGCCCGCCCTCAATGCCCATCAGCGCCGCCAGCTTATGCTCGCGATGCGCCTTTTCAATGTCTGCAGGTGAGAAGGCCATCATCATCTGGTCCGGATGCTTTGCCGCCTGCTGGTACACCGCGTCAATCAGCTCCAGCGTTCGTTTGGCGTATTGGCCCTTGTAAAGATCAGGCTCAACCCAGATCGAAAAGAACTCCGCGCCCAGATTGCCCTTCTTCGCCGCATCAAAATTCAGCTGTCCGCCATTCAGCGGATCAGCCATATCGTAGTTCTCATCCACAAACCGCTGCGTCGTGTCGGCGTGGGTATCGATCACAATGGCATTGCGGTGCACAGCGAGCGGGTCAGCAGCAGATTTATTCACAGGTTTCTTCGCGGTCGTTTGAGCAGCCAGTGGCAACGTGAAAGCAAACAGAAGGACAGCGGTGTGTGGAGTCTTCATAATTTTCAGCGATGGCCGGATTGTAGCAGAGCAGCACCGGGTTACCGCCATTCTTTGAAATTGTCATCCTGAGAGCGAAGGACCTGCTTCGAGTGCACGGGTGCCCCGCATCTCACAGATATGGTTTATAGTCGCTGAAACGCGCACTCCGCCCAAAACACAATTCCATAGAAACTTTTGTTGGCGAACAGGCAGTCCTCTGTTATCGTCACTCCGCATCAGGTCGGAGCACGCATCGTGACCACAAGCATCGAACACCGCCAGGTCAAAGCCAACGGCATTGCCTTCCACGTAGCCGTCTCCGGCCCGGCAGACGCGCCGCCCATCCTCTGCATCCACGGCTTCCCTGAAGGCTGGATGAGCTGGCAGCACATCATGGACCTGTTGCCCGCAAGCCGCATCTACGCGCCCGATCTTCGCGGTTATCCCGGCACCACTTATGCTAAGAACGGCTACGACGTCTTCACCCTTACCGACGACATCCGCGCTCTCATCGAAGTCCTCGGCATCCAGGGCTGTCTGCTCGTCACCCACGACTGGGGCGGAGCACTGGGCTGGCTCTTCGCGCATCGCTACGGCTCTCTCGTTCGCAAATTGGTCGTCGTCAACTGCACCCATCCAAAGACGCTCGTTCGCGCAGCCTTTACCTTTGAAGACTGGCAGCCTTTTCGCATTCCCTGGGTTCCGTTTTTCCAGATTCCGTGGTTCCCGGAATGGTTTATGACCACCAGCCTCGGCAGGCGGCTCCTGAAATGGTCATTCACAGTGCGCGAGGGCCAGAAAGGAGCCATGGACATTGCCTTAGTAGATGAACTGGTGAACCGCTTCCAGAAACCAGCCGACATTCACGGAGCCATCCAGTACTATCGCGCCTTCGTCCGCACGCTGCTTTTACCATCGCAGCACAAACGTCTCTACGATCTCTACAAGACGCCAATCAGCATCCCAGTCACCGTGGTCTGGGGCATGAAAGACGGAGCACTACCATCCGCCGTCGCCATCAAAAGCTTCAACGATGCAGGCTGCGAAGGAGACTGGCGACCCCTTCCAGGCGTAGGTCATTTCGTCGATCTTGAAGCCTGGAGCAAGCTGGCTGATGAGATTCAACGTGTTCTGGACTAGATTTGCCTGAGAAAGGTATGTGACATGATCGTTGAGCGCGATCCTGCTTTCAATACAAGCTCTGTCCTGTTCTGGCTCAGCGGCCTGCTCGCTGTAGGAGTCCTCCTGGTGGGCATCTTTGCTCTGGTAGCGCCCGTTCCCGGTTCCGTCAGCTTCGGTTCCCCGGTTACCAGCGCCGGTAACACGCAGGCTCTTGCATGGGTGCGGCTCATGGGCGTGCGCGATATCGGCCTGGCGCTGATACTCCTCGGCCTGATGGCCGTAAAAGCGCGGCGCATTATCGGCCTCATGCTGCTCCTTGTCGTGATGATTCCCATCGTCGATTGCGCGACCGTTATCCACGCGCTGGGCATCACCTATCATGTCGTCGTCCACGGAGGCTCAGCCGTATTGATGGTGATACTCGGCGTACTGCTCATGCGCCGCTCTTCTTCAGTTTGATAGGAAGCTTTAACGAGCCGCCGCCGCTTCCTCTTTGCTGAATGCCTTCGCGAAAGTCTCCTGCGCGTCAGCGACAAACTCCTTATAACCAGCGGGGTCGATAAAGACACGCGGACCGCCCTGCGGATAGCTCTTTAGTTTGGTGAGCATGTCGAAGTACACGCCATGGGCCCCAAGAAATACGTCACAGGGCAAAGCGCGCAGCTCCGCAAACGTATGCTGGAAATCCTGAGCGATCCCCGGGTAGCTTGCGGGATGGCCGGGTGTGGCAACAAGGTGATACTCCGACCAAAACATAACGCCACCGACAATGACGATATTTCGCATCGTTCCTGCCGGCTCTCCTGGAAGGTGAGAGCGCATCGTCCATGTGGTGCATCCGCGTGTATGGCCGGCGGTTTTGTGGGCTGTCAGAGTTACATTTCCCAGGCTTACAGTGTCTCCATCATGGAGAACGCGGTCCACATGAACAGGATCGAATGTGAGGATATTCGGAGAAGGCGATAAAAAGTCTGCGCGCCCGCCGGTTTCCATTACCCTCACATCGCCGTCCATCACCATGTTCTTTGCATGGGTCTCGCGAATGATCTGCGATGATCCAGCTACATGGTCGTAGTGTGCCTGGCCGTTGAGTAGAATCCTGGTGTCACTCCAGCGGAAGCCCAGCTTCTCCACGCTCGCCCGTATTTGCGGCGGTGAGCTGGCAAGGTTTGCATTGATAAGGATATTCCCTTTTGGCGTGACGACCAGATAGCTGGCAAGGTCCTCACTTCCCACGTAGTACAGGTTGTCGGCAATTTGGAACGGAGCAATCGGAGTCGTCCACGCAGGCTTTGCACCGGCAAAAATAGCTGTGGGGTTGCAGATCAAAAGCAGAAACAGGCAGGAGAAGAGAGTACGCATTCTGTTTTTGTAGCAGAGTGGGAAGTGATGAAGCTGACCCGATATAAAAGCGCTGTTAATTCAGAAGGTACTTCGTCTCCTGAAAGGAGATAATATACTTGACGAATCAAACTCCGTTACAGAATGATAATGGCCTAGAGCGGGGGTGCGCTGTGAGCATCGCCCGTAGTTACATCGGCAGTTTTTGTCCGCGTTCCAATGTGCATGAGAGCGAGGTTTTTGTGGCTGTGAGGGTCCATCTCGATTCCAGCGGCAAACCAGACAGGCCCTTCGTTACATTGGCCGCTTTTATGGCGGCAGATTCTACTTGGAAGATATTCGAGGATGGTTGGAATGCTGTACTCAAGAGCGGCCCTATTCCTGTTGATCACATGCATATGTCCCATGCCGTTCATAAGCAAATCAAGAGTCCTTGGTCTCCGGTTAGGGGTTGGAATGACACGCTCGTGTGGGATCTCATATTCAAATTGGTGCGCTTTATTGATCAGTTCGATATATCGGACTTTCTTGTTTTTTCTTGCGTTGTAGACATGAACGCCATAAGAAAACTACGTAGCGAGGGTCTGCAAGTCCCCTCGGAAATCTTTTTCTGCAACAAGTATGTTAGCGAGCACCTGATTACGGCGCTTGGCAGAGCTATTCTTCGTGATCACCCGAGACAGGAAGTTATAGGGCTGCGCAGGGAGGACCTCGCTCACTTCGTGTTCGATAGGGACGAATATTTCTATCAGCCATTCAGGAATGAATGGAATCGGGAGACCCATATGGCAGAAGAGTCGAACAAGTTCTCTTACTGGCAGTTGGTTGATTCGATTACGGAAGGTCACATGAGGTTTACCCCTGGTATCCAAGCCGCTGACATGATGGCATGGAGCATTAATCGCGAGAATGTTGCGCAAGTTGGGCAGTACGGTACAGGATTGGCAACGATTATCAGAAATATTACCGCAGGCGCTTCCATGACCTGCGATGAAGCATTCATAAGACGATTTCTGGAGAGAGAAAATGAACGAGCGGAAGCGATTCGATCAGGCGATGAATACCATCCTCCGAGCCGATCCAAAAGCGGTGAAAATTGCGATGGAAGTGGAGAAGCAGGCTAACGCTGAAAAGCGGAAGGCTAAGAAGATGCCTTCCGCCGAGGGCCGCGCTGTTTCCGGTAGAAATTAGGCCTGCGTTTCCCCGACCTTGCCAGTCAGTTCGGCATAGGTGAGGCGCTTGCCGAGTACCTGAATCATGGCGAACTCGAAACGGTCTGCATCATTCAATGGGTTGTCTGAAGTGGCGCGAAGGTTATAACGGAATACCTGCTCTGCCACATAGCGGTCTAAATGATATGGCTCAACGGCAACATAGGTTCCATTCAGGCCGCGCCTCAGCAGAGACCAGAAGTTCTCGATTCCCTGAGTGTGGACTTCGCCGCGAACGTACTCTTCGATATGAGTAACAGTCTCATGCACGAAATCCCGAACCCGAAGTCCGTCATAGCTTGACGCATTATCGGTATAGACACGAGTCTTCCGCTCGATCTGGTCGAGGATTTCCTTCTGGAGAGTTTCCCGTTTCACATTGGGAACGACCTTCGCACGAACCTGCCGAGTATTGCGGTCAAGCATTCCAAACACTGCGGTCTTATGTTCGGCCTTCAGACCCTGTTTGAGGGCGATGCGGCGGGTGCGGTGCATGTTCTTGGCCTTGCCGCCGACGAAGGTCTCATCTATCTCGATAGGACCACTGTTACGGCCACCGATCTTGATGAGGCTTCCCTGACGCAGAGCTTCACGAATGCGGTGCAGCATGAACCATGCAGTCTTCTGGGTGACACCAAGGGAACGGGCGATTTCATAGCTGCTGACGCCATTCTTGGCGTTGGTGATGAGCCATACAGCGGGAAGCCACTTCTCAAGGCCCAGAGGCGAATCCTCAAAGATGGTTCCAACCTTGGCGGTGAACTGCCGCTTGGTATGCGCGCTCTTGCACTGCCACTTCCGCTGAGTCGCCAAGAAGGTCACATCGGTGCGGCCACAAGTGGGGCAAGTGACACCGTTAGGCCAGCGGCGATCTGCCATATATTTCAGGCAGTTATCGGCGTCTGCGAAGTAGATGATTGCTTCTTGGAGAGTGCGTGGCTGCTTCATGGAAACAGCATAGCGGAGGTAACTTGATTCGTCAAGTATATTATTGCCCTCCTGAATCTAAATTTCGCAACATAAACGCTGTCATCCTGAGGCGCAGCCGAAGGACCTCCTTTTTCTCGGCCGGATATTGCACTGAATCATGAATCAGGACTTTTTGATTCTTCCACTGCGAGCTTTTCATCCGGGCGGATGACTTGTTGAATTTCTTTTCCGCATATCTTCTGGAGTTTTGCCAGCAGATCTTTAGGATCGAAGCTGGATACATGATGGTCTTCCCCGCCGCAGGTTTCAAACCCTGTGGGAGAAATAAGGATGATCGGCACGTCGTTCCGTATTGCGCGCAAACGTTTGATCAGTTCTTCGCAAGGGAGACCTTCCACACGATCATCCATCACAACGCCGTCCACGGCGGGAAATCGTGTTAAAGCCTGAATTGCGTCCTGGGCAGAGTAGGCGGTAATGACATTGAGCTTTTCAGTTTCAATAACGAGCTTGCGCGTCGAAATACTTCCGGGGTATTCGTGGTCAATCACAAGAAAACAAGGGCGCATTTATATTTAGATGCTTTCAAGTGCCTGATGTGGATAGAAAAGCACTTCGATGATGATGAATTGGAAACAAAAAGAGAACCGGGGGGGGCCCCAGATCTCAATTTTGAACCTTTGGGGTTCTGCGTCGATCACGACTTCGGCACAACCGTAATGGTCATCGAACTTGGATACTGCGCCGAGTGATGAATCGAAGTATGCGCCACTACAGATGTGATCTCGTCGTAGTTATTCCCGCCTGTATTTAGATTGCGGTCGAACCGCGGAAAATTCGATCCCGCAACTTCCAGCCGAATCCGATGACCCGCGGCAAACAGATTCGACGTGTTCATCGGCGTCAGAGTGACTTTGTACACCTTGCCTTTCTCCATCCAGACAGTATGGTCATCGCCATCGCGATAGCGCAGCCGTTGGATCGTCTCGTCAAGGTTGTATGCCGTTCCATCCGGAAGCACATCAATCAGCTTGGCAGTCACGTCAGTGTCCTTCACGTCGGAAGAGACATACAGCGTGACCGTGATCGGCCCGGATACTTCGACATCCTGCGCCAGGGGCTCCGAGGTGTAGACAAGAATGTCAGGCCGCTCCTCCATCTTTCGCTGGTCGAGCGCGCCGCCGTTGCCGGGAATCGTGTTCGCCGCGCAGCATACATTGCCGCCATAGCTCGGTGTCGGATGCATCGGGTCATAGGTGAACGTGTCCGGAGCGTCGGTCTTCGCAGCTCCCTTAGCCGTTCCGGAAAACGGCAGCAGGGAAGACGGTCCATTAGCCGAAGCCGGAGTCAACGCACCATCACCATGCAGGGTATTCGCGTGCCCCTGACTCGTAAGCGCCAGCGTGACTGGCTTCGCTCCCTGCGGCGGCCATGTATCGGAGTGCTGCCATTTATTCAGCCCCATGGTGTAGTACTGCACCTTCGGCATCTTTTCGAGCACGCCATTGTCCTGGCCCTTCAGGAAGCGATCAAACCACGCATAGGTGATCGCGTCATAATCCAGCCGCGCATCGCCCATGTCACGCTCGCCTACAACCGTATGCTCTGTTGCGCGCTTGTACTGGCAGTGCAGCGTCGGTGCGATGATGGCGTATTGCTGGTTCGCGGCATCGCCCTTCGCGTGCTCGCGAACAAAGTTATAAGCCGCAAGATTCGGCCCAATCGAAACGTCATACCAGGTCATCAGCCACAGGCCCGGAACATTGATTGGCATCGTGTCCGACTGCCATAGCCCTCCCTTGCGCCACGCCGGATCATTCGGCGTGCGCTCGATCATCGCTCCGCCGGTCGGGTTCGGCATTTTGTCGCTGAAGATGCCCCTGGGTCCGTCCACCGCAGCGATAATGTCCTTCTCAGGTAGGTGTTCAAATGCCTTCGCCCAGTCCACCGGAGGCATCTGCGGAGCCAGATCGAACATCTTCGATGCCTTAATCAGGTCGGCCTGCGATGTATCCGGCGGAAACATTGGCCGCACCTGGTTCTGCTCGCCGTAGAGCCAGTCGATGAACAGCATCTGCACTGCGCCGCCGCGATACCAGTTGCCCTGCTCGTTATACGGGCCGACTTTCCCCACGCCCGCGCCAAAGCTCTCCGGAATAATTGTGGTCAGCGCCTTATTGCCCAGCGAAGACGCTGCCAGTTGCCATTCCGCTGTTGAAGAGCAACCAATTAGTCCAATCTTGCCATTCGACCACGGCTGTGACGACATCCAGTTAAACTGGTCATCCGCGTCTGTGAGCGGAGCCCCCAGAATGTCGTAATTTCCTTCAGAAAAGAAGTGCCCGCGCTCATTCATCTCCACCAGCACATAGCCGCGCTTCACGGCATCAAGCTCCATCGACATGTCGCGGTACGTGCCCAGCCGCACATCCCAGAAATTGAAGTTATAAGGCGTGCGGCTGAAGATGATGGGGTATTTCTTCGAGGTGTCCTTCGGGCGATAAATATCAGCCGCCATGCGCTTGCCGTCGCGCATCGGCACCATGACCTTCCGATCGATGATGGCAACGTCTTCCAACTCCTTCTCAATGCTTTCGCGCTTCTCGATGAGCGCCTTGCGCTGCTCCGGAGTAAGGTTTTGTTGTTGGCGTTGAGCAAAAACGGCAGGCGAAACGGCTACGAAAACAGCGATTGCTGCACAAAAATAGCGCATGCGTTTGAGAAAAGCCCCCAGGAAAAGATATCTTGCACAATATCAGAGAAGATCCACGTCATCCTATGGACGAGAATCTCCGCGATTTTTTCGCATGCGCTGTCGTTTTTGAGGCCGCCGAACAGCATCTTGACACGGCTGTTATAGTCAAAGTGGAAAGCAAAAGGCATGACCATGGGTCATGCCTTTTGCTTTCAAGGCTAATTTATTGAAAATAAACGATCTCCGTACAGAATCTCCGTTGTAAGCTGCTGAAAACAAACGATCTCCGTACAAACAGGGGGAGGGGGGCCCCAATAATCAAGATATGCGGGGTGATCCCCGCTATCTTGTTGAAAACAATAAAGGCAGGGAGAAGGGTCTCTCTGCCTAACTGGTCGCATGCGGATCGATATCCAGCTTCGATCCGGTGCTCCATTCGGTCATAGGAGTAATAGTCCGGACAAGCGTATCGCGCTTCTTCCAGCTTCCGCGGATGTAGTCGCGGTTCATGGTGGCGATCACCTCCAACGGAATCTCTTTGGGGCAGGCTCCGGTGCACTCGCCTATGTTGGTGCAGCCGCCGAAGTCCTCAAGGTTCATCTGCGCGACCATGTTGATGGCGCGGTGATCCCGTTCCGGCTCGCCCTGTGGCAGAACGCTCAGGTGGGCAATCTTGGCTCCGGTAAACAGCGCAGCTGAGGCATTTGGACAGGCCGCGACGCAGGCTCCGCAACCGATGCAGGCGGCGGCATCCATGGCGCGATCGGCAATCTCCTTGCCGACGGGAATGTCATTCCCGTCAGGAGCATTGCCGGTGTTGACCGAAATGTATCCGCCCGAAGCAATGATGCGGTCAAAAGCGCGGCGGTCGACGACAAGGTCCTTGATCTCAGGAAAGGCCGCCGCTCGCCACGGCTCAAGCACCAATTCCTGACCGTCCTTGAAGTGGCGCATCGTAAGCTGGCAAACAGTAGTAGCAGGCATCGGGCCGTGAGCAACGCCGTTAATCATGAACCCGCATGAGCCGCAGATGCCTTCGCGGCAGTCGTGCTCGAAAGCAACCGGCTCCTCGCCGCGCTCGATCAGCGATTCATTCAGCACATCGAGGCATTCGAGCATGGACATCTCAGGATTGACGTTGTCCACCGGATAACTGACGAACCGGCCTTTGTCCTTTGGCCCCTTCTGACGCCAGATTTTCAGCGTTAATCTCATTTACTTGTAGCTCCTCTGGCTGGGATGAACGTAGTTGAACTCCAGCGGCTCCTTGTGCAGCTCTTCGCGATTGTCGGGTCCGCGATACTCCCATGCAGCAACGTAGGAAAAATGATCATCATCGCGCTGCGCTTCGCCGTCGGGCGTCTGATACTCTTCGCGGAAGTGGCCGCCGCATGATTCGTTGCGATGGAGAGCGTCGACGCACATCAACTCGCCCAACTCGAAGAAGTCGGCCACACGCCCGGCCTTTTCGAGGCTCTGGTTCAGGTCATCACCTGAGCCGGGAACATTGACGTTCTGCCAGTATTCTTCGCGGAGAGCGCGAATCTGGCCTATGGCTTTTTCGAGGCCCTGCGCTGTGCGCGACATGCCGCACTCGTCCCACATAATCTTGCCCAGCTCACGGTGGAAGGAATCGACAGTACGCTTGCCCTTAATCGAGAGAAGCTTCTGGATTGTCTGCTGTACGCAGGCCACGGTGTTGCGGACTTCCTCGTTCGATGTCTCAACCTTACCCAGCCTTGTTGAAGCAAGATAATTACCAATCGTGTAGGGAATGACGAAGTAGCCGTCGGAGAGGCCCTGCATCAGCGCGCTTGCGCCCAGACGATTCGCGCCGTGGTCGGAGAAGTTTGCCTCGCCGAGAACGAAGAGCCCGGGAATCGTGCTTTGCAGGTGATAGTCCACCCACAGACCGCCCATGGTGTAGTGGATGGCCGGATAGATGCGCATCGGGACCTTATAGGGGTCTTCATCGGTGATGCGCTGGTACATGTCGAAGAGGTTGCCGTAGCGTTCGCGGATAGTCTGCTCGCCGAGCCGGCGGATGGCGTCGGCGAAGTCGAGATAGACGCCAAGTCCGGTTTCGCCTATGCCGCGGCCCTCATCGCAGACATACTTTGCGTTGCGCGAAGCCACATCACGCGGCACAAGATTGCCAAAGCTGGGATAGCGCCGCTCGAGGTAATAATCGCGCTCTGCCTCGGGAATCTGGTTTGGTGGACGTTTGTCGCCCTTCTTCAGAGGCACCCAGATGCGTCCATCGTTACGCAGCGACTCGGACATGAGCGTCAGCTTGGATTGGTAGTCACCGGAGACGGGAATGCAGGTAGGGTGAATCTGCGTATAGCAGGGATTAGCGAATAAAGCTCCGCGCTTGTGCGCGCGCCAGCTTGCCGTGACGTTCGATCCTTTGGCATTGGTGGACAGGTAATAGACGTTGCCGTATCCGCCGCTGGCAAGAATTACCGCATCGGCGATATGCGTGTCGATCTCGCCCGTGACCAGGTTGCGTGTAACGATTCCGCGAGCTTTGCCATCGATCACGATGAGGTCGAGCATTTCGGTGCGCGGATACATCTTTACTGTGCCGGACTGCACCTGCCGCTCCAGCGCCTGGTATGCGCCGAGAAGAAGCTGCTGGCCTGTCTGTCCGCGCGCATAGAAGGTACGCGAAACCTGCGCGCCGCCAAAAGAGCGATTGGTCAGCGTGCCGCCGTATTCGCGGGCGAAGGGAACACCCTGCGCTACGCATTGGTCAATAATATTTACGCTGATCTGCGCGAGTCGGTAGACGTTGGCTTCGCGCGCGCGAAAGTCGCCGCCTTTTACTGTGTCGTAGAAGAGCCTGTAAACGCTGTCGCCGTCATTCTGGTAATTCTTTGCCGCGTTAATGCCGCCCTGTGCGGCGATAGAGTGCGCACGGCGGGGCGAATCCTGAAAACAGAAGCAGCGGATGTTGTAGCCCAGCTCGCCCAGCGTAGCTGCAGCCGATGCGCCGGCAAGTCCGGAACCGACAACGATAATGGTGTGCTTGCGCTTGTTTGCCGGATTTACCAGCTTCAGCTCGAATTTCGTCTTGTCCCACGCCTGCTCAATCGGGCCGGAAGGTGTTCTTGAATCGAGTTTCATTTACTTTACGATCCCCAGCAAAACGCTAATCGGAATTGAGATATAACCAAGCACAATCACAATGGCAATGACTGCTGCCGCGCTTTTCAGGATGGGCGTGTGCCGCGGATGGTTGAAGCCGACCGACTGGAACATACTCCAGATACCGTGCCGCAGATGCAGACCAAGCAGGCAGACCGAGAAGATGTACCAGACCGAGACCCACCACACGCTGAATCCGGCGACCACATTGTGGTAAATATCACCTTCAATGAATTGCGATTCCGGATGAATGTATCCCGCGGTGAACTGCAGCAGATGGAAGATGACAAAGGCCAGCACGATCGGTCCTGACCAATACATCGTCCGGGAAGCATAAGAGGAGGCGATGGCTTCCTTGCGAGAATATCCAACCGGACGCGCGCGCTTTTTGCGTAAAGCCAGCTGTACCGTGGCCGTGATGTGCAATATCACCGAGATGATCAGGACAATGCGCACGGGCCAGAGCAACTCGCCGATGCTGTGCAGAAAACGCCCGTAGGAGTTCAGTTTTTCCGGCCCTTCGAAGATCTGCAGGTTTCCGGCCAGATGCCCGATGATGAAGAGGAACATGATCGCGCCGGTGACTGCCATCACTACCTTCTTGCCGTTTGTCGACCCCCAGAAGGTGGCCGCCGGGTTGCGCCGCAGACTGATCGCAGTAGTGCTCATGCGCGTTTTCCAACCTTATGATTCATTGCTGTTTCCTTGTACTACTCAAAGCTCATTGGCGTGGCGCAGTCTGTCCATTGCCTTTAATTGGCGAATCGAACAGCAAGATTCACGATGTGGTGCGCGCCGCGGTAAGGGCTCCGTCGCATACGGACAGGAGACGCTGAAATACGGTTGAATACAGAGAGAAGTCACCTTCTATTATTGGTGCTCGCAACAACGACCGTCAAGAAAGCCGGCGTGTTTCTTGACAGATGCCCGTATGGATACTCGGCTTTCAATACTTCTGAGATTCTCCCTCCCACTGGTTGTCAGAATGACAGGCCCAGTGCGAAATGCGAAGATTGGCGCAGCCTTTCCAGCAATGCTGCAAAGGCTTTTCCGCGGTGACTCAGCGACTGCTTTGTGACGAGATCAATCTCGGCCATCGTTTTGCACAGCGACGGCAGGTAGAAGAGGGGATCGTAGCCGAATCCGCCGGTGCCGCGCGGTTCCGACAGGATCTCCCCCTCGACTGAGCCATCTGCAGTTGTCAGTATTTCCTGATTGCGGGCCGCGGCAATGATGCAGCGGTATCGCGCTGTTTTACTTTCTGCCTGGTGGGATGCAAGCCGTTGCAGGAGATATAAGTTGTTTCGCGTATCTATATCCGTAACTGCATCCGGAGCAAATCCGGCATCCTCAGCAAACCGCGCCGACCGAACCCCAGGCTCGCCGCACAGCGCGTCTACTTCCAGGCCTGAATCGTCTGCAATAACGACATGACCAGGCGCGAAACCGCTGTAATAGACCGCCTTGAGCCGCGCATTTGCCTCAAATGTAAGCCCATCCTCCACCGGAGCAGGAATATTCTGAAGGCCCGGCAGCGGAACCACATTGAATTGAAAAACCTGAGCTGCAACAGCAAAATCGCGCAGCTTGCCCGGATTGCTGCTGGCAATATAAAGGGTCTGATCCATGGATACAGGGTACAGGGCACAGCGCACCAGACTGATGTGCAATTCGACAGACTGATCCCTGTTCTTGACAATTTCTTCACGCTCGTTAACTTCTGCAATCTGTTTCTGCTGTGATAGGGTGTTTGCAATCCGAGAAGGATGGGCCAACAAGCAATGATCTGGAACGATGTGAAATACGCGTTGCGGCAGCTGATAAAAACCCCGGGATTTACGCTGACTGCTGTGCTCACGCTGGCGCTCGGCATTGGCGTCAATGCTGCTATGTTTTCCGTCATCGATCAGGTGCTGCTGCGTCCGCTGCCTTACAAAAACGCCGAGCGTCTGGTGCGCTTCGGGGGACAATCGCAGGAGGGCAAGGATTTCTCCTCTACGTCCTTCCCTGATGCACAGGATTTTGCCACCCGCAGCCACTCCCTGCAGGGCGTTATCTATTACACGTTCAAATTTTCATCTCTAAGTGGAACAGATGTGCCGAAGCTCACGCCCCAGGTGTTGAGCAGCCCGAATATCTTTGACATTCTCGGCGTGCGCCCGATGCTGGGGCGTACCTTTATCGAAGACGACGCAAAGCCCGGCAGGAATAATGTTCTTGTTCTGAGTTACGGCATCTGGAAGGACCAGTTCCATAGCGATACCGGTGTGATTGGCCGCACCGTAAAGATCAACAACGATCCATACACCATCATTGGTGTCTTGCCGCTAGGCATGGGCTTTCCCGGCGATAACCCTGATGGCATGCTTTACGCTCCGCTTGATGTCGGCAACGATGCTGATCATGAGCGCGGCAATGCCAGCCTGGCCCTTGTTGGCTTGCTCCGCCCCGGAGTTCAACCTGCGCAGGCGCAGGTTGAGCTGAACGGCATTCGCCAGCAATTGCTGAAAGAATATCCAAAAGAAGAATCGAAGGAGCCCATTCGCGTTATTCCATATCGGGATTCGCTCACCACGAATGTCCGTCCCGCGCTCCGCGCTCTGAGCTTTGCCGTCATTGCTGTCTGGCTGATTGCCTGCGCCAATGTTGCCGGCCTGATGCTGACGCGCGCCAACAGCCGTCGCAGAGAAATTGCTATTCGCACTGCGCTTGGTGCCATGAGGCTAAGGCTGGTGCAGCAGTTCTTTACAGAGTGTCTGCTGCTTGCTGTGGCCGGCGGAATTGCCGGCCTGGGCATTGCCGCTGTGATTCTTCGCGTTCTTCGCCACTATCTCGCAACCAAGGTCATGTTCGGCGAGAACATCCATATCAACGGATGGGTCTGCGTCTATCTGCTGCTTGCCTCTTGTCTTTCTGCTGTTTTCTTCGGATTGCTTCCAGCCTGGGTCTCAGCGAATGCGCCGGCACAGGAAGGACTACGCGACAACACTGCCGCGACAGGGACAAGCAAGCGGCAAACTTTCTGGCGCGATGCGCTGGTTGTTGGTGAGATCACACTGACGCTGGCTCTGCTGGTAGCCGCAGGGTTGATGATACGGACCTTGTTCCTGCTGCAACATGCGCGTTTGGGCTTTGTGCCGGAGAACGTCGTGACCGGAATGATGTTTATGCCGACACACGGAAACGGCGTCTTTGGATTGGAAACCGATCCCGAAAAGATACCCGATCTGGTCCAGACTTTCTATACGCCGCTCATCGATAAGCTGGCACACACACCTGGCATCATCAGCGTTGGCCTATCTACGGTAAGACCCATGCAGCCGAACTGGGCGTTCTCCGGTGGCATATGGATACACGGACATCCGAAACCGGATGCAGCCAGTGAGCAGCATGCTGCTTTTCGAGCGATGAGTCCGGGATACTTCAACACCTTCCGCGTTCGGTTATTAAAAGGCCGTCTATTCACTGCTCAGGACACGCCGGATTCTCCGCTGGTTGCGGTCGTGAATCAGGCTTTTGTCAAAATGGTTTTTCCGAATGACAATCCCATCGGCAAACAACTCAGCATCAGTGATAAGGACACAAACGGTCCGAGAGGCTGGGCGACCATTGTCGGGGTAACTGATGATGTCCGCCAGCTTTCTGCCGGAGAAAACTCGCTTCCGGAAATGGATCTGGACCTGATGCAGTTTACGCGCAAAGATGAGCTTTATCCGATCATTGCTTCGTTCATTATGAATGTTTCCGTTAGAAACCATCTGTCTACTGATGCCACGGTAAAAGCCATTGAAAATACCGTCCATCAGCTTCAGCCGGATATTGCCTTCGACGATCTCAGGCCGATGACCCAAATCGTAGACGACTCAATGGGTAACCAAACCCTTGCTGCCCGGCTGCTGGGAATCTTCGGTCTGGCAGCCCTGGCTATTGCCGTTGCCGGAATTTACGGTCTGCTATCTTACTCGGTAAGTCAGCGAACCCGCGAATTTGGCGTAAGACTGGCTCTGGGTTCACCGCAGGGTAAAGTGCTCTGGCTGGTGCTGCGCCATGCGCTCGTGCTGCTGGCCATCGGAGTGGCTGCCGGAATTGCCATTGCCGTTGCTGCCAGCGGAGTCATGCGCTCCTTCATCTATGGCTTCCACGGATATGACATCTTTACGGTCTTCGCCGTGGCCGCCATCCTTGCGCTCTGCGGACTCGCCGGCAGCTACATTCCAGCGAGACGAGCTGCGGCCGTGAACCCCATCGAGGCCCTACGCACAGAATAGCCATGCAGAAAACATTGATAGCTGGACTGCTTGCATACATCGCCTTCAGTTTTTCAGTGACTGCGCAAACAACAAACGTTCCGATCACCGCCAAAGAAGCCATCCAGCGCATTGTCGCTGCTACCGGAGCAGCGCCGCCGCCCAACACCGTTGATACGATCAAAGCTGGTGATCCGAACACGGTTGTCACCGGCGTTGCGACAACCTTCCTCGACACCTATCAGGTCCTTGAAAAGGCAGTTGCCGATCACAAAAACTTCATCATCACACACGAACCGACATTCTATAACCATCCGGACGACATGACTGTGCTCGGCGATGACCCCGTGCAGGTGCAGAAGCTCGCCTACATCAAGGAGCATCACCTCGTCGTCTGGCGTTTTCACGACACTTGGCACCTCCGCCATCCCGACGGCATCCTCGAAGGAGTCATCAACGAGTTCGGCTGGAAGCCTTATCAGAGCAGCTCCGACCAGCATCTCTTCACACTGCCGCAAACGACCGTAGCTCAGCTGGCCGCAACGCTTCGCAAGAAGACAAATGCCCGCATCATCCGCGTCATCGGCGACCCTGATATGTCTGTCACGCATATAGCGCTGCTGCCTGGAGCCGCCGGACTCACGCGCCAGGTGAAATTGCTCGAACGCGACGATGTGCAGGTGCTTGTCGCCGGTGAAGCCTCAGAATGGGAAACGGTAGAATACGCGCGCGACGCAGCCGCGCAAGGAAGACACAAGGCCCTCATCCTGCTTGGTCATGAAACATCAGAAGAAGCAGGAATGCGCTATTGCGCCGAATGGCTGAAAAACGTGCTTCCCGGAGTGCCTGTCGAATACATCCGCGCCGGCGAGCCATACTGGATGCCTGAATCAACGGTTATCGCGAAATAGGGCATCTTTTGCTGATCGATGACAAAGCAGGTCCTTCGACTGCACGCTTCGCGCTCCGCTCAGGATGTCAAATTTAAAGGTTGCAGGCTTTTCTACTCGGAAATCTCAGTTCGTACCTGGACCTCATAAGTCTGCGTCCGAAGCTGTAATAGCAGCATCACCACTCCTGCTATCAATGGCACGGCTAATCCTGTCCTTAACGAATCCGCCAATGTTGCCACCTGGCCCGTGATCCACGGCAATACTGCTCCGCCCATGCCGCTGAAAGCAAAGACCCACCGCGATTCAGAAGGGCCGCTGGCGATAGCCAGCACTCTCGACAAGCACAAAGGAAAGATCGGAGCCATCATGAAACCGGCAAGGAAAGCGCTGGTCAGGCTCATCAACGGTGTGTAGCTCAGGAGCAGCATTCCGTTGCTGACCAGCAGAATGCAGAGAGTGATGGTAAGCAGCGCCGTCTCGGAAATCTTCCGCAATACAATCGGGGCAACAGATCGGCCGATCAGCAGAGCAATCCAGAAAAGGGAAGTGGCAACGGGAGCATACAGCCCGCTTGAGAGAGGTAGCCGGTGAATGTAGGTCATCATCCAGCCGCTGATGGATGCCTCTACACCGACATACAGGAAGGCAAAAATTGCCAGCGGTATCAGCAGGGAACGCTTGCTCTGACGACCACTCAGGATTGTCACTTCATCGCGCAGCACTGATAAATAGCGTGAGTGTACTGTAAGCAGAATCAACGACGCGCCGGCAGCGATAGCCATTCCCAGATACATCGAATTTGAGGAATGAAACTTTTCCCATGCTGTGGCAATCAGTGGACAGGCTACCGCGCCCAGTCCCCAGAATGCGTTCAGCAGAGAGAGGGATGCGCCACGCTTCGTCGTGTACATCCGCCCGAACAGCATGCTTGTCGCAGTCATGACCGAGCCGAGCCCCAGACCGAAGCAGAACAGAAACAACGCGGCAAAATGGCCGTGACAGAATGCAAATGCAATGGCTCCGGCAACCAGGAGCATGTATCCACGCAGAATGCTCTTGTTGAGATCGGATTGCATCAGAAGCGCGCCCGTTGATGACCCGGCGAACTGCGCTGTAAAGAAAAACCCCGAATGGCTGTCGCTCAGGTTCCATGCAGCGCTCAATGCCGGCAGAATACAGCCGAGCAGGTTGGTGCCGATGCCCGTGAGGACAAATCCAAAATAAAGCGCCGCGATGATCTGGGCTGGTGGTTTGCGTTCCGGGGCCGAGAGGGAAACCATTCCTGCTCATCATAAGGAATCCTCTTCTTTTATGGTTTAAATCGTTAGAAGTCGGACGCCTTTTTATTCTCAGCCACCTTTTTGAGGCAGCGCGCCTGCTAACAACAACGCGCCACCGGTCAGTCCCATATCTTTCAGGTAATTTCCGCAGGCAACATCTCGCGGTTGCGCTGCTATCCACAGCAACCATACGGCTAGTCCAAGAAACAGGACCAAAATCCCCAGCAGTGTGGCGGCAAGTCGAACCCGGCTGTTCATAAAAATGGCTGCGCCTGCAGCCAAAAATGCAGTGCCGGTGAGATAGGACCACCACGGCTGTCCGGGTAGAGGAAACGGAGCTTGAACGCTCTGCCCAAATTCCGGTTCGGTAAATCGCAACACACCCAGAGCTGCCACCGCGATTACAAACACAATGCGCCCGGCGGTAAACACTTCCACGCCGAAAATTACCACCGGCAATGCCAGCAGCATGCGACCAGACGACAGCAGCCCTTCGACAGTTCGATTGTCTTCTATAGTTTCTATCCAACTCATAGCACCACCCTTGACTGCCATCGAACATCGGCAGGGTTATCTTGTCCAAAGCTTTGCGACTGATAGGTAAAGAATCTCGACCAATGGATTTGGCAGAGTCTAACCTGCGATCTACCGCTGCTTCGAATAACGCGTTATTTCAGGGTTTCAGCGAAAAAGACGCATCAATCCGCTGGGTGGCAGATCAGGCTGGAGAAATTTCTCTTCCCGCCCCGCTGCTTTCGTAAGTGCTTCTGCAGCCAGATAGCCGCTGCGAGCCGCGCCTTCCATCGTTGCCGGCCATTCCGTTGCGGTCCAGTCGCCAGCCAGAAAAATGTTCGGCCACGGACTCTGCGCAGTTGGACGAATCTTGTCCAACTGCGGACGAATCGAGAAGGTGGCGCGTACTTCTTTGGTGACAGCTGCCTTGAGCAGCTTCGCTTCGCGCACAACAGGAAAGAACAGCGCCAGCTCGCGCAGAGCAAGATCGATCAGTTCCTGCCGCTGCATCGGAATGACTGAGCGAAGCACGCTGATGACAAGTTCCAGATAGTACCCTGGCTGCCCATGACGCTGCGGCTGCAGCTTTGACTTATTGAAGAGCCACTGGATTGTCGTGTCGAGCAGCGAGGCGTGATAGAGGTCTGTAATCTCGCGGTCGAACCAGAGGTGGATAGCAGCAATGGGCGCATGCGTGAACTGACCCACCTGCGCGATCAGAGCTTCTTTTCCGTTCGCATCTGGAAGCGTGGGCAGCAGCTTTGCCGTCGCCTCAAACGGAAGCGCAAAGATCACAGCGTCACTGAAAAGACGGCCAGCCTCAGTTTCAACAGCCCATTGTTGCGCCGCTTCATCCCATGTGACACTTTTCACGCTGCTTCGCAGGTGGACTTCTGCGCCACGTATCTTGAGCGCCTGCAGAGCATGACCATATAGATCGCTCAATGGGACTGAAGGGATGGCCATTCGTCCTGCCGCAGGAGATCTAAGAAACAGCTCGCGGCAGACTTTCGCGGCGTAATGTACGGAAGTTTGGTCCAGTTCTTCATTCAGCGCGGCGAAGAGTACCGGCTCCCAGAAACGTTTGATAGCTCCCGGCGTTTGTTTGTGACGGACGAGCCAGTGCGCGAAGTTTTCTTCGGTGTCATCAGGAATGCCGGTAATAAATGTATTGAGCCCACGCGCTATGGCAATCTTGTCACCAAGCGAAAAGGCGTGAGCTTTGAGGAAAGCAGGGCTGGCGTGCAGAGGCGCGGGCAACGCGGACGGGCGCAATGCGCTTCTGCGGCCTCCGGGTTCGATCATAGTGATTTCATCAAACCAGCGCAGCTTATTCTGCGCGCCGATACGACGGTACAGGTCAATGAGATTGGTGCAGCAGCCGAAGAGCAGGTGCTGGCAGTTGTCGATGATTTCGCCCGTTCCAGGATGCTCGTAAGACGAGGCGCGTCCGCCAACGTAAGGCTTGCGCTCGATCAGACCTACTTTGTAACCGGAATCGGCGAGTGCCTGCGCTGCGGCGAGCCCAGCGACACCTCCACCGATGACAGCAACGGATTCAATTGAACGACTTGCTTCAGACATCGTTTAGCTTCTGCCTCGCAGGCGGTTGAGAAATGTGCGAAGCAGCCCGCGCGCGAGAATAGCCAGCTTCGTAATAGTTGGAACCGAAACCCTCTTGGTAAATACATCGAAATTTCGGCGTTCAATACGACGCAGCAGGCAGTGGTAAATCGTAATCAGCACCCACAGCGCCGGACGCGAATCAGCGGCAATGAGCGGCAGCAATGCTTCGCCCGATTTGTAGTAGTGCTCAGCGCGATTCGCCTCAAACTCCAGAAGCTCCCGCTGGTTCAGCGTGAGATGGCGACCACTCTTGAGTGCCTGCAATTCTTCGATAGATACGCCAAAGCGTTCCAGATCTTCAAGTGGCAGATAGATCCGGTTGCGCTCCGCATCTTCACGCACATCGCGGAGAATGTTGGTGAGCTGAAAGGCAATGCCTGTTTCTTCAGCCAATCTCTCTGCTCGTGAATCGCTGTACTCAAAGATACGGATACAGACCAGGCCTACAACAGAAGCGACATAGTAACAATATTGATAAAGATCATCGAAGGTCGCATAAGTGTCGTAGTGAAATGAAGCGACAGCCTTACTTCCTGTGAGTTGCAGGTCCATTGAGGTTCCATGAACAAGCTGGTCCAGAAGATCGGTCGTGATGTGGAACCGTGCCTGCGCGTCTCGCAATGCGATAAAGACAGGATCGTTTGTAGCAGCGCCCTGTGCTGCCAGATGCCAGGCATCGAGCCACGCGTCAAGGTCAGCGCGGCGCTCTTCACGTGACTTTGCTTCATCGTCGGAGAGATCATCCGCGTGGCGCATGAAGGCGTAAACAGCGCAGATGGCATCGCGCTTGGCTTTGGGGAGCGCCACAAAGGCGTAATAAAAGTTCTTGGCTTCACGGCGTGCGATCTGGCGGCAGACCGCATACGCCTGTTCGGTGCTAAGGCTCACGCAGCGCTCCGCCAGAAGAACTTGCCGCTGAGCGCACGCAGCAGCAGCGCAACTTTTTTCCCTTTGGAGATGGACGGGCGAGCGCGGAGCACATTGTAATCCTGTTGTTCGATGGCGTTGAGAATTTCGAGACCACCGCGGCTGAAAAGGTCCAGATCGACGGCAAGCTCGCGGTCGACCATTTGTATCAACGGCATGCCCTGCCCAAACATCTGACGCGCGTATTCGACTTCATAGCGCATCAACTCGCGGAACTGCGGCGTGAAGCTTTGATTTGCAATCGTCGCCTCATCGACCTCAAAACGACGCATATCCGCAAGCGGAAAGTAGATGCGATCTTTTTCGTAGTCAACGGTTACATCCTGCCAGAAATTCGCGAGTTGCAGCGCGGAACAGGTGTAGTCAGACAGCGCAAAGCGTTCAGCGTCACGATAGCCGCACGCGTAAAGCACCAGATGCCCAACCGGATTCGCCGAATAATGGCAATAGCCGAGAACATCATCCATTGTTTCGAAACGCGTGACAGTCTGGTCCTGTCGGAAGGCTACGAGAAGATCAGCAAATGGCTGCTTCGGAATATCGCAGATGCGAATTGTCTCAGCCAAAGCTACAAATACCGGATGCCGCGCTTCGCCGCCATAGCAGGCATCCAGCTCCTGCCCCCAGAGATCAAGCAGAGCCAGTGACTGCTCACGATTCCCAACTTCATCGCCGAGATCATCGGAAATGCGGCAGTACGCATAGATGCTGTGGAAATGCGGACGCAGCCGCTTCGGCAAAAACCATGACGCCACATGGAAATTCTCATAGTGAGTCTCGGCCAGACGCCGGCAATATGCACGCGCCTCTTCGAGCGTCGGCGCTTTCTCCGGAATACGATACTCCGCCGGAAGCGCAGCCCAGCCTTTCTCGATCAACTCACTCTGTGCGGTATTTGCGGTCATGCTCTTCAGGGGATGATGGCGGTCTTAATATCGTTCGAGCGATCCATCAGTTTACGGAAAACCTCATCCAGGCTGGCCAGCGGCGCGCGTCCCGTGATGTATTCGCGGCAATTAAAGCGTCCGCTTGTGATCAACTCAAATGCTCTGCGCGCGGTTGCCGGCGTGTGATGAAAAGTGGCCTTGAGCGTGATGTCGTTATAGTGCAGCCTGTTCGTGTCCAGCTCAACTTTTGTTCCCGCAGCGCACCCGCCGAAGAAATTCACGACCCCGCCTTTGCGGACCATATCCACAGCCTGCTGCCAAGTAGCCGGCGTTGCGACGGCTTCCACCGCCACATCTACGCCGCGATTCTTTGGCGTAAGTCCGCGCACTGCCGGGACCACATCCTTTACCGCTGTGGTTTGTATCACGTGCTCTGCGCCAAATGTCTTCGCTGCTTCCACCTGCTCATCCCGCTTGACGACAGCTATAACGTGCATGCCCGCAAGCTGCGCGGTGTGGATGAACATTAACCCAATAGGGCCTGCTCCGATGACGACTACCGTATCGCCGGCTTGCGCGTTCGTCTCTTCCAGTCCACGAACGACACAGGCCAGCGGCTCAGTCAGGGCGGCATGCTCAAAGGGAACTCCATCCGGCACATGCAGCGTATTTTTTTCGACGATGCGCGCAGGAATGCGGATGTACTCTGCATAAGCGCCATTGTTGAAGAGTAGGTCATCGCAAAGGTTCTGCTGATTATGCTTGCAGTAATAGCAGTTGTCGCAGGGCGCGGAATTCAGCGCGACCACGCGGTCGCCGACGCGGAAGCTCTTAACCCCTTCGCCCGCTTCCACCACAACACCGGCAAGCTCATGCCCGAACGGAATGGGTGGCTTCAGCATTTTGGCGTGATAACCGCGGCGATAGACCTTGAGATCGGTTCCGCAAGTCAGGGCTGCGGCCACGCTCACAACGATCTCGCCTGGACCTGCCGATGGCACGGGCACCTGCTCGATACGCAGGTCTTCTTTCCCATAGAGCACAGCGGCGGTCATCTGGTTCGCCATATCTTTCCTATTTTCGCAGATTTGGCTGAATAAAGATTTTCATGGACGCGGCAGTCGGACTGGAAGCGATTTCAATTCCCTTAACTGCCTCTTCCAGCGGAAACCGGTGTGAGATGAGCCGGGTCAGGTCAAAGCCATTCTTATAGCCCTCAAAGACTAACCTTGCGCCTTCATCCTGAATTTCAACTGAAGAGCTATAGGAGCCCAGAAGCGTCTTTTCGTCCATGCAGACGGCAGCAGGGTCTATG
The DNA here is from genome assembly GCA_035293545.1 of Alloacidobacterium sp. Lineage (GTDB taxonomy): Bacteria > Acidobacteriota > Terriglobia > Terriglobales > Acidobacteriaceae > Alloacidobacterium. Next base: position 3,398 of record DATGMQ010000022.1, on the reverse strand, counting down.
GTCGCCTCGCCGTGCTGGGTTTGGGCAAACAGCAGTACACGACCGCCGGGACGGGCCGCATCCATGGCGGTGCGGATGAGTGCGTTGCCGCCCACGGCCAGAATAACGGCGTCGGCTCCGCGGCCTTCAGATTCGCGTTTAGCGACATCGACTACATTCTCTTTACCTGCATCAATCGGATGCTTAAGCCCATAGGTAGCAGCTGCGGCGTGGCGCTCAGGATACAAGTCAGATGTGAGGACTTTTGCCCCGGTTCTGGCAGCAAGCGCAGCCAGCATGATGCCGATGGGGCCTTGTCCGATGACCAGAACGGTTTCATCCGGTTCCAGATTCAGGTTCTTGATCGCTTTAAGACAGGTATTAACTGGCTCGACGAAGGCGGCCTGCTCGAAAGGGACTCCGTCGGGGATTTTCACTACGCCGCCCATGGAGACGATCCAGGGCATGACGCGGACGTACTCGGCAAAGCCTCCACCTGACGGCTCAAAACCGGCGGTGCAGCCTACTTTCTTGTAAGTGGCACATTGAGCGAAGGTCTTTTTGCGGCAGTAATAGCAATTTCCGCACGGAATGTGGTGGAAGACCATAACTCGGTCGCCAGCCGCGAAATTCTGCACTCCAACGCCTGTTTTGACGATTATTCCGGCGGTTTCATGGCCAAAAATGCGCGGCGCAGAGTGCGAACCTGTGTGGATTTTCTTCAAATCTGTGCCGCAAATACCACAGGAATGAACGCGAATCAGAACCTCGCCGGGGTCAATCTCCGGGACGGGCACAGTCTCGACACGCACATCGTTTATGCCGCGATAGACGGCTGCCTGCATGGTCGCGGGTATGTTTTCGCTCGCGGAGGCAGGCGTATTGCTGGTTATGGTCGCCATGACTGCTACTAGATTACAGCGTCCGCCCAAGAGATTCAGTGGCCAGGCTGGCAAGACTCCCGGCAGCGCCTTTGCTTTGTCGGTCCAGTTGCTTCAGTGCGCTCCAGTATTGCGGATGGAGCAGGGCATAGGCGATGAAGAGCGGCATCCGTAACTGCCCATCTTTTCCCAGGAAGCGGTTGAAATCCGGCAGCTTGTCATTCGCTCCATCGGAGATGCCTTTGAAGCAATAAAAGGGTAGATTTTGTTCCGCCGCAATGCGGGCTATAGCTGCCGCTTCCATATCGACCAGCGGAGCCTGATATTTCTGCGCGATCTCGCGCTTTTCGTCGTGATGAGCTACATGGTCGAGTGTGACGAGGCGTTGTCCCGCTGGGTAATCAGTGGCAAAGCGTTCACCAGTACGGCTGTCGATTACTTCGTAAATGACGCAGGCCTGCTGCGGTTTCAGGCCGCAGGAAAGCGATCCGGCCCACCCGTAGGAGACCAGCGCGTCTGGTTTGCCTTCAGACAACAGCATTTCGCAGGCTTTTGCTGCGGCTTTTGCGCCTATTCCTCCGGCTGTGGCGATGCACTCGGTTTTGCCAATCCGGCCGGTGTAAAACTGACCGCGCTGCTGCCAGCCGCGGACCAAAGGCTTCAGCTCGCCGGGCAGGGCAGCAATGATTCCAATGCGTTTCATGGCGCGTATCCGTTGGCGCGGAACCAGTCGATTGCGGCGCGCAGGGCCTGATAGACAGGAACCTGGCGGAAGCCGAGCTCGCGGACAGCTTTCGCTGAGGAAGCAAACATCTTCTTCTTTCCCATGCGAACAGCCTCGACTGTGGCACGAGGCTCTTTGCCGCGGATGCGTCCGGTGATGGTTTCGTCAAAGAAGGCGAAGATCATCGCTACTGCATGGGGGACTTTCATCGTGGGGGAGGGAATCCCGGTAATTGCGGACATTTTGTCCAGAATCTGTTTCAACGTGAGGTTTTCTCCGCCGAGAATATAGCGCTCGCCCGGCGTTCCTTTTTCGATAGCAGTAACGTGTGTGCGCGCAACTTCCTCCACATCAACGAGATTCAGGCCGGTATCGACGTAGGCCGGGAATTTTTTGTTCAGAAAATCGACGACAATGCGGCCTGTTGGGGTTGGTTTGATGTCGCCGGGGCCGATAGGGGTGGTGGGGTTGAGCACCATTACTTCCTGTCCGTCGTAGGCAGCTTTGAGGGCTTCCTGTTCGGCAAGGAACTTGGAGCGTTTATAGTGGCCTACCATGTTGGCCAGCGAAACCGGTGTGTTCTCGTCGACGATGGTTCCATCGCTCCTGAATCCCATCGTCGCCACGCTTGACGTGTAGATGACGCGGCGAACGCCTTCTTCGCGGGCGATGCGGAGCAGCTCGCGGGTTCCGTCGACGTTGGCAGCGTACATCTGCTTCGGGTCGCGGACCCAGAGGCGGTAATCTGCGGCGACGTGGAAGACGTAGTCGCAGCCGCGGATTCCGGAGCGAAGCGATTCCGGATTCAGCAGGTCTCCGGTGATGGTCGTCAGCGATGCAGGAGCATGCATCCCGGCTAAGTTTGCCATATTGCTGGTTTTGCGGACCAGGAGACGGAGGTCTGCACCCTGCCGGGCAAGGACTTTGGCTACATGGCTGCCGACGAATCCGGTGGAACCTGTGATAAAGACTTTCATTCCGGTTTCGATCTCCTCGGGAGTACCCCCTCCCCGTGGTTTGTACGGAGATCGTTTATTTTCAGCTACTTACAGCGTTTATTCTGTACGGAGATCGTTTGTTTTCAATTGCTTACGTAATTCAAGCGCCTGTTGTATTCAGATGAGATCCAGACAGCCCCGACTCAAGGCAAAGAAGACTTGAATGGGCTACCGAAAAATCCTCTATATCCAGAATACCTGATTCAGGAGAAATATACGCCAAAGTGGCTTCAGTGAAACTGGTTGCCATGAATAACTTAGGAGAAATCTTCCAGGTCGCCGTCGGTTAGCTGCATTTTATGACGACTTAAGCTCAAAAACCGTGCAGAAAAATGGGTTTTAAGCGCACTTTGACGGCTGCCGGAGATTCGTAGAATCCCACATCTCTGCGAAGAAGTGAGCACCCGCATCCTCTTAGGGATGCGTCTTCAAAACAATGATTTTCAGCCTCCTCTGAAGCTGCGCCCTTACGAGACTCTGCCGCAAGCGTGAGTTTTTCCGCAGACAGCATTAGAGAATTTTTCTTAACCCTGGGGGCACAGCAGAATTTTTTGTACGTCCGGCTTTGCGTAGCCATTGCTCGAAATCGAAAGACAGCCGACCCCGGAAGATTTCGGCTGGGAGATATTTACGGCGTTCACCGCATAGTGGGCAGGTGTTGATGATCCACCCGGAGGGCATGGTTTCTACAGGCGCGGCGATGTGCTCACCGCATCCTTTGCACCTGATCACGAAGTCATGGAGGCGTTGTGGCGGGCCATGAAACATGGAATCATTATAGCGAATAAAAAGCGAATATGCAGTGGAAAACGCTAT
>DATGMQ010000021.1:0-71053 GCA_035293545.1 Alloacidobacterium sp. | reverse complement strand
CCCCGCACAGATCCGGACGGGCGGATTTCCCGCATACGGCTCTTACCTCAGGTGGTGACGCGCAGACGGCGCGAAGGATAAGGACGGCAGATAAGGGCCGGAGGCAGCCAGCGGCGGATGAGCCGTTTCATTCGTTCCCACTTGAGGCGACCATGCCGGCTTCGCCTGCACTGAGCGCGATGCCAGAGGTTCGTCACGGTGAAACGAAAATGGGCCAGAGCATGCCTGAGAATGAGAACTATAGGAGAATTTGTCAGCGCCAGGTTGCGTTGTTTTTTCCGTTTAAGGCGCGATCCAGGTATGTCGCGGCGCTGATCAATGCCAGATGCGTGAATGCCTGGGGGAAGTTTCCCAGATGCTGTCCGCTGCTGCCTAGTTCCTCCGAGTACAATCCGAGATGATTGGCGTAACCGAGCATCTTGTCAAAGAGCAGGCGCGCTTTTTCGATCTGTTTGGAGCGGGCAAGGCATTCGATAAACCAGAAGGAACATGCGGTGAAGCTTCCCTGTTCACCGCGCAATCCGTCGACTGGATTTTCTATGCCATCATAGCGATAAACAAGGCTGTCCTCGGTCAGATTCTTCTCGATGGCATCCATTGTGGAGAGCCAGCGTGGATCAACCGGGCTGATGAAACGCATCATCGGCATCAATAAGACAGACGCATCGAGGTATTTGGCGCCTTCATACTGCACAAATGCTTTCTGAGAGTCATCCCAGAAATTTTTAAAGATATCCTCTGAAATGCTGTTCCGCGTTTCCAGCCAATCGACAATGGGCCCAGCGAGTGAACGCTTACGAGTCAGGCGGACGGCGCGGTCAAATGCCACCCAGCACATCAGCCGCGAGTGCAGAAAATTTCGGCGACCGCCTCGGACTTCCCAGATGCCTTCATCGGGACGTTTCCAGTTCCTGGCCAGCCATTTAAGGATGCGGCAAACATCCTGCCAGTCATCATGCGAGATACGGTCGCCGTACTTATTGGACAGATAGATCGCATCCATGAGCTCGCCGTAAATATCCAGCTGCAGTTGTTTGGAAGCGGCATTTCCGATGCGAACCGGCCGCGAATTTTCGTAGCCTTTGAAGTGTTCGAGGACCTCTTCATCAAGGTCCTGATCGCCGTTCATGCGATACATCACCTGCAACGGGCCGTGCTCGGCATCGTCGTGCAGGCGGCCGTGCAGCCAGCGGGTGAACGCTTCGGCTTCCTCCACGAAGCCGAGACGTATGAACGCATAAAGGCTGAATGCTGAGTCACGCAGCCAGGTGTAGCGATAGTCCCAGTTGCGCTCGCCGCCAATTCTTTCGGGCAGTCCAAATGTGGGAGAAGCGATGAGCGAGCCGTATTCCTGACTGCAAAGAAGCTTCAGCACGAGCGCGGAGCGGTTGACCATTTCGCGCCAGCGCCCTGAGTAGTTCGAGCGGGCGATCCAGCTACGCCAGAACTGTGCGGTCTGGTTGAAATGGTCTTCAATGGTTTCAGGATCGAGGAGTTTTATATCAGGCGCTGCTTCGCCGAAGGTAAAGGTGGCTGTTTCCCCGCCTTTCAATGTGAAGCTTGCGACAGCATCTGCTTCGTCAAGGCTGAGAGGTACCGTAGCGTGCAAAGTCATTTTCGGGCACGCGCATCCGGAATCCGGCTCGAAATGGATGCAATCTACCTCCGCAGATGCAACGTGGCGGCTGCGCGCATAGTTAAAACGAGGCGCGCAACGCGCGTGAAACCGTACCTCCCCCTTGATGACACGTACCATACGGATGATCTGATGGGCGTAAATTTCGCCGTGCTTTCCTGCAAGCATGGGCATGAAGTCGGTGATCTCGGCCACACCGGAGTTGGAAAGAAAGCGCGTTAGCAGGATATTGGTTTCCGGCAAGTAGAGTTGCCTGGTACGCAGGTCATCGAGCTCTGCCTGAATGCAGAACGTGCCGCCTTGTTCATTATCGAGAAGCGCGGCAAAAACTGTAGGTGAGTCAAAATTCGGAAAGCAGAAGAAATCAATAGAGCCCTTTTTGCTGACCAGGGCAACGGAGCGCATGTTGCCTATGATGCCGTAGTTTTCTATCGGCTCAGCCATCGTCACCTCATGAATTCCTTGCAGTTAGATGGCTTTCAGGTATGTTGAAGGTGCCTGTGGGCAGTAGGTGCAGCGAAACAGGGCCCATCTGATGATGGGCATGCGCTGGGCATAGTCTTTCGCAAACAAAAGACCATGCCCGGATGAAAGCTCCTGATGTGTGAATATCCGTCAGGTTATTGCCGCTGGAAAGGATCTTTCTTTTGTTCGCGGGGCGGCGTGGCGCTGCCTTCTTCTGTTCCGACGCTCTGACGCGCTTCGCTGTCGTTGAGCGGCTGGAGGCCGTCGGGACCTGAAGCTGTAGGTGATCCCGGCACAGGGGGTTGTCCGGTAGCTGGAGCTGCTTTGGCCATTTCTGGTTTGCCGGTGGTGGTCTCATCAGAGAGATGCTGCCAGGTTGCGTGGGCTTTATTGGTGCGCCCCGTTTCACAGCCGGTCACCAGTAACAGGGCTGCCGCGCTGAGAAGAAGCGTGCGAGCAAACGTCATGCAATCCTCCGCTGATGATTCTAATGCAGAGAAGCACAGTTCGCAGTGATATCGAGATCAATCTGAAAAATAGTTGTTCGGTCAGGCAAGCTGAGCGCGAATTGCTTGCGCGTATTTCTCCGGCAATTTGCGTTTCTGCATTTTGCCGTCTACGACGACATGGGTGGTCTGAGCTTCGGCAAGAAGCTGAGGCTCGCGCAGGAGACGATAGGCGAATTTGATGACCCCGGACCGCAGGGCAATGACGCGGGTTTCGATGGTCAGCAGGTCATCGTAATGCGCTGGCGCCTTGTAGCGGCAGGTGGCTTCGACAACGGGAAGATGACAGCCATCGGCAATTTCCATCTGTTTGTAATCGAAACCAAGCTGGCGCAGATACTCGACGCGGCCCATTTCGAACCAAATAAAGTAGTTCGAATGGTAGACAACGCCCATCTGGTCGGTTTCGGCATAGCGCACGCGCACGGTAATAGTGGTGGGATTTTGCATGCAGATTTGAGTGTAAACAAGAAAAAAGCCTGCGCGGAGCAGGCTTTTTCATTCGTTAAATGGCCGATTACGGCTTCAGTTTTGAAAAAATATTGAACTTCGACACGTCATTAAACATGACAAAGACGGCGAACAGCACGAGGACCACGAACGCAACCTGGTAGATACGCTCTTTGAACTGCTGGTTGAGGTCGCGCCGAATTGTACCCTCAATCAAAAGCAGCAGAATCATGCCGCCATCAAGGATCGGAATTGGCAGCAGGTTAAAGATGCCCAGGTTCAGGCTGATAAGCGCCATCAGCGTGATGATGGGCTGCCAGCCCGGCATGGTAATGGCTTCGCCGGTATCGCGTGCAATGCCAATGGGGCCACTCAACTGCTGGACATTTGAGCGCCGCGTGATGAGGCGGTGCAGCACGTCGAGAATGTAGCCGGAGTTATGCAGATTGAAAGTTACGGAATGGCTGATGGCTTCAGATAACGGCAGCTGCTCAACACGGAAGGGCGGAAGATTGGCCTTGAAGCCGAGACGATATCCCATCTGACCAGCGCCATTGTCAGCCCATGTTGGCTTTACCTGCAATGTAAGATTATTAGCTCCGCGTTCGACATCGAGAGCAACCGGCTGGCCATTTTGCTGCTGCAGGAATGCCATGACGGCAGGAACTGAGTGCAGCTGCCGGCCATTGATGGACTGAATGATATCGCCGGCTTTCAATCCAGCCTTATCGGCCGGGAAACCGGGCTCCACATCATGAACCTTCAGCGGATCGGTCTGGTAGCGAGGGATAAGCCCGAGCGATTCAATTTCAAAGTCCTGACCCTTGCTGGGGTCGAGCAGGTACAGTTCGCCGGAGAACTGCTGTGTCTGTCCATTTACATTGCGCTCGACTGTGAACGGCACAGTAGAGTTGGCATCGAGAACCGAGCGGATGCGGACTTTTTCCCACGTGGGGTTGTGGTCTTTATCGAACTGAATGATGCGGTCGCCGGCCTGGATTCCCGCATGGGCAGCGGCGGAGTTCTGCGGAACGAAGTCAACCACGGCCGGGCCTGAGAGATACTGCTCTACTTCGTTATGCATCATGTAGTAGCCGGTCATGAGCACGAAGGCAAGCAGGAAATTGGCGACCGGGCCTGCCAGCCCGATGAGAACACGCTGCCAGCGCGGATGGGAGGCAAACTCGCCGGGGTCGCCGGTGCGCTCCTCGGTCGGGTTTTCGCCAGCCATTTTGACGTACCCGCCAAGAGGCAGCAGGCTCACGCGGTAATCGGTATCGCCACGGCGGAAGCCGAAGAGGCGCGTTCCAAACCCAATGGAAAATACCTCAACACGAACTTTGAAGAACTTGGCCACAGCAAAGTGGCCCAGCTCGTGCACCAACACCATGATGCCGAGCACAATGAGCATGGAGAGAATAGCGGTTAGAGCAAAAGGCATGTTTGTCTAAAGAAACCTAATCAGCGGGCGTCAGGACCAAGGCGCGAGTACTTCGCGTCCAGCCCTGGCTAGAACCTCCCGAGCCATATCACGCGCTTGCCGGTCGCAGGCAAGTACTTCACGAATGGTCCCAGGATGGCTCTCGGGGGTAGCCTGCAATACTAACTCTATTGTACGCGCTATCCCCGTAAATGGGATGCGTCTTTCAAGAAAGGCTTCCACGGCAATTTCATCTGCGGAATTAAGTGCAATGCAATGAGCGCCTCCCTTCTCTGCCGCTTCATAGGCCAGGCGAAGACAAGGGAAACGGGCGAAGTCCGGAGGCTCAAAATTGAGCTGGCCGAGAGCTGCCATGTCGAAGGTCAAATCGGACTCAACTCGTTCCGGGTAGCTCATGGCATACAAAATCGGCAGGCGCATATCGGTAACGGAGATTTGCGCCAGAATACTGCCGTCAATGTATTCCACCAGCGAGTGGACAGTCGATTGTGGGTGGACACTGACCTTAATGGCTGATGGGGGTAGATCGAAGAGACGGCAGGCTTCAATAATTTCCAGGCCTTTATTGAGCATGGTCGCTGAATCGATGGTGATACGTCGACCCATGACCCAGGTGGGGTGCTTGAGAGCCTGCTCGACGGTAATGGATTCGAATTCGCTCAAAGGCAGCTTACGAAATGGGCCTCCTGAAGCCGTGAGCCAGATACGCCGGATTTCCTGCTTTGTTCCGGCGCGCATGCACTGGTGAACGGCATTATGTTCTGAGTCTATCGGCAGCAGCGGCACGTTCTTTGCACGGGCTGCTGCCGTCAGGATTTCTCCGGCAGCAACCATTGCTTCTTTATTTGCAAGACCTACTGCCTTCCCTGCCTCAACGGCCGCATACGTGGCTTCGAGTCCGGCCACGCCGACGATTGCCGAAACTACGAAATTCACTTCGGGCAGAGTGGCAACGCGCACCGTGCCCTCTACGCCGTAAAATACTTCGATTCCGGGTATCCCAGCCGTTTTCAGGCGCTGGGTAAGAGCCGATGCCAGTTCTTCTGTAGCCATGGACACCATGCGCGGGCGCCAGCGCACACATTGCTCGAATGCCGCATCTATGTTCCTGCCGACAGCGAGAGAGGCGACGGCGAATCGCTCCGGAAAGCTTTCAATGATACTGAGGGTGCTTTGCCCAATCGAGCCGGTCGAGCCGAGAATGGCGATCTGCTTCAAAATGTGATTCGTGCTCCTTCAATCATTTATCGATCCATCGTCCTGGGGATTCTTCCTCGCTTCGATCGTCAGAATGACGGTTATCGAAATTCAACTACTGCCATATTGCATTCTCACGTTGATTTTAAAACCATTGCTGTGCCAGTTGCGCCCACCACAATACCGGAGCAGCCAGCAGCAATGCGTCAATGCGGTCGAGAATACCGCCATGTCCGGGAAGCAATGTGCCGGAATCTTTGACGCCGGCGCCGCGCTTGATGGCCGATTCGATCAGATCGCCGACCTGAGCCGCCACATTCAGCAGGACAGCCAGTCCCAGCCAGTGCCAGACAGGGCCGGGATACGTGATCCAGTCAAAGCCATGCCGCGTGAGTATTTCTCCCAGAAAAACCAGCAGCAGGGCGATAAGCAGGCTGCCCAAAATGGAACCCGCGCTGCCCTCCCATGTCTTGTTCGGGCTGATGGAAGGAGCTAGCTTTCTCCGGCCAAAGGCACGACCCACATAGAGCGCAACAATATCTCCCGTCCACACGACGAAGAACAAAAAGACCAGCAGGGATGAGCCGTTCTCCTGAGCACTGAGCAGCGGGATTGCGGTCAGCGAAAGGCCAACATAGAGCAGTCCGAAAGTTGCATATGCGGTATCGGGCAGCACGCGCGGCAAGGGTGAGCGAAAGGCGCAGAAGATAAAAAAGACAAAGGTCAGCAAACCGAGGAGTGGTGTTGCGTATTCGGGGCGAAAAAATATACAGGCAAAAAGAACTGCAATGCCGATCAGGACGGCGATCCGTGGAGTTTTTGCTCCGGATGCGTCAGCGAGCACCAGAAATTCCCAGGTTGCCAGAGCAGCAACCGCTGCTGATGCGAGCGTAATCAGCCAGAAAGGAGCCTTGAAAACAAGTACCAGAACAAGAGGCACAAGAATAACTGCAGTGAGAACACGTTTCATCGTACGTACGAGACCCTGTTGGGCAGAATACACGGTCATCGCGCGCGGGCGTCGAATAACCTTCCGCCAGCGTCTAATTAGTAAGGAGCAGGAAATGATGAAGTTGAAGGCGTTGGCCGCAGGTATCGTGTTATGCGCTTTGCCATTGGCGGCGCAGAAAGGCGACACAGTTTCCGCGCAGACAGTCGTTACGGTGCTTTCCAAGGGCGGCGAGATGCCGGATTTGCAGCAGCAAAATCTAAAGGTGTGGGCCAATGGCAAGGAGAGCGCTATTACGCAGTGGCAGCCTCTGCGCGGTGATCGCGGGGGACTTGAATTTGTTGTTTTGATTGACGAATCGGCCCATTCGAGCCTGGGATTGCAATTCAACGACTTGGCGAAGTTTATCCAATCTATGCCGCCGACAGCGCTGGTTGGCGTCGCCTATATGCAGAACGGGCGCGCTGTTTTCGCGCAGAACCTGACCTCAGATCATGCGCTCGCGGCCAAGGCGATCCGCGTTACCAATGGCGTTCCGGGCACAAGCGCAAGTCCCTATTTCTGCCTCTCTGACCTGGCAAAGCATTGGCCGTCTCAGGACCCGAAGAACCGCCGCGAGGTGCTGATGGTAACGGATGGTGTCGATCGCTACAATCCCCGTTATGATCCGCAGGACCCATATTTGCTGGCAGCCATTCAGGACTCGCAGAAAGCCGGGCTCATAGTCCACTCGATTTATTTTCGTGATACGGGACGACTTGACCGCAGTCTCTATGAAACCAATGCCGGGCAAAGCCTGTTGACACAGGTAGCCCAAGCCACCGGAGGCAAGCTCTATTGGCAAGGGATGAGCAATCCGGTTTCCTTTCAGCCATTTCTGGAGGACTTGAACAAACGGCTCGAAAACCAGTATGAGCTGGGCTTTACTGTTCCGGTGAAGGCAAAACAGGATTTAGTTGATTTGAAGATAAAAACAGAGGTGGCACGCGTAAGCCTCGATGCTCCGCAAAGGGTACCTGTTGGAACACCGCAATAACGAAGCTTAAGCTGATCTCTTCTCTGACTGATCTGACGAAGATCGACAAGACTCATCGTAGTTAAAGAATGAGGAGCCTGGATTCCGGCGTCAGGGAACCACTATCAGAGAATCTTATGGATGCTGAAATTCCGGAGGCCGAATTAACTGTTCACGAGCTGATTAGCCGGTAACGACGCCACATCGTCCGATTCCGAACCATCAGAAAGACCACCATACCGCCGCTCGCGGCGCTGGAAATCTTCGATGGCTTCCAGCATGTGCACTCCACGGAAATCGGGCCATAAGCGGTTGGTGACATAGATTTCTGTGTAGGCAATCTGCCACAGCAGGTAATTAGAGATTCTCATCTCGCCTGAAGTACGGATCAGCAGATCAGGATCAGGCATATGGGCTGTGTATAGATGCCGCTGGATATCCTGTTCAGTCAGATCATCGAGACGGATGTGTTTCTGTTGAATTTCTGTATGCAGCCGCTTAAAGGCATCGACCAGCTCTGAGCGCGCTCCATAATTCAGCGCCAGGGTTAGTGTGGTGCCGGTATTTTGCCGGGTAGCTTCCGAGGCCCACTGCATGCGCTCCTGCACCTCGTTCGGCAGCTCATGCGTACGTCCGATGTACTGGATGCGCACATTGTTGTCGTTCATGCGCTGCACATTATTGGTCAGGTATGTGCTGAGCAGGCGCATCAGGAAATTAATTTCCGTTCTGGGACGACGCAGGTTGTTTTCCAGCGAAAAGGCGTACAAAGTGAGCCACGGCAGGTCAATGCGTGATGCCGTTTCCACGACGAAATGCACCGCTTCAGCGCCCTGCTGATGGCCTAAAAAGCGCTTCAGGCTGCGCTTTCCAGCCCAGCGCCCATTGCCGTCCATGATGATGGCGACATGTTTTGGAAGGCGCTCCGGATTGAGCCTGCGGTAGATGGCCAGCTCTTCCGACGGTAATTCATGAATACGGCTCAACAGAATCCTCTCATCCGACCGTAGCACAGGGCCGTGGCCATCGCAATTGCGCATTGACCACGGCCCATTGTAGTGCTCGTGGATGAATCAGCGGTGACGGCTCCCTCCACCTTCACCGCCTCCTCCATGGGGGACCGAATAATGAGGAGCAGCCTGCATGTGCGGAGCAGGCGCTGGACGGCTCGGCGCGCTGGGACGGCTGTAATTCTGCATAGATGGGGCATGGTAGGCCGGAGGCGCAGGTCTGCTGTAATTCTGGGGAGCCGAAGGCCGGTATGTTGGCATGCCCGGAGCCGGACGGTTATATGCCGGCATCTGTGGCGACTGGTATGTTGGCCGCGGCATATTGCCGGGTGTAACAGGAGCCGGACGATTGCCGTTCATATAGCCATTTGCCGGCGCAGGACGGCTGTAGACCGGTTGCTGAACATGATTGTTCATTCCCGGCTGCATAACCGGCCGGTTATTGAAGTTTCCAGCGTTGTAGCCCGGGCGATTGGCAAATCCGTTCACCGGAGCAGGACGCGCTCCAGATGCCACGCGGCTTGCATATCCGGCAAAGGCCGGACGGTTCATGAACGACCCGCGCTGGCCCGCCAGCTGCACCGGCGGCGCGCCCGGACGGTTGAATCCACGATTGATGACGGTCGTACTGCGTGTAATGTAAGTCGTCCGGTTATAGACTACGACCCGGTTATGCCAGCCACAGCCCCAGCTATGCCATCCCCAACCCCACGGAGCCCACGGACGGATTGGAATACCCCAGCCGAAGCCAATACGGAAGCCGAAACCGATGCCGACAAAAACTCCCGGAGGCGGATAGTAGTAATAGCCGGGAAATGCAACTATCGGAGGGCCATAGACGACCCACGGGTTGTAGACGGGGACATAGACTACTTCCGGATTCGCCGGAGCAATGTCGATATCACCATCGTCTTCACTGACAGTCTGCTGCTGTGTTGATTGCAGGGTACCCGCTTGCTGCGCGCGCTGCCGCATCCGCTGGACCGCATCCATTACATCCTGCGGCTGGTTGTAGTAGGCGTTGCCGAGGTCTGTCGTCCACTGCATATTGCGGTCCATCTGCGATAACACAGACGGAAACGCGGTAAGAGCCTTCACGCTGGGGTCCCACGGTTGGCTGTTTGCAGCAGCAGCGATCTGATCAGCAGAAGCATTGCCCTGCCCCTGCACCCAACGATCTGCCTCGACGACCTGCGTGGGATAGGTGGAGGCAGCAAGAATCTGCGCAACCAGAGCATCCGGATACAGCGCGATGGGGGCTACGAGCTGATCCAGTTGGTCTGACGTGAGAGGCTGCCCTTGCGGCGCAGGTGCTTGTTCTTGTTGCTGTTGCTGGTCGGGCGGGGCCTGGGTATTGTCCTGTGGAAGCTGGCTGCCATATTGCGGGAGCTGCTGGCTATCCTGCTGTTGGTCCTGGTCCGGCGGAGGCGGGGGGACGTCCTGCGCCAGCAGCTTTCCGCTGCCGGCAAAAAACAGCCCAATTACGAGCATTGCGGCTGCAAAAAACCGCGTCATTTGGCTTTTAAATGTAAAAACGCACGTCTTTTTTGCCTCAAACGCCGATCTGGAGATCATTTCTTCTCACCTTACGACATTCCATACCGGCAACGTCGCCTTACATCAGTAAGAACACGGTTCTCCTGTCGGAGTTTCCCTCAAATTAAGAGCAGCAATCTGAGGCAGCAAAAGGGCTTAAGCGAGTCGCCGCCGCCCCATTGCCATGTCCCGTATCTGGTTCATGAAAATTGACCGCTGATAAGCGTCCATACAGCCCACATACGGCGCAATTTCCCTGAGGAACGGATCGGCCAGAAGCGCTGCTGCTTCCTCATGCCTGCGGCTGCGCGCATCGCGCAACAGAGCGCAGATATCGACTTCCAGCGCAGCGGCGAGGCGCTCCAGCGAAGATAGCGTGGGAACGGCCTTGCCATTTTCGATTTTCGAGATGTAAGTGCGCGGCACCTGCATGCGTCCTGCAAGCTGCCGCTGGCTCAGACGGCGACCGCGGCGAATCTCACGGACCGCTCCGGCGACATCCAGGCCCGATTCGCCTGATGCGGACGGGTTGGTTTCCGTTACCAGTTCCGGGACGAGTGGTTCCGGCTCTTCAATTTCGAGGGGCTTGTGGCAGCGCCTGCAGAGTGAGTTCGACGTGCGGAACTGCACGAGACTGCAATGTTCGCAACGGAGTACCTCGCGTGCCTCAACGGTTGCCAGGGTTGTTGCCATAATCTGTTTTACGGAGGCCAGAGCAGGGCGTCCGGGTTAAGCAAAAATGGCGGCATTGTAATGCCGGAATCTTGCCAACTCTCATTTACGATGCAGTGAAGGTACCTTTGTTGTCAAGTGAAAATTGTGATTCAGGCCAAAAAAACTCGGAAATAATCGTAAGAAACCCGAAAAAGGACGAAGCTATGTCGAACCAGAATGGTTACTCACGCGAGCGCGCATGGTCTTTGCTGAACGAATACACACAATCTGCCAGCCTGTTGAAACATGCGCTTGCAGTAGAGACATGCGTAAGCGCTTACGGCGAGCGCGAAGCTGACGCGCAGGGACTCTCCGGCGAGGCGAGGGAGCAATTTGTTGAACTGTATTCGATTACCGGCCTGCTGCACGATTTCGATTATGAAAAACACCCGTCGCTGGAAGAGCATCCCTTCGTCGGCAACAAAATCCTCACCGATCAGGGGTGGCCGGAGGCGATCCGGACTGCAATTCTCGGCCATGCCGAATACTCCGGGGTGGCGCGTGAAACTCATCTCGCCAAAGCGCTCTTCGCCTGTGATGAGCTTGCCGGATTCCTGACTGCGTGCTCGCTGGTAAAGCCGACAAAATCCATTCACGATGTCGAAGTCGCCGGCGTGCGCAAAAAGATGAAGGACAAAGCATTCGCCAAAGGCGTGAACCGCGACGACATCACCAAAGGCGCTGAAGAATTGGGCGTCCCTCTGGATGAGCATATCGCTTTCTGCATTGCCGCCATGCAGAAGAATGCAGATGCGCTGGGCCTGGCGGGAGCGCAGGCCAACTCCTGAACGATCTCATGGGGCCATCTACTTCTGTGCAGCCGTGCTAGGATGGCGCATGCCCACGCGCCCATTGCTGCTTGTCTGCTTCAGTCTCATGCTGTCTCCGGCCTGCTATGGAGCTGACTACACGCTCAAAGCCAGCCCGGAGACTGTTGTCTGGGGGTATTATTCGGCGAAAGCCAAGCCTGTTCTCACCATCCACTCAGGGGATACGGTGCGCGTCGAAACCTCCTGTGCCTGCCCGCCTCCGGAACGCCTTGAACAGCTTGGCATTAAGCCTGCCGACATTCCGCAGTTCTACCGCGATGTGCACGAGAAGATCACCGACAAAGGGCCCGGAGGGCACATCCTTACCGGACCGATTGCCATTGAAGAAGCCGAGCCGGGAGACGTGCTCGAAGTCCGCATTCTCAAGACGGAACTCAACACGTCGTTTGCGGTGAACTCCTTTGGAACAGGCCGCGGATTCCTGCCCGACGACTTCCCCTATGGCAGGAACCGCGTCATCCCGCTCGACCGCGAAAAGATGATCGCGCACTTCGCACCCGGAATCGAAATCCCCCTGCATCCCTTCTTCGGCAGCATGGGAGTAGCGCCGCCTGAATCAGCAGGCCGCTACAACAGCGCTCCGCCATGGATGCACGCGGGCAACATGGACAACAAGGAGCTGGTCGCAGGGACCACTCTCTACATTCCCGTCCACGCCAAAGGGGCGCTTTTTGAAGTTGGCGATGGGCACGCCGGACAAGGCAACGGCGAAGTCGATATCACCGCCATGGAAACCTTCCTTACAGGAACGTTCCAGTTCATCGTGCATAAAGACCAGAACCTGCTCTGGCCGCGCGCCGAAACGCCGACCCACTACATTGCGATGGGCTTTAATGAAGATCTGAAAGCGGCGACCGAGATGGCTGTCCGAAATATGATCGGCTTTCTTGTGAGCGAAAAGCACCTCACTCGCGATGAAGCTTACGCGCTTACCAGCGTTGCCGTGGATGTGGACATCACGCAGCTGGTTGATGGCAAGGTGGGCGTGCATGCGATGTGTCCGAAAGCAATCTTTACAAAGTAGCTTTGACATATATGAAGCGCTAAAACCTGCTATTCTTGCCAGTTTGCTATGAGCACTTCCGAACAAAAACTGAACAACACCCTGGCCTCGAAACTTGACCCTAACAATCACCGTGCGCGCAATCATGCGATGGGCATGATGGCTCTCGTCGCCAGCATTCATGATCAGGAAGCGGAAATCCGCGAAGGCGGCGGTGCGAAGGCCATCGAGGCTCAACACGCCAAGAAGCGCCTCACAGCGCGCGAGCGCATCGCGTTGCTTCTCGACCCCGGCACAGAGCTCTTCGAACTCGCACTTTTCGCAGCCTTCAACATGTACGAAGAATGGGGGGGCGCGCCGTCCGCAGGTGTTGTCACGGGCCTCGGGCGTGTTGCGGGAAAGCTCTGCATGATCATCGCCAACGACGCGACGGTCAAAGCCGGGGCCTTCTTCCCCATGACCGCCAAGAAAGTCATCCGCGCCCAGACTATTGCGATGGAGAACCACATCCCCACGCTCTATCTGGTCGACTCGGCCGGAGTCTTTTTGCCGTTGCAGGAAGATGTCTTCCCTGACCAGGATGATTTCGGGCGCATCTTCCGTAACAACGCTGTCATGTCCGCGATGGGCATTCCGCAGATCACAGCGATTATGGGGATGTGCGTCGCCGGCGGCGCGTATCTTCCGGTCATGACGGACCACGTCCTTATGACAGAAGGCAGCGGACTTTTTTTGGCCGGACCTGCGCTGGTGCAGGCGGCGATCGGACAGAAATATTCGGCAGAAGAACTGGGCGGCGCAACCATGCACGCCGAAATCTCGGGCACAGTCGACTTCAAGGAACCGAACGATCACCTCTGCATTGCCCGCCTGCGTTCACTGGTCGCAAAAATAGGCGAGCGCCCACAAGCTCCATTCAGCCGCACAAAATTCGATGTCGAAAAAGACTCGCCGAAGTATCCGGCCAGTGATCTCTATTCCCTGCTCGACCCCGACCCTCAAAAAAGCGCAGCCAACAGCTATGACATGCATGAGCTGATTGCTCGTATCGTGGACCGAAACGAGTTCGACGAGTACCGCCCTGACTACGGTCGCACCCTCATCTGCGGCTACGCTCGCATCGGCGGCACGGCTATTGGCATTGTTGCCAACCAGAAGACGCCGCAGCCGCAGACCAGCCACACCGGCGAGAAGCGGGTCGAATTCGGGGGCGTCATCTACTCCGAGAGCGCCGAGAAAGCCGCGCGCTTCATCATGGATTGCAACCAAAACCTCGTTCCGCTGATCTTTCTGCACGATGTCAACGGCTTCATGGTAGGCCGAGATGCTGAGTGGAGCGGCATCATTCGCGCCGGCGCCAAAATGGTGACAGCTGTTTCGAACTCTACTGTTCCGAAGATCAGCGTTATCGTCGGAGGCTCGTTTGGCGCCGGCAATTACGCCATGTGCGGCAAGGCTTATGATCCACGGTTTATCTTCGCGTGGCCGACGGCCCGTTATGCCGTCATGAGCGGCGCTTCGGCTGCGAATACTCTGGTTGAAATCAAAATCCGCCAGCTTGAACGCGGCGGGAAGAAATTGAGCGAGCAGGAGAAGGACGAACTGCTCGCCTCAATCAAAGCCACCTACGAAGAACAGACCGACTGCCGTTATGCCGCTGCGCGTCTGTGGGTCGATGCCATTATTGATCCGGCAAAGACGCGCGAGGCGCTGATGATGGCGTTAGAAGCGGCTTCGTTGAATCCGGATGTGCCTAAGTTTAATGTGGGGATTCTGCAGACTTAGTTTAGCGTTTTATCCTTCAGGGATTGTCATTCTCATGCGCAGCGGGCAGGTAGTGTCCCGCAGTGGAACTACCCACTCGAGAAGGCTTGAATGGGACCACCCGGTTTGCGGTGGGATGAAGGAAAAACAGGTCCTTCGCTGCGCTCAGGATGACAGCAGCGATTGATTATTCCATGCAGTCAGAATTCAAAAGGAGAAACCTTGTGACATCCATTGGTAGACGCAACAGTATCTCCAGGCTCACAATAGGCACGCCTTCGTGATACAACGTTGCCCAAATGAATAAGCGCGACTTCCTCAAAACATCCGGCATACTGATCAGTGGAGCTACCTTGTCCCGATTTGTTTCTCAAGATGCAGCCGAGGCTCAGAGTACTCAGCCGGCTGCACCGCGCACCAACTGGTCCGGCAATCTGACGTATTCGACAAATCGCTTATACACACCAGCTTCTGTCGAGGAAGTCCAGAAGACAGTCAAGGGCTGCGATAAGCTGCGAGCACTTGGCGCGCGCCATTCTTTCAATGCTATCGCCGACAGTAACGCGAACCAGGTCTCACTTGAGCATCTGGACGAGATGACCATTGATGCCAAGGCGCGTACTGTCACGGTTGGGGCAGGTGTTCGCTATGGAAAGCTTGCGCCTTTTCTCGACAGCCACGGCTACGCGTTGCATAACCTGGCCTCGTTGCCGCATGTTACGGTCATCGGTGCCTGCTCGACTGCCACTCACGGTTCCGGCATTCATAACGGTAATCTCAGCACCGCTGTTTCTGCCATCGAATTTGTCAATGCCGACGGCACTCTCGCTACGCTCTCCCGCGCTAAGGATAGCGAAATGTTTAACGGTGCCGTTGTCGCGCTCGGAGCGCTTGGCATCGTCACGCGCGTCACCCTCAACCTGCTGCCCACATTCCAAATGCGGCAGATTGTCTACGAAAATCTTTCCTTCGATCAGCTTCAGCACAATCTGGACGCCATCTTCGGCAGCGGATACAGCGTCAGCCTCTTTACCGACTGGCAGAACCACCGCGCTACGCAGGTCTGGATCAAGAGCGTTGTTAAGCCCGGCGAACCGGCCAACATGCCATCCCTCTTCTATGGCGCAACGCTCGCCACCAAAAAGCTGCACCCAATTGCCGGACATGACGCCACGCCCTGCACCGAGCAACAAGGCATCCCCGGCCCATGGTATGAGCGCATGCCGCATTTCCGCATGAACTTCACGCCCTCAAGCGGAGCCGAGTTGCAGACCGAGTACTTCGTCCCGCGGGAGCGCGGCTATGAAGCCATTCTCGCTGTCGAAAAGCTGCGCGACCGAATCACACCGCATCTTTTCATCACAGAGTTGCGTACTATTGCAGCTGACAATCTCTGGATGAGCATGGCTTACCAGCGCGACTCACTGGCCATTCACTTTACCTGGAAGCCGGAGTGGCCCGCAGTCAAGGCTCTCCTGCCGCTTATCGAAAAGCAACTTGCGCCTTTTGAACCGCGCCCGCACTGGGCCAAGCTCTTCACTATTCCGCCAAAGCAGCTTGAAGGGAAATATGAAAAGCTGGCGGATTTCAAATCGCTGGTGCAACAGCATGACCCTGGCGGAAAATTTCGCAATGCCTTCTTAGAAACGAACCTATACAGTGAGCGATCCTGAGTTCAGCCTCGATTCGAAGCGGCTGACGCCATCTGAGTCTATGCCGGTTCAATTTTGGCAGGGCGAAAATATCGCCTCGCGTCAGAGCGAAAAAGAAACCAGGCAATCACAATGAGAATCAGCGAGTGAATTGCGAGTTCTCGAAATGCGCCGAAAGCACTCAGCACGACATGGAACGCCATCCATGCGAGCGCGAGCCAGCGCGCCCAGTTTTTGGCTCGGAGCATGAAGGCTCCGGCAATAATTGCGACTATCTCGGTGATCTCAATTGAGATGCCGTCAGGATGCCGCAGATCGCGAAAATGGAAGATAAATCCGAGAATGCCCACCGCGAGATATACACACGCTATTACTACTACTGAAACAGGAGGTCGATTTGCATTCATGGCAGCGCTTCCCTGTTTACTGAAGCATAGCTATACCATAACGGTGAGCGAATCACTATGATTGATCGGGTTTATTTATCTTAACCATGACTGTCGCAGATTTTCGCCGGATCGCGTTAAGCCTCGAAGGCGCGGAGGAGAGCTCGCATATGGGTTCTCCTGATTTTCGTGTAGGCTGCAGGATTTTCGCCACTCTGGCTTCTCATAGTGAAGGCTATGGCAATCTCATGCTTAATCCAGAACAGCAGCAGGCATTTATCGCGGACCGCCCTGATCTCTTCCTGCCCGTCAAAGGCGGGTGGGGCCGCATGGGCGCGACCCACATCATCCTCGCCAGAGCGGATGAAGACTCGCTGCGCGGCGCGCTCACCACAGCCTGGAAGCTGCGTATAGAAAAGAACGCAAAGACTAAAAGAAGGCTCAGCCCAAGCATCGCTTAAGAGGTTAACGCGGAGCCGGTATTGCCGAATCGGCCAGGGCATAGGCCAGGACTGTCATCACGGCTGCGTTTTCGTTCAGCTCCTGCGGGTTAACTTTGTCGAAGGTGTCAGCCGCCGTGTGGTGATAGTTGAAGTAGAAGCGACTATCCTGGTTCGGCGCAAACTGGGGCACACCCTTGAGGAAGCCGATGTCCTCGCCTGCCTCCGGGCTGGGAGTGACGGCGGCGGCGCCAATCGGAGCCAGCGCATGCCCGACGGGGCGCAGCCAGTCAGCAAGGTCAGGCTTACCTGCCGCCATAATCCCTATGGGATGACCGGCGCCCAGATCGGACTCAATCGCCCCGATGTGATTGGCGAGGTCAGCCGCATGTTCCTTCGCATAAGTCTCGGCACCTTCGCCGCCTTGCTCTTCATCCATCCATGCGATGAAGCGGACGGTACGTTTCGGGTGGATGCCCAGCTTCTGCAGGAGATGAATCGCCTGCATAGAGACGACGATGCCTGCGCCGTCGTCGATGGCTCCAGTGCCGAGGTCCCAGGAGTCGAGATGTCCGGAGACGATGACCACCTGCTCCGGATGCTCGGAGCCCTTCCAGTCTGCGATGACGTTGTAGCTGTCAACGTTCGGATGGTGCTGCGGCGTAAGGACAAGCCGCATGCGCACCGGGCCTTGTTGCGTGAGGTTTGCAAGCAGATCCGCATCTTCAGCCGTAACTGCGGCGGCAGGAATTTTCGGCAGGCCTTCGGCGTAAACGGTGGCTCCTGTATGCGGCAGCCTAAAGTCAGCTCCCCCTACGGACCGTACGAGGACCGCAACTGCGCCGAGAGATGCGGCAACCGACGGCCCGGCGCCTCGGTAGACGACCGACTGTCCGTAAGCATTCAAGCCATCACCCTGAGCGGCAAGACGCTTGTCAAAGGGATGATTCAGGAGCAGGATTTTGCCCTTCACCGCGCCTTCGGGGAGTTTTTTCAGCGCGTCGAAGGAGTCGGCTACAACAACATCTGCAACCAGACCATCCGGATTGGTCGCCACGCTGGGACCGAGGGCGGTCAACACAATCTTCTGTTTCGTGCCTTCGGCCATTCCCGGCCAGGAAACCAGCTCGCCTGTCTCCGCGCCGCGCACCCAGTGCGGAACGGAGGTCTTCTCCAGCTTTACATCTGCGCCGAGGGCGCGCATCTCGGCAGCCACGTAATCCACTGCTTTCTGAGCCTGAGGCGAACCGCTCAGTCGTGGCCCGATGTTGTCGGTCAGGTGGCGCAGTTCCGTCAGTGCATATGGGTCCTGCATGGCGGCATCGCGCAGCTTCTGCATGGTCGCGATCTGGTCCTGGGTCCACGCGCCGGTCGAGGTATTCATCAGCTGTTTCAGCCGGTCCTGGACAGATTGGGCAGGTAGCGAGAGGCACACTGCCGCAGATGCGGCAAGCAGGAGAGATTTTCTGAGCATAGCGCATCGTACCATGACGGTTCAGGACATAAGCCCGTGCGTTTTGTGGTTCGCACAAGATGAGTTTCCACCATTTAGCGTGACCACAAACGGTATGCTCGAAACATGAGTCCGACCGCCACGCAACGCAAGCCCGCTACACGCAAAAAGAAGAAAGCCGCATCTGCCGGATGGCTTACGTGGTGGCCGCTGGTGCTGGGCATCGCGGTCACGCCGCTTACGGTGCGTGCTGCCGGCGTGATGGCGCTCGCCGGACCGGATGCGCTGCGCATGCTTTATCCATGGGTGCAGCTGGTTCAGACCCATTTGCTTGGCTTCCCGGCGGAGATAGCGAGCACCCTCTCACAGGGAATGATGTATCTGCAGTTTCCTCTCTATGGGCTGTTGATGGCGCTGATTCTGCGCGCAAAGGGGCTGGTTCCGGCTTTGCTGGTAACTGCCATTGCGCATTTCGGGGCCGTCGGGATTGCCGTTGCGCTCGCGCATCTGTAGATTGAGTAGTTCTGATGAGCGACGCCGTCAAACTGATCGAGTGCCCGCGCGACGCGTGGCAGGGGCTGCCGAAGATCATTCCGGCTGAAGTCAAGGCTGATTATCTGCGTACGCTCGTTGCTGCCGGATTCAAGCATATTGATGCAGTCTCCTTTGTTTCGCCGAAAGCCATTCCGCAGATGGCCGACTCCGAGCAGGTGCTCGAATTTCTCGATGCGCCTGAGGACGTGGAGATTATCGGGATCGTTGTGAATGAGAAAGGCGCGCAGCGGGCGATTGCAACGGAATCGGTCAGCACGCTTGGTTTTCCGTATTCGATCTCGCCGGAGTTTCTGAAGCGCAATCAGGGGCAAACTCCTGAAGAAGCGCTCGACGCACTGGAAACAATCGGGCAGGCCGCTTTCAAGGCCGGTCTGGGTGTGGTCGCGTACATCTCGATGGCTTTTGGCAACCCTTATGGCGATGACTGGAGCATTGATGAGGTCATCGCGGCATGCGATCTGCTGGGCGATATGGGCATCGAGCAGATTTCGCTTGCCGATACCGTTGGCCTGGCGACTCCGGAGGAAGTGGCGCGCCTGGTCAGTGCGGTGCTCTCAGCCAGTCAGAGTCTTGAGATCGGTGTGCATCTGCATGCGCGTCCGGATGAGGTTGCATCCAAAGTAAACGCAGCGTACCGCGCAGGCTGCCGCCGTTTTGATATGGCGATAGGCGGACTTGGCGGCTGTCCTTTCGCGCAGGATGCTTTGGTTGGCAACATCGCATCCGAGATTGCCATAGCAGAGTTGGAGCGGCTTGGCGCGGAATTGCCGCAGTTGCAGCCACTGGATGGACTGATTGCTGCCAGCCGGGGAATCGCGGAGAAATTCGGGCCTACACGGCAATAGCCTCGTGCGTGTACACTGCTCTGTCTTTGAGGAAGAGACCAATGGGCCACTATCAGACACTGCGCACGCACAGCGAAGAAGGCGTGCTGACCATTACACTGAGCCGCCCGGAGCGGCGGAATGCGTTAAATCCTACGATGATTCATGAGCTGACCGAGGTTCTTGCGGCTGCGGAAAAGTCTCACGATGGGGCGATCATTCTCACAGGCGCTGGGGCGGCCTTCTGCGCGGGGCTGGACCTCGATCATCTGGAAAGCCTGACAGCGAAAACGCGCGAACAACATCGGGCTGACTCTGAGAACATCGCCCGCGTGTTGCGCACCCTGTATAGTGTGCCAAAGCCGACGATTGCCGCAGTCAACGGCGCTGCTATTGCCGGAGGCATGGGGCTGGCGACTATTTGCGACTTTACGCTCTCAGTTCCGGAGGCGAAGTTCGGCTATACGGAGGTGAAGATCGGGTTTATTCCGGCAATTGTTTCTGCATTTCTGGTCCGCCAAATTGGTGACAAACGTACTCGCGATTTATTGCTGACAGGGCGGCTCATCAAAGCCGAAGAAGCACATACGCTTGGGCTGGTGACTCGCATTTTTGCGGAGCAGGACCTCATGCGCGAAGCGCGAAGCCTGGCGCAATGCCTGGTGCGGAACAGTCCGGAGGCAATGTACGCGACCAAGCGCCTGCTCAATTCCTATGCAAACCGTCATCTCGATGCGGAAATTGAAGCGGCAATCGCTGCCAACGCCGAAGCGCGCGTAACGGAAGACTTCAAGGAAGGCGTAAGGGCCTTTCTGGAAAAGCGCACGCCTGACTGGCCCAGCAGAAAAGTTCCTGCCTCTGCGGGAAAATAGCCTGTTCTCCCATCCTTTCGCAAACTGCGCGCAAGGATGGGGCGCACCCAGCTGACTTTCATCGATAGCAGAAAAACAGGTTCTTTTCCTTCACTCCGTGCAGGGTCAGGATGACAATCTTAGTTTGGTGAGCGTAGATCAGTAAGCAATGGTAAAACGCTGCCGGATGTGCTTAGGGTTCTCCAGCTCGTCTACGAGAGCGATGGCATAATCTTCGGCAGAGATGCGGCTGTTGCCTTTCTCATCGGTGAGAAGCGTGACTTTGCCTAAGCGGAATTTGCCGGTGCGCTCGCCTGGCTGAACGAAGGCAGCAGGGCTGAAGTAGGTCCAATCCAGATCGGATTTCCGCAGTACCTCCAGCGCTTCGCCATGCGCGAGAGCAATGGGTTTCCACTCGGCAGGAAAATCCGGCGCATCTACGAGCCGCACATTTGGCGCAACAAACAGACTGCCCGCGCCGCCAACTTCGATCAGGCGCTTTACTCCGGCCTGCTTCAGCCCGGAAATGAGAGATTTCGTCGCATCTACAATTGCAGTTGCATTCGGTCCGGGGCTATATGCGCTGATCACGGCATCCGCACCTTTCATGATTTCTGCTACGGCTGCCGTATTCAGTAAATCACCCTTTACTGCTTTCACGCCGGGTTCGTTGGGAACCTTTGACGTGTTGCGCACCACTGCCGTCACCTTGTGTCCGCGCGAAAGTAATTCGCTCAGGACCCGGCTGCCGATCATTCCGGTTGCACCAAACAGGACTACGTTCATAATTCCTCCCGCAATTTGGATGGAGGCGACTGCAAAGAAGATGGACTATTTGTTAAAACGAGCAATTGTTACAGCTACCAGCGAATCCGCGCAGCCATAGTACAGCAACCACTGGTCGTGAAAGAAAACCAAGCCTTCTGCGAAGGTGGTTCCGGCGGCGTACTGGCCGGTCTTTTCATACGGCAGTTCCGGTTTCAGGACCGGAGCGTCGGTTTGTGCCAACAGATGCGTGGGGTCATTTGCTGCGAAGAGCGCCTCGCCTGCCGCATAGGCATTTGGCCCAAGCGCTGGGTCGCCGTATTCAGTCGCGTTTTTGCCGTTGTAGATGACAACGATTCCGGCTTTGGTCAGCACCGGCGGCGGGCCGGTCTCGGGAAAAGAGCTGTCGAAATGGCTTTTGCGCGGATGCAGAACTTCTATCGGCTTGCCGCTCGCGTCTTCGACTGGAGTCCAGTGGATGAGGTCAGTCGAAGTTGCCAGATGAATGGAGCCTTCGCCCCAGTACATCCAGTATTTTCCCTTGATGCGCACTGCGAGCAGCCGGCCATTACGAAGCTCGGTCAGGATTCCCGCTGACTTGTACTTCAGATTGGCGTACTTTCCATGCGCAGCATTTGCGAATGCTGGGCCGTATTTTGTCCAGTGCAGCAGATCGCGCGAGGTTGCGATGCCGACAGAATAGGTTTTGCGGTTCCACTGTGTATAGGTCAGCACGTAAGTACCGTCTTCGGCTTCAACAATGCGCGGGTCTTCGACCCCGCCCGGCCACTCGCGGTCCTTCTGTGAATCTGCTGCGGGATAAAAAGCAGGGGTCGCGCTGCGCGTGAAGTGGATGCCGTCGCTGCTTTCTGCCAGCCCAAGACGGGAGGTGTGCATGCCGATCTGCATCTGGCCGGAATCGTCTTCTGCGCGATAGAGCACATAAACCTTATCGTTGCGGACAATCGCTGCCGGATTAAAGGTATGCAAAGCCTCCCAGTGCACGGGCGCGTGGAGGATGGGATCGTCAAAGACTGATGCAGGATTCGGCTTAATAACCGGATTCCCTGCAGCGGGGCGGGTGAATGGGCCAATCGTCCATGCGGTTTGCGCCGTAGCTGTTGCGCAGCAGATGCAAAGCAGTGCAATTACTGATCGAAAAGGCATGTGTCACTTCATCGGATTGTGCGCGCGCAGTTCAGACACAATCTCAGCCGCGGCCTTACGCGCCACATCGCTCTTATCCGGAGGGAAGCTGATGGCGCCCACGCGCGCGTGGCCACCGCCGCCATAGCGCTCACAGATAGTAGCAAGATTCACCATCTCTTCCGGTTTCGCCTTCGTCCAGGGATTTGAGCCGACGGCTACTTTCGTGCGGAAGCTGGATTTTGAGAGGCCGATGGAATATGTCGCTTCCGGATGCAGATAATACGGAATGAATTTGTTATAGCCCTCAAGCTGGTGATCGCTGATATCGAAGTAAATGGTGCCGTCGCGTGATTCGGAGCGTTCTCGGATAAGTTTCAGCGCTTCCTGATGGCGTTCAAGAAGGGGCGGCAGTAGTTCGGCCACGAACGGCTGCTTGAGCACGTCAGAGAGCGACATTTCCGTAAGCAGCGGAATCAGACGGGGCACGAACGCGGGGTCCTGTGTCGATTCAATGATCAGCGTTAGCTTCATGGCAGGCGCGGCCATTTCGACAGCAGCTTCGGGACTTTCGTAAAGCGCGCCATCAACGATATCGGCCCACTTCACCAGCTCAGCCACAGGTTTGGTATCGAAGCCAAAGCGCGTTTCGGCAATGTGCGCCAGGAAGCTGGCACAGGAGGTGTAGTCCGGATCGTAGAAGCGGCGGTCCTTGTATCGCCCGTCGGCCATGCCCTGGAGATAATCCTGATGGTCTTCGGGCGTGAGGAAGGCGCTCAGATGATGATCGAACCACCATGTAATTTTGGGCGATGCTGAGTATTTGAAATCAACAATGGCATTCTCGTCGCCGATAAAGTCGGCAACATTAAACAGAGCGCCCGCACGATGCACGAGGCCGTGGTAGGAGTATTCGGCGTCCGGAGTGATGCGTTCGCGATGAAAACGCGCGAAAAGCGAGGCCGAGCAGGCGCCGTCAAAACACTTGTCGTGGTAGAAGACACGTACCTTCAAGATCTGGGTGCTCCAAAAAATTCAAAATTAAACGTTATCAGGAATCTCTTAGGATTGCCGGGACTGCCTTCTATGTCAAGGGACTGGCCGCCCCGCGTACGCGCTGCGCACCAAAACCAATTGCATCGGTAAAAGCCAATTTCAATTTTTTTTGGGCTTGTGGAACAAGTTTTGCGTACCATAAGTCACCATGACAGACGAACTGGTTCAAACTGGCGCGCCTGAAGAGCCCAAACATACGGCGCGTTGGATATTTGTAGGCAACGATGGTATCCGCGCAGGCTGGAGCGCGCTGATTTTCCTCGCGATCTTCATCGCTCTCGTATTTCTTGTGGCAGTTCCCTTCTTTACCCTGATGCATTTCCGCGTAGAACGCGGCGCACCGCAACCGGCATACTTCGCGCTTATTCAGGAAGGGGTCATGGCCATATTGGTTGTACTGGCCACGTTCATCATGTCCAGAATAGAAAAGCGCCCGGTAGCTGTGTATGGCTATGCCGGAAAAGCGAAATTTGTGCGCTTTGTTTCGGGCATTTTCTGGGGATTTGCGGCTATTTCCCTTCTCGTTGGAGCCCTCTTGAAGTCGCATCTGCTGGCCTTCGATGGCTCGCCTTTGGGTGGTGTTCCTGCCTGGAGATATGCTGCGGAATGGGCTGTTGCCTTCATCCTCGTCGGAATTTTTGAGGAGTCGCTGTTGCGCGGCTACCTGCAGTACACGCTGACGCGCGGCATCGGCTTCTGGTGGGCAGCGATTATTTTGTCCGTTGGCTTCGGGGCAATCCACGGCAGCAATCCGGGCGAATCGCCAGTGGGACTCTTTGCCGCGGCTGCCGTAGGGCTGGTCTTCTGCCTGAGCCTCTGGTACACGGGCTCGCTGTGGTGGGCCATCGGCTTCCATGCCGCGTGGGACTGGGGCGAAACCTATTTCTATGGCACGCCGGACAGCGGCATGGTCGCTGCCGGCCATTTGTTTTCAGAGCATCCGACAGGCGCTCTGCTTTGGAGCGGCGGCGCAACCGGACCGGAAGGCAGTCTGCTGGTTGTGCCGCTGTTGGTCCTCATGGTTTTACTGATGTGGCTCTGGTGGGGGCGGCGGGTTGAATCACCGTTCAGAAAGCGGGCTGCGATGGTCACAGAATCTTGAAATTTTGGGTAAAACGCACACCGTCCGGCTGACAGACGCCGTCCAACGAAGAGTAGAATTCCTGAAATCGGTCAGGCGAGAGGAGATTGCCTTATGAACCGTAGAGAATTCCTCACCGGAGCTGCCGCTGGTCTTGGCGCTGCCTATCTCAAGCCGCCGGCTTTTGCCGCCATCGACACGCCTGCAGCAACAAAGAAATTCAGCGCCACCGATATGGTTGTGTTGGGAAAGACCGGCATCGGGACCAGCCGCCTTGCCATGGGAACCGGAACTATCGGAGGCGGCGGATCTTCCAATCAGACGCGCACCGGCGCGCTTCCGCGCCTGCTGCAGAACGGCTATGACAACGGACTTCTTTTTTTCGATACAGCGGACTCCTACGGCAGTCACCCCGATGTAGCCGAAGCGCTCAAGCATGTCTCCCGCGACAAAGTCGTGGTGATGACGAAGTGCGATAACCGCGATCCGAAGCAGGCGCAGGCTTCTCTCTATCGTTATCTCAAAGAGCTGAAGACCGATTACATCGATATCTGTCTCATTCACTGCGTCACCGAAGAGGACTGGACAACCCGCTATCGCGGCGTAATGGATGTCTTCTCGGAGGCCAAAGAAAAGGGCATTATCCGCGCGCATGGGGTTTCCTGCCATTCCCTTGAAGCATTGAAAACAGCGGCAGCTTCTCCGTGGGTGGAGATTGATCTGGTGCGGCTCAATCCTATTGGCGCGCATATGGATGCGCAGCCTGCTGTGGTGATCGACGTTATCAAGCAGATGCGCGCCCAGGGCAAGGGTATTGTCGGTATGAAGATTCTCGGGCAGGGCGCGATGCGCTCGCGGCAGGATGAAGCACTCCGCTTTGCGCTGCATAGCGGTGTGCTCGATGCCTTTACGATTGGCGCGGAGAATCCGAACGAGCAGGCGGATTTGATTCGCAGAATTGCGACTGCTTAAAGCCTGTTGTCATCCTGAGCGCAGCGAAGAACCTGCTTTTCTTGCCCAGCCCCAAGAGATTTCTTCCCTGCGCTCAGGATGACAAGATTTAAAATATCTACGAAGATTTTCGTTGACAACTACGAATAGGTTCGTATACATTCCAGCCATGAAGTTCAAAAAGCCATCCTTACCGAAACCTACCGAAGCCGAACTGGAGCTGCTTCGGATCTTATGGGCGCAAGGACCCGCCACCGTTCGTGAACTGCATGATGCTGTCAATCAGCAGCGGCCGGTGGTATATACATCAGTCCTTAAGATCCTGCAGATCATGACGGAAAAGGGCCTGGTAGAGCGCGAGGAGTCGGGCAAGGCGCACATCTATCGGGCGGCAGCCAGCCAGGAAGAGACGCAGAACCAGTTGCTCCGCGATTTGAGCCAGCGACTCTTCTCAGGATCCGCGGCGCAGCTGGCTATGCACGCGCTGTCCATGGAGCCGGCGAGCGCGGAAGAGCTGGAAGAGATTCGGAACCTGATCGAGCAAAAGAGGCGGACACGATGACACATCATTGGGAAGCTCTGGGCTGGACACTGATCCATTTCTGCTGGCAGGCCGCTGCCATTGCGCTTGTCTATAAGCTCGCCGACCTTTTCATGTCCAAAGGTAAAACTCAGGCGCGCTACGTTCTTGCACTGGCCGCATTGCTGAGCATGCTGGCGGCTTCGGTCGGAACCCTCGCTTACGAGGAAGTGCAGTATCGCCAGGCGGCCACCATTTCTTCCTCGATCATTTCGGCAACGGCAAAGCCAGCGATGCAAATTATTCCGCGTCCGCTGGCGGTAATGGATATGCCGGCAGCGCCGCGTGAGACTGTGAAGCTTCTGGCCAGCGACCTGATGTCGTATCTGGATTTCTTCTGGCTGGTTGGCGTCGCCTGCCTTTCCATCAAGACTATTGGGGGATGGTGGCTGATCCGGCGGTTGCGGCACAGCGCGCTGCAGAAGGCCCCGCATACACTGCGCATTGGCCTGGACCGCATCCGGTTGCAGATGGGTATCCCACGTTTTGTCGATCTGCGGCTTTCAAGCCGCATTGCAGGGCCGCTGACCGTCGGTGTTATTCGGCCTTTGATTCTGCTTCCCATTACCGCGCTTACCAGCCTCTCGCCTGAACAGCTGGAAGTTGTTCTCGCGCATGAGCTCGCGCATATCAGGCGCGCTGACTACTTCTGGAACATTCTGCAGACCATGATCGAAACGCTATTCTTCTTCCATCCGGCGGTCTGGTGGATCAGCCATCGTCTGCGCGAACAGCGCGAGCATTGCTGCGATGATATTGCTGTTGCGACGTGCCACGATCCGGCTGTTTATGCCTCAGCGCTTTTGCGTCTGGAGGAGCAGAGGAAGATGCACCTGCATCTGGCGATGGCGCTGGACGGCAACCAGTCGCGCATGAGCCTGCGCGCACGCATTCTGCGGATTCTGGGCGATCTGGAAGAACAGCCGCGCGATCTGAAACCATTATCACTTGCGGGCATGGCAGCACTGCTCATTCTTTTTATTTGCCCCTTACCCCAGGTCTTCGCCAGCTTCAAAGCCGCGCCTAAAGTTTCGGCGACGATCATACATGCTGTTCAAAATAAAGTTCGCCCGCATGCTGCAATCAAAAGGCCGGCCGTGCATCCATCGGTTGCGCCGGCGGCTCCGGCGAAAGCAATGATGGCTGCTCCTGCACCAATGCCCCATCCATCAGCTGAACCGTGGGTAGCCAATGCAATCGAGCAAAGCGCATCTTCCGCAGCGGGAAAATCAGACTACATCGACCGTATGAAGGCAGCGGGATATAACGTCGATCTCGACAAGTACGTTGCGATGAAAGTCCAGGACATTACACCAGAGTATGCAGAACAGATGACAAAGGCCACCGGCGAGCGCCCCAGCGCTGATGACTTGATTGCGCTGAAAGTTCAGGACGTGACTCCGGACTACATCGCCCGCATGCGAGCCGCAGGTTATGACGGAAATCTGCACAAGATCATTGCCATGAAGGTGCAGGACATTACGCCTGAATACGCAGACGCCATGGCCAAAGCGACCGGGCAGAGACCCAATATCGATGAGCTGATTGCTCTGAAGGTACAGGATGTGACGCCGGACTACATGTCGCGCATGCGCGCGGCGGGCTACGACGCAAATATGCACAAATTCATCGCCATGAAGGTACAGAATGTAACTCCGGAATATGCAGACGCGATGGCGAAGGTTGGATTTGGTAAACCCACGGTAGACGACCTGATCGCGATGAAAGTACAAGGAGTAGAGCCTGATTATGCAGCAAAGCTGCGCGCTGATGGTATCGAGGCTACAAGCTTTCATGACCTGATTTCGTATCGCATCTTCAACATCACTCCGGAGTTCGTTGCCGGCATGAAGCAGGCGGGCTTCAGCAATGTACCTGCAAAAGAGCTGCTAGCGATGCGCGTGCAGGGGGTAACTCCCGAATTTGCCAAATCAGTTAAGAGTCAGTTTCCGGATGTAACGGCGAAAGATCTGGAACAGATGAGGATTTTCAACATCAACGGCGACTTCATCGCATCGGCCAAGCGCCATGGATTTGAGCCGTTGACTATTCAGAAGCTGGTGAAACTGCGCATCTCCGGCATTCTCGACGACAGCGAGGACAAGCAATGAAAACGCGTGCTCTTCTCCTCAGCACGATTTTCATGGTTGGCTGCTTTTGCGCTCTCCATGCCGATGATCAGCTCCAGCCGCTGCATGGAACGTGCAGTATTGCTCCTTCTACCGAAGGTGACCGTGTACAGTTCAAGCTGGAACGGGGTGAATGCGGAGAGGGCAAGCATCACTGCAATATGAATGACAGCGATATGCCTTTGAGCAATTTCTCCGGCTTCACGCTGGCCGATCTGAAGAATGACGGCGCGCATGTGGATGCAGTGATCGCGGCGGAAGCGGGAAAGCTGACCTGTTCGGGTACTGTGCGTGATCTGACGCTAAGTGGCGACTTCACATTCGTTCCTGATCCTGCTTTTGTGGCACGCATGGCGAAGATGGGTTTCACCGGGTACGATTCTGAGAAGCTTGAAGCGTATACGCTCTTCCACGTCGAGACTTCGTGGATTCAGTCACTGCAATCCGCCGGAGTCACAGGCATTACCGCCGACAACATCATCGCTTTGCGCATTTTCAAAGTAGATACGCCATATGTGAAGAGCATGGATGATCTCGGTTATTCGCATCTTCCCGCCGAGAAGCTCATCGCCTTCAAGATTCACGGTGTGAATCCTGGTGAAGTAAAGCAATATCGCGCTATGGGATACCAGCCCAGTGCCGATGAGCTGATCCAGATGCGTATTTTCAAAGTCACGCCGGAATTCATTCAGCACATGCAGGCACGCGGGCTGAACAATCTTACGATTGCGAAACTGGTTCAGATTCGGATTTTCAAACTGGCTGACTAAATTCCGACAGATGAATTCTGCTCGCCGCTTCTGGCAGAGATAGTCCTGGCCTTCCTCTATTTTGTTCAACCAAAACTGCGAAGCATGCCTCAGCTCAGGACTGATTGCCGGGATAGTGCTCGCTTAAGGACCATTTCCAGAGCTGTCTTTTGTTCGGCGTATTCGGCCTCGCTCAGCTTCCCTTCCAGCCGCTCGGTTTCAAGCGTAAATAGCTCCTCTTTGAGCGTCGCCAGCAGATCTCCCTGACCCGCTGCCGGAGCCATTGTCGGTGTTGCCTTCGCCACGGGAGCGGCATCCGGAGCAGTTTCCGGTTTAGAACGGAGCAGGAAGGCAGCCGCAACTGCCAGTATCAGAGCCAGTCCGCTCAGTATCCACCATTTGTATTTGTTCAGTGGGTCGGGGGTATCGATTGGGTTGCCAAGTCCGCCGCCCGGGCGCGTGTCATTCGCTGCAGATGCTTCACTCCCGCTCTGGTCGCCCTGCCCCTGCTGTTCGCGCGGCATCGATCCAGTGCCGGATATGGTAAATGCCATCACCTGCGAAGGCGAGACATTCCGCGCAAGAAATGTCTGCGCGGCGGTAGTGCCGTCGTTGATCGGCTGGAACGCAACTGATCCTGTACCGGCAAACTGCATCGATTTGGGCAGCATGACAGCGACGTTCTGCGTTGGAAGCGAGACTTTAGGCGCGAAGCTGAAGTTGCCGTTGTACGGCAGGTGATAGCTCACCTGGAAGCGTGTTTCTCCAGGCCTGACAGGAAAGACGAAGGCGTAATAACCCTTCTCGCCCGTTGGCACAGGAGAAGACGAAACCGGCATCCCGCCCGGCCCCATGGCAGCCGAGCCTTCAATCCGGGCGTCCGGCGGCAGGTAAATTTCATAAGCGCGCGGACTGAATTGCGTCTTTGGTGGATTGGAATCGTTCTTGACAAAGTAGTTTTCGATGACATGCAGGCCCTGCTGGTCGGTCTCGATGCGCATGACATCGGCTTCGGTGGTCACTCCTTCGACTTTCGGCAGCACGTCGTAGACATCGACATTGACGGTCGTAGTTCCCGGCTGGACCGGCTGAAAGTAGGCCGCCTTCTGGTGATCGACCCGAATGAGATGCATGCCGTTGTCAGGCACATCGATGGAGTAGCGGCCATTCGCGTCGGTCTTTGTGCGGCCCGCCTCCTGCATGCCCTGCCCGAAGGCAATCAGGACTACATCGTCGCCGCCGGACGGCTTGTTGACGGTCTTATTTGTTACCGTTCCGGTTATAGTTGCGGCGATGGCGGAGCACGATGCCATAACCAGCAGCGCTGTCGCGCTGAAACGCAAACGAGAAATAAATGTCATTGAATATTTTCCAACTGCAATCTCTAAAATCTGCCACAAGTAAACAATTGTCTCTGCTTTTTCAACGATTAATTTTTAACAAGTCCCGGGATTGATTTGCGGCTGCCGAGCCAAAGCAGATCCTTCGCGTGGCTCAGGATGACACCTTTGATGACAGCTTTACGGGAGCGCCGGGCTGACGTTCGAGCAAATCAATCTCCGCCATCACTTCTGCCGCCTCATTCTCCAATTGCGCCCTCTGTGCCGCATAATCCTCTTCCGGATACTTTCCTGCACGATACTCAAAATTCAAATCACGCAGATTGTCATACAGCACATCTTTGCGCTCGCGCAGAAAATCGAGCCGCGTCTTCTGCACCTGCGCTTCCACCCTGCGCTCCGGATAGAAGACGTAGGCAAAAATTGCGATCAGCAACAGCCCGCAAGCAACTGTGCTCATAGGTTGGACCGTCCAGGTTTCTGCGGCTTATGCCGCGTTCGATTCGTGCTGCTTTTCATAACTCCGTCTCCCTGCGAATCTGGTCGCGGATGCGATCAAAGCCGCGCACCTGCGAAGCTGCCGGCATGGCTACCGTGCGCAGCTTCCACTTCCGCACCAGAAAAATGGTGCCCAGAATTCCCAGCAACAAAACCACCGGAGGCACAAACCACGCCGCCAGATTGAATTTTGTCAGCATGGGCGCAGCCAGCACGGTTGGCCCATACTTCGCCTGAAAAAGCTCGAGGATTTCTGTATCACCTTTGCCCTGGCTCAGCGCTGTGCGCAACTCGGCAAGCTCGCGGTCCGAATCCGGGCAGCCAAGATGATTGCACTCGATCAGAATCTGGCCGCAGCCGCACACGCACATCATCTTGTGTCCGAGGTCGTTGTAGCGGACTGCGGTGTCCGCTGACCCCATGGTGAAGACAACCAGCAGAACTACCAGAGCAAGCTGCGAAAATCGTAACAACCGCTGCATCAATCTCCACCTTTGCTCATGGCCATTGCTGGAGTAGCCTCAGCCGGAACGCGGCTGCGGCTGACGGCCAGCGCTGCGGTCATGTTCGGAGTCAGGGCTACGAATGTGCCGAGAACGACGATGATCACGCCAATCCAGATCCACGCCACCAGCGGATTCAGAAACACCTTGATGATCGGCTGCCCATTGTCGGGATCCTTGCCGGCGTAGATGACATACAGGTCCCATGCGAGCGTGGAGTGGTTGGCGACGATGGTCGAAGTCGTCTGGCTCGCCTGATAGAAGCGCTTTTCCGGAGCGAGCTGCGTGATCTTCTTGTCGCCGCGGTAGACATCGAGAATCGCAAACTCGGTGTCGTAATTCGGGTTCGTGTCCTGCGAATAATCGAGGCATTCGAGGCGATACGGACCCATCGTCATGCTCTGCCTGAAGTTCAGCTCCTGTTCCCTGCTCTGATTGAATGCCGAACCGGCAAGCCCGATAAAGATGACGACAACACCGAAGTGAATGATGTATCCGCCGTAGCGCCGCGTATTTCGCCGTGTCAGCTGCACCATGGAAGCAAAAAGATTTTGCCCTGTGTGCCGCGCAATTACTCCGGCTCCGCGCAGAAATTCCGAACCAACAGCCGTGACCACCAGCGCGCCAAGCGACCACGCCATCAGCGAGTACAACGCACCCTGGTCCTTCCAGGGATGGACACCGCAGAGCATCAGCACCAGGGCGGTAATGACGGCGGAGATGACAGGCAAAACGAAATTTTTGCGGACACTCTTAAATGAAGTGCTGCGCCACGCCAGGATAGGCCCAATTCCAGTGAGGAAAAGCAGAAACAAGCCAATGGGCACAGCCACGCGGTTATAGAATGGCGGTCCAACGGTAACTTTGTTCCCTTGAACATACTCTGAAATGACCGGGAATAACGTCCCCCAGAGCACCGTGAAGCAGGCCGCCAGCAGAACCAGGTTGTTAAAGAGAAAACTCGATTCGCGCGAGACGAGCGACTCAAGTTTATGTTCGGATTTGAGATGGTCACGCTGCAACACGAAGGTGAAGAGACAGACCGCCAGCACGATTACCAGAAATGCCCAGAACCAGGTCCCGATGGATGACTGTGCGAAGGCATGCACGGAGCTAACCAGTCCCGACCGCGTCAGCAGCGTGCCTAAGATGGAAAGCGCGAAGGTGGAGAAGATCAGCCAGACGTTCCAGTTCTTCATCATGCCGCGTTTTTCCTGCATCATCACCGAATGCAGAAATGCGGTGCCGGTGAGCCACGGCATCAGCGAGGCATTTTCCACCGGGTCCCAGCCCCAGTAGCCGCCCCAGCCGAGCACCGAATAGGCCCAGTGCGCACCGAGAAAGATGCCGCAGGTCAAAAAGAGCCAGGTCACCATGGTCCAGCGGCGTGTGATATGAATCCACTTCTCCCCCGGATAGCGCATCATCAGCGCGCCCAGCGCAAAAGCGAACGGCACGCTGAAGCCGACGTAGCCAAGATAGAGCATGGGCGGATGGATGACCATTTCCGGGTACTGCAAAAGCGGATTCAGTCCGAAGCCGTCCTGCGGGACTGTGCCCGACACCAGCGAAAACGGCGGCGCGGCAAAATTCAACAGCAGCAGAAAGAAGATCTGTATTCCGGCCAGAATGGTCGAAGCATAAGCGGTTAGCTTCACGTCAACTTTATGGCGGACGCGCAGCACGAATCCATAAGTCGCCAGCAGCCACGCCCACAGCAGCAGCGATCCTTCCTGCCCCGACCACAACGCCGCAAATTTGTACGGTCCGGGAAGAGCGCGATTTGAATGATGCAGGATGTAGGAGACGGAAAAATCATTCGTAAACGCAGCCCACACCAGCGCAAACGCAGCGCAGGTAACAGCAAAAAAGCTGCTAATGCCGGCTCGACGCGCGGTTTCGGCCAGACGCTCCGGCGAAACACGCCCGCGACGGCCGGTGGCAAGCTGCCTTAGAGCGATTCCGCCGGCAAAAAGGTTATAGCCGCTGAGAGCCAGCGCGAGCAGCAGGGCGAAGCTTCCAAATGTGGGCATGCTGTTAGAAAGACTGCTCCATCAGGGATGTCCGGGTGAACTATTTATTGTCGCACTCCGTCTTCATGCCCGGCAAACCTCACCTTTTGACGGATCAACAGCGTCGAGTACACTGTGGAACGACTACGATGACAAAGCCAATTGCCGCTCTAATCGTACTTGCCAGCATTTTCGGCCACGCACAAACCGAGAAAAAGACCGCCCCCGGCAACGGACCAAATGGCGTTCCGCAGGTTGTCTTTTTCGCGCATCGTCTGGGCACCGATCACGCCGAAGGCATCACGACACTCGATATGAATGGTGACGGCTATCTCGACATTCTCAGCGGCTCTTACTGGTACGAAAATCCCGGCCCGAAAGGCGGAGAGTGGAAGCAGCACCAATATCGCACGGTTGAGACTCAGGGCGAGTTCGTATCCGACTGCGGCGAGTGGGTGGTGGACGTGAACCATGATGGCGCGCCGGATGTCGTTACCACCGGCTGGATGAGCAAGGGCCTCGTCTGGTACGAGAATCCGAAGAAGGCGGGCGCGATGTGGCAGAGCCACTACATTACTGACAGCGTGGACACAGAAGGCGGCTGGATGAACGACATCAATGGCGACGGCAAGCCGGATCTGATTCTCGCGCACTATAACCGCGGCGGAATCATCTGGGTCGACTTCTCCGGCGCCCAACCCAACATTCACCATGTTATGGGCAAAGAGCAGGATGGTCACGGCACCGGCATCGCCGACATCAACGGCGACGGCAAAGCGGACATACTTACGCCAAGCGGCTGGCTTGAAAACATCGATGCAGACCGCGACCAGTGGAAGTGGCACCCGGACTGGGACCTGGGCGAAACCGGCTTTCCGATTATCGGCTACGACGTAAATAACGACGGCAAGATGGACATCATCTATGGACGCGGCCACAGCTACGGCCTCTACTGGATGGAACAGCAGGCAGGCGGAAAGTGGGTGCAGCACACCATTGATGAATCGTTCTCGCAGGTGCATGCGCTGAAACTCATCGATATTGACGGTGACGGCGAACCCGAGTTGCTCGCAGGCAAGCGCTATCGCGGGCATAACGGCAACGATCCCGGCTCGTATGATCCGCTGGTTATCTACTACTACAAGATCGACCGCAAGACCGCGCAGTTCACGCGCTATGCCATTTCCGTGAACGGAACTGCAGGCGCCGGCACACAATTTGTCACAGAAGATTTAGATAAGGATGGCGACATGGATATCGCCGTCGCGGGAAAGACCGGCGTGCACTTTCTGGAAAATCTGAAGGTCGACAAAGTATCAAAAGAACAGCGCGAGCGTGAAATCCTCATCAACAAAGAATGGCCCTTCCCGAATGAAGGACATGATTTGTCGCAGTACAAGAAACCGCAGCACTAATTCACGTGAAAACTTTGTCATCCTGAGCGGAAGCGAAGGATTGGCTCTTATCGGTAAACGCGAAAGGCTTCACCATTCTGAGCCGAAAGGCGAAGAGCGGGAAAGCACAAATCCCGGCGATGGCAAAGGCAACTTAGGAATAGCGCAGCCGGAATAAACGCAGGTCCCTCCACTACG
The DNA here is from genome assembly GCA_035293545.1 of Alloacidobacterium sp. GTDB lineage: Bacteria > Acidobacteriota > Terriglobia > Terriglobales > Acidobacteriaceae > Alloacidobacterium. The sequence continues at coordinate 35,974 of DATGMQ010000021.1, read as the reverse complement.
TCATTGCTGCTCCACACCAGCGCGCGAAAAACGCGCACGCCGTGGACCCGATGCGCAATGACTTCGGTCGGGATGACAACTCATTTCAGGTTCATATCAAATCCGAATTTGCTCAATTTTGTTCAGAGTCGAACCTATTTCCCAACCAGTCCCCTGAATTCCGGATGCTTCTCCAGAAATCCCTGCGCCATTGGACAAACCACATCCACTTTCAGGTGATTATCCCGCGCATATTCGAAAGCAGTCTGCGCCAGCATTCCGGCAATGCCGCGCCCGCGCAGCTTTGGAGGCACTTCGGTATGCCAGAGCGTAATCCAGCCATGCCCATCCAGATCGAATTCGAGATAGGCAGTTTCGCCGCCCTCCTCATACTCGAATCGATTGCGCGAAACTTCGGAAGCACTCTTGCTCATATCAGGCGAATAAAAATTCCTTTGTCCGCAGTTCCTTAACGGTGTCTCTTAATTTCGCCGCTTTTTCAAACTCAAAGACTTTGGCCGCCTCGCGCATCTCGTTTTCCAGCTTTGCGATGTAAGCATCGAGTTCGTCCTGCGACTTGAAATCCGGCATTTTGTCGTCTTCTTCGGTCAGGTCGGCATAGTCAGCTTTGAGAATCTGCGCCAACGACATATCAGCCGCGCGGATCACCGAGGTCGGAGTAATCCCATGCTCCTCGTTATATGCGCGCTGCACTTCGCGGCGGCGGGACGTCTCATCCATCGCCTGCTTCATTGAGTCGGTAATATGATCGGCATACAGAATCGCGCGCCCATTCACGTGCCGGGCCGCGCGTCCAATCGTCTGAATCAGCGAGCCTGAAGAGCGCAGAAAACCTTCCTTGTCCGCATCGAGAATTGCTACCAGAGAAACCTCCGGCAGATCCAATCCTTCGCGCAGCAGGTTAATTCCAATCAGAACGTCGTACTCGCCCTTGCGCAGGTCTCGCAGCAGGCGCACGCGCTCCAGAGTTTCAATCTCGGAGTGCATATAACGGCAGCGGACGCCGACTTCGGCATAGTACCCCGCGAGGTCCTCAGCCATGCGCTTCGTCAGCGTCGTCACCAGCACGCGCTCATTCTTCGATGCGCGGTCGCGAATTTCGGCCAGCAGATCGTCGATCTGCCCGCGCACCGGACGTATTTCGACTTCGGGATCGACCAGTCCAGTAGGCCGGATAATCTGCTCGACCACCACGCCAGCCGATTTCGTCAGCTCATATGGCCCAGGCGTCGCCGAAACATAAATCAGTTGGTTTGTGCGGACCTCGAACTCCTCAAACTTCAGCGGACGATTATCCACCGCCGAGGGCAATCGGAAACCATAATCCACCAGATTTTGCTTGCGCGAGCGGTCGCCGTGCCACATTCCATGCAGTTGCGGAACAGTTGCATGCGACTCATCGATAAAAATAAGGTAATCGCGCGGAAAATAATCTAACAACGTCGGCGGAGGCTCGCCCGGAAGCCGTCCTGAAAAATGTCGCGAATAATTCTCGATTCCATGACAGTATCCGACCGATTTGATCATCTCCAGATCGAAACGCGTCCGCTGATGAATCCGCTGCGACTCCACCAAGCGGCCCTGCGATTCCAGTTCCTTCTCCCACCATGCCAGCTCTTCCAGAATCGAGGCCATCGCGGTGTTCCGTTTCTCTGGTTTCACGACGTAGTGGCTCTTCGGATAAATCGGCAGGCGCGCAAACTTCTGCTTCACGGTTCCAAAGAGAGGATCGATCTGCGCCAGCGATTCCACCTCATCGCCAAACAGCTCTATGCGATACGCATTCTCGTCATACGTCGGAAAAACCTCGATCACGTCGCCGCGCACGCGAAATGTTCCTCGCCGAAAATCCACGTCATTGCGGTCATACAGAATCTCGACCAGCTTGCGCGTAATGTCTTCGCGCCGCACGCGCTGCCCTTTTTCGAGCAGCAGCAGCATCCCGTAATACGCATCCGGATCGCCCAGGCCGTAAATGCAGGAGACCGACGAGACAATCACTACATCGCGCCGCTCAAAGAGTGATCGGGTTGCCGAAAGGCGCAGCTTGTCTAATTCCTCATTGATCGTCGCTTCCTTCTCGATATACAGGTCACCCGAAGGAATATAGGCCTCCGGCTGGTAGTAGTCGTAGTACGAGACGAAGTACTCCACCGCATTCGACGGAAAGAACTGCTTGAACTCGTGATAGAGCTGCGCGGCGAGCGTCTTGTTGTGCGCAAGCACCAGCGCCGGACGGTTCAGATCCTCGATGATCTTTGCCATCGTAAAGGTCTTGCCCGACCCGGTCACGCCAAGCAGCACCTGGTGCTTCTCGCCGCCGCGCACACCCTCAACAAGCTCATCGATTGCGCGTCCCTGATCGCCACGCGGTTTGTAGTCACTCACTAACTGAAAATCCATCGATTCGCCTCATCCTCATGGTAAAGGATGCGGCACCCTTCACTCCTGAGCCAAAAACAAGCGTCTGAGCCAGGTAATAGTCACCCTTGACCGCCTCCACAAATTCCTCGAAGATGGAAGGCCATAATCCATGCATTCCACGCTCACCACCGAAGTTCCGGAATCAGCCCGGACGAAAACCACCGTCAGCAAGCCTCCGGTACGCAATGTCGCAGTGGACGCTTACCGCGGGCTCGTCATGCTACTGATGATGGGCGAAGTGATGCGTTTTGCCGCTGTGGCGCGCGCCTATCCGCACAGTCTTTTCTGGCGTGTGCTTGCTTACAACCAGACCCATGTCGAGTGGGCCGGATTCGGCCTTCATGACCTCATTCAGCCGGGATTTACTTTTTTGGTCGGCGTCGCGCTGCCTTATTCGATTTACAGCCGCATCAGCAAAGGACAGTCGTTTGGCAAGCTGCTGGCGCACACATTATGGAGAAGCCTTGTGCTTATTGCGCTGGGCATCTTTCTCCGGTCTGTTGAAGGCACTCAGACCTACTTCACCTTTGAAGACACGCTGACGCAGATTGGGCTGGGCTATACCTTTGTTTTCCTGCTGGCATTTTGCAAACCCAAATGGCAATGGATAGCACTCGCCGGCATTCTCTTTGCGTACTGGCTAGCATGGGCGCTTTATCCTGCGCCGGGTCCGGACTTCAACTACGCCGCAGTCGGTGTACCTGCTGACTGGCACCACAACTTCACTGGCTTTGCCTCGCACTGGAACAAGAACAGCAACCTTGGCCAGGCATTTGATGTTTGGTTCCTGAATCTGTTCCCGCGCTCCTCGCCATTTCGATTCAATGAAGGCGGCTATCTAACGCTGAGCTTTATTCCAACGCTGGGGACAATGATTCTGGGCCTCTTCGCAGGCCAATGGTACCGACAGACTGCGCCAAAAATTCCTATCAAGCGCTTTCTAATTGCGGGAGCAGCGCTCATAACTGTGGCTCTGGTTCTCCACTACGCGGGAATCTGCCCTATTGTGAAGCGCATCTGGACGCCAAGCTGGACGCTCTTCAGTGGCGGCCTCTGTTTCTTCTTCCTTGTGGCGTTTTCGTGGGTGATTGACGTTAAAGGCCATCGCCGCTGGGCTTTCCCGCTGGTCGTGGTCGGCATGAACTCGATTGCCGCTTATGTGATTGCGCATCTGTGGGAGAACTTCATTGTCAGCAGCCTGCATATTCATCTTGGCTACAAGCTGTTTCAGATACTCGGAGCCGGGCTGGAGCCTTTGCTGCTGGGTATTACTGTGATGCTCATCTATTGGTACATCCTGTACTGGATGTACCAACGAAAAATTTTCCTAAAGATTTAGCGTGAGTTTATCTCTAAGTATTGCTTTCATGGCAAAAGCAGAGATTTCTCAGGGCATGGATTGGATCATTTCGAGCGCCTGCTGTGCGGCTTTATTGTCTGGCCGAATGCGCAGCAGATCCTGCAGGGCTTCTCTGGCCTTTTCCTTGTCGTGCTGCATAACGTAGAGGCGGGCAAGATTGAGGTAGGACTGATCGAAGCTGGGAACGAGGCGGATGCAGGTTTTGAATTGTTCTTCGGCGCTGGATAAGTCTTTAAGGCGCACGTAGAGCACGCCCAGGTTGTTCAACGCTTCGGGGTAGTCGGGGCGCAGGGTGATGGCTTTCTTCAGGTAGGCTTCGGCTTGCTGCATCTGGCCTTGCTGGGCGTAAAACATGCCGAGGCTGTAATTGGCTTCCGGGTCGTCAGGCTGGGCTTCGAGAGCGCGGTTCAGCAGAGTCTGTGCTTTGTCGAATGCCTGCTGGCGACGGTAGAGGTTTCCGAGGTTCAGCAGTGCAGTAGTGTAGTCAGGACGTTGATCGAGCGATTGCTGGAAGTTACGGATTGCATCATTGATCTGTCCCTGCTGCGCGGCGATCATGCCGAGGTTGTTCCATGCTTCAGGGTAGTTGGGCCGTAACTTTATCGTTTGTTCGAGGTACTGGCGGGCCTGATCAAGATTGTTCCGCCGCAGATTCAGCGTACCGAGATTGTAATAAGCCTCCGCATTATTGGGTTTGCGTGCAATGACCTGTTCAAAGGACGCTGCGGCTGCGTCGAGATATCCGTGCTGGAAGAGCGCTACGCCGTAGGTGAAGTCGTTGCGGCGGAACTCGTCCTGAACGAGCGTGCCTGGAAAGGGCAGGGCTTTCTGCATGTGACCGTCAGCAGTGGTGGGGATGGAGCGGATGTCTTCGGGAATGCCTTGAGGATCAACGGGCCCCTGATAGATTTTGACGATCATTCCGTTTGTATCCAAAAGGAATGAGGCAGGGATGCTGAGGTCACGACGGCGGTCGAATAAGTACCGATAAATGATGTTGTAAACGCCGGCGACTTCCGCGGTGGCGAAGAGGATGGGAAAAGAGAACTGCGCTGCAAATGATTTTGCTGCTTGCATGTCCGCTTCATCATCCACATTCACGGCGATGATGTTCAGCCTGTTTCGGTGCTGCTGCAATTGCGCTAGCTGGTTGCGGCAGGCGGGGACATCTGCTTTCCAGAAGGTGAGAAGCGCTGCGCTGCTCAGGAAAGATCGTAGCTGGCGCGTATTGCCTGCGAGATCAGGCAGAGAAAACTCAGGCGCTTTTAAGGGTTCAAGCAGCCAGGTTTCTGCTGTGATGGGCAGTTCTTCGGGTGATGGCCCGGGTCCGGGTTGCGCGTAGGATTTGGGCGGCACGGCAAAGGCTTTTGCGTTGAATGTGGCTGAGCCTTCTTCGATCTCGATGCGGTGATTGAAAAGCAGATTTTCAAATGTCTGCGACAGGCCGCTGGGCCAGTGCACTGTTGCTCGCGCTGGCCCCTCGTAGTTTCCGATTCCGAAGAAAATTTCTTTTGCGTGCTGCGCGAGGAAGCCTGATCCCGCTTGCAGAGATTTGGTCTGGCGGAGGGTCCCTGCTTCGAGTGTAATGGATACTCCAATGCCATCACGGTTGCTCTTTGTTCCACGCAGACGGAAGGCGATGGAGTTGCCGATGTTCTGCATGGCATTGCGCAGAATTCGCACCTGCGGGGCATTGCGGTTTTTCAGTATGACTTCGAGACGTCCGTCATGATCAATATCGGCGAGGGCGAAGGATCGGCTGTCTTCGGGAAAGTCGAGGCCGACGGCGCCTGAAACTTCTGAAAATGTGCCGTCGCGGTTGTTGGCCAGCATCACGTTTCGCTCGTAGCCGTTCCAGGAGCTGTCGGAGCGGATGAGTTCGTTGAGCGCGTTCCATCCGTGCTCGTAAGCTTGCGACGACGTGGAATCCTCAGGGGATTTGCCGACCACCTGTCGCCAGAAGAAGCTGCTCAGATCATTCTGTTCGGGGCCGGAAATATAGCCATTAGCGATGTAAAGATCGGGGTAGCCATCGTAATCGAAGTCCCAGAAGTCTGAGCACCAGGACCAGCGGCCCATGGCTGCGCCGGACTGCTCAGCTACATTCTGGAACTTGCCATCGCCGAGATTGCGGTAGAGTGAGTTGCCGCGCGCGTGGCGCTTGTATTCAGTGCGGATATTTTCCGGCGCGTTTGGATGAAAGTTTTTTTGCGCGGCAACGCGCTGGCCTGCGGCTGACCACATATTCGCGGCGTAGATGTCCTGCCTGCCATCATTGTCGAAATCGGACCAGCAGGCACTCATGCCTGCGCCTGCATCCTCGGCATGAGCTTCAGTAGAAATGTCGGTGAAGGTCCCGTTTCCATTGTTGCGGTAAAGATTGCCGCGTCCGAAGTCGTTGGCCACGTAGAGATCGGGAAATCCGCTCGCAGTTGAGAAGCCCCAGGCACAGGCGAAGCTGTAGCGGTTGTTGTTTGCGTTCAGCCCCGCTTCTTCAGTCCGGTCTACAAAGGTCCCATTGCCTTCGTTGTGAAGAAGGAAATTCGGCGGCCCATTGCGTGCGTCGAAATAGGGTACGGGATAGTGGTACTGATCGAGGCCGAGATAGTAGCTGTAGAGGCAGAAATAGATGTCGAGGCGCCCATCGCGGTCGTAATCGGCGACGGCAGCATGGGTGAAGGTCCCCTGCGGCTGCTTTGCGAATTTGAAAGCGTCACGTTTTAGAGTAAAGTTTCCGTTGCCCTGGTTGAGAAAGAGCAGAGGGCCGCTGCCGCAGACAACGAGCAAGTCCTGCGATCCTTTGTTTTCGAAATCCGCGAAGAGCGCGCAAGCGGTGTTGTCAAGCACGCCTACTCCGGATTTTTCCGTCACGTCTTCAAATGTTCCGTCGCCACGATTGCGATAGAGACGATTGGGAAGTCCGGCGGGCTGGCATATGTAGAGGTCATCGATGCCGTCGTTGTCGAAGTCGCCCGCTGCAATGCCGTTGTTGCCATAGACATCGATGCCGCATGCGCCGTCGAGAATGGTGCGCCAATAGTCCGCCCCGTAGAACATTTGGTGTTTATAGGATTCGATTGCGCCGAGCGCCTGGTGGGTTACATCGATGAAGGCGGGGCCGTGCGCGATAGCGGTTGTTTCATCAGCAGCTTCCCAGCGGGTTGCTTTCCATCCGGTGGCTGGGTCGTGCGACCATTCAGTTTGCCAATGGCCCACACGCTCTTCGCGGCTGCCATCATGGCGCGCTATGACGAGGTCATAGCGGATGCCGAGATGAAGTTTGAGCGGCGTGGTTGAGATTTCTTCCAGCGATACGATTTCAAATTCGGCGGTTTCGACGCGTGTGGTCGGGCCGAGGTATTCACGGAATGCTCGCAGAAACTGATCACGTCCGGGCAAAAGCGCGGTTGAAAACTGCTTTTTTGTGGTACGGATTCCTTTATCCGAGCGGAGCTGCATTTCGTTTGCTGAAGCGAGCGATGTGGCCTGGATGGAAGGATCGAGAAAAGCTGCCAGCGAGGACAGATCGAATGGTGATGTTTTCAGCGCACGGCTCCATTGCCTGAATAGCTGATCGATCTCGAACGCATATTTTTCGGTGATGTATTCGTCGGAGCCAGGGACGACGCGACGAAGGACATCTTCAAGCGGAGACCTGGCTGGATAACTCGGTTTCAGGCGGATATCAGCGAGAGAAAAGCGTGATGAGCGGTTTATGGAGGACAGATCGCCTGACGGAAACAGTCCCAGAAGTGGCGCAGAACGCAAAAGCACAGGCGCCAAACCCATTCTGAGAAATGCGCGGCGGGAGAGGGAGTGGGTACGATCTTTGCGGCGCGACATCCTCAATCAGGTTCCGGTGGTGACAAAAGCAATCCTAGCACTGGGAAGAATTCAGCTCCAAAACTGGGCAAGGAATCAGCAAAATTCAGAGTGGCTTTTGCAGCTCGTCGAAACAAAAAATTTACGTCAAGCATTGAAAAAAATGCCGAAAATTTCTACATTAGTCAGCTTTGCGAACGAACCGGAGCACGTGAGATGGCATAGTCTGATCGGACTATTGAAGTCTCCACCTAAAGGTTGGATTTTTTGTTTGACAAGGCATAATTGCCGATATTAGAGTGCTTCGAAGCTGAATGTAAGCGGTTACCTCGTAGATAAATTCACGATTTGTTGACTCCACTGCGCAAATATGCGCGAGGAAGCGGAGGTTTTTGGGATGGCCTTTCAACGGAATACCTTTAGGCGGTTTCGGTTTTTCAGCGTAATAACGTTTTCTTATCTGTGTTTTCTTCTCCTGCTTTCCGGGCGGACTGCTTTTGCCCAGGTGGACGAAGGATCCATTGCCGGCGTCGTTCAGGACCCCTCGGGCGCGGTTGTGCCCAATGCTAAAGTGACGCTGCTCAATACAGACGTGGGTTTATCACTTGAGACCACTACGAGCAGCAGCGGTCAATACATTTTCTCGCCGGTCAGAATCGGGCATTATTCGGTTTCTGCTACTTCCGCCGGCTTCTCCACTACGACACAGCAGAATATTGAAGTTACGGTCCAGGCGCACCTAACTGTGAACCTGCAATTGAAGCCTGGCGCAGCCACAGAGACGGTTGAAGTAACATCATCGGCTCCCCTGTTGCAAACGCAGGAAGCTTCAGTCGGTCAGATTGTAACCCAGCGGAGCGTGAACAACTTACCCCTCAATGGGCGCAATTTCACGTTTCTTGCCCAGCTCAGCGCAGGGGTAAATACGCCGCAGGCGGACACGCGCGGCAATGCGGCGTCCGGCGCATTTACAGCCAATGGCTTACGGCCAGCTCAAAATAACTACATGCTGGACGGCATTGATAACAACTCCAATGCTGTCGATTTTCTGAATGGAACGAACTTCGCGATTCTGCCTCCCATTGATGCCATTCAGGAATTCAAGGTAGAAACTTCAAATTTCAGCGCTGAATTCGGCCGTTCTGCGGCAGCGGTCATGAACGCAACGATCAAATCCGGCACGAACAGTCTTCACGGAGCGGTATGGGAATTCTTCCGTAATGACAAACTCGACGCTGCAGACTGGTTTGAGAACAACGCCGGCATTAAGAAGGGTGAACTGCGGCAAAATCAGTTCGGCGCATCCATCGGCGGCCCCATCATCAAAAACAAGCTGTTCTTCTTTGGAGACTATGAAGGCTTCCGTCGTGTTCAGGGAACCGTTCTCACCGGCACCGTGCCGACTTTGGCGGAACGCAACAGTGGTTTTACCGATCTCTCGGATTTGATTTCCGGCCAAAGTGGCCCAACACGCACGGATGCAGTGGGACGGAAGATTCCTTATGGGACCGTTCTCGATCCTGCAACCACCCGTTCCGTGACTGCAGGTTCTATAGACCCTGTTTCCGGACGCGTAGCAACACAAACGGGCTATGTTCGCGACCCATTTGGCACGTGTCCCGCCGCCAGTTCGTCTTTTGATCCTCAGGGCTGCAACCTGAACCACCTACCCGCAAACAGGCTAGACCCTAATGCAATCAAGCTTTTGGGCCTGTATCCGACACCCACTGATAGCTCATTTAGTTCAAACTTCACCTCCAGCCCGCATTTGTACGAACACCGCAATTCCTTTGATGTTCGCGGGGACTTCGATCCTTCTGAAAAGGACCAGACATACGTTCGCTTCAGCTGGGTCGATGATCCACAGTTTATTCCCGGTATTTTTGGGGGCATTGCGGATGGTGGCGGATTCCAGCAAGGTATTCAGACAGCAAAATCATCCCAGGCTGTAGCAGCGTGGACACACGGATTTTCGCCGAGCACCATCAATGTTGCTCGTGTTGGGTTCAATCATCTGCATACCACACGTTTCGGTCCGGAAGGTAACACCATGGGCATCCCTGATCAATTTGGAATTCAGGGAATTCCACAGACTTCCGAAAATGGCGGCTTGCCGCAAATTTCTATCAGTGGGCTGGCAAATCTCGGCAGTAATGACTTTCTACCTTCAGATGAAGTCAGCCAGACATTGCAAGTTACGGATGACTTCACGAAAATTTACGGAAATCACAGCTTCAAAGTCGGAATTGAGTACCAGGATGTGCATTTCAACACACTGCAGCCTGCATACTCACGCGGCGAGTTTGACTTTACCGGCAATTATGCCGGAGTCCCCAGCCAGGGCGGCGATCAGACAGCTCGAGCACAACTTCTGCTGATCCCAACAGCGGCTACTGTCCCGGGCGGGGTGGACTACATAGGCGGGGCAAATGAAGTGCACGCTTCCAATATCAATAAGACTTACGACACGCGCACTTATTTTGCTGCGTATTTCCTCGATGACTGGAAGGTAAATCCAAAGCTCACCCTTAATCTTGGATTGCGTTGGGATTATTTCAGCCCAATCTCGGAGACAAACGGAGCGCAGGCCAACTTTGTGCAGACTGGTCCACCGAATGGCGGACCGACATTCCTGGTCCCGGCATCCGGCAAAGCCGACAGATCTCTGTCTTCAACAGCAAACAACCCATCACTGAACGGTCAGGGCTTTCTTGATCTGACTGCTAAAGATGGAATTGCAGTTGAATTAACCAACAAATATGGAAAAGCTTTGGTCCAGACACAAAAGCATAATTTCGCTCCGCGTTTTGGATTTGCTTATCAGGTAACTCCGAAATGGGTGGTGCGTGGCGGAGCAGGACTCTTCTACAATGCCTTTGAAAACCAGGGCTACGGGCCTAATATCGGCGAGAACTATCCGTTTGTCTACAACTTCGACTTTAAGGGCACCACGGACGCAGCAGCTTTCAGCTCCGGCCCCAACCCTTACGGTTCATGCGCAACCGCAGGACCTGGAGGAACAGCAACGATCGGCTCAGGACTTTCCTGCGCAGCGTTTACGCCATTAGCAGTAAATGCCAAAGGTCTGTCGCTTCAGGGGCTGCAGTTTGATTATGTGACGCCGCGTACTTTTGCAACAAATCTGAGCGTGCAATATGCACTGACGAACACCATGTCGGCCCAGATAGCATATGTACTTACAGACGGCAGCGCATTGCAGGCGGGCATCGGCAATAACGAAGTTTCACAGCTCTTGCCTGCCAATATCAGCATCACCCCCTACGTGCCATTCCAGGACTTCAATCCTGGAGGAAGCTATCAGCGAACGGTTGGAAGCAGTATCTACAATGGCCTTCAGACAAAACTGGAGCAGCAGTTCGCAAATGGATTGACGTATTTACTGACTTACACATATTCCAAAACACTATCTGACGCAGGCGACCTGCTGAATGGCGGAAGCGTAAACGGATATCGCGCGCCGTGGGTCCCGGGGTTGGGACCACGGTTTGATTGGGGCCTTGCAGATTTTGATGTCCGCAACGTGTTTCACTTCAGCGGCGGCTACGAGTTACCTTTCGGCAAGGGCAAACAATTCCTGCATGATTCCGGAAAATTTACAAACGCAGTTCTTGGCGGGTGGGCTGTGAACTGGATTGCCACTATTCAAGGCGGACAACCGGTTTCGCTGAGCTGTCCTTCAGGAACCACCTCAGGAACAAATTGCAACGATGTGCCAGTGCCCGGACAAAGCCAGAAGCTTGGACTGCATCTTGATTCCAATGGCAAACTGAGCTGGTTTGGCAATCCAAAAGCCTTCCAGCAGCCTTGCCAGCTTGGACAGGATGCTACTGGTAAATATGTGCCGATTCCCGACAACCCCAGCGGCTGCATACCATTGACCGGCGCGGGCGTACTGGGCGGCGGTCCTTCAACAACCTATGGCCCTCCACTTAGGAAATTCGATTTTTCAACATTTAAGAATTTTCCAATCACTGAGAGGTTCTCACTACAATTCAGGGCTGAATTCTTCAACATTCTCAATCATCCGAACTTCAATGCGCCGAATTTCGGCGGCAACGGAGTTACCGCCGTTGGAGGATCAAACAACTTCAACAGCTCTACGTTCGGCGAAATCGGATCAACCCGCTTTGCGCCTTACGATCCGAGACAGATACAGTTTGCTCTCAAGCTGTATTACTAGGCTAAGATGAAGACACTCCGGAGAACCTTTCCGGAGTGTCTTTTTTTTTGAAGGTCAGGTGTGGGCAAAGGGCTCAAGTCCGGCTGGATGGTTCCTGCATATCTCGTGCTGTACACGGTATTGTCGTCAGGTCAGGACCAGACGCTGGATCGCCAGTTTCAGTCTGCCGTATCTGCGTACAAGTCTGGACATCTGCCCGAAGCTGCGTCACAGCTTGAAGCCTTGCTTCCACACGTGCCAAAGAGCTTCGAGGTCCATGAGCTTCTGGGGCTGGTCTATGCTGCGCAGTCGCAGAACACGAAAGCAGTGGAGCAGCTTGAGGCTGCAGCCGATTTGAAGCCGGATTCGGCAGCAGCGAGAACGAACCTGGCGGCGGCTTTGTATCAGGCAGGCAAAGCAGGACCGGCGGAAGAGCAGTTTCGCAAGGCTCTGGTGCTCGATCCACAGAATTATGACGCCAGTCACAACCTGGGCGAGCTGTATGTGCAATCGAAGCGCATTGCGGATGCTGTTCCACTGCTAGAAAAAGCGCAGCAGATTCGACCCTCTTATAACAACGGTTACGATCTGGCGCTGGCGTATTTTATGACCGGCAAGCTGGATGCGGCGCGGTCGATAGTGGAGAGCCTGCTCAAGGCAAGGGATACAGGCGAGCTCCACAACCTGCTGGCGCAGATTGACGAAAAGCAGGACAAATTTGTGGAGGCAGCGAATGAGTATGAAGCTGCCGCACATATGGATCCTAGCGAGAGCAATCTGTTTGACTGGGGGAGCGAGATGCTTCTCCACCGGACCTATGATCCCGCCATCACTGTTTTCCAGCAAGGGGTTCAGCGATATCCTGATTCGCCGCGTCTGCAGATTGGGCTGGGTATGGGGCTGTATGCGCGGGGCAGATATGACGAGGCTATTAGCGCTCTGCTGAAGGCTGCTGATCTGAATCCTGCTGATCCACGATGTTATTTCTTTCTTTCAAAGGCGTATGAGAGCTCGCCGAATCGCGCAGACGATGTGATTGAAAGGTTCCGGCGTTTTGCGGAGATTCAGCCGAACAATGCGATGGCACAGTATTACTATGCGGCGAGTCTCTGGAAAGGCAAACAGGTTGAAGGCGCGAGCGCAAATGCCGAGCAGGTGGCGTCATTGCTGAAGAAATCCATCGCGCTCGACGCAAAGATGGCCGAAGCGCATGCGCTGCTGGGAAATGTATTTGCAGAGCGGCGTGAGTATGACAAAGCGATTCCGGAATATGCGCGCGCTCTGGAGCTGAATCCGAATCTTCCGGATACGCACTATCGGCTGGGCGTGGCCTATGTGCATACTGGACAGAAGGACCGCGCGCAGGGAGAATTTGATGTCTACCAGAAGCTGCGCGCGCAGCATCTGGCTGAGATGGACAAGGAACGAGCAGCGGTGCAGCAGTTTGTGTATTCAGAACAGGGAACGTCGGCGGCACGGCCATGATGGGTGAATTTACCATTCGGAGAGAAGTTGCCATGCACCTGAGCTGCAGCCGGCGTGATTTCCTGCGTGGCGCCGCGGGACTTGCTTTGGGATCTGCGCTGATGAGTGCCAGCCCATTTGTCTATGCCGGAACTCCGGCGAAAAAGCGGAAGGTAATTGTCGTCACCTTTGGAGGAGGCGCACGAGATCAGGAGACTTTTGCGCCTGAAGGACAGGAGAATATTCCACATCTGCTGCAGGAAATGGCTCCGCAGTCGAGCTTTTTTACCCAGGTAGTGAACCGGGGCATTCTGGGACACTATGTTGCGACCGCCAGCCTGGCTACCGGTGTTTATGAGACATTTAACAACTTCGCAGCAGTCCCGCCTGAACATCCAACAGTGTTTGAATATTTCCGCAAGGACCTGAGGCGACCGGCTTCCGATGCCTGGGTTGTTGCGCCCAGCAATGGATTTAACCGCATTGGCGAAAGCGATTATCGCTCCTTTGGTCCGGGCACCGGAGCGCGGGTAATTCTCCCCAAGCATCTGCTGACGGCAGCAATGTCCGGAGCAACTTCTGATTACGAACATTTGCTGCGCGACAACTATGAAACGCCGTTGTACGCCCCGCAGCTGGGTGGCAGCGAGTTTGAGCTGCAGCAGATGGAATCGATTCTGAAGCTCTCCGTTGATGATTTCAAGTCGCATGCACAGACATTGTCGAGCCCAGATGAGCTATCGATGTACATTGTGCGCCAGCTTATGCGGCAACAGGCGCCTAGTCTGCTGTGGATCACGATGCATGATATCGACGTGGCGCACTCCGGCGCCTACTCGCTCTACATTGAAGGGATTCAGCGGACGGATCGCCTTTGCGCGGAGCTTTGGAAAACAATTCAAAGCGAGCCGGAATACGCAGGCAATACTACGTTATTTATTCTTCCCGATTTCGGGCGTGACTCTGACCAAGACGCAGGCGGAAATGGATTCCAGCACCATCGCACCGGCGATGCAGCCTCGCGCACCACATGGATGATGGTACTGGGCGCGGGCGTTCGCGAAGGCGTGGTGTATGACCATCCTATGCAATCCACTGATCTGGTGCCAACAATCGGGGCCATCATGGGCTTCACGCCCTCAGTCGCACAGGGCCGCCCGATTCAGGATTTGTTGTAGCCGGTATGCTTCCAGCCAATCTCAAAGCCGAACAGTTTGCCGGATATCCTCCGGAGGCGAGGGCTCTGGCTGTTTCCAATCTGGAAACGTTCCGAAAGCTGCCACTCAGCTTTCTGCCAAATTTGCTCCGCGAGCTGATTGATTATGACTACAAATTTCCCGCAGAACGGCTGGCCATTTCGAAAGAGCTTTCCAACCTGAAATCTCTCTCTCCGGAGCAGATGCAGGCGTGGTTCCAGCCCTTTTCGCAAATCGCTATTTCGTCGAAGCTCGAAAACTTCAATTGGGTCGGCGAGCCGGTCCTGTTCGTCGAACAGTTATCCGCATACCTCTGGTCTACGCATCAACTCGATGCATTTCGCAAAGCCGCTCTGGAGTATGGAGATCGCCTGCGTACAGCGGTTCCACCGGAACCGCCTGCAATGCCCCGGCTCGGGATAGCCATCATCGGCCAGGGGGTTGAATCTTACAGCAAGCCGCTCTTCCGCAATCTACGGGAGCACGGCACTTATTTTGAGCGCGTAAAACCGGATGACGGAGTAAGTCTCTTACTCAACGCCGCCGCAGAGAGAGCAAAGGCCCATCCTGTTCCGTATGGCCACTGGTATATTGAAGGTGGCGTAGAAGCAGCACACAGTCCGCTGCTGACCTGTGTCTCTTATAAAGCGCTGGAGCCTGTGCGCGATGCCCTGCTGCGCGATATGCAGGCAGAAATCAGGCATCCGGGTATGGGACCGGAACAACTGCGTACTCACCTGGCGCAAATGTCTCCCGCTGATCTTGGCATGAACAAATCTGGAGATGTTGTTCTGAATTATTTTCAGTTGAAGCTGCTCACCGAAGCTTCCGGGACACAGATCTTCGCCACCACATTT
The DNA here is from genome assembly GCA_035293545.1 of Alloacidobacterium sp. Taxonomy (GTDB): domain Bacteria; phylum Acidobacteriota; class Terriglobia; order Terriglobales; family Acidobacteriaceae; genus Alloacidobacterium. The sequence continues at coordinate 20,671 of DATGMQ010000021.1, read as the reverse complement.
GTGCAATGGGCAGCACGCGAAGCTTTGCGCCGCGCACAACCGCTCACCTTATTGGCGCGATTTGGTCCTCGCCAGCGCCAGCGGCCTATGAATGAGATGCTCTCAAACAAGACTGAAAATCCGGAGCTCGATCTGATCGGTTCATTGATCGATGCAGACTTTGGGGCCTACTACAACTGGATTAATCAGCAGCGGCTGCCCGGATCAGAGCAGTCTTCATTCCTTATATGGTTCGAAGGGCATAGCCAGGCGCTTGCGATTGGCCCTTCCCTTGCCCGCGGGACTACCTCGACCTCCATCGCGGGTCTGAATGAGTTGCTCTCATGGACCGTAAGTTCATAATTTGCTGAACTTCTTGTGTCAGCCTCTGTTACTCTTGCTGCAATCAATCTGACTTCCCATTTATGGAGCGGGAACGTGTGGCGACTCATCCGTGAGTTGATAAGGCCGTATCGCAGTTCCCTGCTGATTATCCTGCTGGCGATGCTGGCCGAAACGGCGATGAGCCTGGCTGCGCCGTGGCCGCTCAAAATCATCATTGACAACGTTGTCGGCCATCACAAACTCACGCCCTGGGTGGACGACCTTGTGCGTCCGCTGCTTGAAGGCGGACACAGGATGCATGTAGCAGCATTGGCGGCTCTGGCTGCATTGCTGATTGCCATTGTCGGCGCTGTCGCAAGCTACATTGATAATTACTACACGGAGAGCGTAGGCCAATGGGTCGCTCATGACTTGCGGATGCGCACCTATCATCATCTGCAACGCCTGTCTCTCGGCTACTACAACACCCATAAAACTGGCGCGCTTCTGAGCACGATCACCAGCGATATCCAGACAATTCAGGGATTCGCCTCCTCTTCCAGTCTCGATATTCTTGTTGATCTGATGACCATTCTCAGCATGCTGGGACTGATGTTCTGGCTTAACTGGGATTTCACGTTAATTGCGCTTGGCATCACTCCCTTTCTGTTGCTTTTCGTTTCTCGATTCAAGAAAGCGGTGAAGAAGGCGACACACGAGGTCCGTAACGAACAGAGTGAGATTGTTGCTGTCCTCCAGCAGGGGCTGGAATCCATGGAGGTGATAAAGGCCTTCGGCCAGCAGGAGCTTCAGCAAAAAAAGTTAAGCGATGTGAGTCACGCCACGGTAGACGCCGCTCTCAAGGCGCGACGAATCAAGTCTCTCCTGTCGCCCATCGTCACGGTTACGGTGGCTGCGTGCACGACAGTAGTACTGTGGCGGGGCGCATGGCTGATCGTCCACGATAGGATGACCGTCGGAGCGCTTACTGTCTTCCTTGCCTATCTCAGCCGCTTCTTCAAACCAATCAAAGATCTTGCGACTATGACCAATCAGATCGCGCAGGCGGCAGTGGGTGTGGAAAGAGTGCGCGCCATTCTGGATACTGACGCGATTATTCCTGAAAAACCTGACGCCATCGATCCAGGTCCGCTTACAGGCGCCATTGAGTTCCAAAACATCGCCTTCGGATACGAATCGGACGTCCCGGTTCTGAGCGATGTGTCTTTCAAAATCGAGCCCGGCCAGTTCATCGGCATCGTTGGCCCTACTGGTGCGGGCAAATCAACGATCCTGAGCCTGATTCCGCGATTTTATGATGCACTCTCAGGAAGCGTCAGAATCGATGGGAAAGATGTTCGCGACCTCAAGCTTAAAGAGTTGCGCGATCAAATCGGATACGTCCTGCAGGATACGATGCTCTTTCGCGGCACGGTCGCGGAGAACATCGCATTCGGGCGGCCTGATTGCACAGCCGAGGAAATCATTTCTGCTGCAAAGCTGGCCAATGCGGATGAGTTCATTACAAAAATGCCAGAGGGCTACAAAACGATGGTTGGCGAGCGCGGCGCTACGCTTTCCGGGGGCCAGCGGCAGAGGATCGGAATTGCCCGCGTTATGATCCGCAACAGTCCCATTCTGCTGCTCGATGAGCCGACGGCCGCGCTCGATACGGAATCAGAACAAATTGTGATGGATGCCCTCGAAAGGCTGATGAAAGATAAAACGGTGATCACAATCGCGCACAGGCTGAGCACAATCCGGGATGCCGATCGCATTCTTGTCATCAGCGGCGGAGTCGTCGCTGAGTCCGGCACACATGACGAGTTGCTGGCGCTGGGAGGAATCTTTTCCGGGTTATATCATGCGCAGTTTAAGGAAGGTGGCGTCAGGGAAAATGCAAATGCAAGCGCAATCTGTGTCGCTCAGCCGCTCTAAGGCAATGCTATCGGAGGCCCTCCAGATGTCCCGTTCATTGATTGTTCTGCCGGATGATTCACCACGTCCTTTGATCGAGGCAATTCATCAGGCAACAAAATCATTGCGTATCAAGATGTTCGTCTTTTCGGATCCGGTTCTCATCAATGTTGTGATTGCGGCGCATAAGCGAGGCGTGAATGTCCGCATCATGCTTAATCCTTCGCGACGGAGCGGCGAGAAGGAGAATGACGATACGCACAGAATTCTTACCGATGCAGGCGTTGCAGTCCTCGACAGCAATCCTGCATTCGACGTAACCCATGAGAAGTCCATGGTGGTCGATGATGAATCTGCGTTCATCCAATCGCTCAATTGGCAAACAAAAAACTTCACCAGAACGCGCGACTATGCAGTGCAAACACGCCACAAGGATGAGGTGAAGGAGGTAAGCGCATGCTTTGATGCTGACTGGAACCGACAGGAATTCAAGCCCGGCGACCAATCACATCTCATCTGGTGTACCGGCAATGGGAGGCAACGTATTGCGCAGTTCATCGATGAAGCCCGACATGCTCTTTGGGTGCAGAACGAAAGATATCAGGACCCGGTAATTATTGAGCGGCTGGTGCGCGCGAGCCGGCGTGGTGTGAAGGTGAAAGTGATGATGCGACCTCCGCACACGCTGAAGAGGGAAAAACTGGTTGAAGGCATAGGAGGGGTACGCATCCTTGATGATGTTGGCATCAAAATACACAAGCTCAAGGGCCTGAAACTTCATGCAAAGCTGCTGTTCGCCGACCGCGCGCGTGCAATTATCGGATCGATCAACCTTGCGCCAGGCAGCTTCGACAGTCGCCGAGAACTGGCCATTGAAGTCCACGACGAGAGTATCGCCGGCCGCATTCATGAGGTCGTACATCGCGACTGGGAAAATTCCAAACCCATCGACCTGACGGATGAGGGGCTGCTCGCAGATCTTGAAAAAGTAGATGAAAATGTGGCGGAAGATCTTGCTTTGGAAAATCACAAAAGGAAGGAAGCCAATGCCTGACGATGTTGGAGCAAGCCTGGCTTGAGATTCTTCCTCCCTTTCCCTTCACGATGTTCAGGGTCAGGGTCTTCAGAATGACGGCAGTTACACCTGCACGAGAAATATCTTAAGAGTGCCCTTCGTAATCTTTTCGATTGCCGTCATTTAGTTCAATCTGGACACGGTATGTCCCGAATGCTCGCGGTTTTCTTCATAGTTATGTGCCCTGCCGCGCTCTTTGCGGGCGGTAAGACCTGCTATACGCCTGCGGATGCTGTCGCGCATCCGAACAAGGACGTCTGCGTTCAGGCGCATGTCTACGACGTGGTGGAACTGGCCGACGGGACGCGGTTTCTGGATGTGTGCAGCCCGGAAACGCCGGATGAAGAGTGCCGGTTTACGATCCTGAGCGCGAAGGATGATCGGAAATCTGTCGGGGACCTGAATCAGTATCGGGAGCAAAACATTCAGATTCGGGGTATCATACGGCCTTTTGGCGGGCGCGCGGAAATTGTTTTGAGTGATGAGCGGCAGTTTCATGGCGGATCGGAGAAGTTCCGGCCGAATCCGGCGCTGCTGCATGGTTTTTCGGCGGAAGATGGCCGGACTGCTTTCAATGATCCGGCGCTGAGAACCGGGCGGCATCGGAGCGTGTTTAAGTCCGGCCATTAGACTTGGGTTCTTCCACATCTCTGCAAAACCCTTCGACAGCCGGGCCGGGATTGTGGGCATCCGTTTCATACGTTGCTCGATACGAAAACAGGTCCTTCGATCTGCTCAGTATGACCGTTGTGGCGAGGTTTGAAATCAGCGCAGCGGGCCGGCGTTTTTGCGGAGTTCGGAAAGCGGGTAGAAAGTGCCTCGCCATATGACTCCGCCCTGCGCGAGCGTGACCACCATGGAGCGAAGCAGCATATAGACGATGATGCAGGCAGCTACAGGGAGCAGGAAAAGATATCCCGGAGAAATGCCGTTGATACCGCGCTCACAGTAGCGATAGAGTTCCAGGGCGGAGCCAAGAGCGAGGATACCGGCGGTCAGCGTGGTCCAGGGGCCAAAGATTCCACCAAAGGGCACGAGGCAGAAGAGCGCGACGGCCAGAGCGACGCCGAGCAGAACCAAAGGGCGAAAGCGGAAGATTGCGAAGGTGTTTTTCGTCAAATTGCGGACGATGCCTTTGAGGCCAGCGGCCCAGTGCACGCATATGAGATCGTTGCCAAAGACAAAGCGCTGGCGAAAGCCGTGCTTTTTGACTTGGTAGCCAAGCTTAACGTCTTCGAGGACTTCGAGAGGAAAGTCTTCAAAGCCTCCGATGCTACGGTAGACATCACTGCGGATCATATTGAATCCACCGATGCCGATGGATTCCCGGCTTTTGGAATTGGCAACTTTCCATGGGCTGGTGGCGATGAACGACAGCACCTGAAAAGCGGATATCATCATGCGCTCACCTGCACTTTTGAGAATGAGCGTGGGAAAAAGAACCAGATGATCGGCTTCTCTCTCGGCATAGCTGAACGCGCGGCGCAGGCAATCCTTCCGAAAGAGGATGTCTCCATCAGTGAAGAGCAGCCAAGGAGCAGTTGCCTGACGCGCGGCCAGAGCCATGGCATGCGTTTTGCCCATCCACCCTGCAGGCAACTCGTCGATGTGAATGGTCGAGATGATTTTTCCCTCAGCGCGGGCTTCAGCCGCGACGCGGTCCATGATCTCACCGGTTCTGTCGGTTGAGCGGTCGTTCACAGCAAGAATTTCGATAGAGATGCCTTCCTGCGTCAGCAACGAGCGAAGGGTTTGCTCGATGGCTTGTTCTTCATTGCGCGCGGGGACAATGACGGTAATTTGTGGGCTGGCGGCTGGTTCGATTGCGCTGTTCTCTTTCAGAAGATCGGGGATCCTGGGGAGATTGCGACAAGCGGTGGTGGAGCGCCATGTCCAGAGGAAGGCGATGAGCCAGTTAAGGAGGATGGCGCTGAGACGCATTCTTTTAGTATCAATGAGATTTCACTACGAAGGACTCGAAGATGAAAAGCTATCCAGGAATATAGGCTCGATCAACTCTTTGAGATTCTTCGCTACGTTCAGAGTCACAATAAAAGTTTTGCTGAGAATTCAGGCGGCGCGCTCAGCTTTGATTTCCGTCAGGATGCCCCGCAGCCGGATTCGTGCTGAGAAGAGCGTCCTGGTAATCTCTGGCGAAGACAGACCGGTCAGGTGGGCGATGGCTTCGGGGGAATAACCTTCGACATCGCGCAGAAGAAAGGCCAGCCGCTCGATGGGCGGGAGTTCCCGAACAGCTTCTTCGAGATCGGTGCGACGGACGTTTTTGCCTGCGATTTCCGGGGACGCAGCGGGCGATACGGGAGGGACAGGAGTTAGCGGAAAATAAGCGCGAAGGCCTTCGATAAAAGCGCTGTCAATGATGCTGCCGTCGGGTTTAGGATCTGCCTGAAAAGCGCGCACAAAGCTGTCGGCCAGCAATTGCTCTGCTTCGCATTCGTCGCCTGTCATGTGAAAAGCGAGTGAAAAGATGCGATGGCGATGTGTATCATAAATGTCCCGTTGCACCTGTTCGACCGGACGTTCCTCGGCCTGAGTATTGACGATTCCTGCGTTATTCTCTTCGAACAATCCTCGAATGTTGATGATCAAGAGCTGCCTTTCAGCCCGAATGGGGAACGGGACAGTTTTGGTACCTGATTCTACAATCTCAGCACTAGTCTGAACCCTATTTTACTGTTTTAGATGCTATTTTTTAATGGCAAGATAAAGGGCAACGGCAGAAAAAGACGCTTCATTTCCGGCTCTGCCTCATTTATAAAGGGTGGGGAATTTTTCAGGTTTTTGCGATGGAAACGCCACCACCCAAAAATTGGGACGATTGAAGCGATCTGAATCCTGCCTTTCTGATCTCGCTTTCAATAAAAAGTTGCAAGAATAAGAAGGATACATGGCATCCGAACGCATCCTGGTTGTCGACGATGAGCCCTATGTCAGGACAGTTATCGCAGCCATGCTGGAAAAAGCCCATTACATTCCGGTGCTTGCAAACAATGGCCTGGAAGCAATGGAGCGGCTGCAGAATGATGCGCCTTATGACCTTGTGCTCTCTGACATTATGATGGAGGGTCTGGACGGCATGAGTCTGCTCGACCGGGTACAGGAGTTGCAGCCGGAAACGCCGATGGTGATGGTCACGGCCATTCACGATGTAGGCGTAGCGACTTCTGCCCTTCGCCGTGGCGCATACGACTATCTGCTGAAACCGTTCGAAAAGGAACAGCTGCTGGCAACCGTCCGGCGCGCGCTGGAGCACCGCAAGCTGGCGCAGCAGAACTCCATGTACCAGACCAACCTGGAGCAACTGGTGGCGGCGCGCACCGATATGCTGCGGCAGGCCATCGCAGACCTGGAGCGCTCTTACGACATTACACTCGAAGCGCTGGGTGATGCGCTCGACCTGAAGGACGCGGAAACTGAGGGCCATTCCAAGCGCGTCACCGGCTATACGGTGGCGCTGTCACGCGCCATGGGTCTTTCTCCTACCGACATCCGGACAATCGCACGCGGCGCATTTTTGCACGACATTGGAAAAATGGCCATTCCTGACGCGATTCTGCTCAAGCCGGGCAGGCTTGACGTCGATGAGCGCAATGTTATGCGCGACCACTGTGCGCGCGGATACCAGATTTTGTGCAAAATTCCTTATCTGCGCGAGGCGGCGGAGATCGTCTATTGCCACCAGGAGCACTATGACGGCAGCGGCTATCCGCGCGGCCTGAGAGGCGAAGAGATTCCACTGGGGGCCAGAATCTTTGCTGTAGCAGATACGCTGGACGCCATTACCTCAGACCGCCCTTATCGCAAAGCCAGCAGCTTTACGGCGGCCCGGGGCGAAATCCAGCGGTGCGCCGGAACGCAGTTTGATCCACACGTAGTCGATGTGTATCTTAGCATGCCGGACAGGCTGTGGATTGATCTGCGCAATGAGATTGGCCTGCACGCCCGCTTTTCTCCTTTTGCCTATGGCGGAGCAGAAGTAGAAGCCGGAGACTGAATCGGAGGTCTGTATGCCTTTACTCAGCAAGACAGCCGTCGAGGAGAAATTGAAGCAGCTTTCAGGATGGAAGCTGGAAGGGACGGAAATCGTTCGCGAGTTCAGTTTCCCGGATTTTGTTCAGGCGCTGCGCTTTGTCAATGCGGTAGGAGAGAAGGCTGAAGCTGCCGGGCATCATCCTGATATCGACATTCGCTACAACAAGGTGAAGCTTGCCCTGGTTTCACACGATGCCGGAGGGCTTACCGAACGCGATTTCAATCTGGCGGAAGCGATCAACGCCATTTCTATTAAAAATTGAATTCCTGCTTCAATAAATTGCGTCCTCATCCACAATCTCAGGCCGATCGGCCTGTCCATTTGGCTGATTTTGAATCTTTGTCAGCGAACGCCGGTTCCAGAGAACCACGGCAATTCCTCCAAATAAGGCAGAGCCGACCATCAGCAGGCCAGTCTGAAACCGGCTACCCTTCTTCTGATTTACTTCTTTAGAATCATCTATTTTTTTGGTTTCGTGCATGTGTGGCGCTCACTTGATTTTGCTGTGTTTCTCCGGAACGTTCGATGCTGCTTATGCAGCTTCCACCCCAACTTTTCTAAAAATATGTGTTTTTGTTGATATGGGGACTTGTTTTCGTCATCGATGTCGCGTACACTACGTGAAATTGAAGAATTAGTACACGTTCTCATAGATTTTTAAGAAACAGTGAAACTAAACCGAAGTAAGAAACATCTATAGAAGTGTACAGTTACTTGCCGATGATTGAGCAAGAGGGCTCTCAGGGCAAGGAGAAGTTTATAAGTTGCGTCACTGGCCTCCCGGCACGGGCAATTCAACGTTCGTGCCGTTTTTTTTGCTTTTTTTCTGAGATTTTCATCGTATTAACCCTACGATTTGACGCTGATTTTACGCTATCTATCGCGCTTTCTGTGCTTGCGCTAATCTATTGTGCAGGAGCGCCGCATGAACCGAGTTTTTCTTGGAATTGCACTGGGCCTGGCCACGGTGGCCAGCTATGCCCAGTGGTCGAATCCTGCTGATGACATTCCCGCCTACCATCCGGCGCCGCCGGGCAAAGCCGAAAAACTGCCGCCGACTCTGACCGGAGACCAGCTTCAGGGCGAATACTTCCGCTATCCCTGGCAAAAAGCTGTGTATGAAGAAGCGGCGCAGGTTCCGAAGGTGCTCTATCAGCTTCCCTGCTACTGCCGCTGCGACAAAGCGCTGGGACATACCAGTCTGCACAGCTGTTTTGAAGGCACGCATGGGGCGGTCTGCTCCACCTGCGCCAAAGAGGGCGCGTATGCCTACAAGATGACCAAGCTCGGCAAAACACCGAAAGAGATTCGCGAAGGCATTGAACGCAAGGATTACGAGTCCATCGATCTGGAAAAACTGGGCGGAATGTAGCGCTGCCCTCATTCTTACGAAATAAATCAGCTGGAAAACAGAACGGCGCATCCACATTGCATGCAAACTCCCGGTCTTGATGAAATTGAGAGCGCAATGCGTATTGTGCGCACGGTAATGCCCCTTACTCCGCAATACACCTGGCCGCTGTTGAATGCGCGCGCTGGCTGCGAGGTGTGGGTGAAACATGAGAACCACTCCCCTGTTGGCGCTTTCAAGCTGCGCGGCGCTATGGTCTATATGGACTGGCTGAAACGCAGCCAGCCTTCCACCGGTGGCGTGATCGCCGCTACGCGCGGAAACCACGGGCAGGGAGTAGCGCTGGCTGCCGCGCGCAATGGGCTGAAGTCAACCATTGTTGTTCCGCATGGGAACAGCCGGGAGAAGAACCGGGCCATGCAGGCCCTGGGCGCAGAACTGATAGAGCATGGCGAGGACTTTCAGGCGGCGTTGGACTATGCCACGGAGCTGGCAAAGACGCGCGGCCAGCACCTGGTTCCCTCGTTTCACCCGCTGCTGGTGCATGGCACGTCTACCTATGCGCTTGAATTTCTGAAGACAGCGCCTGCGCTGGATGTCGCATATGTTCCGATCGGCCTCGGCTCGTCCATCTGCGGCATGATTTCAGTCCGCAATGCGCTTGGGTTAAAGACGAAAATCGTAGGGGTGGTGGCGGCAAATGCGCCTGCCTACGCCATTTCCTTCCGGGAAAGACAGCCGATTTCCCAGACCGCAAATTCACGGTTGGCCGATGGACTCTCGTGCCGCGTTCCTGTTCCGGAAGCGCTGGAACTGATACTGGCGAATGTCGATCACATCGTAGAAGTCAGCGAGGAACAAATTGCGGGTGCCATGCGCGCGTATTACGAAGACACGCACAACGTGGCTGAAGGCGCGGCAGCGGCAGGACTGGCTGGAGTGTTGAAAGAGCGGGACAGTCTGAAGGGTCGCCGCGCGGGAGTGGTATTCACCGGCGGCAATGTGGATCGTGAGCTGTTTCTGGATGCGCTGAAGACCGCCTGAAGTCAGCTAACTCCAGCCGGCGGCCATGCGGTCTTTCAGAATGCAGCGGTCCATCACGAGCTTGATGCCTGCGGCTTCGGCCTGCGCGGCTGCTTCTTCGTGGATGATGCCTTCCTGTATCCAGAGATAAGGAATTTTCAGGCGGATTGTGTCCTTCACGATATCGGGAATGTACTTCGGCAGGCGGAAGACGTTGACGAGATCGATCTTCCCTGCCGCTTCGAGCGCGGCATCGAGTGTGGGATAAGCCTTCTCGCCCAGCGAGCTTTCAATGAGCGGATTGACCGGAATAATGCGATATCCGCGACTCTGCATAAATCTGGAAACACCGAGGCTGGCGCGGCCCTCTTTATTGGTGAGACCAACGACGGCGATGATCTTTGCGTTATTCAGGATTTCTCGAATTGTGGCCGGTTCATTCATCTTTCCTGAGCATAATGCATTTACTGGCCTCAGAACCGCGACAGATGCGCGCTCACGAAAGCGCCAGCAAGCTGCGGCGGAGCTGATCCGGATCTATATCGGTAAGCAGGGATTCCACTTCTCGATGTGTTTGCTCCCAGATTGGCAGCGCGGAAGCCAGCCGGGCCTTCCCTTTAGCCGTCAGGCTCAGTCGCCGGCTGCGGCGGTCAAACCGGTCTGTAGTGATTTTGATCAGCTTTCGCCGCTCCAGAGGTTTAAGAGCAGCGGTGAGCGTTGTGCGGTCCATGGCGAGCAGCGAAGCCACGGAAGCCATGCCTGCGGGCTCGGATCGATTCAGGGACATCAGGATCGAGAACTGCCCGTTAGTCAACCCAAGCGGCCGCAGGGCATCATCGAAACGACGAGCCTGGGCGCGGGCTGCCCGTTGCAAGTGAAGACAGAGGCAGCAGTCGCGGACGCGGAGTGTCGTTTTAAATGGAACTCCAGGGCTTGATACTGAATCTATCACGTTGATATCAACGTACCATTCGCTGGAACAGGGCGACAAACAAAGATAGAATCGCAAAGATTCGTTCGACATTGTGCTCGCGCCGCCGCCGTCTTCCTGGCGTTCATTTCTCGCCTGCCAGCCACAGCCTGCTGCGAGATCTGATGGTGGCAGAGTGCTGACGTTCGTTTTGGCTCCGGTTATTTTTTATGGTGATTGCGCTGCCGCCCACTATCTGCCGGGCGCGACGGCGAGCGGAGTCGGAGTACCGGCAACGCAGGTTTAGGCATGATTCCCGGAGCTTTCGGGTCGGCTGTGGCTCAAACGACAAGAATGGAATTTCTCTGACGATTGGCGGGACCACTTCGAATCCGACTTTTACACCGGATGTCAGCAAGATGGTTGTAGGGGCCCCGCAACAGAAGGGTGTACAGTCCAATCCTCCAGGCAAGGCTCTTAGCGGCCCTGATCCCTCGTTGAGATTCAATCCACGGAAGCGCAACACCCCACATCTTTTCAGGATGTGGGGCCACCCGCATCCTGGTCAGTGTTTCACAGCAATGGCTGAAATTTCGATCTTCGCTCCGCCGATCAGGCCGGCCACCTGGACCGTGGCGCGCGCGGGTTTCGGATCGGGCATGAGTTTGATGTAGACCTTGTTCATAGCCGGGACATCGTTGAGATCGGTGACATACACGGTGACCGAAACGATGTCTGACATCTGGAAACCGGCCTTCTTCACCACTTTTTCAACCGCAGCGATGGCATGCTCGGTTTGAAAACTGATGTCGGTTCCGGTGACTTTGCCGTGTTCATCGGGGCCCTGCTGACCGGCGACGTAGAGCGTATTACCGGCGACATATCCGTCGCTGAAGGGCATTCCCTTGGTGAAATCGATGGCCTGGTTCTGGGCGAAGGCGCTGCCGGTGGCAGTCAGCGCCAGAAGTCCGGAAAGACAGAGGATGTGCTTTATCTTCATGCTTTGGTCTCCTAAGAATGCGTGGATAGGAAATTCTCTCATCCCGCGTTGCGCTTTTTGTCCTGCAGCTTTCATTTAAAGTAGAGGCATGCCCTCAGAGCAATTTGCCGAAGCGGTTGCGATTATGGCGCGGCTGCGCGCGCCGGGTGGATGTCCGTGGGACCGCGAGCAGACGTTTGACTCGATCCGCAAATATACGCTGGAGGAGACCTATGAGGTCCTGGATGCAATTGAACGCCGCAACTGGGCTGAGCTGAGGGACGAGTTGGGGGATCTGCTGCTGCAGGTGCTCTTTTACTCAGAAATGGCATCAGAGGCAGGGCATTTCACCATCGCAGATGTGATTGAGGGATTGAACCGGAAGCTTGTCCGAAGGCATCCGCATGTGTTTGGAGATGACGCGGCTGCTGCGGCCGGGAATATTGCCAAAGGGCTGGAGACGGATGGGATTGACGCAAAGCAGGTTCTTCATAATTGGGAACAGATCAAGCAGCTGGAAAAGAATGCTCAAGTAAAAGATGAAGAACCGGGCGGTCGGCTGGACGGTATTCCACGGGCATTTCCTGCGCTTCTGGAAGCGGCGAAAATAAGCTCAAAAGCAGCAAAATCGGGCTTTGACTGGCCGGATTTGCGCGGCATTTTTGCCAAATTTCAGGAAGAAATTGAAGAGTTAGAGGCCGAATTGACGCGTCCTGAGCGGAAACACGATGCCGTTGCTTCGGAGATAGGCGATTTGCTCTTTACCGCGGTGAACCTGGCGCGCCATCTGCATGTTGATCCGGAACTTGCGCTGCGGGACACAAATGCGAAGTTCCGGCGGCGCTTTGCCGCTATGGAAGCGGCCAGCAAGCAGCCGCTGGAGGAACTTGGTCCTGATGCGCTGGAAAAGCTCTGGGAAGCAGCTAAAAACCGGGAGCGCAGCCTGAAATGAGCACGACCTTTGTAACTCCGCAGGAGCGCACAGTTCTGATTCGCACCTGCAAAGGAATGGAAGAACTGGACGCCTGCGTTCAGGTGCAGATTGATGTATGGGGCTACTCGGATGGAGACGTGATTCCGCGGCGTGTTTTTACGGTAACGCAAAAGATCGGGGGACAGGTCATCGGGGCTTTCGATGTCACTGATGGGAAAGCGGATACTTCCGAGACATTAATCGGGTTTGCAATGGCCTTGCCAGCTGTGCGCAATCCCAGATCTTTTCAAGACCTGGGGCACCCACAACAACAAGCACCGGAGCCGTATCTGCATTCGCATATGCTGGCTGTCGAGCCTGAGTACAGGAACTCCGGAATTGGGCGGCGGCTGAAGCTGGCGCAGCGTGAGGATGCCATTGCGCGGGGCTTCCGGCTGATGGAGTGGACGTTTGACCCGCTGGAGATCAAGAACTCCTTTTTGAATATTCACAGGCTGGGGGCGATTGTCCGCCGGTATACGCCGAACTTTTATGGTGTATCCTCATCTCGTCTGCAGGGAGGGTTGCCGACAGACCGTCTGCATGCCGAGTGGTGGATGCGATCGGAGCGTGTTGAGGCAATCCTAGCCGGAAGAGATCCGAAACAGACGACCCCAAGCGTAATTCAGGAAAGAATTGTGGTGCCGCACGAGATCGGAAAGTGGAAGTCGTCGGAGGAAGATCAGGAGCGCGCGCTGGCTGCGCAGGCAGAAAACCGGGAGAAGTTCGAGAAAGCGTTTGCGCAGGGGCTCGCGGTCATCGATTTCAGAACGGATGAGAAAGGCAACGGGGTCTTCGGCCTCGGGCATTGGCAGGAACCAAGAGACTGACGTATGAAAATTGATTCAATCATTCTTCGCGAAATACGCATGCCGCTGGTGCAGCCATTCCAGACCAGCTTTGGTACCACGACGGACCGCCGCATCATGCTCGTCGAAATCAGGGCGGAAGGGATTACGGGCTGGGGGGAGTGCGTTGCCGGGGAGCATCCCTACTTCAGCGACGAGACCATCGACACCGCATGGCTGATGACTGTTCAGGAGCTGGCTCCGGCGCTGGCCAGCGCCGATCCGGAGCACGGCGGCAAATGTCCTGGTATTTTCCGGCAGGTACGGGGCCATCGCATGGCCAAAGCGGCCCTTGAAAACGCGGTCTGGGATGCCGAAGCGCAGATGCGCGGGCTGCCTCTATCACAGGTGCTCGGCGGGACCCGCGAAGTGATTCCGTGCGGCGTCTCCATCGGTATTCAGCCCTCTATGGAGAAGCAGCTTTCCGAGATTGAAAAAGAGCTGGCAGCCGGCTATCAACGCATCAAGCTGAAATGCAAGCCGGGCTGGGACATAAAGATGCTGGAAGCGGTGCGCGCGCGCTGGCCCGAGATTACTCTGAGCGTCGATGCGAACTCAGCGTATCGCATGAACGATATCGAGCACCTGGTAAGCTTCGATGATTTTGACCTGCTGATGATTGAGCAGCCGCTCTGGTCAGATGATTTTTATTTCCACTCACTATTGCAAAAGCGTCTGGACACCGCCATCTGCCTGGATGAATCGATCCGCAACCGGCGCGATGCGCTGGCGGCGATTGAGATGGAGTCCTGCCGCATTATCAATATTAAGAACGGCCGCGTGGGCGGATTCAGCGAATCGATTGCGGTGCACAATGCGGCGCAGGAGCGCGGGATTCCGGTATGGTGCGGAGGAATGCTGGAAACAGGCATTGGCCGTTCGCACAACATCGCGCTGTCTTCGCTTGAGAACTTCCAACTGCCGGGCGATGTATCCGCCTCGAAGCGCTACTGGAAGGAAGACATCATCGAGCCGGAGGTCACGGTTTCACCTCAGGGTGAAATTACAGTGCCGAAGACTGCCGGGCGCGGTTTTGAAGTGCGCCAAGACCTGATTGAGAAGCTGACGGTCAGAAAAGAAGAAGTGCGCGCGCTGGCGTTAGCTTAGAGCGATTTTCCGCACAAAAGAAGATCCTTCGCTCCGCTCAGGACGGCAGCATATTTATATTTTTGTGCTGCAAACTTCTGCGACGGCCCGCCGGCTATGTGTTGATACGCCAATAGGGGACGCCGGTCTGCAGGAGCATTCGGCATTGACCGTTCACTTCGTGCAGAAATTCCAATGTTTCAGGGCTGTTTGGCTCGTCGGTTCTTCTGAACAGTCCATCTCCGATTTCTTCCAGCGTGACATTGCCGGTCATCAGTTTGCCTTTGCAGATGACGACTTCAAAGCCGTCGGTACCGCTATCGTATGATCCGGCATACGCTGCATACCTTTGGGGCGCCGTGATTTTCTTAGGGCCGGTATAGGCGGCATTCACATACCACTTGGTGCCGTAGATCAGCTCCGTTACCGGAGCTTTACCGTTTGCGGCATCTCCGCGCAAAAAGAGCCAGGAAAATTCCTGCCATGCTTCATCTTCAGCTACGAAGTTGTCTCCGGAGGCACGCTGTAAACGAATCTTTTTGCCTTCTACCGAGATGACGAGACTCTTTCCTTCCGCCAGCACGTCAATGGAGCCGCTATCGCCGGAATAATTTCCCGCGTATTCGGCGGCGTTTTCGATGATCCGCGGATTGTCGATTGCATCCGGTTGGGGCAGCGGCTTTTTCTCTGCCTCAGCGCTCATGATTTGGAGAGCGTACTTCGTTACGGGATTCGGCCTGTACCCCTGCATGGCATTGATAGATGCGAATGCCGCTACGCGACCCTGAAGATCGACCTGCATGGATGAGGCGAATGAATTCATGCCGCCGGTGTGTTTCAGAAGCTTATGTCCGTCGACCAGATCAATGGCAATGCCGTATCCATAATGCGAACCGGGACCGAACTCAACGGACTCAACATGAGGAGTCGCAAACAACTCAAAGCTCTCTGCGGAGACGATTCGCTTTTCTGGGCCTTCACCGCGTTTCAGAAGCATTGTCATGTAGCGGGTCATATCTGCGGCCGTGGATGCGATGCAGCCGGCCGCGCCGTCGAAGACTTCGCGGGGCGCAACTTCAAGGCGCGCATCGCGCGTGACGTTGAGATCGTCGCGAAAGAAGACATAGCTCTGTGCTTCTTTGGCGCGAATGGCGTTTGAAATAGCCGGATAGGTTGTCTTCATCCCAAGCGGATCGAGGATTCTTGCCTGCAGCACAGCTGCATAGGGGCGCTGATCGAGCGAGGCAGCTAATTGGCCGAGAATGTCAAAGCCCAGATTGCTGTAGTGGAATTGTGTTCCGGGTTTGAACGTCTGCTTGTGCCGCATATTGCGGTCGCTCAGAAATATGGGCGGATCACCCGGCAGGCCGGAACTGTGTGTCAGCAGATGATGTGTTGTGATGACGCCATACGGCGCCTCGATGGGCAGCCAGGGCAGGTATTCGAGTATTGGCGCATGCAGGTCGAGCTTTCCTTCATCACGCATCTGGAGCAGAGTTAAAGCACAAAATGACTTGGAAATCGATCCTATCTGGAAGAGCATCTCCGGCCTGACCTTCCGGTTCCGGGCCACGTCGCTGAGGCCGAAAGCTGCGGCTGTAGTCTGTCCGTCGGCGTGGACCAGGCCGAGAATCAATCCAGGCGCATACATGGCCTGCATGTAGCGCTCGATAAACTGCGCGAGCACGGGCTCAACATCGCCCTCATGCTGAATGGTGGCGGCATTCGAGTTTGTCGGGCTAAAGTTTTGCGCGGCGAAGATGGCTGCGGTTTGTACCGCGCCACGCAGAAATGTACGACGGCTGCAAGCCTGGGCACGAAGCACAGATTCCCCTCAGATGCGTGATTCATAGCATCTTATTTGAGGCGTAAAGCGGTTCCAAATGTTTTATTGGCTGGATCGGTGATTGCTGTAAGGGAACTCTGGCGAACGGATGAACGTATTTCAAGGCGGCGGACATGTTCGCCACTTTGTGCATTTATACGCGTCTTAACAATGGAAAGCTCCATCACGGGAGCATCCTAAAGATTTGAGGAGTTTATGACACCGCAGGAAAGCTCGATGCTGGAAGACCTGGTCCGGAAGGTCCAGGAAACTCAGTTAACGGAGAAAGACCCTGAAGCGGAACAACTGCTGCAGCAGGGCCTGAGCCGCGATCCGGATGCAATTTACAAGCTGGCACAGACAGTTCTGGTGCAGAACCTGGCGTTGAACCAGGCGAGAGCGCAGATACAGCAATTGCAGCAGCAGGCGCAGCCACAACCCGCAAAGGCTACCAGCTTTCTGGGCAGTCTGCTTGGGCATCGCGAGCCCTCTCCGCAACCACAGTATCAGCCGGTGCCGCAGTATCAGGCTCCGGGGCAATACGCGCCCGGAGCAACTTATGCGCCGCCCGCACCGAGTGTGGGAGGGAGCTTTCTGCGCAGCGCGGCTACGACCGCTGCCGGAGTTGCCGCCGGAGCGCTGGCGTTTGAAGGCATTGAATCGCTGATACACGGTCACGGCGGTGGATGGGGTGGCGGTTATGGGGCTGGATTCGGAGCGCCTCCGGTCGAAGAGACCGTCATCAACAACTACTATGACGACCCCCAGCAGGGTGGCTTTGCCGAACACCGCGAGCACGAAGCTTCCTATGATGATCGTCCTGAAAGCCATTCCGGCATGGAGGAGGCCGGCTATCAGCCCGATACTGATCCCGGCTCATTTGATGACGGCAGTTTGAGTGATGATTTCGATAGCGGGGATGATCCGGGCGGCGATTTCAGCGGAGATGACAGCAGTCTGGCTTAGGGCCGTGAAAGACCGCCAACGGGGTCCTTTCACGGCATCCACTGCCACACCGGCTCCGGCTTGATATTAATTGCCGCGTTTTTCAGCTACCTGAGCGCTGCCGTTATTATTCAGCAGCATCTTAATGGCGTTTTGATAACCCATTTCCGGCGGGACGGGCTCGAAGTGCGAGGCGTCTTCCGTGGTCTGGAAGCTGAGTGGCTTGATCATGAGAGCTTTGCCGGTGAGACTTAGTTTCAGGTGGATGGTCTCCCAGTGGTGATCGCCCACATCGGCCTGTTCGACGAGGATGCTGCCGCCTTTATAAAGACGCCCAAGAATGCCCCAGCCGAATTCAACATCGGCGATAAGATGCGCATCCAGCCTGACCATGCGCTCCTGGGTCTTGTCGATCCATAACTCGCCAGCCATGCCGGCGTATACCTGCGCTTCGCGGTCGGGCGGGTTGAAGTTCGGATTGGGCTGAAAGCTGAGCCGGTGGCAAGGGCCGTTGGGACCGTCAACTGTGCCTTCGTATCTGTAGAGAAATGCATCGGGCAGCAGGCGAATCATCTCGTTGGCGCGATTGCTGTCTTCCTGCTCTTTTTTATGGCGATGGGCCTGCAACTCAGGATGAGCAGCCAGATTATTAAGGCGATCAATTTCGGCCTGCTGCGCATCAGGATCGAGTGGCTTGTCGTTTACGGCGATGAGGCGGGCTACATCACCATCTTTGGTCTCGACGATTTCTTTGGTTGTGATCTTGCCGTCGTCGATTTTGTGCAGCTGGTAACGGTATGGATGATTGCCGTTCGACGCCTTCAGCTCGTTCTGTGAGGCGCGGCGGACGAGGGCCACGGGGTCGCGGGCTGCATCGTCGTTCTGCGCAAATGCTGCATGAACTGGGGCCGCAAGAAGGAATGCAACAAATCCAAACCACCGGCAGGTGCGAGGAACAAAACGACGCTTCCTCAAAACCTGTTTTTTATTACTCATTCTTGTCATTTCTGCGCTAAATTCCGGTGCGC
This sequence comes from Alloacidobacterium sp., assembly GCA_035293545.1. Taxonomy (GTDB): domain Bacteria; phylum Acidobacteriota; class Terriglobia; order Terriglobales; family Acidobacteriaceae; genus Alloacidobacterium. The sequence continues at coordinate 2,354 of DATGMQ010000021.1, read as the reverse complement.
GAATCTTTAGACGCTCAATTTTACAGCGAAGTTTTCCCGAATCAAGCACTTCGTGCCGTTTTAGGCCGAGCTGCAGCTGTCAATACGCGGAGCGGTTGCAGGCTTAATCGGCGTTGCGTATAGTCGTTTGCAACGTCAGAAGTCAAAAGAACCAGGAGAAAATTACATGGCTGCAGGCGACAGCACGACCGCCACGATTGGCAAATCGGTCCAGATTCGCGGAGAGGTGAAAGGAAGCGAAGATCTTCTCGTGGATGGCCTGGTGGAAGGCACGATCACGTTAACTGAGAGCAGGCTGACGATCGGAGCCAATGCCCGCGTGCAGGCCAATGTATCGGCGCGCGACGTGGTGATTCAAGGCACGCTGAACGGCAACATCAACGCGACGGGGCGAGTAGAGCTGCGCAGCGGCAGCCACGTGACCGGCGACATTCGTTCCAGCCGTCTGGCGATTGAAGAAAACGCCGTTTTCTCAGGCAAGGTAGACTTAGTACAGTCATCCGGATCAGCGGAGAAGCCGGGAACGCTGGCGTCGCAGCAGACCGCGACGCAGGCGGAGAAGCCGGGAGCGCTCTTCGGTGCTGCCAAGTAATTGGGACCGATTGCCGATGACAAAATTGCATAAGGGCATGGAATGAGCGTGCTGCGCAGTATATTCAGCCGCGGTCAGGCCGAGCAGCAGGGGAACAGACCCACGATGCTTACGGGCCCGCGCGTGCCGCGACACTCAAGCGGCTGGTCCGCTTTGCGGAAACACCTCCAGACGGAACAGGCCCTGCGTCTGCTTGATATCGGGCCTACTTCGCCGTCGAATATCAACCAGCTCACCAGCATGGGGCACAGCGTATGGATGGCGGACATTGTTCATGAGGCCGTGAATGGCGGCTGGGAGATTCCACCGCTTGAGCCCGGAGCTCAACCGGGGTTTGACGTTGATGGATTTTTTGAGCAGAACCTGAATTTCAGCGGGCGCGAATTTGATGTTGTGCTCTTATGGACGACGCTGGACTACATTCCCGAAGGATTGATTGCTCCGCTGATTGAGCGTCTTTATCATTCCCTTGTTCCCGACGGCCGGATTCTTGCTCTCTTTCATTCAAAGCAAACCGGCCCGGATACGGCCTTCTGCCGCTACCATCTGACGGAAACCGAGATGATCGAGATGCAGGAGAGCGCACCCTTTCCGATTCGGCGGGTTTATACCAATCGCAATATCGAAAAGCTGTTCTCAAACTTCAGCAATTACCGCTTCTTCCTCGCTAAAGACAACCTTTACGAGGTGATTATTACGCGGTAAAGCGCTTTCTGACGCCATCTGACTGCGTCCTCTGCGCAGGTTTTGCGTCCTCCTGCCAGAGTGATTGCTGCACCGGGCCGGTGTCCGGAGGCCGCATTTCCCGGACTGGCGAGGAGTCGGAGCGCCGGTTTCCGAGGTCGTATTTTTTTACGACCGCGGCCAGCAAGTCGGCTACTCGTTTCTTATAGGCTTTGGAAACAAAGGCAACTTCTCCGTAGTAGCGCTTTTCATAACTGGCTTCGAGCGCAGGAAAGTTCTGGCGCACGAAGGCCAGAAAAGTTCCTTTCGAGCAGGGTTTAAGAAATAGAGGATTCGCGGCCAGAAAGCTGGCGTGCGCCGCCTTCGCCCGCTTCGCCATGGCATCGAAAGCGGCCGGCGTGTCGTTGATACCAGGCATAATGGGGCAGCATAAAATCCCCGTTCTAAGGCCGGCATCGCGCAAAGCAGAAACGGTCTTGAAGCGGAGATCAGGCCGGGGCGCTCGCGGCTCGAGAATACGCGCCAGCTTTATGTCCGGCGTGGTGATGCTGAGGTGGATGGCAAGCTGGTTGTGCGCGGCAAACTTCTTCAGCAGGTCAATATCGCGCACGATCAGCGTGGATTTTGTCACAATGCCGAGTTTCAAGCCGCGGCATTCGCTCATCACTTCGAGAATGCTTCGCGTCACCCGCATGCGACGCTCGATGGGCTGGTAGGGATCGGTAGCGGTGCCCATGGCGATTTCTTCGCCAGGTCGCAGCCTGCGCAGGTCCTGCTTCAGCAGCCAGGCGGCATTTTGTTTCACGAAGATGAGGCGCTCGAACAACTCCGGATTGCGCAGTTCCATAAATTCGTGCGTATATCGCGCAAAACAGTAGCGGCAGCCGAACTCGCATCCCCGGTATGGATTGATGGTTTTGCCGAAAGGAAGCCCTCGTTTTGAGACCGACTTATTGAGGATCGACCGAACCTGAAGCGCGCGGTACTCCGTCAGATGGCCTGTGTCGGCAACCTCAGCGTGATTGGCAAGACGAGCGATGCCGATTAATTTCACCTGCTGCCCGTCTTCATGGAAGAG
>DATGMQ010000020.1:0-7986 GCA_035293545.1 Alloacidobacterium sp. | reverse complement strand
TGCAATTGGTTGACCTGCATTCAGGTGCTATTCAAGAACTCTATCCGCCAAAGAACGATCAGGCGCGAGAGCATTTGGCCGGCGAACATGCGAGACACATGCCATCAAAAGAACTATGCATGAGCATGAACGATCCATGCGCACCGACATCCCGCTTTTCAGCAGCGTGGAAGAGCTGTGATAAACCGGCCCAACACCTGCTTTGATTCAACCAACCGACGATAGAGGTGGTAGACAAAGCTCAGGGCATTCGCTGAAGTATTCAAGCGGAACCAAAGCAATATCCGAATATCTCCGCATCTACTTGATAAAGTATTGCCCTTTCTTCTCTTCAACCCACGGATCATACTCTGCCGCAAACTGCATCCGTTCGCTGATGGCAGGATGGCTGTAGGTCCACCACACAACAAATCGATTCGGAGAAGGATCATCCAGCCATATCTCACCGAGCCGCTGAAAATCCTCCGCTGCCACCTGCTGCGGATCGGCCACGAGACCGTGAATTACCTCCAGCCCGTATACATCGGCCTGATGCTCAATTCGTCGGCTGAATGCATTTCCAATCGGCTCGGCCAGAAAGCTCAGCATCGTTATCACCAGCAACACCAGTCCAATCGAGGTCCAGTCGTCCACAGAACGAATCCGCCACGCATCCCCACGAAGCCGCACAAGCCATCGCAGCAGGCGATACGCAATCCAGTAGAAGACAAAGGTCAGCGCCGCGACGAAAATCAGCCCTTTTGCGATGTGGTGGAGCGCATAATGCCCCTGCTCATGGCCATAGATGAATAGAATTTCATCTGTTGATGGCAGCTTTAACGCCGTATCCCACACCACAATGCGCTTCGACGCGCCAAAGCCGGTCACATAAGCATTCACGCCCGTTGATTTCGCGCTGGCATTCATCAAAAACATGCGCGATGGCGGAATATCGATCCCGCCGCGCTCGGCCACTCGCTCCAACTGTGCTACCAGCCCCGGCGCGGTCTTTTCGAGTGGGGAAAAATGATTAAACATCGGATCGATAAGCACCGGCACAGCAAAGATGACCAGCACTTCTACCGGAAGCGTCAGCAGCCAGAACCATAGCCACCAATGTCGTGCCGAACGCCGCATCAGTCCATAGAGACAACTGAGTGCAAGCGTGCCCGAGATGACAAGCAGCAGCAACGCGATGCCCCAATCACGAAACCACCCCGTCCAGCGTTGCACAGACAACCCATAATGAAAAGAAACCGCGTGCGATGCAGCTTCTTCAGGCAGACCAATCAGAGACAGCACCAAAAGCCAGATCGGAGCCACCACAAACCCCTGCAGCCACCTTCTTCTCGTCAGATATGCAGCCCAACGCGTGATGCGCTCACTAATGCCAAAGCGCAGCAGCAGCAACAGAATCAGCACTGTCCAGGCCACGCCGCCGAAGTGCAGACCTGCGCGCCAGTGACTCAGATGAATCGCCTTTTCCAGCTTGTCAGGAGGAAGCGTGTAGGTGGATACGATGACTTTGCTTGTCTCGCCATATACAACAGAACCGGAACAACCGGCCGTCAGCATCGCAGCTCGCACACCAGGCCGCCATTGCATCATGCAACAAACCTCAAATAACGCTGACTTGCTGACTCGCTCGCGAAGCACTGACTTGCTGCTTAATCCAGTCTGACGAGATACGCTTCGCCCTCCTCCGGCTTCAGTTCTTTGGCAATCTCTGCTGCGCGGCCTTTGTCGTCGTTCAGCGGACGAATCCGCACCCAATGGCCAGTCGGCCCGGTAAATTCGATCACATTCGCCGTGTGATATTTGCGTTCCAGGTGTTCTTCCAGCTTGAGGGCCTCCTTCTCTTTGGAGAACGCGCCGATCTGCACACACCAGCGACCGCCTTCATCAATCGGTTTGGGCGCAGCATATACGTCGATCCGCACGCGCGCCGTCCCTGGCCGCCAGACACCGACCATCTTTGCCGAAGCGACCGAAAGGTCAAGCACCCGGTCCGGCACAAACGGTCCGCGGTCGGTGATCCGCATCACTGCGGATTGTCCTGTCTGCAGATTTGTCACCCGGATCAGCGATCCCATCGGCAGCGTGCGGTGTGCCGCCGACATCGCGTTCTGGTCGAATATCTGCCCGTTTGCACCGCGCCGGTTATGATACGGAGGCCCATACCAGCTCGCTGTTCCTGTTTCGGAATAGATCGGCGTGTGCGCCGCCACAAAAGCTTCGTCCGCCGTTTCTTCAGAAGCCTCCGAAGTGCTGGACGAAGGCGGAACAGAAGCACTCGGCTGCGTAGTTGTAGTTGTTGTTGGAGCGTGTATCGTCGGCGGTGGCGGAGGAAGCGGGGCATATGCTGCCTGTTTTTTATGTCCGCACCCAACAACAAACAATATCCCGCAGAACGCCAGAAACCCAATCAGTCTCTTCACAATTTCCGCTCCAGATGATCGGCCAGCTTCCGCAATTGATCGGCAGCCACGCGCAGCGCCTCCGTGGAATTCTGCCTCGTCTTTGGAACCACCTCGTCATTCAGATAGCTGATGACTTTTCGCACTTCTTCCTCAACGCGCGGAACCGCATGGTTGAAATGCTCATCGACCTTGCGCCCGAACTCTTCAAATGACATCTGTGTGCGCTCCTGAATACTTCTCAGTGTGCTTTCCGTCTTAATGCAAGGTCAACCGCTGTTCTCCTCGAGGTGCCTAAGCCGTTACCTTTCAAAACGCATACATCCAGAACAGACTGAAAGACTTCCAAGTAATTGACCGGCGCACACATACCATTGGAGAAGATTTACCGAGGAACGTCATATCAATGCCATTCAGACCTTTTTTTCTCTACGCGGGCATCATGGTGCTTGCGTTTTCTGCCGCTCCTGTTTTCGCTCAGCAGGATTCTCTCCCCGATGCTCCGAAACAAGGCAATTCGGTGAACAATTCACCTGAGGCTGTCCGGAAAAGAAAGTGGTCCGGCATTGTTGATCCCGGCGAAAAAATCCCAACACTCCGTGCGAAAGACAAGCTCCTTTTCCCCCTCTACGAAGAAATCAATCCTACCGGCTGGTTCTCCACCTTCTTCTCCTCCGGATGGGAGCAGCTCCGCGATACAGATCCCAGATACGGCGTGGACTCAGGAGCTTATGGCGAACGCCTCGGCGCCGCGGCGCTTCGCGATCTCAGCATGCGCACCTTCTCCGATGGCGTTCTTCCTGCGCTGCTGCATGAAGACCCGCGCTATTACCGCAAAGCGCATGGTCCCATCGTGCGCCGTGGGCTCTATGCTGCTTCGCGCGTTTTTGTCACCCAGCGGGACTCCGGCGCATCCAGCTTCAACAATTCCGTCATCTGGGGACACGGCATGGCTTCCGCCCTCACCATGACCTACTACCCGGAAAAAAGCGTTCATCCTTCAGTGGTTTTTGAAACCTGGGCCTTTTCTTTGCTAGGAGAAGCCGGCGGCAATCTCTGGTCAGAATTCTGGCCGGATACCCGCGAGCGTTTTTTCCGCCGTCACAAGGACAAGTAGACCGAATGCTCTGGACGACGAAGCGAAAAACTGCGCTGTCATACGTCCAATTCAATATGCAGACCACGCGCAGCTTGCGATATGGCCTGAACCGTTTCCACATTCCCGCTCTCATGCTGTTGCTCCTGGCCACTGCCGATGCAAGCTCGAAGGCGCAGGAATTGCTGCCGGACGCGCCACAACCCAGACTCGAGTTAATTTCCGATTCAAGCCCCGGTCAGGCCTTCCCACCGGCTGCTCCTGAGCCACCGCGGGCCTCGATATATAACAAGGAAGCATTTCCGTCATCCCAACCGGTTTGCGCAGAATCTCAGTCCAGGACAGGCGCCTCCCCGCAGATGAGCTGCGGCCCAACGTATGATCCTTTTCAGAGATTCATCAACGGCGCCGAGCCGCATCCCATGACGCCACGCCAGAAGGCAATTCTGGCTGGGAAAGACGTCATCGATCCCTTTAACCTGCTCACCATCGGCGGCCTCTCCGCCATCTCTGTCGCAGCGGATTCCCATTCAGCTTATGGTCCCGGCATTCCCGGATGGGCCAAGCTCTCCGGCGTGTCTTTCACGCAGAACATGACGAATGAATTCTTCGGAACATTCCTGGTGCCGTCCATGACGCATCAGGACCCGCACTACCATCGCATGCCGAATGCATCCTACAAACGGCGCATCGCGCACTGCATTTATCAGGTGGTGTGGACCCAGGGCGACGATGGCAAAGGAATGTTGAACTATTCGAACCTGATTGGAGGCATCTTTGAAGAAGCCATCAGCGATGCCTACGTTCCCTATCGCGATACCGGCTGGGCCGCCGCCAGCGCGCGCTATGGAACCGCTCTGGCTACAGATCCCATCGGAAACTTCATCACAGAGTTCGTTCCTGACCTCGCCAGGCACTTCAACTTCAATGTGCTCTTTGTGCAGCGAGTCATCAACCGGGTCGCCGCAGAACAATCCCCGTAATAACGGGTACCCATCCTGAGCAGAGCGAAGGGGTGGGGAAGCATAATCTTCAAAAATTCTTACTTCAAAGCAGCCAGATACTTCTGCATCGCCGTTGCCCCCGACCCGATCAGTAATTGCTGCCGCGCAGAAGACATTCGAAACTCTGTCGTTCCATATCCGCCAACAGGAAGCCGGCATATACAAGATTCATACTGTCGTATGACTGCTAGGTCAGAGCTGCCCGTAAGCGTATCGATTAACTGTGTTACCCGATCCGCCGCCCGCAGCCGTGGCCGCACCGTGTCCGATTTCTCCGCGCCCGGCACTGCAATAGCCTCATCCAGAAACAGGCCCAGGTTTCCAGCCGCATTCGGATCAGTCGGCCCCATCACTGCCACGACATCCGGTGTCGATTCGGCTATCAGCTTCAACGGGAAATTCGACAGCACTCCGCCGTCTACAAAAATGTGTCCTGCTTTGGGCCGTTCCGTGATCTGGCCATTCGCGCCCAGCAAATGGTAAGTACCCCACTCCGGCTTCCAGATCATCTCACGCCATACAAAAGGAATGCTCATCGACATCCGCACCGACTCGGCAACCGGAACGTTCGGAGCGGTGCGTGCATTCAGCACCACCATCTCTTTGTCCGTCACATCCGTTGTAACAACCGAAACATCCTTGCCTGTCTTCTTCGCGAAATCAGCCCAGGTAATGTTCGCCGCCATGCCCTTCTGCACCAGCTTCTGGCGAAACCAGTTCAGCGCCGCGTCCCCGGCATAAAAGCCGCCACACTCATTGAACGAGAACAACTCCCGATACAGCTCAATGTGAAGCAGCGCCTTGATGATCTTCTCTTCTGCATTTTGCAGAATTCCCGAGAAAGGGAATCCCGCCTGCTTCATCAGCGCAATCGTCTCGCAGCCATCAATCATCTCCTGCGAGAAATCAGCTTCCACCGGCGCGTCCATAAACGTGGCAAAGATCGGTTTGCCTGTTGCTGCATCAATCTTCGTGCATTCCGCCGTCAGCTCTGCCGGAGAATACCCCGCGCCTGTGAGCATGGCCGTAATGGCTCCGGCAGAAGTTCCAACAATGCGCCGGTGCTGATGCCCCGCATCGGCAAAAACCTGAAGCGCCCCGGCAAACGCCATCCCCTTGGCGCCACCGCCTTCAAACACCAAATCGTAAAGTGCCATATCGTTCCTGTTCTGGGGGATAGTCGGAAGTATGCGTGAAAACGTTACATTTTAGACGTGAATACTACAAGCAAATTGTTTCAGTCCCGGCCCAGCGTTGCCTCAACCAGCCGAGCCATCGCCTTGCTCTCCGCAGTCCTGAGCGAATCCAGCCCCTCCACCACGCCGCGCCGGTTGCTCTCCGATTGGTTCTGGCTCACCTTCCACTTGCCTTCGAGGCGTGTAATCTTCATCTCAAATCCGACAATCCCCTTTATGATCGAAGCCACATACTCCGCCGGAGCGTCGCTCACCTCCCAGGCCCGCGCACCTGTCTTTTCCGAAACCGCCGCCTCATGAATCCTCGCCAGACTTTCCACATGCGCCTGCAGCCACTCCGCATCCTCCACCACCTTCAGATGTCCATAGGCATGCACCACCGCATAGTTCCATGTCGGAACCACCTTGCCCGTCGTCTGCTTCTCCTCATACCAGTTCGGCGAGATATAGTGCTCCGCGCCCGAGAAGATGGCCAGCGCCTCCACCGCGGGATCGAAATCCTTCCACTGGACGTTAGCCCGGGAAACGTGGCACCGCAGCACCCCCAACGGCGCGGCCTGGTCGTCAAGAACCCCCTCTGCTTCAAGAACCATAGGCAGATGCGAAGCAAACAACCCAGACCGCCCGTACGTAATGAGCGAAGCCAGCGGCCGCTCACGCATCAACTCGTGCAGAACCGGAGTACGCGTCTCTTCATTAAATCTGGGAATGTACATGATTTCACCATAGCGAAACGTATCGGTGATTGGTATGCGGACCGTTGAGTAGCAACTACATCACTTAGGTCAAAATTCTATCGCCTCGTAAGGGCACGGCTTCAGCCGTGCCGCACAAGCTCCCAACAATGGGCTTTAGCCCCTGAGGTAAACGCGATAAAATCGCGTCCGATGTCTGCTCCTCCAAGACCAGTCCATTCAGGAACATTCCTCATCACAACTGTTACCTACAATCGCAGGCGGCTGTTTCAGGTTACTGCCAAACTGCGAACGCGCTGTAGGCTTCATCAAGGGTGGATTCTCGCGCCGTCTGCATTCAAAATCTCCTGTATGGCAGCGGGGATTCAGCTACAGTCCAAACTTCAGTAGCTATGCAACCGAATGGGCAGACGGAACCAATATTTACACAGAGGTAGGTGTTGACGGGTCAGGAGTGATAAGTACTACTGGGTCGAAAGGCTGCCTGACCGTAAAAGCCAGCTTTCCGGCTGTGACCCATTCAAGCCATCTTTTTGGCCTGAGTGGGTCATAACTCAGCTACGTATGGAGCGAGCCAACTGCCATTATCCCGTATACCCCATCTCCCTCAAAACCCCGCGCATATACTCGATACTCTTCGTAGCCCCGGGCATAGGATCATCCCCATGAATCTCGTACTCTAAGTCCACAAACCCCTTGTACTTGATCGCAACCAGCGTTTCGAATATCTGTCGCACCGGCATCTTGCCTTCGCCCACTGCTACCTGGCTCTCCTTCACCTTCATGTCGGCGAGATCTTTGATGTGCACATCGAAAAGGCGCGGCCCTGCCGCCTTGATCGCCTCTACCGGGTCAACGCCCGCGCGCGCCGTGTGGCCCACATCGATGCAGCATCCCATGCGCGGGTCCATGTTTCCGACGACCTTCAAGACATCGAGCGGCGAGTGCCACAGCTTGTCCTCCGGTCCGTGGTTGTGCAGGGCGAAGCGAATGTCATACTCCTTTACAAACTTCTCGATGCGCGGCAGCGTCTCCGGCGTCGGATCGCCCGCCACAATCACCGTCACCCCCGCCCGCTTCGCATACTCAAAGCGCGAGCGCACGTCATCGTCCTCGTTCTTCGGGAAATAAACCGTGCCCACCGCATGCGGAACAATGCCTGCCGCCTTATAAGCGGCCACCGCCTCCAGCGTCGCCTCCGGCGGAGTCATAGGCAGATGGTCTTTTACGTCCTTCGCGTTGAGTCCGGTGAGTTTCAGTTCCTTCATCCACTGAATCACATGCGCCCGGTCAAACTCCCGAAACGTATAGCTGCACATGCCCAATCGGAACGGCGCGGTCTTGCCCGACCTGGCAAACAACGGAGAGGCGGCAACAGTGGAGGCAGCAGCGGCAAAAGCGCTCTTACGCAAAAATTCCCGGCGTGTCGTAGACATGGACGCCATCATAATTTCCCGCCGCCTGCATGTCTAAACCGCACCGCTCAGCGAGACTCAAAAGAGCCTGTCTACACCCTAAAACGCCCCTTCTGCACGCAGTTTTGCGTACTTTTTTCTCCTCATCGGCTAAACTATAAGCAGGAAAAGATACTCTTTTTCG